>NZ_JAWQJT010000002.1:2071764-2762353 GCF_033441515.1 Amycolatopsis solani
CCCGGCGGCCGAGCCAGGCGGGGTCGACGCCGTCCCCGACCGCCGAGACCGTGCCCGCCCATTCGTGCCCGAGCCGCATCGGGTAGGCGGCGTGGCCGTCGTGCAGGTACGGCATTTCGCCGGTGAAGAACTCGACGTCGGTGCCGCAGACGCCGGCCCGTTCGACGTCGACGACGACCTCACCCGGCACCGCCACCGGCGAGGGCACCTCCCGCACGGAGTACTCCCGGGGCCCGGTGAGCACGAACGCCCGCATGATCGAAGACATGCTGCATGCTCGCACGCCGCCGCCGATCCTTTCGCGGGTGGTTATTTTCTCCATTTCCCGAAATGGAGAAAGAATGAATCGATGGAATTCGGGTAACGCATTCCGGGCGAATGCGACTAACGCGGTGATCGCGTTTCGTCCGGGAGGCACCGTGGACGTCAAGACCGAACGGCCGTCCGAGCAGCAGGAGGCCGCCGCCGCGCGGGCCGGGCGGCGCGCCGCCGAACGCCGGGCCAAGATCTCACTGCTCCGCACCCCCGGCGGGATCGCCAAGGCCGACGAGCCCGGCCGCGTGGCCACCCGGATCGACCGGCTCGCCCGCTACCACCCCGACGTGCGCCCGGTCAGCCCGGCGGCGATCGCGGCCGGGGACCCCGCGGCGATGGCGGCCGCGGGCGCGATCCTCGAACGGATCATCCTGACCGACGACACCCTCGGCGTCGGCTACCTCGAAGGCGGCGTCCGGGCCGCGTCGGCCGTGGGCCGGGTGAACATCCGCGACGAGCACGGCCGGCTCACCGGCTACGGGACCGGGTCGCTGGTGTCGCCGGAACTGCTGCTCACCAACCACCACGTGCTGCCCGACGCGGCGACGGCCGGGTTCAGCGTGATCGAATTCGACTACCAGGACGGCGCCGACGGCCTGCCCCGGCCGGTGCACGCGTTCCGGCTGGACCCCGGCCGGTTCTTCGCCGCCGACGAGGACCTCGACTTCGCGCTCGTGGCCGTGCACGCCTCGGCCGAAGAACTGAGCGGCTTCGGGTTCAACCGGCTGATCGGCACCGAGGGCAAGGCGATCGTCGGCGACTTCGTCACCATCGTCCAGCACCCGAAGGGCGAGAAGAAGAAGGTCGCGCTGCGGGAGAACCGCGTGGTCGATGTGCTGGAGCAGTTCCTGCACTACGAGACCGACACCGAACCCGGGTCGTCGGGCTCGCCGGTGTTCAACGACCAGTGGGAGGTCGTGGCGCTGCACCACGCGAGCGTCCCCACCGGCGACCACGCCGAGCTCGGCCGCTTCATCAACGAAGGCATCCGGGTCAGCAAGCTGCTGGCCTTCCTGCGCGGCAAGCAGTTCACCGCCGGCGAGCAGGCCCTCGTCGACCGGCTGTCCACCCGCGCCGAGCGCACGGCACCGGCGGCCGGCGACGGCGGGCCGCGGGTGCTCACCCTGACGATGCCGGTCGACATCCGGCTGCGCGCCGAACCGGCGGCCGCCGCACCGGAGACCGGCCGGATCGACCCGGACTACTCGAACCGGGAGGGCTACGACCCGGCTTTCCTCGGGCCCGAGGTGCCGCTGCCGGCGCTGCCCGAGGCCCTCGTGCCGCTGGCCGCGATCAACCGGCAGGCCACCGCCGAGCCGCGGTACGTCCTGCCGTACCACCACTTCAGCGTCGTCCTGCACAAGGAGCGGCGGCTCGCGCTGTTCACCGCGGTCAACATCGACGGGCGCGCCAGCCGGGCGTTGCGCCGCGAGGCCGACCACTGGTCGCTGGACCCGCGGGTCGAGGAGAGCGAACAGGTCGGCGAGGAGATCTACCGGGCCAACCCGCTCGACCGCGGCCACCTCGTCCGCCGCCTCGACCCGGCGTGGGGCGCGACGGAGGCGATCGCCCAGCTCGGCAACGACGACACGTTCCACTTCACGAACTGTTCGCCGCAGCACAAGGACTTCAACCAGAACAAGACCACGTGGGCCGGGCTCGAGGACTACGTGCTGAACAACGCGGCCAACCACGACCTCAAGGTCACCGTGCTCACCGGCCCGGTCCTCGCCGAGGACGACGACCGCTACCGCGGTGTCCAGTTGCCGCGTCAGTTCTGGAAAGTCGTCGCGATGGTGAAGGCCGGCGGCACCCTCTCGGCGACGGCGTACCTGCTGAGCCAGGAGGAACTGATCAAGGGCCTGGAGGCCGAGGGCGAGTTCAGCTACGGCGCGTACCGCACGTACCAGGTCCCGGTCCGCCGCATCGCCGACCTGACCGGACTGTCGTTCGGCGAGCTGCCGGACGCGGATCCCTTGGAGCGCCTGGAATCCACGGGCGAGGTGCGCGAGATCGGCGGACCGGACGACCTAGTGCTCTGAGCCGCGCAGCACCTCGGACGCGCGACGGCGGTGCACGGCGAACAGTTCCAGCGCCGCGTCCCGATCCCCCGCTCGCAGCGCCTCGGCGAGTTCGCGGTGCTCGGCGGGGATGCCCGCGAGGTAGCCCTCGGACTCGAGACCGATGCGCGTCAGCAGGAACAGGTGCACCTGCGAGCGGATCGCTTCCCACGCCTCGCGCAGGCGGCGGTGGCCCGCGGCGGCGTAGACCGCGTCGTGGAACGCGAGGTCGCAGCGGACCATCTCGTGCGCGTCGGCCGCCCGTTCCATGCGGCCGACGACGGCGTCGATCTCCGAAAGGTCGGGCGCGTGCTCGACCACCAGCGCGACGGCGAGCTGTTCGAGCGCCGCCCGCAGGCTGTCCAGCTCGGCGACGTCCCCGTCGGACAGCGCGGTGACCGTGGTCCCCCGGTGCCACTCGCCGCGCACGAGCCCCTCGCGCGCCAGCTTGAGCAGCGCCTCCCGCACCGGCCCGCGGCTGACGCCCAGCGCCCCGGCCAGCTCGACCTCGCGCAGCTGGCTGCCCGGCGCGTACCCGCCGTCGAAGATCGCGTCGCGGATGCGGTCGGCCACCTCGTCGGCCAGCCCGCGCCGGCGCGCGGGAGCCACTTGAGCGTTCATGTCTTAATGTTAACATTCAGACATGACGCTCCCCCGCTTCCACCTCGCCGTGCCCGTCGACGACCTCGCCGCCGCCCGCCGCTTCTACGGCGAAGTCCTCGGCCTCGAGCCGGGCCGCAGCGCGGCCACCTGGGTCGACTGGAACCTGCACGGCCACCAGTTCGTGACGCACCTGGCGCCGTCCCGGCCGGAGCGGGTCCACAACCCGGTCGACGGGCACGACGTGCCGGTGCCGCACTTCGGCCTGCTCCTCGCCGTCGAGGAGTTCCACGCCCTCGCCGAGCGGCTGCGCGCCGCCGGGACGCAGTTCGTGATCGAGCCCTACCTCCGGTTCGAGGGGCAGCCGGGCGAGCAGTGGACGATGTTCCTGCTCGACCCGGCCGGGAACGCGCTGGAGTTCAAGGCGTTCGCCGACGACTCACAGGTCTTCGCGGTCTGAGCCGCCGGACCCGCGCAGCGAACCCGGGTGCGCCTTCGCCCCGGGGTCGCGCCGGGTCTTGACCAGGCTGGCGACGGTCACCACGGCGAGGACGCCGATGATCACCGCGAGGCTGACCGGGGTGGCGATCTCCGGGACGCGCGCGTCGACGTCGACGTGCGCCCAGTGCAGGATCAGCTTCACCCCGATGAACGCGAGGATCACCGCGAGCCCGGCGGAGAGGTAGACGAGCCGGTCGAGCAGTCCCTTCACGAGGAAGTACAGCGCGCGCAGGCCCAGCAGCGCGAAGGCGTTGGCGGCGAAGACGATGAAGGGCTCGTCGGTCACGCCGAACACCGCCGGGATCGAATCCAGCGCGAACAGCAGGTCGACCCCGCCGATCGCGACCAGGACCACCACCAGCGGCGTGACGAGCCGCCGTCCCCCGGCCCGGGTGGTCAGCCGGCCGCCGTCGTAGGTCTCGGACACCGGCAGCAGGCGCCGCGCGGTGCGCACGACGAGGTTGTGCTCGATGTCGGGGTCGGCGTCGCGGTGCCGGAACAGCTGGACGCCGGTGAAGATCAGCAGCAGGCCGAACAGCAGGAACATGAAGGAGAACAACGCGAGCAGGGCCGCGCCGAGCGCGATGAAGAGCCCGCGCATCACCAGCGCGAGCACGATCCCGAACGTGAGCACCTTGTGCTGGTGCTCTTCTGGGACGGCGAACGTCGTCATGATGATCACGAAGACGAACAGGTTGTCGACCGACAGGCTCTTTTCGACGATGTAGCCGGCGAAGTACTCGGCGCCGAACTCACCGCCGTGGGCCAGCGCCAGCCAGACGCCGAACGCCACCGCGACGAGGATGTAGCCCACCGACCACGCGACGGCCTCGCCGAACCCGACCCGGTGCGGCCGGACCGCGGCAAGCACGAGGTCGACGGCCAGCAAGGCCAGGACGACGCCGATGGTGACGAGCCACGTGCCGGCGCCGATGCCCATCCGTTCCCCCGCTCCCGCGTGCTTGCCGCGATCGTAGGGGCAAGCGCGGGCCCCCGCACCCGGGCTCCACTGTGGACGATCAGCACTGTGGACAGTCAGCGCGGGGTCAGGTCGGCCGCGGCGAGCGGCGCGTCCGGGTCGAGCTCGACACCGCCCGCGCGCAGGGTGTCGTCGACGATCCCCCAGACCCAGCGCGCCAGCAGCGCGGCCAGCTCGGCGCGGCTGACCCCGCGGGGGTTCTCCAGCCAGCGCGAGGTGCTCGTCTCCACCAGGCCGACCAGCCCGAACGCGACGGCCTCGCAGACGCGGGTGTCCATCCCGAAGAGCCCGAGGTAGTGCTCCAAGACGACGGTGAGCTGGCGGGCGATGGCGGTCTTGCCGTCGGCGAAGACGTCGGGCTCGGCGTCCATGCCGTGCTTGGTCAGGTAGCGGTAGAGCGAGCCGTGCTCGGCGAGCCAGCGGGTGTGCGCGCCGATCGCCGTCCGGATCAGATCCATCGGCGTGCCGCCGGGGCTCCACAGCGGCGCGAATTCGGCGGTGATCAGCTCGGCCACCCGGCCCGCGATGGCGTGCTGGAGATCGGCGGCGCCGTCGAAGTGCCGGTAGAGCCGCGTGCGGGCCACGCCGGCTTCGTCGGCGATCTGCTCGGTGGACACCTCGGGCCCGTACCGCGTGATGGCGCGCAGCCCCGCCTCGACGAACTCGCCGCGACGGCGTTCCCGCTGCCCGGCCCACCGCACGGCCCGCCCATCCGGCGGCCGCGGTCTGTCCGTCGATGTCATCGGCAAGAAGTGTATCGACGCGGCGCTATCGCGTACACTGCCGTACCTCTTACTTTGGGTGCAGCGTGGTCACGGAGAGTACCAATGGGGACAGCAGACGAGGACCCGCCGGACGCGGAACTGCTCGCCGCCCTCCGCGCCGGCGACCTCGCCGCGGGCGGCACCCTGTTCCGCCGCCACGCGGGCCCGCTGCGCGGCATCGCGGGCGGCTGGGCGAACCAGCCCGCCGAGCGCGACGACCTGGTCGCCGAGGCGTTCACCCGCGTCCTGACGGTGGTCCGCGCGGGCGGCGGCCCGGTCGGCGACCTGCGGCCGTACCTCGTCGTGACGATGCGGAACCTGGTGTCCCGCTGGGGAAAGCAGGGCAGCCGCGTCGAGCTGTGCGAGACGGTCCCCGAGGCCTCCGCGACGGGCGGCGCCGACGAGCGGGCCCTGCACCGCTCGAACCAGAAGCTGGTGTGGACGGCGTACTGCACGCTCCCGGGCCGCTGGCGGACGGTGCTCTGGCGCACCGAAGCGGAGGGCGACACCCCGACGGAGGTCGCCCCCCTGCTCGGACTTTCACCCAACAGTGTGGCGGCGCTGGCGATGCGGGCGCGCGAGGGCCTACGGCAGGCGTACCTGCAGGTCCAGGTACCG
The DNA here is from genome assembly GCF_033441515.1 of Amycolatopsis solani. Classification (NCBI taxonomy): domain Bacteria; kingdom Bacillati; phylum Actinomycetota; class Actinomycetes; order Pseudonocardiales; family Pseudonocardiaceae; genus Amycolatopsis; species Amycolatopsis solani. Next base: position 2,077,602 of record NZ_JAWQJT010000002.1, read on the forward strand.
GACGCGGAGGAGCCGATCTGCCGCGAGCCCCGCCGCCGCATGGGAGCGTGGGTCCGCGGAGCCCTGTCCGCCCGCCGCGCGACGGCGATCACCGAGCACATCGCGGGCTGCCGAGCCTGCCGGACGGTGGCGACGGGCCTGGACGAGGCCAACCGCGAACTCCCCACGACGGCGGCCCGCCTCACCGGCTGATCCCCACCCGCGCTCGCCCCGGGAGGTCTTGAATGACTCATTCAGGACCTCCCACGCCCTGAATGACTCATTCAAGACATCGGCACCGGGGTCCTGCATCCGCGCGGCCACCCCGGGGTTGCGTGAAGGTTGCCCCACCCCCCACCAGCCGGGTTACCGTGAGGCCACGGCCCCAGGAGGTGGCGGTGGACGAAGGCGTCTGCGCGGTCCGGCCCGGCATCGACGTGGCCGGGCACGCCCGGCTGCTCGCGGGCATCCACGACGCCGTCCTGGCCGGGAAACCCCCGAAAACCGCTCCGCGCCTGCTCGTAGAACGCTCTTGGCGCCGCGTCGCCGCCCAAGGGGTCGATCCCGATCGGCCGCCGGCGCCCGATCCCGTCGGCGTCGCCGAAGTCGAACGGCGGCGGAGCGGCTGCCGGCTGAACGAGGTGCTGCCCGAGCTGCGGGGCGCGCTGACCTCCGTCGCCGAAGACGCGCACCACCTCATGGTCGTCGCCGACGCCGACGGGGTCGTGCTCTGGCGGGAAGGCGCCAAAAGGGTGCGTCACCGAGCCGACTCGCTCGGCTTCACCGAAGGCGCCACCTGGTCGGAGCCCGCCATCGGGAGCAACGCGATCGGGACCGCGCTGGCCGAGGCCGCGCCGGTGCAGATGTTCGCCGCCGAGCACTTCGTGCGGTCGCACCACGCCTGGACCTGCACGGCCTACCCGGTGCACGATCCGCGGACCGGGGAGCTGCTCGGCATCGTCGACGTCAGCGGGCCGGCCGAGACCGTGCACCCGATGACCGTCGCGCTGGTCGGGACGTCCGTGCGGCTCGTCGAAGCCCTGCTGTGGCAGCGGCACGAGGCCCGGCTGCAAGGGCTCCGGCAGCTGTCCGGGCACGTGCTCGGCGGCGGGCCGGGGCTGGTCGTCGACGACCACGGCTGGGTCGCCGCCCAGAGCGGGGTCTCGGGGATCGACCGGGTCGCCGCGCCCAGCCCGGGCGTGCCGGTCGCCGTGCGCGGGATCGGGGCGTGCGAACCCGAGCCGGTGCCCGGGGGGTGGCTGCTGCGGCCGAGCCGCCGGGAACGGCTGCGGCTCACCCTCGAGTTCGGGCCGCCGCGCGCGATCGTCGAAGGGTCGGCGCGGTGGACGCACCCGCTCGGGCCGCGCCAGGCCGACCTGCTGCGGCTGATCGCGACCGCCGGTCCGGCCGGGGTGTCGGCCGCGCAGCTGTCGGAAACCGTCTACGGCGACCGCACGCACCTGGTGACCGTGCGCGCCGAGCTGTCGCGGCTGCGCAAGCTCGTCGGCGGCCTGCTGCTCGCCCGGCCGTACCGGATCGCGCCGGACGTCGACGTCGTGCTGATGCAACCTTAGGGCAACCCTTACGCGGACCCGGGCCGCCGGGGTTGGCTGCCCTCAGCGCGCCGCCGACGAAGACGGTGCCCGAGACGGGGAGGTCCGCTCATGACCCAGACCCTCGAACCGGCCGCCGCCGTCGGGGCCCGGCAGCGCGTCGAAGGCTGGCTCGCCGACTTCGAGGCCGCGCTCGCGGCCCGGGACGCGGACCGGGCCGCCACCCTCTTCGCGACGACGTCGTTCTGGCGCGATCTGGTCGCCTTCACCTGGAACCTCAAGACCGTCGAAAACCGCGACGGCGTCCGGGATCTGCTCCTCGCCACGATGGACACCACCGACGCGAGCGGCTTCCACGCCACCGAGGAGCCGACCGAAACCGACGGCGTCGTCGAGGCCTGGATCGGCTTCGAAACCGCGGCCGGCCGGGGCCGCGGGCACCTGCGGCTCACCGACGAGGGCGCGTTCACGCTGCTCACCACGCTGCACGAGCTGAAGGGCCACGAAGAGCCGATCGGCACCGCGCGGCCGAAGGGCGCCGAGCACGGCGTCCACCGCGACCGCGTCACCTGGTCCGAAGCCCGGCAGGCCGAACGAGAAGAACTGGGCACCACGCGGCAGCCGTACGTCGTCGTCATCGGCGGCGGCCAGGGCGGGATCGCGCTGGGCGCCCGGCTGCGCCAGCTCGGCGTGCCGCACGTGGTCGTCGACCGCTACGCCCGCCCCGGCGACCAGTGGCGCGGCCGTTACAAGTCGCTCTGCCTGCACGACCCCGTCTGGTACGACCACCTGCCCTACCTCGACTTCCCGCGCAACTGGCCGGTCTTCGCGCCCAAGGACAAGATCGCCGACTGGCTCGAGATGTACACGAAGGTCATGGAGGTGAACTACTGGTCGTCGACGACGTGCCGGAGCGCCTCCTACGACGAAGAAGCCGAGGAATGGACGGTCGTCCTCGACCGCGACGGCGAAGAAGTCGTCCTCAAGCCGAAGCAGCTGGTGCTCGCGACCGGCATGTCCGGCAAGCCGAACGTCCCGGAAGTGCCCGGCCAGGACCGCTTCCAGGGCGAGCAGCACCACAGCTCGCAGCACCCCGGCCCGGACGCCTACCGCGGCAAGAAGGCCGTGATCATCGGGTCCAACAACTCGGCGTTCGACATCTGCGGCGCGCTCTGGGAAGCCGGCGCCGACGTCACCATGGTCCAGCGCAGCTCCACGCACATCGTGAAGTCGGACTCCCTGATGGACCTCGGGCTCGGCGACCTGTACTCGGAACGCGCGCTGGCCGCCGGGATGACGACGCAGAAGGCGGACCTGACGTTCGCCTCGCTCCCCTACCGGATCATGCACACCTTCCAGCAGCCGGTGTACGCCGCGATCAAGGACCGCGACCAGGAGTTCTACGACCGCCTCGAAGGCGCAGGCTTCCGCCACGATTGGGGCGACGACGACTCCGGCCTGTTCATGAAGTACCTGCGCCGCGGCTCGGGCTACTACATCGACGTCGGCGCCGCGGACCTCGTGGCGAACGGCGACGTCAAGCTCGCGCACGGCCAGGTCACCGAACTGACGGAGAACTCCGTGAAGCTCGACGACGGCACCGAGCTGGAGGCGGACCTGGTCGTCTACGCCACGGGCTACGGCTCGATGAACGGCTGGGCCGCGGACCTGATCAGCCAGGAGGTCGCCGACAAGGTCGGCAAGGTGTGGGGCCTGGGCTCCGACACCACGAAGGACCCGGGGCCGTGGGAAGGCGAGCAGCGGAACATGTGGAAGCCGACCCGGCAGGAGGGGTTGTGGTTCCACGGCGGGAACCTGCACCAGTCCCGCCACTACTCGCTCTACCTCGCCCTGCAGCTCAAGGCCCGCGCCGAAGGCCTGCCGACGCCGGTCTACGGGCTGCAGGAAGTGCACCACCTCGCCTAGCGTCCGGGGCTCGTGAGTGTTTAGTCGGGTTAGAACCCGACTAAACACTCACGAGCGGTCGCGGAAGCCGAACAGGAGGGCGGTCCCGTGCGCGCGCTTGAAGTACAGGTGGGCGTCGTGTTCCCAGGTGATCGCGATGCCGCCGTGCAACTGGACCATCTCGGCGGCGGCGTGTGAAAACGCTTCGCCGCACACGAGTTTCGCGCCTGCGACCGCTTCGGCGTCACCGTCCACAATGGCCGCGAACAACGCCGACCGCGCGGCCTCGACGTGGACGTGGACGTCGGCCATCCGGTGCTTCAGTGCCTGGAACGACCCGATCGGGCGGCCGAACTGACGGCGTTGCTTCGTGTACTCCACCGTCAGTTCCAGTGCCCGGGCCGCCGCGCCGACCTGCTCGGCGGCCACCGCGATCACCGCCGTGTCGAGCACCTGCCGCAGCTGCCGCCCGAATCCGCCGGTGTCGAGGCGCCGGGCGGGCGTCGAAGCGAAGTCCACCACGGCCAGCCGCCGGGTCGGGTCGAGGGTCGTCACGCGCTCGCGGCGGACGCCCTCGAGCGGCACTTCGAACAGGCCGGCGCCGTCGGCCGTCGGGGCCACGGCGAGCAGGACGTCCGCGAGGTCGCCGTCCAGGACGTAGGCGGCGCGGCCGTCGAGGCCGGTCTCCGACGCGGTCAGCGCGAGCGCCCAGTCGTCATCGGCCCAGGCCAGCGCGGCGAGGGTGGTGCCCGCGGCGATGCCCGGGAGCAGCCGTTCGCAGGCTTCGTCGTTGCCGGCCCGCAGCAGGGCCTCGCCGCAGAGCACCGCCGAGCCCAGCAGCGGTGAAGGCGTCAGCGTCCGGCCGAGTTCCTGCTGGACCACGCAGACTTCGGCGAGTCCCGCGCCCGCGCCGCCGTAGTGCTCCGGGATGGCGAGGGCGGCGACGCCGATCTGTTCGCACAGCGTCGACCACAGCTTGTCGTCGTGGCCCAGCGGCGAAGCCATCGCGGCCCGGACCGCCTCGGGCCCCGACCGCCGGGTCAGCAGCGCCCGGACGGCGTCGCGCAGGGCGAGGGCCTCCTCGGTGTCCAGCGGGTCGGTCATCGCAGCACCCGCGCGCGGTGGAACGACCCGGTCCCCCACGCCCCGGCCAGCGCGCGGACTTTGGTGAGCCGCAGGCCGAGGTCGTGTTCGGCGGTGTAGCCGATCGCGCCGTGCACCTGCAGCGCGGTCCGCGCGGCCAGGTAGGCGGCGTCCCCGGCCATGACCTTGGCGGCCGAGACGTCCCGGGCGAACGTCCCCTCCGCGACCGCGGCGCCGTAGAGCAGTGGCCGCGCCAGTTCGAGCCCCGTGACGACGTCGGCGAGCAGGTGCTTGATCGCCTGGTACTCGCCGATGGCCCGGCCGTACTGGCTGCGCTGCTTCGCATAGGCGACGGAGGTGTCCAGGAGCCATTGGCCGGCCCCGAGCAGCTGGGCGGCCACCGCGAGCACGCCGGTGTCGAACGCGGGCGACTGCGCCTCGGTCGCGCCGGGGACCCGGAACAGCCGCCGAGCCGGGTCGATCGAGCGGACGAGCTCGGTCTCCGCGGCGCACTGGGCGCCGGTGAGGTCCAGCACCACGCCGGCGACGTCGGCGTCCAGCGCCAGGGGGACTTCCGGCGGGGCGACGACGGTGGCCAGCAGATCGCCCTCGGCGAGGGAGGTCAGCCGGTGGCCGGTCAGCAGCGCGGGCGCGACCGCCGCCGACTCGGCCAGCGGGCCCGGGACGGCGTGGTAGCCGAGCGCTTCGAAGGCGACCACCAGGTCGGCCGCGCCGGCGCCGAGGCCGCCGTCGGCCTCGGCCACGAGCAGGCCGAACACCCCGGCGTCGGCGAGCGCGCGCCAGAGCTTGAGGCCGCGGTCGTGCTCCCCCGCCGCCCACGCCCGGGCGGCGGCCGCGGTGTCCGCCCCGCCGAGCAGCTCGTGCAGGGTCGCGGAGAACTGCCGTTGTTCCGGCGAGAGCTGGAACCTCATCGGCGGGCCTCCCTCGGGAGCTTGAGCAGCCGCTCGGCGATGGTGTTCCGCTGGATCTGGTCGGTGCCGCCGTAGATCGGCCCGGCGAGGGAGAACAGGTAGCCGTTCACCCAGTCTTCGTCGGTTTCCCCGGCCGGGCCGAGCACGTCGAGCGCGGTCTCGTGCAGTGCCACGTCGAGGTGGGACCAGAAGAGCTTGTTCACACTGGACTCCGGCCCCAGCTCGCCACCTTCGGCGAGCCTGCTCACCGTCCCGAACGTGTAGAGCTGGTAGGCGCGGGCGCTGATCCACGCGTCGGCCACGCGGTCCTTTGTGGACTCCGGAGCGCCTTCGGCCCGCCACAGGTCGACGAGCCGGGAAGCGGCGGCGAGGAACCGGCCGGGACTGCGCAACGACAGGCCACGCTCGTTGTTGGCCGTCGTCATCGCGACCTTCCACCCCTGCCCGGCCTCGCCGATCACGTCGGCGTCGGGCACGAACACGTCGTCGAAGAAGATCTCCGCGAACCCCGGTTCGCCGTCCAGCTGCGGGATCGGCCGCACGGTGACGCCGTCGGCGCGCAGGTCGGCCATGAAGTACGTCAGCCCGTGGTGGCGCTGCGCCGAAGGATCGGTGCGGAACAACCCGAACGCCCGGTCGGCGAAGCTCGCCCGCGAACTCCACGTCTTCTGCCCGGACAGCAGCCAGCCACCGTCGGTGCGCACGGCGGTGCTGCGCAACGCGGCGATGTCACTGCCCGCTTCGGGTTCCGACCACGCCTGCGCCCAGACCTGCTCGCCGCGGGCCATCGGCGGGAGGATCCGGTCGCGCTGCTCCTGGGTGCCGTGGGCGAACAACGTCGGTCCCAGCATGAAGAGGCCGTTCTGGCTCACCCGGCCCGGCGCGCGGGCCGCGTAGTACTCCTCCTCGAACAGCAGCCATTGCAGCATCGAGGCGTCCCGGCCGTGGTACTCGGCCGGCCACGACACGACCGACCACCGCGCTTCGGCCAGCTCCGCCTCCCACTCCCGGTGCGCGGTGAACCCTTCCGCGGTGTCCATCGAGGGCAGCACCCGCACGTGCGAGGCCAGCCATTCCCGTGCCTCGTCGCGGAAGGCCGCCGAAGCCTCGTCGATGTCGAGGTCCATCAGCCCCCCTTGTTCGCGTCGCGCATCGACCGCGCCGACTGGCCGCCGAGCGAGTCTTCCGACGTCTCCGCGTTGTGGGCGTGGGCGAAGTGGTGCAGCCCGAACACCGAGTCCATTCCGGACCGCAGCCCCATCAGGTCCTCGGCCTGGTTGACCGCCTTCTTCGCCAGCGCCAGCCCGAACGACGGCATTCCGCTGATCTTCTCCGCCAGCGCCAGGGTGTGCTCTTCCAGCTCCGCGCGCGGCACGATCCGGGTGACCATGCCCCACTCCTTGGCCTGCTGCACGGTGAACCGCTCGCCGGTGAACAGCACTTCCTTCGCCGCGCGCGGGCCCAGCACCCACGGGTGCGCGAAGTACTCGACGCCGGGAATCCCCATGCGCACCACGGGATCGGCGAAGAACGCGTCGTCGGCGGCCACGATCAGGTCGCACACCCACGCCAGCATCAGGCCGCCGGCGATGCACGCGCCCTGGACGCTCGCGATCATCGGCTTCGGGATTTCCCGCCACCGGCGGCACATCCCGAGGTAGACCTCGGACTCGCGGGCGAACCGCTGGTCGCCGCCGGCCCGGTCGGTGTGGTCCCACCACATGACCGCGCGCCGGTCGAAGCTGACGTCGGCGTCGCGGCCCGGGCTGCCGATGTCGTGCCCGGCGGAGAAGTGCTTTCCCTCCCCCGCCAGCACGATCACCTTGACTTCGGGATCGTTGACCGCGGCCGTGAAGGCGTCGTCGAGCGCGTAGGTCATCGCGGAGTTCTGGGCGTTGCGGTAGTCCGGCCGGCTCATCGTGACGACCGCGACCGGTCCGCGCCGCTCGGTGCGGACCACCGGTTCACTCATGCGTTCTCCTCGGTCAGCAGCCGCTTCAGCACCTTGCCGGAAGCGTTGCGGGGCAGTGCGTCGACGAACTCGACGGACCGCGGGGTCTTGTAGTTGGCGAGCCGTTCGCGGCAGAACGCGACGACCGCCTCCTCGGTCAGCCCGGTGCCGACGACGAAGGCCTTGCCGACCTCGCCGAGCCGGTCGTCCGGAACGCCGACGACGGCGACGTCGCGGACGCCGTCCAGTTCGGTCAGCGCGTGCTCGACCTCGGCCGGGTAGACGTTGAAGCCGCCGCAGATGTACATGTCCTTGAGCCGGCCGGTGATCGTCAGGTTGCCCTCGTCGTCGAGCTCGCCGACGTCGCCGGTGTGCAGCCAGCCCGCTTCGTCGACGGCTTTCGCGGTGGCCTCGGGATCGTCGAGGTAGCCGAGCATGACGTTCGGGCCGCGGAGCACGATCTCGCCCGGCGAGCCCTGGATGGCCACTTCGAACCCGGCGGTCGCGCGGCCGGACGTCCGGGACACGAGCTCGGCGTCGTCGCCGGGGCGGCACATCGTCACCACGACGGCTTCGGTGAGGCCGTAGGCGGTGAGGACGACGTCGAAGCCCAGCTCGGCCCGCATCCGCCGGACCAGCGAGGCGGGGACCGTCGCCGCCCCGGTGACCGCCAGGCGCAGGGTCGGCAGGTCACCCCGGCGTTCCCGCAGCAGGGACTGGAAGATCGTCGGCGCGCCCGGGAGCACGGAGATCCGTTCGCGCTCGATCAGGTCGAGGGCCGCCCGGACGTCGAACACGGCCTGCGGGACGATCGTCGCGCCGGTCAGCAGCCCGACCAGGATCCCGGCCTTGTAACCGAAGCTGTGGAAGAACGGGTTGATCACCAGGTACCGGTCGTCGGCGGTGACCCGCCCGCAGTCCGCCCACGCGGCCGCGACGCCGACCGCCTGGCGGTGGGCCGAGAGCACGCCCTTCGAGCGGCCGCTGGTGCCCGAGGTGAACAGGATGTCGCTGACGTCGTCCGGCCGCACGGCGTCGGCCCGCGCTTCGGCGTCGGCCACGGGGACGCGCTCGGCGAGGCCGAGGAACTCGTCCCAGCCGAGCGTGCCGTCGACCGGCTGGTGCGGCTGCTCCAGCGGGACCCGGACGACGGTGCCGAGGTCCGGCAGCTCCGCGCCGGTCGCCCGGATCGCGGCGTGGCGATCGGCGCCGAGGAAGTCCGCGGCCACGACCAGCGCTTTCGCCCGGCCGCGGCCGAGCAGGTCCACGGTCTCGGCGGCGGTGAACCGGGTGTTGACCGGGATCAGCGTCGCGCCCGCGTAGAGCGCGCCCAGTGCGGTCAGGACCCAGTGGTGGGTGTTCGGCAGGGCGATCGCGACGCGGTCGCCGGGCTCGACGCCGCGGGCCGCGAAGGCGCGGGCGACCGTCTGAACACGTTCCAGAAGCTGGTCGAAGCCGAGCCGCAGGCCGCCGTCGACCAGCGCCTCCGCGGAGCCGAACTTGGCGGCGGCGTCCCGGACGACGGCCGGGATCGTGGTTGTGCCCACCACACCCTCCTCTGGACCGACAAACTAGAACGTGTTCTCATTACCCTAGGTGCCGGACCGGCCCGGCAGCAAGGAGGCGTGCGTGGAAGCGACGGGATTCCGCCGTGAAGTCGCCGGCTGGCTGGCCGCCAACCTGACCGGCGAGTTCGCCCGGCTGCGCGGCTTGGGCGGCCCCGGGCGCGAGCACGAGGAGTTCGAACTGCGGCTGGCCTGGGAGCGCCACCTCGCCGCGGCGGGCTGGACCGGCGTCGGCTGGCCCGTCGAGCACGGCGGCCGCGGGCTGTCGCTCGCCGACCAGGTCGCCTTCCACGAGGAGTACGCCGCCTTCGGCGCGCCCGCCCGGGTCAACCACATCGGCGAGCAGCTGCTCGGCCCGACGCTCATCGCGTTCGGCACGCCGGAGCAGCGGGCCCGGTTCCTGCCGAAGATCCTCGCCGTCGAGGAACTCTGGTGCCAGGGTTACTCCGAGCCCGGCGCCGGCTCCGACCTCGCCGCCGTCTCGACGTCGGCGGTCCTGCGCGACGGCGAATGGGTCGTCAACGGCCAGAAGATCTGGACGTCGCTGGCGCACGTGGCCGACTGGTGCTTCGTCGTCGCCCGCACCGAACCCGGCTCCCAGCGTCACCACGGCCTGTCCTACCTGCTGGTGCCGCTGCGCCAGGACGGCGTCACCGTGCGGCCGATCCAGCAGCTCACCGGCACGTCCGAGTTCAACGAGGTCTTCTTCGACGACGCCCGCACACCCGCCGGCCTCGTCGTCGGCGAGCCGGGCGAGGGGTGGAAGATCGCGATGGCCACGCTCGGTTTCGAACGCGGGGTGTCCACACTCGGCCAGCAGATCGGCTTCCGCCGCGAGCTCGACGACATCACCGCCGAAGCGAAGCGGACCGGCACCTACGACGACCCGCTCCTGCGCGCCGACCTCACCCGCGCCCGCATCGGCCTGCGCGTCCTGCGGGCCCACGCCCTGCGGACGCTGGGTCAGGCGGCCGGCCCCGAAGTCGCCGTCGGCAAGCTCCTGTGGGCGCAGTGGCACCGGGGCCTGGGCGAGCTGGCCATGCGTGCCCGCGGAGCGCGTTCGCTGACCTCGGCGACCGCCGAGCTGGACGAGTGGCAGCGGCTGTACCTGTTCACCCGCGCCGACACCATTTACGGCGGTTCGGACGAAATCGAACGGAACATCATCGCCGAGCGCGTCCTCGGCCTGCCCCGGGAGGCCCGCCCGTGATCCCCCCGTACCCACCCGGCCACGACCTGCTGTCCGGCAAGGTCGTCGTGGTCACCGCGGCCGCCGGCACCGGCATCGGCTCCGCCGTGGCCAAGCGCTGCCTGGAGGAAGGCGCGCAGGTCGTCATCAGCGACTGGCACGAGCGGCGCCTGAAGGAGAAGGCCGCGGAACTGGGCGAAGTGCACGCGATCGCGTGCGACGTCACGCAGGAAGAGCAGGTCCAGGCGCTCATCGACGGCGCCGCGGCGCACTACGGGCGCGTCGACGTCCTGATCAACAACGCCGGGCTCGGCGGCACGAAGTCCGTGCTGGAGATGACCGACGACGAGTGGTCCCGCGTTCTCGACATCACCCTTACCGGGACGTTCCGCTGCACGCGAGCGGCGCTGAAGCAGTTCGTCGCCCAGGGTGGCGGCGGCGCGATCGTCAACAACGCGTCGGTGATCGGCTGGCGCGCCCAGGCCGGGCAGGCCCACTACGCCGCCGCGAAAGCCGGGGTCATGGCGTTGACCCGCTGCTCCGCGCTGGACGCCGCCGAACACCACGTCCGGATCAACGCCGTCGCCCCCAGCCTCGCGATGCACCCGTTCCTCGCCAAGGTCACCAGCGACGAGCTCCTCGAAGACCTCACGAAACGCGAAGCCTTCGGCCGCGCGGCCGAGCCGTGGGAAGTCGCCAACGTCATGGTCTTCCTCGCCAGCGACTACGCCAGTTACCTGACCGGTGAAGTCATCTCCGTCAGCAGCCAGCACCCCTAGGAGCGCCCGTGCCCGAAGCCTTCCTCCTCGACGCGGTCCGCACCCCCGTCGGCCGGCGCGGCGGCGCCCTGTCCGCGTGGCACTCCGCCGACCTCGGCGCGCACGTCATCCAGGCGGTCGTCGACCGCGCGGGGGTCGACCCGGACCTCGTCGACGACGTCATCCTCGGCTGCACCGACACCCTCGGCCCGCAGTCGGGCAACATCGCGCGCACGGCGTGGCTGGCCGCGGGGTTCGGCGACCACGTACCCGGGGTGACCGTCGACCGGCAGTGCGGGTCGAGCCAGCAGGCCGTCCACTTCGCCGCGCAGGCCGTGCTGTCGGGGACGCAGGACCTGGTGCTGGCCGGCGGCGTGCAGAACATGAGCCACATCCCGATCAGCGCCGCCATGCTGGCCGGGCGCGAGTACGGCTTCGACGACCCGTTCTCGGGCTCGAAGGGCTGGCAGGAGCGCTACGGCAGCGCCGAGATCTCGCAGTTCCGCAGCGCGGACATGATCGCGTCGCACTGGGACATCAGCCGCGAAGCCATGGAGGAGTACGCCTACCGCAGCCACCAGCGGGCACTGGCGGCGATCGACTCCGGCCGGTTCGACGCGGAGATCGCCCCGGTCGACGGCTTCCGGCACGACGAGGGACCGCGCCGGGACACGTCGCTGGAGCGGATGCGCGGTCTGAAGCCGCTCGCTCCGGAGTCCCGCCTGACGGCGGCGGTGGCCAGCCAGATTTCGGACGGCGCGAGCGCGGCCCTGCTGGCGTCGGCGTCGTTCGTCGAGGAGCACGGCCTGACGCCGCGGGCCCGCATCCACCACCTGTCGGTGCGCGCCGCCGACCCGGTGTGGATGCTGACCGGCCCGATCCCGGCCACCGCTCACGCCCTGCGCCGCGCCGGGCTCACGATCGACGACATCGACCTGTTCGAGGTCAACGAGGCCTTCGCCAGCGTCGTCCTGGCCTGGCTGGACGAAACCGGCGCGGACCCCGGCCGGGTCAACGTGAACGGGGGCGGCATCGCCCTCGGCCACCCGATCGGGGCCACCGGCACCAAGCTCCTCGCCACGCTCCTGCACGAACTGGAGCGCCGCGGCGGCCGCTACGGCCTGCAGACGATGTGCGAAGGCGGCGGCACCGCCAACGTCACCATCATCGAACGCCTGTCGTGAGTGTTTAGTCGGGTTAGAACCCGACTAAACACTCACGAGCACCTCAGCCGAGCTCGCGCAGCTTGGGCAGGACGTCTTCGGAGAACTGGGTCAGGAACCGCTCCTGGTCGTGGCCCGGGCCGTGCACGACCAGGTGGTTCAGGCCCGCGTCGACGTACGGCTTGACCAGCGCCACGGCCTCGTCCGGGTCGGACGCGACGATCCACCGCTTGGCCACCTGCTCGATCGGCAGCTCGTCGGCCAGCCGCTCCATCTCGTCGGCCGACGAGATCGTGTGCTTCTGCTCCGCGGTCAGCGACAGCGGTGCCCAGAAGCGCGTGTTCTCCAGCGCCTGCTCCGGGTCGCGGTCGTAGGAGATCTTGATCTCGATCATCCGGTCGATGTCCTTGACCTCGCGCCCGGCGGCTTCCGCGCCCTCGGCCACCGCCGGCATCAGCTTCTCGGTGTAGAGGTCCATGCCCTTGCCCGAGGTGCAGATGAAGCCGTCACCCGCGCGGCCGGCGTACTTGGCCACCACCGGGCCGCCCGCGGCGATGTACACCGGCAGGGGCTGGTCCGGGCGGTCGTAGATCCGCGCGTCGACCAGCTTGTAGTACTCGCCGTCGTGCGAGACGTTGTCTTCGGTCCACAGCCGGCGCATCAGCGTGATCGCCTCGCGCAGCCGGGCGAACCGCTCCTTGAACTCCGGCCACTCCATGCCCGAGACGGCGATCTCGTTGAGCGCCTCGCCGGTGCCCACCCCGAGGATCACCCGGCCCTCCGACAGCAGCGACATCGACGCGAACGCCTGCGCGATCACCGCCGGGTTGTACCGGAACGTCGGGGTCAGCACGCTCGTGCCGATCTGCACCCGGTTCGTGCGCTCCGCCACCGCCGGGATGAACGCCAGCGCCCACGGCGCGTGCCCGCCTTCGTGCCGCCAGGGCAGGAAGTGGTCGGCCACCCAGACCGAGTCCAGGCCGACCTCCTCGGCGCGCACGGCGTACTCGACCAGGTCGCGCGCCCCGAACTGCTCCGGCGACGCCTTGTAACCGACCTTGAGCGCCACAGTCATCCTCCCGTTTCCCGGCCGAGGCGCCGCAGGATTTCACCCGCCTCGGCCACCGTGCCCTCGACGATCTCGCCCACCGTGGGCAGGTCGTGGATCATGCCCACCACCTGCCCCGACGCTAGCACCCCGGCGTCGGTCCGGCCCTCGACCAGCCCCGCACGCAGCAGCATGGGGGTGTTGGCCGCCATGACCAGCTGACTCCAGGTGAGATCGTTGCCGTGCTTCATCGCGAAGCCTTCTTTGACCATGGCAACCGGGGACAGTCCGGTGATATTCCGGAAGCGGAGTGCGTTTCGCGCGGCCTGCAGGAGTCCTTTGCCGCGCCCGGAGCGCTCGAGCCGCTCGACGAGGTCGGTGCGCAGCACCCGGTGCGGCAGGCCGTCGACGCGGCGGGTGACGACCGTGCCGGTGAGCCCCTGCCCGAGGTAGACGCGCTTGACCTCGTCGGGGACCGTGCTCTCCTCGCTGAGCAGGAACCGGGTGCCCATCGCGACGCCCGCGGCCCCGTAGGCCAGCGCGGCGGCGAGCCCGCGGCCGTCGAAGAAGCCGCCGGCCGCGATCACCGGGATGTCGACGGTGTCGAGCACGGACGGCAGCAGGAGCGTCGTGGCGACGCCGCCGGTGTGCCCGCCGCCTTCGCCGCCCTGGACGATGACGGCGTCCGCGCCCCAGCCGGCGACCTTCTCGGCGTGCCGCGCGGCGCCGACCGACGGGATCACCACGACGCCGTGGTCCCGCAGCTTCGCGATCATCTCCTTCCGGGGCGCCAGCGCGAACGACGCCACCTTCACCCCTTCGCGGATCAGCAGGTCCACCCGGTCGCCCGCGTCGGCGGCGTCGGCACGCAGGTTGACGCCGAACGGCTTCTCCGTGCGCTTCTTGACTTCGGCGATCGCGGCTTCGAGTTCGGGGTAGGTCATCGTCGCCGACGCGAGGATGCCGAGGGCCCCCGCCTCGGCGGTCGCCGAGACCAGCCGCGGGCCGGCGACCCAGCCCATGCCGGTCTGGACGATCGGGTGCTCGACACCCGTCAGCCGGGTCAGCTCGGTCTTCACGCCGGGACTTCCTTGTCGCGGAAGCTCTTCGGGTCGAGCACCTCGCGGATCAGCCGCAGCTCTTCGGCCGTCGGCTCGCGGCTGACTCCGGCGCCGGCGAAGTCGAGTTCGAACGTCGTCGCCGCGGCGACCTCGTCGCGGGTGACGCCCGGGTGCAGCGACACCGCCCGCATCGAGTGGTCCGGCGTGCCGAAGCCGAACACGCCGAGGTTGGTCACGACCTGGTGGACGTCGTGGTACTTCTCGGCGGACGGCCCCGCCTTGGCCGCGTTGTCGTAGCCGACGCCGGAGACGACGTCGACGGCGTCCACGAACACCCGGGTGGAGTGCTTGGGCACCCAGTAACTGGTGCGGTGGTTGACCGTGTTGCCGGGCGCGCCGCGCACGCCGAGCAGCTGCTTCTTGGGGTGCGCGTGGTCGCCGATGGCCGAGATGTTCTGGTTGCCGTACCGGTCGACCTGGTTCGCGCCCATCACGACGTGCCGCCGTCCGTGCGGGACAATCGTGTCGAGCATCTTGCGGAACGGCTGCCAGCCTTCGACTTCGCCGTCCGGGGTGACCAGGTACGCCTCGCCGTCGGACATCAGCAGGTCCGGCTCGAACGTCAGCCGCGCGAGTTTCGCGCCCAGCTGCGGGATCAGGCCCATCGGGCTGGCGACGATCTCGCCGTCACCGCGGAACAGCTCGGCCACCGCCACGACGGCGATCTCGGCCCGGGTCGCGTTCATGCCGCCTCCGCCTCGAACTTGTCCACTTCGGACAGATACGCGCGCTCGTCGCCGGAGAGGAACCGGTCCACGAACCCGGGCCACGCGTCGAGGTCCTTGGCGCAGCCGGCGTAGTGGCGCTGGAACCGCTCGTCCCGGCCGTAGTCCGGCACCGCCGTGGTGAAGTGCGCGCCCCGCGGCGCCTCGACGACGCCGTCCACGCTGCCGCGGTTGAGCAGCAGCGACTGCACCGGCCCGCCCGCCGTCAGCTCCGCCGTCTCGACGACCTTCTCCACCGACACGAACCGCTTCGCCGCCGCCAGGCAGAACAGGTCGTCGAAGTACGGGTCCGGCCCGAGGTACTGGGCGTTGCCGCGGGCGTCGGCGCGGTTGAGGTGCACCAGCGCGACATCGAGGTGCCGCGCCGGGACGGCGACGAGCTCCTCGGCGTCGGCGTAGGGCGAGCGCACGGTCCGCAGGTCCGGGTTCGCGCGCATCACCTCCGAGCCGAGCCCGGCCCGCATCGGCAGGAACGGGAGCCGTTGCGCGGCCGCGGAAAGCGCCGCGCCGAACATGCCTTCGTCGTACTCGGTGACCTCGACCGCGCCGGTTTCGCGGGCGCGGCCGAACCACGGGTCGAACGGGATCGAATCCAGCGTCACGAACCCGAACACGACCCGCTTGACCTTGCCCGCGGCGCACAGCAGGCCGACGTCGGGCCCGCCGTAGGAGACCACGGTGAGGTCACGGACCGGCGTGCGCAGGATCGCGCGGACCAGGGCCATCGGCTTGCGCCGCGAACCCCAGCCGCCGATGCCGATCGTCATGCCGTCTTCCAGTTCCGCCGCCACCTCGTCGGCGGTCATGCGCTTATCGGCCATTCAAGAACTCCTCGCGGGCCTCGTCGGACGCGCCGAGCAGGTTCAGCTCGAAGGTGAACCCCTGCTCGAACCGGTAGCTGCGGTGCACCTGCTGGGTGTCGATCCCGTTCAACGCCTCCTTGGCGGCCCGGATGACGCGCGGGTCCTTCTTGGCGATGTCCGCGGCGACGGCGAGGGCGGCGTCGTCGAGTTCGGCGCGCGGCACGACCTGGTACACCGAGCCGTGGGCGTGCAGCTCGGCGGCAGTGATGGTGCGGGCGGTGAAGTACAGCGTGCGCATCAGGTGCTGCGGCACCAGCCGGGCCAGGTGCGTCGCCGCGCCGAGCGCCCCGCGTTCCACTTCGGGGACACCGAAGGTGGCGTCGTCGGAGGCGAGGACGACGTCGGCGTTGCCGACCAGCCCGATCCCGCCACCGAGGCAGAAGCCGTGCACCGCCGCGACCACCGGTACCGCGCAGTCGTAGACCGCGCCGAAAGCGGCGTAGCAGCCCCGGTTCGCGCCCACCAGCGCGTCGTAGCCCGCGCTGCGCTGGATCTCCTTGATGTCCACGCCCGCGTTGAAGCCCCGCCCTTCGGCGCGCAGCACGACGACGTGCACGTCCGGGTCACGCCCGGCCCGCATGATCGCGTCGGCCAGGTCGAACCAGCCCTGCACGGGCAGCGCGTTGACCGGCGGGAAGTCGACGGTGACGATCTCGACGTGCGCGTCGCGCTTGGTCAGGATGCCCATCAGCTCGCTCCGTAGACGGGTTCGGGCGCGGGCGCGCGCTCGAGCAGATCGGCGACGACCGGGCCGAGTTCCGCCGGGTCCCAGCGGGCTCCCTTGTCCACGACCGGGCCGTGGCGCCAGCTCTGCGCGAGGGACACCTTGCCGCCCTCGACCTCGAACATCCGGCCGGTGACGTGCGAGGATTCCTCGCTGCCCAGCCAGACGACCAGCGGCGAGACGTTCTCCGGCGCCATCTCGTCGAAGCCGCTCTCGGGTCGGGCCATCGACGCGAACACGCCTTCGGTCATCTGCGTCCGCGCGGCCGGCGCGATCGCGTTCACGGTGACCCCGTACCGCGCCAGCTCGGCCGCCGCGACGACGGTCAGCCCGGCGATGCCCGCCTTCGCCGCGGAGTAGTTGCCCTGGCCGACGCTGCCCAGCAACCCGGCGCCCGAACTGGTGTTGATCACCCGCGCTCGCGGCGTCCGGCCTGCTTTGGCCTCGGCCCGCCAATGCTCGGCCGCGTGCCGCAACGGCGCGAAATGCCCCTTCAGGTGCACGCGGACCACCGCGTCCCACTCGTCCTCGCCCAGGTTGACCAGCATCCGGTCCCGGACGAACCCCGCGTTGTTGACCAGCACGTCGAGCCGCCCGAACTGCTCCAGCGCCGTGCCGATCAGGTCCCCGGCCCCGGTCCAGTCGGCGATGTCCGAGGTGTTCGCCACCGCCTTCCCGCCGAGGGCTTCGATCTCGCCGACGACCTCGGCGGCCGCGTCCCCGGCCACGTCGTTGACCACGACCGGCGCCCCCTCGGCGGCGAACGCGAGGGCGTGCGCGCGCCCGATCCCGCGTCCGGCCCCGGTCACCACGACCACCCGGTCCTGGCACAAGCCACTCACGAATCCTCCCGATGGTTGACGTCGGCCGCGGCGAGGAAGGCCGGGACCTCACCGCCGCCGTGCACCCGCAGGGTGGCGCCGGAGACGTAGGAAGCCAGCGGCGAAGCCAGGAACGCGGCGCACGCGCCGACCTCCCGCGGCTCGGCGAGCCGGCCCAGCGGCACGGTCTTCCCGACCGCTTCGACCGCGGCTTCGCTGCCGTAGTGCAGGTGCGACTGCTCGGTCCGCACCATCCCGACGGCCAGCGCGTTGACCCGTACCTTCGGCGCCCACTCGACCGCGAGGCTCTCGGTCAGGCTGCCGAGCCCGGCTTTCGCGGCACCGTAGGCCGCCGTCCCTGGCGAGGGACGCGTCCCGCTGACGCTGGAGATCATCACGATCGAGCCGCCACCGTCCTGGCGCTGCATCACGGCGTTCGCGTGCTGCGAGACCAGCAGCGGAGCCAGGAGGTTGAGCTGCACGACCTTCTCGTGCAACCGCGGTGACGCCTCCGCGGCCGAGACGTAGGGCGCGCCGCCGGCGTTGTTGACGACGACGTCGAGCCGCCCGTGCCGCTCGACGATCCCTTCGACGAGCGCGGCGACCTGCGTTTCGTCGCGGACGTCGCACCGGACGAACTCCGCGTCGGTGGGCGCCTCGCGCCGCGCGCAGGTGATCACGCGTGCTCCGTGCGCCAAGAACACGTTGCAGATACCCTGGCCCACACCGCGGACACCGCCGGTGACCAGCACCACGGCACCGGCCAGGCCCAGATCGGTCTTCACGTCACAAAACTAGAACACGTTCTCACTTGAGGCAAGGCGGGGCCCCGGCACCCTGAAGGGGACGTTGCTGTCATCTGACGCACTGAAGGGGACTTTGCTGTCATCAGATGCCGGCAAAGTCCCCTTCAGGGCACGCGCGACCGGAGCCCCGAAGCGCGCAACGCCACCTGCATCGCGAACCGCGCGTCCGCGTCCTCCAGCCGTTCCCCGAACGCCTGCTTGAGCTGCCGCACGCGGTACCGGACCGTCTGCGGGTGCACCGAGAGCTCGACGGCGATCTTCTCCGAGTTGCCCCCGTTTTCCAGCCAGGACAGCAGCGTCTCCCCCAGCCGTCGCCGGGTGCGGTCCGGGAACCGCGTCAGCGGGGCCAGTTCACGGTCCGCCAGCTGGTCGGCCAGCGGCACGTCGGACAGCAGCCAGAGCGTCGTCAGGTGCTCCGCGCACCACGTCACCGGCACGTCCGGGAGCGCGCCGCCGGCCACCAGGCGCAGGGCGGACCGGGCCCACCGCAGGGAGTGCGCCGCCGCCGCGAGGTCCGTCGCCGGGCCGACCGCCACGCGCGTGCCGAGGCGGGCCAGCGCGTCTGCTTCGACCGGGGCGGGCAGGAGCAGGTACGGCTGCGGTGGCTCGAGGTCGGTGAGCACCTCGGGGCCCCACGACGTGCTCACCGCCGTCTCCGCCGCGATCGCCGCCACCGACTCGGGCACCGGCCAGCCGGCCGCCGCCGCGAGCTCGGCGAGGGCCGGCTCCGGGACGGTGCCGGGCCCGACGAGGAGCCGCAGCAGCCGTCGCCGCAGGCCCGCCCGGGTGCCCTCGATGTCCGCGCGCGCTTCGCGATAGCCCTGCGCCGACATCCGGGCCAGCTCGTCCGCGTAGCCGAACAGCATCTCGGCCAGCCGCGCCATCGCCGCTGACGAGAGCCGGTGACGGCGGCCCAGCCGCATGATCCACCGCCAGCCCGCACGCGTACCGACGCGATACGCCGCCTGGAGGTCGTCGAGCGTCCGCCCTTCGCGCGCCTCGCCCGCGCCGAGCCGGTGGCACGTCTCGTAGAGCTCGTCGCGCGGCGCGAGCGGGTCCTCGACGAGGTCCACGAAGAGCGCGACCGCGCACTCGACGCCGTGCCGGGTGACGCGGCCGTAGGACCCGTCCCCCGGCCGGGCGTAGACCGGGACGGCCCGCCACACCTCCTGGACGATCCAGTCCACCAGCGCCGGCAGCGCCGGGCGCATGAGCGCCGCGAGCTCGCTCCGCCCGAGCACTCCTTCGCCGTCGTCCCGCCGAACCGGGACGCGCTGCCGGGCACTTTCGGGCGACACCAAGGGTTCCTCCACCGGGGACGGGCGACGGAACGAGCTTTACCGGACGGTAAAGCAGCGGGACCGTACAGTACACCTCCATGAGCCGGCCGAGTCCCCCTGATCGATCCAGCAGCCGCCGCAGCCCGGCCGCCCGGCCCACCGACGGCGAACTGCTCGACGCCGCCCGCGCCGTGTTCGCCGAGCGCGGCTACGCCCAGGCCACCATGGGACTGATCGCCGAGCGCGCCGACTCCACCAAACCGACGCTCTACGCGCACTTCGGCGACAAAGCCGCCCTCTTCCGCGCCACCGTGAGCCGCGAAGTCGCCGCGCTGCGGGACTGGGTGCTCACCGCCTACGAAACCGCGGGCGCGCGCCCGCTGGAAGACCGCGTCCGGCTCGCGGTGATGGCGGTGTTCAGCTACGCCGGTACCCACCCGGACAGCTTCCGGCTGCTGTTCGACTCCGCCGTCGACGAGATGTCGAACGAGCGCCGCGCGCTGGCCGACACCGTCGCCACGCACGTCCTCGCCCGGATCCACGAGCACCTGCTGGCCCACGGCCGCACCCCCGGCCCCGGCGCGGACCTGCTCGCCGCGATGATGGTGGGCCTCGTCGGCCGGGCCGCGATGCACGTCTCGCACTCCCCCGGCGTCGACCCGATCGCGGCGGGCGAGCTGGCCACCTCGTTCGTCGTGGCCGCGCTGCGCGGCCTCGACCCGGCGCTGCTCGACCACGTCGGCGACGCTCGCCCGTGCACCACCTGAGCGTCCACAACGGACTGATTGTCACCCGCTGAACAATTCCCGGCGGGCAACGGGATTCCCTCTTGCCGCTTTCGGCGGCCGCTGCGACGCTGCCGTTACCCGCAAGCGATGAACGCGTCTCCGGAAAGCGCTTGCCACCCCCGTTTCCCCGAAGAGGTGTTGATCAGCCATGAAAACACGCCTGTTTTCCGCCGCCGCCGCACTCGGCATCGCCGTCACCGGCTTGAGCGTGGCCGCCGCGACGCCGGCCTCGGCCGCGCCGTGCACCGACGTCGACGTCCCCGTCGCCCGCGGCACCGGTGAACCCGGCACGCTGGGCTTCATCGTCGGCGATCCCGTCTACCAGGCGGTCCAGGCCGCGCTGCGCCCGCGCACGCTGAGCAGCTACCGCGTCGACTACCCGGCCGATCTCGGCCAGCCCGCGTCGGTGCAGAAGGGCAACACCGATCTGGTCAACCACGTGAAAGCGCAAGCGGCGGCCTGCCCGCAGCAGCGGTTCGTGCTGGTCGGCTACTCCCAGGGCGCCAACGTCGTCGACAACTCGATCGGCGTCAGCAGCGACGGCGCCCTCGTCGGCGGCCCGATCGTGGCGACCATCCCCGCCGAGCTGGCGCCCCGGATCGCGGCGATCCTGCTGTTCGGCAACCCGATTCGCGCACTCGGCCGCCAGGTCACCGGCACCTACCAGAGCCGCACGAAGGACTACTGCGCCGACGGCGACCCGGTCTGCCAGGCGGGTGGATTCAATTTCCTCGCCCACCTGAGCTACGGGAACAACGCCGCCGACGCAGCCGCCTTCGCCGCCACGAAGGTCTGACGTCAGCAGTTGGCGGGGGCCGGTGTTCCGGCGAAGCGGTTGACGATCCACTGGTGGGCATCGGCGTTACCGGCCAGGATTCCGGTGGCGTGGTCCGCAAGGTAGGTCTTCCACTGCTCCCGGACGCCGGCCGCGCAGTACGCCCGGTGCAGCGCCTCCGCCTGCGGGGTGTTGACGATCTCGTCGGTGCTCGCGTGGTACTGGAACACCGGCACCCGCGGCGGGTTCGCCCCCAGCTTGTTCTGCGCGAGCCGCGCTTGCCACTGCGGCGTGCCCAGCGGGTTCGTCGTCGTGTAATCGCTGATCTTCTTGAACGAATAGTTCAGCAGCAATTCCGCGACGCACGCGTTCTTCTTGGCGTCGGACAACTGCTGACGCCCGGTGTCGTTGAGGAACGAATCCAGTTTCAGGTCCGGATAGGCCGCGTCCAGCCCGACCGCGGCGAACGCGAGGAACCCGAACCCGATGTACCCGTCGAGCCCCTTGGCGACCTCGGTCAGGTCCGCCGGGACACCACCCGCGACGACGCCGACGACGTTCAGTTCCGGTGCGTACGAAGGCTGTTTCTCCCCCGCCCACATCGCTCCGCCGCCGCCCTGCGAGTAACCCTGGAAGATCACCTTGGCGCTCTTGGCCAGCCGCGCGGACGGGAGGTTCTGCGCCGCCCGCACCGAGTCGATCACGGCGGGGCCCATCGACTGCCCGGTGATGTAGGTCGGCACGGTCGCCGGCGAGTAGCCCTCGTAGTCGGTCACCGCGACCGCGTAGCCGCTGGAAAGCGAGTCGTTGATGGCGGGCTGGTCGTACAGCGTGCCCCGCTCCATCGCCTTGGACGCCGTGCACTTGAACGCCGGGCCCTGCGTACCCACGGCGTAGCCGACGATCGGCGCCGCGGCGGGGTCCTTTCCCTTGGGCACCAGGATCGTCCCGGTCACCGCGTCCGGGCGGCCCTGGGCGTTGGTCGAGTGGTACATCACCTGCCAGGCGTCGGCGTTGGCCGCGTTGAGCAGCGGAACCGTGGGACGCCAGCGGAGCACGTCCCCGGGTTTCCCGGCCGGCAGCGGGGACGGCGGGGTGTAGAACGAGTCGTCGAACGGCCCGGGCAGGATCGGGGCCGCGCCGGCGGGCGGGCTCGCGGCCACCACTCCCAGCGCCACCAGAGCACAGCTCACCAGCGCCGACACCAGCTGTCGCACAGGGACGGACTTCACCGGAACCTCCATCGGGGTAGGGGATTTCGTTCAGGCGGGCAGGCCGAGAGCGCCGGCCAGGACCGGCCAGGAGTTGTGCAGGGCCCGCTGCCAGTAGGGCCAGCTGTGCGTGCCCGGCCCGTAGTAGT
This sequence comes from Amycolatopsis solani, assembly GCF_033441515.1. Classification (NCBI taxonomy): domain Bacteria; kingdom Bacillati; phylum Actinomycetota; class Actinomycetes; order Pseudonocardiales; family Pseudonocardiaceae; genus Amycolatopsis; species Amycolatopsis solani. Next base: position 2,099,991 of record NZ_JAWQJT010000002.1, read on the forward strand.
CGACGGTCGCGGGAATCCCCTTGGACCGCAGCAGGTCCGTGAAGCTCTGCGAAGAAAGCAGGGCCGACGGTTCGAGGACGTCGCTCTGGCCGGGCGGATCGAGCGGGCCCGTTTGCCCGTTGCCGCAGGAGATGTAGAGGGCCGTGCCGCGCAACTGGTCGGCGTGGTCGTACGGGTTGGCGGCCGACCAGAGCGGCCGCATCCCGAAGGAGTCACCCCACAGCTGGAGGTAGTTGTAGATGCCGGCGCGGGCGAGGATGCCGATGATCCAGACCGGGATGCCGGGGAAGAGCGTGTTCGGCACCCCGCTGTAGGACGCGGCCGCGCCGAACATGCCCGGGTGCTTGAACGCGTAGGCGAGCGCGCCGTACCCGCCGATCGACAGCCCGGCGACAGCGCGTTTCGTGCCGCCGCGGTAGCCGCGTTCGACGATCTGGCGCACTTCGGCGGTGTGGAAGGTGTCCCAGTCGGGGGTGGCGCCCAGGCCGAAGTTCCACCACTTGGTGTACATCCCGGCCGGCCCGTCGGTCGGCATCACGACGAGGGCGTCCTTGGTCGCGGTGAACGCCTTGACGTCGGTGAACTGGTCCCACGACCGGTAGTCGACCGGTTCGCAGCACCCGTGCAGCAGGAACAGCACCGGCCAGGTCCGGCTCGGCTGCGAAGCCCAGCCGGACGGCACGATCAGCCGGACCATCCCGGTGGTGCCGAGCGCGGGCGAACTGATCTTCAGGTCGACGGTCCGGGCGTCCACCCAGGTCTCGCCGACGACCTTCGCGCCGTCGTCGGCCACGGCGGGAGCGGCCACGGCCGGCGTCACACCCCCGGCGGCCACCAGCAGCACGGCCGACAACGCCAGCAAAGCCCATCGCTTCATCGCGACTCCTCGATCACAGGGGGATGTTGCCGTGCTTCTTCGCCGGCAGGGTCTGGCGTTTGGTCCGGAGGGTGCGCAGCGCCCGCGCCACGTGCAGCCGGGTCTGCGAGGGCGTGACGACCTGGTCGACGTACCCGCGTTCGGCGGCCAGGTACGGGCCGCCGTGGCGTTCGCGGTACTCCTCGGTGAGCCGGCGGCGCACCGCTTCACGCCGCCCTGGCGGCAGCGCGGCCAGCTCGCGCCGGTGGAGCACCTGCACCGCGCCTTCCGCGCCCATCACCGCGATTTCGGCCGTGGGCCAGGCCAGCACGGCGTCGGCGCCGAGGTGCTTCGAGCCCATCACCGCGTAGCCGCCGCCGTAGGCCTTGCGCACGACCACGGTCACCTTCGGCACCGTCGCCTCCGAATAGGCGTAGATCAGCTTGGCGCCGCGGCGGATGATCCCGCCGCGTTCCTGGCCGGTGCCCGGCAGGTAGCCGGGGACGTCGGCGAGGGTGAGGAGCGGGATCCCGAAGGCGTCGCAGAAGCGCACGAACCGCGCGGCCTTTTCGGACGCGTCGATGTCGAGCACGCCGGCCTGGTGCCGCGGCTGGTTGGCGACGACGCCGACCGAGCGGCCCTGGACCCGGCCGAACGCGCAGATCATGTTGGGCGCGAAGGCACTGTGCACTTCGGTGTACTCGCCGTCGTCGACCAGCGCGGCGACCAATTCGGCCATGTCGTAGGTCCGGTGCGGCGAATCGGGCACCAGCCGGTCGAGCTCGAGGTCGGCCGGCGTGACGACGGGACTGGTGTCGTCGGCGTACTCCGGGGCGAGGTCGAGGTTGTTCGACGGCAGGTAGGCGAGCAGGGTCTGCACCCACTCGACGGCGTCCTCTTCGGACACTGCCCGGTGGTGGGCGTTACCGGCCACTTCGGACTGGACGGCCGCGCCGCCGAGCTCCTGCGCGGTCACCCGCTCGCCGGTGACCGCGTGCACGACGTCCGGGCCGGTGACGAACATGTGTGAAGTCCCGTCGACCATCACGGTGAAGTCGGTGATCGCGGGCGCGTAGACGGCGCCGCCCGCGCACGGGCCCATGATCATCGAGATCTGCGGGATGACCCCGGAGGCGTGGGAGGTGCGGCGTCCGAGTTCGGCGTAGTACGCCAGCGAGACGACGCCCTCCTGGATCCGGGCGCCGCCGGAGTCGTTGATCCCGACGACCGGGCAGCCCAGCGACAGCGCGAGGTCCATCACCTTGAGGACCTTCTCGCCGGAGACTTCGCCCATGCTGCCGCCGAAAACGCTGAAGTCCTGCGAGAACACGCAGATCTGGCGCCCGTCGACGGTGCCGTGCCCGGTCACCACGCCGTCGCCCCAGGGCCGGTTCGCGTCCATCCCGAACTCGGCGCACCGGTGCCGCGCGAACTGGTCGAGCTCGACGAACGAGCCGGGGTCCAGCAGCAGCGCGATCCGCTCGCGCGCGGTCAGCTTGCCCTTGGCGTGCTGCCGGTCGACGGCCCGCTTTTCGGCGATCCGCACGGCTTCGTCCTGCCGGGCGGCGAGGTCGGCGATCCGGAACGCCGTCTCGTCCATCACCGCACCCCCGTCCCGAGCCGCGCGGCGAGCGCGGCGGCCAGCGCCGTCACGTGCGGCGGGTCGATCATCGACACGTGGTCACCGAGCACCCGCACGACGTCGAGGGCGGGGCAAAACGCGTCCCAGCCGAGGGTGTCGTCGGTGCGCAGGTACCGCGGGTCGAGCGCGGTGGTCAGCGGGTGCGGGTCCTGTGCCCGCAGCAGCACCACGCGCCCGTCGTAGCGCGCGGGGGTGTACCGCTCGGCGACCCGGGCGTCCACATAGGACTCGTACTGGTGCCGCAGCACCCCGGCGCCCAGATCCGGCACGAGCTCGGTCAGCTTCGCCATCACCCAGCGGATCTGGGCGTCCTCGTCGAGCCGCGTGAGTTCGTTGCGTGGCACGGAGAAGGGCACCCCGTACGTCCGCGAGACGTGGTCGGCGAACCGGTCGAAGCGGTCCAGCAGCAGCTCTTCCGCCGAGGTGCCGGGCGCGGGCAGCGGCAGGATGGTGTCGATGAGGAACACCAGTTCGGCGCCACCGAGGTGCCGCGCGGTCTCGTAGGCCAGGCAGCCGCCGAACGACCAGCCGCCGAGCCGGTACGGGCCGTCCGGCTGGATCTCGCGGACGAGCTCCGCGTAGCAGGCGGCCTTGGCCTCGACGGTGTCCTCGTCGTCGATCCGCTCGAACCCGTACACCGGCTGCCCTTCCGGCAACAGCCGCACGAGCTCGCGGTACACGCTCGCCCGGCCGCCCGCGGGGTGGAACAGGAACACCGGATCGCCGACACCGTCCCGCAGCACCCGCACCGGCCCGCCACCGTGTCCTTCGAGCTCGGGCCGCACCAGCTCGGCGATCGCGGCGACGGTCGGGGTGTCGAACAGCCCGGCGGGCACGACGTCGAGTTCGGCGGCGAACAGCGCCCGCAACCGTTCCGGATCCCCACCGGCGGCGAAGAAGTCGTCGTGCACCCCGGGTTCAGGACCGCCGACGGCGGTCCGCCAGTGCCGCGCGACCCACCGTTCGGCCGGATCCCGCGGCCCGGTGACAACCCGTCCGGCCGGCGCGGCCGCCCCGAACCCGGCCTGCTCGGCGAGGTGCGCGGCGAGTTCGTCGAGGCTCGCACCACGCAGCAGCAGCGGAATCGGCAGTGGCAGGCCGAAATCCCGCTCCACGGCGCCGCGAGCGCGCATGGCCGAAAGCGAGTCCAGCCCGAGCTGGGTGAGCGGCACGTCCCGCTCGACTTCGGCGAAGCCCAGCAGCCCCGCGATGAGCCCGGCGAGGTGGTCGGCGATCGCGGCCCTGGCCCGCTCGGGTGGTTGTCCTCTTAGTATTTCCAGACCATCCCAAGTGGACTGTTCACGGGGTTTGAACAGACCGAAGAACGGTCGTTCGGCCAGCCGTGGGAACATCTCGAGGACGGCTTCGGCGTCGATCCGGGCGACCCCCGTGTCCCGCCGATCGCTCGTCAGAACGGCTTCGAGCGCGGCCAGGGCTTCTTCGGTCCCGAGCGGGGTGAGCACCGGATTAGCCGACCCGGCCGCGGCGCCGACCTCGCCCCAGGCACCCCAGTTGATGGTCGCGGCGGGCAGTCCCTGAGCCCGGCGCCAGGCGACGAGCGCGTCGGCCCAGGCATTGGCGCCGGCGTAGGCGGCCTGCCCGGGCGATCCGAACAGCGCGGCGGCGGAGGAGTAGACGAGCCACCAGTCCAGCTCGACCCCGGCGGTCGCCTGGTGCAGCCGCCAAGCCCCGAGCGCCTTCGGCCGCCAGACGGCGTCGAGCGCCCCGGAATCGAGGGTGATCGCGGCCCCATCGGCAAGAACACCGGCGGCGTGCAGCACCCCACGAAGCGGCACACCCCCTTGCCCGGCGGCCGCGACGAGCTTCTCGGCGATGCCGGGTTCGGCGATGTCACCGGACACCACGAGAACTTCGGCACCGAGCCCGCCTGAACCGGCGGCGTCTCGCTCCTCGGCCGCACCCGGCTCGGCACGCCCCACCCCGAAGCCGAGTTCCGCCGGGTCAGCCGTACGGCGGCTGCTCAGCACTACCCGCGTCGCCCCGTGCTTGACCAGCCACTTCGCCGCCACCAGTCCGAGGCCGCCGAGACCGCCCGTGATGATGTAAGCGCCGTCCCGGACCGGTTCGCGGACCGGGTCGCCGAGGTCGGGACGGGTCAGCCGCCGGGTGTACCTCACACCGTCGCGCCACGCGATCTCGTCGTCCGGCGCGTCCGCGCGTATCTCGTCGCGCAGCCGGGTGAAGTTGTCGAAGTCGGCCAGCGAGACCCGCAGTTCCGGGTGCTCGAACGCGAGTACCCGCACCAGCCCGCGCACCGCAGCCGTGCCGGGATCGCCTGCCTCGCCAGGGCGGACAGCCTGCGCGCCCGTCGTGACCAGCCACAACCGGGGCGGCGCCGGCAGTTCGGCCAGCTCCGCGACGATCCCCGCCAGCGTCTCGACCAGCCGCGCGGCGGACTCGGGGTCCGGGCCGCCCGCCGGGTCGAGGCGGGCGATCACCGCGGTCGGTTGGCCGTCTCGCACCGATTTCGCGAGCGCCGCCCGGTCGGCGAGGCGGGCGGTGTCCAGCTCGATCCAGTGGTGCTCGCGCTCCGGGGCTTCGGGCAGCTCCGCCGGCTGCCAAGCCGCTTCGAGCAGGAGCCGTCCGAGCGCCGCGTCGCGGAAGCGGCGGCAGTAGACGTCGCGGAACTCCACCAGGACGACGTCCTCGGCGTCGACCAGCTGGACGCTCCCGAGCAGGCCGTCGCCGGACGGGCCGACCACGGCGTCCACCCGCACCCCCCGGCGCGGCTCGCCCGCGACAATCACCTCGCCCACGGAAAGCGGCAGGTAGAGGGCGTCCGCCGCACCGACGGCTGCGGCCAGCGCGTGCAGGCAGGCGTCGGCGAGGGCGGGGTGCAGCACGTACGCCGGGTGGTCGGCTTCGGGCAGCGCGATCGACGCCGACGCGCGGCCGCCGGTGGCCACCACCCGGCGCAGGCCGCGGAACGCCGGGCCGTAGGACTGCCCCAGCTCCGCCAGCGCGCGGTAGACGTCGACGGGCTCCCCGTCGACGGCACCGAACGGCGGCGACGGCGTCCCGCCCGTCCCGATCCGCGCCGTCGCGTGACGGACCCACTCGCCGGACGCGGACCTGGCGTGCACGCTCAGCTCGCCGCCGGTCAGGCTGGTCGTCACCTCGGTGTGCTCGCCGAGCGGCAGCACTTCCCGCAGTTCGAGGTCGTGCACGTGCCGTCCGGCGGCCAGCGCCAGCTCGAGGAACCCGGTCGCCGGGAACACCGGCTGGTCCCGCACAGTGTGGTCGGCCAGCCAGGGCAGCAGCGCGGTGCCGACGTCGGCGCGCCAGAGGTGCCCGCCGTCCGGGTGTTCGATGTGGACACCCAGCAGCGGGTGACCGCCAGCGGCGCGGACGGGCCGCCGTGGCCAGAACCGTTCGTGCCGCCAGACGGGCCCGGGCAGCTCGACCGGCACCGACCGCGGCCGCGCGGCGAGGACGCCGGGCAGGCCCAGCACGTGCAGCCGGGCGAGGCTGGTCAGGAACGCGGCCCGTTCGTCGGCCCGGCGGCTCCCCGACGGCAGTCCGAGCACCCCGGCCTGCTCGATCGCGGCCAGCGCGACGGGGTGCGGCGCGATCTCGACGAAGACGCTGTGCCCGTCCCCGGCCGCGGCGGCGAGGGCCTGACTGAACCGCACCGGACGGCGCAGGTTCGCGGCCCAGTACTCCACGTCGAACGCGGGCGGCGTCCGAGGATCGTCGAGAACGCTGCTGTAGCAGGGAATCCCGGCGGTGCCCGGGGTGAGCCCGGCCAGCTCTTCGCGCAGCCGCCCGAGCACGGCGTCGACGGCGGCGGAGTGCCCGGCCCCGCCGACGGGCAGCCGCCGCGCCAGCCTGCCGAGCCGTTCGGCGTGCTCGACGAGCGCTTCGACCTGGTCGGCGGGCCCGCTGACGGTGCACTGGGTGGCCGAGGCGTACACCGCGATGGCGACCTCGGGAAACTCGCCGAGCTCGGCGGCCGACAGCTCGACGACGGCCATCGCCCCCTCCCCCGACTGGTCGAGTTCGGCGAGCAGCCGCGCCCGCGTGGCCATCACTCGCAGACCCGCGGCGGCATCCAGCGACCCGGCCACCACAGCCGCGGCGACCTCCCCCATGGAGTGCCCGAGGACGGCGGCCGGGGTGACACCGTGCGCCCGCCAGAGAGCGGCGAGGGCGAGTTGCACGCCGAAGAGGGTGAGCTGGGTCGCGGCCAGGTCCGGCAGGTCGCGGCCGAGCGCTTCCCGCAGGGAGAACCCAGCTTCGGCGCGGAAGACGGGATCGAGGGCATCGATCTCGGCACGGAAAGCGGGCTCGGACTCGAGGAGGAGACGGCCCATGCCGGACCACTGCGAGCCGTAGCCGGAGAAGACGAAGACAACGCTGGGCTCGCCGGTGAGGTTCCGCGCTCCAGCCGGGCCAGCAGTCTCACCTGGCTCAGCCGCGGCACCCGGCCGGGCTGCCCCACCCGGGCCACCAGAGCCGGCCGAGCCCGCTGGCCCAGCCACGACACCCCGCCCGGCCGCCAGCTCGCGCAGCCCCGCCACCACTTCCCCGCGGCTCTCCCCCACCGCCGCGCCGCGCGCCGGCAGGTGCTCACGCCCGTGGGCCAGCGTTGCCGCGACCGCGCCGAGCGGTACCTCGCTCTCCTCGAGCGAGTCCGCCAGCTCGCCGGCCCGCGCCCGCAGCACCTCCCCCGAACGAGCCGACAGCGCGAAAACCTGCGGCCCCGCCGACTCCGCCCGCGCCGGGAACGCCGCGGCCGGCCACTCCTCGAGGACCACGTGCGCGTTGGTCCCCCCGAACCCGAACGCCGACACCCCGGCCCGCGCGGTCCCGGAATACCTCGGCCACGGCGTCCCCTCCGTGACCACCCGCAGCCCGCTGAAGTCGATGTACGGGTTCGGCGCGTGGAAGTGCAAGCTCGCCGGCAGGCGCCGGTGGGTCAGGGAGAGCACCACCTTGAGCAGGCCGGCGATCCCGGCGGCGCCTTCGAGGTGCCCGAGGTTGCTCTTGAGCGAACCGAGCAGCAGCGGGCGATCCGCGTCGCGTCCGAGCACCGCCGAGAGTGCCGCCGCCTCCAGCGGATCACCCAGCGGGGTGCCGGTTCCGTGCGCCTCGACGTAGTCCACAGTGGATGGATCGATTCCCGCGTAGGCGTCGCGCAAGAGGGCGGCCTGTGCCTCCGGGTTCGGGGCCGTCAGCCCGTTGGAGCGGCCGTCCGAATTCACCGCGCTGCCGCGCACCAGTGCCAGCACGCGATCGCCGTCACGCCGGGCCGCGCGCAACGGCTTCAGCACGACCACGCCGCAGCCCTCGCCGCGGGCGATGCCGTCCGCGGTCGCGGCGAACGGCTTGCAGTGGCCGTCGGCGGCGAGTACCCCGGCGCGGTGGAAGCCGGCCGTGATGGCCGGGGACAGTAGCACGTTCACCCCAGCGGCGAGCGCGATTTCGCTCTCGCCGCCGCGCAGGCTCCGCACCGCCTGGTGCACCGCGACCAGCGACGACGAGCACGCCGTGTCCAGTGTGAGGCTGGGTCCGCGCAGGTCGAGCAGGTACGACAGCCGGTTCGCGGCGATGCTCGCCGCCGCGCCGGTCCCCGACCAGACGTCGACCCCCGCGACGTCGGTCATCGTCAGCGAGCCGTATTCGGTGGCCGACAGCCCGACGAACACGCCGGTCCGGCTGCCGCGCAGGCCGGACGGCGGGATCCCGGCGTGCTCCAGCGCCGCCCACGCGACTTCCAGCAGGATCCGCTGCTGCGGGTCCATCGCCTCGGCTTCGCGCGGGGTGATGCCGAAGAACGCCGCGTCGAACCCGGCGACGTCGTCGAGGAAGCCGCCCCGCGCCGGCAGTCCGGCCAGATCCTCGGCGGGGGCGAAGGTCTCCCAGCGACCCTCCGGGACGTCGCCGATCGCGTCCCCGCCGTCGTCGAGGAACCGCCAGAACGCCGCCGGGGATTCGATCCCGCCCGGCAGGCGGCAGCCGAGGCCGATGATCGCGATCGGCTCGCCGGCTTCCCGTATCGGCTCAGGAACCCGCTCGGACTCCACTGTGGACAGATGGGTGGCGAGCGCGGCGATCGTCGGGTACTGCCAGACGAGCGTCGGCGACAGTGGGCGGCCGACGAACCGGCCCAGGTCGGCGGCGAGCGCCGTCGCGTCCCGAGAGGACAGTCCCAGTTCCTGGAGGGGCCGGTCGGCGTCGACGTCGCCGAGCCGGGCGAGCAGCCAGGCACGGATCCCGGCCGCGTTCACCCGAGCCGCCGCTCGGCCAGCGAACCGTCCGCATAGGACACGCGGCAGCGGGCCCGGCTGATCTTGCCGCTCGACGTCCGCGGCACCTCGCCGGGCGCCAGGAAGACGACGTCGTGCAGGCGCAGCCCGTGCCCGGCCGACACCGCCGCCCGCAGATCCGCGGCGGCGTCGGCGACCTCGGCTTCGAAACCCTTGGCCCGTTCGACGACGATCACCGCGGCTTCTCCTTCAGGGACCTCGACAGCGAAGGCCGCCGCGGAATGGGGCCGTACGGCGGGGTGCTCCTCCACGGTCTGCTCGATGTCCTGCGGGTAGTGGTTGCGGCCGTCGACGACGACCAGGTCCTTGAGCCGGCCGGTGACGAAGAGTTCGCCGTCGAAGACCACGCCGAGGTCGCCGGTCGCCAGCCAGCCCTCGCCGGTTTCCGGGTCGAGCGGCGGCAGGCCGAAGGTCGCCGCCGACGCCTCGGGCCGTCCCCAGTAGCCGCGGCCGACGTTCGGGCCGCTGACCCGGATTTCGCCGACCGTCCCCGGCTCGACGGCCTCCCCCGTCACCGGGTCGGCGACCCGCACCCGCTGGCCGGCCGGGCGGCCGCACGAGACGAGCGTCGTCCCGGACGCCGCCGGCATGGCGGCCCCGGCGGCCAGCCGGTCCCGGTCGAACGTCACCTGCCGGGCCGCTTTCCCGCTGTCCGTCACGGAAACGAGCACGGTGGCCTCCGCCAAGCCGTAGGAGGAACGGTGGCTTTCGGGCCGCAGCCCGCACCCGGCGAAGGCGTCCTGGAACTTCGCGATCGTGGCCGGCCGTACCGGTTCGCTGCCGTTGATCAGCGAGACGACCCGGCTCAGCTCCAGGAAGTCCTTTTCGGCCTCGGTCACGCGGGAAGCGCTGTAGGCGTAGGCGAAGTTGGGGGCCGCGCTGATCGCCCCGGGACTGGCCGAAAGCGCTTGCAGCCACCGCGCGGGACGTTCGAGGAACGCCAGCGGGTCCATCAGCACCGACGCCATCCCGGCCACCATCGGCGCGCCGATGCCGAGGATCAGGCCCATGTCGTGGAACAGCGGCAGCCAGCTGACCGTCGACGTCGTTCGGGCCTCAGCGCCATAGGCCGCACAGGCCTGACGGGCGTTGGCCAGCACGTTCCGGTGCGTCAGCACGACTCCGGCGGGCGCACGCGTCGAGCCCGAAGTGTATTGCAGGTAGGCGGGGGCATCGGGATCCGGCTGAGGCCATTCGCGCGCTTCGGCGTCCGGCAGCGCGTCGACGGCGACGACCTCCGGTCCGCCGGTGAACTCCCGCACCGCGTCGAAGTCCGCGGCGGTGGTGAGCACCACCCGCGGGGTGCAGTCGGCGAGCGCGCCGGCGAGGCGGCCCTCGTGCCCGGGCAGGCCCGGGGCGAACAGCGGCACGGCGACCAGCCCGGCCCGCAGCGCACCGAGGAACGCGACGACGTAGTCCGCCGACTGCCCGGCCAGCACCGCCGCCCGCTCCCCCGGCGCCGCGAGGTCCGCGAGCCGCGCGGCGACCGCGTCGACGCGCTCGTCGAGGGCGCGCCAGGTGAGCGTGACCGCGCGACCGTCCGCGGCCGCGCGGTGGTCCAGGTGCGTCACGGCGGGTTCGCCGCCGAGCACCCGCGCCCACCGGCGCAGCAGGGTCGCGAACGATTCGCCGTCACCGAGGTTTTCCGGCGTGGCGGGAATCGGCTGGGAAATGGTTTCCATGGTCCCTCGCAGAGAGCGTTTACCGGCGCAGTGAATAGCCGCGCCCGTGCGGTTGTCAATCGGCGGATCCCGGATGCTCACCGGGAAACGGGTTACGGGACCGCGCGTTTGTCACGCGGCGACGAGGTCTCGGCGGAACGGGCCTTCGACACGCGCACGGCCAGCAGCGCACCGGCGAACGTCAGCCCGGCCGCGGTGAGCAGCCCGGCGGTGTAGCCGCCGGCCAGCGCCGCCGCGGGAGCGGCGCCCCCTTCGAGTCGCGCCGCGCGCACCGCCGTCAGCACCGCGCCGATCAGCGCGACGCCGAGCGCACTCGAAAGCTCCCGGGCCGCGGTGAGCAATCCCGACGCCGTACCGGAATAGCGTTCCGCCACGACGTCGAGCGCGTGCGACGTCATCGGGACGGTGAAGGCCGACCCCGCCCCGATCAGGACCAAACCCGGCACGCGGGGCCAGATCGCCGGGATCCCGTTCACCGCGGCGAGGGCCAGCAGCCCGGCACCGACCGTGGTCAGCCCCGCCACTACTGTCCGAAGTGGACCGTGGCGGGCCACGGCCGGCGCCACCAGCGGAGTCGCGGTGACGACGGCCACGGCGACCAGCACCAGCGGCAGCCCGGCGCCGACCGGGCCGAGCCCCAGGAACTCCTGGTGCAGCAACGGCGTGAAGAAGAAGACACCGGAAATCCCCAGTCCCCACAGCAGTTGCAGGCCGAGCGAGCCGGTGAACACGCGGTTCGCGGTCAGCGCCGCCGGAACCAGCCGGTTCCGCGCCCGCCGCTCGCGGACGGCGAACACCCCGCCGAGCACGGCACCCGCGGCGAGCAGCGGGAGCGCGAACCGGGGTTCGGCCAGCGCGGCGGTGAGCAGCACCAGGCTCGCCGTCACCAGGGCCATCGCCGTCAACGGCGGCGCGCGGGTCGCCCCGCCGGCCCGGCCGGGGGCCGTCGGCAGCAGCACGAGCATCGCCGCCACGAACGGGAGGTTGACGAAGAAGATCCAGGCCCAGCCGAGGTACTCGCTCAGCAGCCCGCCGAGCGCGGGGCCGAGCGCCAGTGCCGCGGCGAGGCACGCGGTCCAGACCGCCGCGCCGAGCGTCCGGCCGCGTGCGTCAAGGTTCGTGCGCAGCAGACTGAGCAGGCCCGGCACCAGGAAGGCGGCCGCCACACCCTGCAGCACCCGGGCGGCGACCAGCAGCCACAGCGACCCGGCCAGCCCGCCGGCCGCCGCGCCGAGCCCGAACGCGAGCAGCGCGGCCGTCAGCGTCCGGCGTGGTCCCCAGCGATCGACCAGCGCGCCCCCGGCCGGCAGCAGCCCGGCGAACGGGAGCATGTAGCCGAGCGCGATCCATTGCAGCGCAACGAGATCGAGCCCGAGGTCGCGGCCGATGGACGGCGCCCCGGCGGCGACGATGGTGTTGTCGAGCGTGGTGACGAACGCGCCGAGCGCGAGGAGTACCAGGGTTTTCATCGCACGCTCCCCACCAGCCCGCGGGTGACGGCGCGCCGCCGTCGCGGGAACCACCAGTTCGCGGCCCCGAAGCGGGCCATCACCGCGGGCACCAGCACGCAACGCACGACGATCGCGTCCAGCAGCACGGCGACGGTCAGCCCGACGCCCGCCTCCCGCACGACGCGGGCGTCGACGAAGGCGAACGACACGAACACCAGCGCCATGATCAGCGCGGCCGCGGTGATGGTCCGGCCGGTCGCCGCGACGCCGTCGACCACCGCGGCCCGGGTGTCGCCGTGACGGCGCCAGGCTTCCTGGATGCGTGCGATGAGGAAGACCTCGTAGTCCATGGACAGCCCGAACAGCCCGGCGAACAGGAACACCGGCAGGTACGGTTCGATCGGCGCGCCGAAGGTGCAGACCACCGCACCCGTCGTCGCGGCCGCGGTCAGCAGGTTCATCACCGCCGCCGTCAGCGGGATCAGCACACTGCGGAAGACCCAGGCGAGCAGCAGGACCGAGATGCCGACGACGCTGATCAGGAAGAGCGGCAGCCGCGCGGTGATCGCCGCCGAGAAGTCGGCCTGGGTCGCGACGATCCCGCCGACGTGCGCGTCCGGGCCGCCGATGGTCGCCGCCATGGTCCTCGTCCAGGCCAGCAGTTCGGTGGTGGCCGGGTCGCCGGGCGCGGTCCGCGGGACGACGGTGAGCAGCCACCCGCCGCCGGGCAAGGCCGTCGGCGGGCCGGCGTCGGCGCGGGCGAGCACCGCCTCCCGCAGCGTGCCCAGCGAGGCGTCACCCGTGCCCACCACCAGCAGCGGGGCACCGGCGCCGGGGCCGAACCCGTCGGTCAGCAGTTCGGCGCCGGTGCGTGTGATGCTGCCCGGCGGGTCGTGCGCGGCGTCCGGCACGCCGAGCCGCAGGCCGGTCATCGGCAGCGCGAGCACGGCCACGACCAGCACCGCGGCCAGCGTGTACGGCCCGGGCCGCGTGGTCACCGAGCGCGCGAGCCGGGCCCAGCGGCCGCCGTTCCCGCCCGGCCCGACGCGCATCCGGGCGGCGGGCCGCAGCAACGCGGGCAGCAGGGTCAGCGCGGCGAGCGCGGTCAGCAGCACCGAAACCGCGGCGGCCACGGCGATCCCCTCGAGGAACGGCATGCCGACGGTCAGCAGCCCGGCCAGCGACACGCACACGGTGACGCCGGCGAAGACCACGCTGCGCCCGGACGTCGCCGCGGCGGCCGCCAGCGCGACCGGCGGTGGGTCACCTTCCCCGCGGCTCTGCCGGTAGCGGGTCAGCACGAACAGCGCGTAGTCGACGCCGACGCCGAGCCCCAGCAGGGCGGCGATCTCGGTGCTGATCTTCGGGACGGTCATGACGTGCGAGAGCAGCGTGACGACGGCCAGCGCGCAGCCCACCGAGACCGCCGCCGTGAGCACCGGGAGCAGTACGCACGTCAGCGAACCGAACGTCACCAGGAGCACCAGCGCCGCGGCGAGCAGGCCGATCCCGGCGTTGCCCAGGTCCGGGGCGGCCGCCGTCATCGCGGCGAGCTCGCCCGCGGCCCCGGCGGTCAGGCCGCGGGCGTCGCGGACTACGACGGCCAGCGCGTCGGCCACCGGCTGCCCGAGGTCCGCGGCCGGCGCGTCGAACCGCACGGTGAGCACGGCGGTCCGCCGGTCGGCGGACACCCCGGCGGGGGTCACCACGACGACGTGCGGGAGCGCCGCCAGCCGGGCGGCGAGGTCGTCGAGCCGGGCCCGGCCGGTGCCGGTGTCGACCGGGCTGTCCGGGGTGCGGGCGACGACCCGTTCCTCGGCACCGCCGGCGCCGTTGCCGCGCAACAGGTTCGCGGCCGCCGTGCTGTCCGCCGCGGGCAGGTCGACCGTGTCGCGGAACGCCGCGCCGGTGTGCAGCGCGGCGAAACCGAGGCCGCCCAGCGCCACCAGCCACAGCACGACGACCACGACGGCGCGGCGGGAGCACCACGATACGAGCGTCGTCATCGGGCCTCCTCGGTTGATCACGCTAACAACGAGGAAGGGCGCGAAGATACCGTCCGGCAGCACAAATCGCGGACCGGAAACCCTTGTGCCCGTGAGTGTTCCGCCGTTTGTCGGACAGGTGACAATACTGGGCGCCGCCATTGGTCTCCACGTGACAGAACCCGGTCGCGCGCCAGGGGCGGCGGTTGCCAACTCCGATCCCGTGTGAGTACATGACCTTCGCGCACCGGTGCCGGAAAGGGGTTGTGGCATGACGACGACCACCCAGGTGATCCCGCAACCCCGGGGCACCGGCCGCGCCCGCCAGCTGTGGTGCTCGCTGCCGGCGGAGGTCGCGCGGCGGTTCCGGCCGCACGCCGACCCGCTCGCCCGGCGGATCCTCGAAGAGGTCCAGCGGGCCGTGCCGGAGTACGCCAAGCCCCTCGAAGGCGAGTTCGGCAAGGTGATCGTGCTCGCGATCGAGCAGGCGGTGCTCAGCTGCATCGACAGCATCGAAGACCGGCCGTCCACATCGGACGAGTGGGCGGACTTGTTCGTGGAGGTCGGCAAGCGCGTCCACCACGACGGCGGCAGCGTCAACTCCCTGCAGGCCGCCTACCGCGCGGGCGGGCGGGCGGCGTGGCGGTACATCGCGGAACTCGGGCAGGCGCACCGGTTCCCGGCTGCGGTGCTCTGCATCGGCGCGGAGGCCATTTTCGCTTACGTGGACGAGATTTCGGCGTATTCGGTCGAGGGATACACGCTGGCGCAAGCGATGGGGACGGGCACGCTCGAACGAAGACGGCGCCGGCTGCTCGAACTGCTGCTCGCCACCCCGCCGTCGTCGCCGTCGACGCTCGCCACGATGGCCGAAGCCGCGCGGTGGCCGATGCCGGAGCAGGTCGCGGTCATCGCGCTCGAGCCGTGGACCGGGCCGCACGCACCGCCGTCGACGCACTTCGCCGACGACGTGCTGGTGGACCTCGACGGCCCGGAACCCTGCGTGCTGACCCCGCACCCGGACCGCGACCTGCTCGGCCTCGAAGGCCGCCTGCCCGGCCGGCGCGCGGCGGTCGGCCCCCGCGTCCGCCCGGCCGACGCGGCGACGTCGTCGCGGTGGGCCCGCCGCACGCTCGACCTGGCCCGCCGCGGCCTGACCGGCGACCACCCGGTGACGCACACGGGCGACCACCTCGCGACGCACTGGTTGCTGCTCGACCGGTTCCTGCTGGACGAGCTGTCGGCGAAGGTCCTCGCCCCGTTCGCGGACCTGACGGCGAAGCAGCAGACGCGGCTGGCCGAAACGCTGCTGTGCTGGCTGGAACACAACGGGAGCACGCCGGAGATCGCGCAGGCGCTGGGGATCCACCCCCAGACGGTCCGCTACCGGGTGGGCCAGCTGACCGAGTTGTTCGGCGACCGGCTGGCGGATCCCGCGCGGCGGCTGGAGATCCAGATGGCGTTGCGCGCGCACCGGCTGCTGGGCACGCGCGCTTCGGGCTCTTGACCGCGCGCCACGCGCGATCCTAGAGTTCCAGCACGGTGTTAGCGTTAACAGCGTGCTGGAGGACGTCCTGATGACCGCACCCGTTCCCGAGTTCTTCGGCCGCGCCGGCGACGCGGACGTCCACCGCTACACCCTGACCGCTCCCGGCGGACTCACCGTGCGGATCCTCGACCACGGCGCGGTGATCCAGTCGATCGAGGCACCGGACCGCGACGGCCGGTACGGCAACGTCGTCCTCGGCTACCCCGGCCTGGACGGCTACCTCGCGAACAACCGCCCGGACGCGGCGCGGGTCTTCCTCGGCGCGGCGATCGGCCGGTTCGCCAACCGGATCGCCGGCGGCACGTTCACCCTCGACGGCGTCCGCCACCGCGTCCCGCAGAACGACGGGAAGAACAGCCTCCACGGCGGCCCGGCCGGGTTCGACACGCGCGTGTGGTCCGCGGCCGCGTTCCCCGGCGGGGTGCGCATGAGCCTCATCAGCCCGGACGGCGACCAGGGCTACCCCGGCCGGCTCACCACCGAGGTGACGTACCGCCTCGACGCACCCGGCCGGCTGCGCATCACCTACCACGCGACGACCGACGCGCCGACGGTCGTCAACCTGACCAACCACACGTACTGGAACCTGGCGGGCGCGGGCGACGTGCACGACCACCGGCTGGAGATCGCCGCGAGCCGCTTCTGCCCCACGGACGAGAGCCTGATCCCGCTGGGCGCCCCGATCCCGGTGGCGGGCACCCCGTTCGACTTCCGCCACCCCTGCCGGATCGGCGCCCGTCTCGGCGAAGCCGACCCCCAGCTGACGACCGCCGACGGCTACGACCACAACTGGGTCTTGGACGCCGGATCGCCGTACGCGGCCCGGGCGTGGGACCCGGCGTCCGGCCGCGTGCTGACGGTGGAGACGACGGAGCCGGGCCTGCAGTTCTATTCGGGCAACCACCTGCCCGAGCGCGGCGCGGGGTTCGCGCTGGAGGCCCAGCACTTCCCCGACTCGCCGAACCGCCCGGACTTCCCGAGCACGGTGCTGCGCCCGGGCGAGGTGTACCAGCAGGAGACGGTGTACGAGCTGGGCCTCGCGGAGGGGTGACCTGCGGAGTAAGCAGGCGCCGGCCGCTTGCCTGCCGGCGGGTGCCGGGCGTTGCCTGCCGGCGGGTGCCGGACGCCTGCCCGCCGGCAGGTACCGGGCGCTTGCCCGCCGGGGGCGGCCGGGCGCCTGCCCGCCGGCAGGTACCGGACGCCTGCCCGCCGGGGGCGGCCCGGGCGCCTGCCCGCCGGCAGGTACCGGACGCCTGCCCGCCGGCAGGTGCCGGACGCTTGCCTACCGGCAGCGGCCGGCTGCGCCGGCCGGCCAGGCTCGCCACCAGGTGCCGCGCCGAGATCGGGCGGACGCGCGCCGGCCGCCGGCTGGGCCTCGCGGACGGGTGACGTGCGGAGTAAGCAGGTGCAGGACGTTTGCCTGCCGGCAGGGGCCGGACGCGTGCCCACCGGCAGTGCCGGACGCCTGCCCGCCGGCAGGTGCCGGACGCTTGCCTACCGGCAGCGGCCGGCTGCGCTGGCCGGCCAGGCTCGCCAGGTGCCGCGCCGAGGTCGGGTGGATGCGCGCCGGCCGCCGGCTGGGGCGTCGCGGGCGCCGGTGGCGTGGGCGACAGTTCGCCGACGGGCACCGGATGCGGGGTTACCCTCGCCGGTCATGGGAGATCTTTCCGCCGACCTCGCGCCCACCGGTGTGCTGCGTGCCGCCGTCAACCTCGGCAACCCCGTGCTCGCGCACGGGACGCCGGCCGAGCCCGGCGGGGTTACCGTCGATCTTGCGCGTGAGGTGGGTGCTCGGCTGGGTGTCGAGGTCGAACTCGTCTGCTTCGACGCCGCCCGGAAGTCGTTCGAGGCGCTGACCTCGGGCGCGGCCGACCTCTGCTTCCTCGCGATCGAGCCGGCGCGGGCGGCCGAGGTCGCCTTCACCGCACCCTACGTCGTCATCGAAGGCGTGTACGTCGTCCCGGACGGCTCGCCGGTCCGCTCCCCCGCCGACGCCGACCGGCCGGGCGTGCGGATCGGCGTCAAGCAGGGCTCGGCCTACGACCTGTACCTCACCCGGACGCTCTCGCACGCGACCATCGTCCGCGGCGAGGACGGCGTCACCGCCTTCGAAGAGCAGGGCCTCGAGGTGGCCGCCGGGATCCGGCAGCCGATGACCGCCTACGCGGCCGCGCACCCCGGGACGCGGGTCGTCGAAGAGCGGTTCATGCAGATCCAGCAGGCCGTCGGGACCACGCCGGACCGCCGTCCCGAGACCATCGGGTTCCTGCGTGACCTGGTCGAAGAGCTGAAGGCGAACGGCTTCGTCGCCGACGCCCTGCGCCGCGCGAACCAGCCGGACGCCACTGTCGCCGACTGAGCCGTTGTTGTCCGGACGTTGTTGTCCGGTCCCCGCGCCCCGGCGCCGGACAACCCCCGTGAGTTACACCTTGATGATCATCTGCCCACCCGCGGCGGAAGATTCACCGGGCTCGACCACGAGGGGACGAACACCATGACGCGCCTGCCCGCACTCGCGCTGACCCTGCTCGCCTGCGCCGACTTCGTCTGCGGCCCGGGCGGCGCCGCCTTTCGCCGCCGGGTCCGAGCACGCTGACCGGGCTTCCGCCACGCACCGGATCACGGTGCACCGGACGCTCACCCGGCTTTCGGTGGAACCGGCCGACCCGGGGAAGCCGGTGCGTATCCGCGAAGTGCTGGTGGACGTCACGGTGACGACGGTCTTCGTGACACCGGGCGACCCGCCCGCCGCCCAGCGCCCCTGACACGGCCCCTCGGCCGACATCGATCATCCGTTGCCGCCGTCATCGATGCGCTATTGCGTCTTCTCGACGGTCGCAACGAGTGCTACGTTCCTCGTGGTGCAGGTCGAGACCCGAGGGGCTGCGATGAGGCTTACTCCCAGCGCTCACACCGACTCGTTCTGCCGCGACCGGCTGCCGCCCGGCGAGCAGTGGCCGCGGCTGGTGTTCGACCTGCCGGAGCTGAGCTACCCGGACCGCCTCAACGCCGCGACGGCGCTGCTCGACGACACCGCCGCCCGCCTCGGCCCGGAACGGCCGTGCCTGCGTTCGCCGCACGAGACGTGGTCCTACGGCGAGGTGCTCGCCCGCGCCAACCGCATCGCGCACGTGCTCACCGCCGAGCTCGGCGTCGTGCCCGGGAACCGTGTGCTGCTACGCGGCACCAACACCCCGTGGCTCGCCGCCTGCTGGCTCGGCGTCCTCAAGGCCGGCGCGGTCGCCGTGACGACCATGCCGATGCTGCGCCGCCACGAGCTCGACAAGATCGCCGACCGGGCCCGCCCGAGCGTCGCCCTCTGCGACGAGCGCCTGCTCGACGAGCTCCCGCCCGGACTGCCCACGGTCGCGTACGGAACCGAGCTGGCCGAGCGCTGCGCCCGCCACCCGGCGACCTTCGCCGACGTGCCGACGGCCGCCGACGACGTCGCCCTGCTCGCCTTCACCTCCGGCACCACCGGGACACCCAAGGCGACCATGCACTTCCACCGCGACCTGCTCGCCGTCGCCGACACGTTCTCCCGGCACGTCGTGCGCCCCACCGCGGACGACGTGTTCTGCGGCACGCCGCCACTGGCGTTCACCTTCGGCCTCGGCGGCCTGTTGGTGTTCCCGCTGCGCGCCGGCGCGTCCGTGCTCCTGCTGGAACGCGCGACACCCAAGGAGCTAGCGTCAACCGTCGCAGAGCACGCCGTGACGGTGCTGTTCACCGCCCCGACCGCGTATCGCGCGATCCTCGGCGCCGGCGACGGGCCGCTGCTCGCCGGCGTCCGCCGCGCCGTCTCCGCCGGGGAAGCGCTCCCCGCCGCCGTGGCCGAGCGGTACCGCGAAGCCACCGGCCGCCCACTGATCGACGGCATCGGCAGCACGGAGCTGCTGCACGTGTTCATCTCCGCGGCCGGCGACGACGTCCGCCCCGGCCGCACCGGCAAGGTCGTACCCGGGTTCCGTGCCGCCGTCCTCGACCTCGACGGCGCGCCCGTGCCCGACGGGACTCCCGGCCGGCTCGCGGTCCAGGGCCCCACCGGCTGCCGCTACCTCGAAGACCCGCGGCAGGCCGACTACGTCCGCGACGGCTGGAACATCACGGGCGACACCTACGTGCGCGAGCCCGACGGCTACTTCCGGTTCGTGGCGCGCAGCGACGACATGATCGTCTCCTCCGGTTACAACATCGCGGCTCCCGAGGTCGAGGAAGTACTGCTGACGCACCCGGACGTCGAAGAATGCGCTGTCGTCGGCACACCCGACCCGGACCGGGGCTCGGTCGTGACGGCCTTCGTCGTGCTGCGCCCCGGCACCGCCCCGGGCCCGGACGTCGTGCACGCCCTGCAGGAGCACGCCAAAGCCGTTGCGGCGCCGTACAAGTACCCGCGCCGGGTGCGGTTCGTCGACGCGCTGCCGCGCAACGCCAGCGGCAAGCTGCAGCGGTTTCTGCTGCGCGAGCGCTGACGGGGGTGACGGGCCCGCTGCCGAGGTGGGGTGGCGGTGGGCCCGTCACGTCTGTGGGGTGCCGGGGACATGCCTCCATCGTAGCCGAACACTCGAACACCTGTTCGCGTCTGTTCAGGTGAAACCCGATCACAAAAAGTCACCGAATCCCCGCCTTTGCCCCCGGTGCAACACTTCCGGGCGACAAGGAGTCCTCAATGGACAGTCGCGGCACGGAACCCCGGACACCGCCCTGACCTGGCCCGCAGCACCATCACCCAGCCGTGCCGCGGAGGCGGTCGCCGGGCCCGGAACCCGACCCCATAAAGTCTTCGCGCAGCCATCCGGAGGTGAACGCCAGCGTGCCCGAGGTCGACTACTACGAGGTGCTCGGCGTCCGCCGGGACGCGACGGCGTCCGACGTCAAAACGGCCTACCGCAGGCTGGCCAAGACCATGCACCCGGACGGCGGCGGCACGGTCGGCACGTTCCGGCTGCTGCGCGAGGCCTACGACGTCCTGGCCGACCCCGTCAGCCGCGCCCGCTACGACTCCGGCGGCGCCACGGTGGTGCCCGTCCCGGTCCGCCCGCGTCCCCGGCGCCGCTTCGGCGACGAGCCCGGCTTCGTCCCCGACCTGCCCGACCTGGACGCCGAAGACCTGAGCTGGTGGCACTTCGCCGGCGAAGACACCCGGATGCGCCACGGCCGCCGCCGCGGGCCGGGGCACACGCCGGTCGTCGCCGCGGTGGCCGGGATGGTGCTCGTGCTGCTGCCGCTGGTCACCGGGGTCGGGTTCTCGCCGCCGGTGCTCGTCGTGTGGCTGCTGCTGACCGCGGGCACGGCACTGCTCGTCCAGCGGCTGGCGCGCGGCTACCTGCGCGCCGCACGGGCCCGCGAGGCCTACGCCGAGGAGTTCGGCGGCCGCACCGTCTTCGGCGCGCCGGGCACCGAGCGCGAGGAGCTGGCCGAGCGCCTCACGGCCGACCTGCTCGAGGCCTACCTGACCCGCCTCCCGGCCGCCCGCATCTTCCACGGCCTCGCCTGGCCGGGCTCGGTGTTCGCGGACGTCGACCACGCGGTGCTGTGCGGCAAGCGCCTGGTGCTCATCGAGTCCAAGCTCTGGCTGCCGGGCCACTACGAGACCGCCGAGGACGGCCGCCTGCTGCGCAACGGAAGGCCGTTCCGCGGCGGCGGGAGCCGGCTCGCCGAGAGCCTGGCGGCCTACCGCGACCTGCTGCCGGGCGTGGCCCTGCGCGGCGCGATGATCGTGTACCCGAGCCGCAGCGGCGAGCTGACCACGGCCGACCCCGGCGACTGGGCGGCGGCCCCGATGACCCCGGAGGAGTTCCTCCACGAGATCGGCGAGTGGCTGGCCGCCGATCCGTCCACTGTGGACCACCAAGCGCTGCGAATGGTCCGCGACCAGGTCGTCGGCGGAGGCGGCCGCGCGGCGTGAACGTCTTGAATGACTCATTCAGGTCGTCGGAGGTCCTGAATGAGTCATTCAAGACACCCGGACCGGCCCGGTGAGCCCCGCCGCCACGCTCGGCACCGTGCTGCTCGCCTACCTCCCCGCCGCGGTCTCCCCCGGCCCGAACTTCGTCCTCATCGCCCACACGGCCGCCGCCGGGACCCGCAAAGCCGCGCTGGCCGTCGCGCTCGGCGTCGTCGCCGCGGGCGGGATCCTGGCCGCCGTCGCCGTCTTCGGGCTGGGCACCGTCCTGGCCCACCACCCCTGGCTGGCCACGGCCCTGCGCATCGCTTGCGGCGCCTACCTGGCCTGGCTCGGCCTCCGCCTGTGGCTGACCGCCCACGCCCCCGAAACCGCGCCACCCGAAGCCCGCGGCAACGCGTTCCGCCGCGGTGTCGTCAGCAACCTCACCAACCCGAAGGCCGCGGCGTTCTTCGGCAGCGTCCTGACCGCGACCCTGCCGCCCACCGAGCCCACCGCCGTCAAGGCCGCCGCCGTCGCGCTGATCGTCGCCGCGTCGGCGGCCTGGCACCTCGGCGTGGCCCTGCTGTTCTCCTCGCCCGCCACGCAGCGCTGGTACGCCCGCGCGAAACCGGCCCTCAACCGCGTCGTGGGCACGATCCTCGTCGTCCTCGGGGTCATCCTGGCCACAACGCCGTGAAGGCCCCCTCGCGGCGAGCGAGGAGGCCTTCACGAACTTCCCTGGAGCTACCGGACCCCGCCCGACGCGCGCTGCTTCTGCGCGTGCGCGGACCGGGTGCAGACCTCACCGACGTCGACCGTCTGGCCGCGGTCGGCGAAGACGTCCGCCACACCGACGAGCTTGCCGTTCGGCGACGAGCACGTCAGCTGGTAGGCCTCCTTCGTCCCGTACGTCGGCGGGATCGGCGACGCGAACGAGACGTCCCCGGTCCAGTCGTCGACGGCGTTCGGGTCGGCCTGGTCGTAGTTGACCACCACGGCCTTGTAGTCGCCGGCCGGCGGGTCGAACAGCACGGCGTGCTCGGACGTCGTGCCGCCGTTCGCCGACGAGCTGACCAGGTTGCCCGCCGCGTCGTAGATGAACAGGTCCCAGTCGGTCGCGGTGTTCGCCCAGGTGATGTTGACGCTGAACTTCCCGTTGTCGACCTTCGGCAGGCCGTCGACGTGGAAGGTGAACGAGTCACCCGCCGGGTCGGCCGGGTAGTTCTGGTTGATCGGCGGCACCCCGGCCGGGTTGGCGACCGCGAAGCCCTGCTGCGCGGGGCCCTGCGGGGTGCGCCCGTACCGGCCGGCCACGTACGGCCGCGTCGACGGGTTGACCGACCACGCGAAGCGCCCGCCGGAAGCGGTGAACTTCGAGTTCAGGTCGTCGGTGTAGTAGATCGGCGGCTTGGTGGAGCCGTCGGGCTGGATCACCGGCGACGTCGGCGTCTGGAACGTCTTGTGCAGCTTGAGCTGGTAGCCCTTCGGCGCCGAACCGATCAGCGTCGAGTGCTGCTGCGGGTCGGCCGCGTTGCCCAGCATGTCCAGGAACGCCTGCCGGTTGCCGCCCTTGCCGGCACCGGCCGCGGGGGCAAGGCCCTGGTACTCCGCCACGACGCTGTCGGCGTAGGGCCCGTGGAAGCCGTTGCCGCCGACCTCGATGGTGAAGCCCCAGCCGCCGGTGGCCCAGTACGACCAGTCCTCGGTGGTGCCGGTGGTGTCGTAGAGCGCCCAGCTCGGCTCGCTGGTGTAGCCGTTGCGCGAAGCCAGCTTGTCGCCGAGGGCCTTGTACTGCGGTTCCTCCAGCGGCGGGCGGACGTCCGCCACGCCCGGCGGGCGCAGCACCAGCGCCGCGACGGTGTGCATCGTGATCAGGTTCGTCACCTGGCGGGACGACACGATCGAGCGCACGTTGCGCACCTCGGGCTCGCTGAACGGGCCGGACCCGCGGAAGGTGTCGCCGCTCCAGGCCAGCTCGGCGCCGTTGCCGCCCCAGAAACCGGCGTAGTTGCGGTTCGGGTCGGTGCCGCGGACGCGCCCGCCCGGGTTCGCCTTGCACACGCCGGTCGCGAACTGCGGCGGCGAGTCGTTGACGTTGCAGTTCTTGCGCTTCATCTCGTAGTCGAACCGGGTGAAGTCGCCCTTCGGCTCGGCCTCTCGGGAGATCTCGAAGCCGTCCGGGTTGATGATCGGCACGACGATGTTGCGCGTCTTGCTCACCAGCCCCCGGATGGCTGCGTCGCGCGAGTAGCCGTTGACCAGCTCGTACGCCCATTCGATGACGTGCTCGGCGGCCGGCCACTCACGGGCGTGGTGCACGCCCATGGTGAAGTTGACGGGCTTGCCGTCGGTCACGTTCTTGACGTCGGTGGCGATTTCGACGCCGACGACGTCGCGGCCTTCCCACGTCGATTCCGGCATGGTGAACGCCGAGACCAGGTTCGGGTTCTTGCGGGCGAGCTCCTTGAGCTCGTAGTTGTACTCGTAGAGGTGCCGGTAGCTGGTCCGCCCGGACGGCAGCGCGGAAGCCGCCGTCTTCGCCGCGTACTCGCGGTCGGTCTTGGCGTCCTGGACCGACTTGGCCGACAGGTCCGCTTCGATCACCTTGGCCTTGAAGCCGCTGTCCTTGAGCGTCTTGCGGTCGGCGTCGTTCGCCAGCACGACCTCGACGCCGGTCGCGTCGCCCTTCTCGGTGACGTCGAGGCCGAGGCCGTTGAGCTTGTTCTTGTCGGCGCGCGTCGGCGTCTCGACGCGGACGAGTTCCGCGCGCTGCGCCGCCGCGGCGGTGCCGGTCGGGGTGCCCTGCGGGGTGAGCGCGAGGAAGTCGACGCCGAGTTGCGCCTGCCCGGCCGAGCCGCCGTACCGGCAGCCCTGGACGACGAGCTGCTGGCCCTTCTTCACGAAGCTCTCGGCGAGTTCGTGGGTGCGCAACGCCGTCGAAGCGGCGACGACGGCACCGGTCGCCTTGTCGAAAACGGCGACGTCCCAGTCGCCTTCGGTGCCCGGGGTCGCCTTGAGGCGGGCCTGGACGAGACCGTCCACGGTGGACGTCAGCTCGCGGCGATCGGTGCCCGAGGTGCCCTTGGGCAGCACTTTCGCGAAGCACGAGCGGGGTACGGACTTGTCGGCGCGCAGGATGTTCTGCGCCGCACCGGCGGTACCGGCGGGTAGCGCGACGAACGTTCCGGCCAGTGCCACGGCCGAAGCCAGCAGCACCAGCCGTCTTGGTGAATTCCCCACAGGCATTGCCTCCTTGACCGAGGGCCCGGCACGGCGGACGTACCGGTAGCGGGTGACCATAATGGAGGAAATCCGGCTGCGGTAACCGCCGTAAGTCGTACAGCGTTCAGCACCGAGGGCTGCCCGGAAGGACCTTTTCACCGGGAGTTCATTCGGTGGTCGGCTACTGTCGGTCCATGGTCACGGTCCCTGCGCGACGGGTGTCGGTCGCGGTCTCGCTCAGCGGCCTGGCCGCACTGGCGATCGGCGCCGGCCTGGTGCTGCTGCTGCAGGTCATCCCGCCGACCGACGCGATCAGCCCGACCCGCCGCACGATCAGCGAGTACGGCCTGTCGGACCACAAGTGGGTGTTCGACCTCGCGGTGATCCTGGTGGCCCTGGGTTCGGCCGCGGGACTGACGGTGCTGGGCAGGCAACGACGGCTGCCGTTCGCGGCGGCGATCTTGGGTACATTGTGGACGGTCGGGCTGCTGGTCATCGTGGCGTTCCCGAAGCCGGACTGGGCCACGGTGTCCCGCGCCGACTTCGGCGGGACGCTGCACCGGATCGCGAGCGTGGTGGCGTTCGTGGCGCTGCCGTTGGCGGTGCTGGTAGCAGCCCGGACGGCGTTCCCGGAGTCACCGGGACGGCGCTGGCTGGCCCGCGTGCTGGCGATCCTGTCACTGGGCTGGTTCGCGGTGATCCTGGGCGCGGTGGTGGTGGCCGCGACCGAGGGCGGCCGCTGGTGGACGCTGATCCCGCTGGGTCTGGTGGAGCGCGGGATGGCCTTGACGGAGCTGATCGCGCTGGGGGTGCTGCTGGCGCCGGTCCGGTCCGGCGCGGCTCAGCCGCGGTAGAGCTCGGTCAGCAGACCGGCGGCGAGGTGCGTCGCCGGGTGCGCGTCGCGGTGGCGCCAGATCAGCCGGACGGCCACCGCCGGCGCGTCGCGCAGCGGCCGGTAGCGGATGCCGTCGCGCCGGTACTGGGCGGCGGTCGCTTCGGGCGTGACGCCGACGCAGCGCCCGGTCGCGATGGCCGCCAGCCAGTCGTCGATTTCGCTGGTGTACTCGACCGCCGGCCGGGCGTCTTCGGGCCACAGGTCCAGCGTCGTGGTACCGGTGCGCCGGTCCACGACGAGCGTGCGGTCGCCGAGCTCGGCGAAGCGGATCGTCCGGCGGCGGGCCCACGGGTCGTCCGAAGCGAGCGCCACGCACCGGCGTTCGTGGCCGACGACCGCGTGCGCGTACCGGCGGGTGTCGACCGCGGTGCGGACGACGGCCAGGTCACAGCGCCCCTCGGCCAGGCCGCCGGTCGCGGTGTTGGTGCGCACCAGCTGGAGCTCGATCCCCGGGTGCCGGTCGTGCCAGCGCCGCTGGAACTCCGCGGTGTGGCGGCCCAGCGCCGACCACGCGTGCCCGAGCCGGAGCCTGCTGTGCCCGGTCGTGACCTCGTGCACCAGCGTCCCGGCGTCGGCCAGCAGCGCCCGGGCGCGGGCGAGCACCGCGACCCCGGCGGTGGTGGGCTCGACGAGCCGGCTGGTGCGGTGCAGCAGCCGCACCCCGAGGATCCGCTCCAGCGCGAGCAGCGTGCGCGACACCGTCGCCTGGGACACCCCGAGCTCGATCGCGGCGTCGGTGAACGTCCCGGTGTCCACCACCGCGACGAGGTGGCGCAGGTGGCGCAGTTCCAGCGCGGACTCGGCATCCATGCGCCCAGCGTATAGCCGACGTATCGCATGCATTTTGCGTATGGGCGGGAGCCGCTGATAGTCGGGGCATGACGAACGTGCGCGAAGGGCGCTGGCGGGGTGCGGCGCTGATGGCGGGCAGCGGACTGGCCAACCAGGTGGGGGCGTCGGTCGCGGCGCTGGCGTTCCCGCAGCTCGGCCCGGCGGGGGTGGTCGCGGTGCGCCAGTGGGTCGCGGCCGCGGTGCTGCTGACGGCCGGGCGGCCGCGCCTGCGCGCGTTCACCGCCGCGTGGTGCTGGTCCGGGAACGCCGTGCGCGTGTCGTGGTAGTAGCCGCGGACCGCGTCGTCGCCGTCGTGCACCGTCATCGTCGCGATGACCTCGTAGTGCGGGTGAGGGAACGTCGACAGCGTCGCGTCCCAGTCCTGGGCGACCTCATCGCGGAAGTGGTCGAGCACCAGCTTCTGCCGGGCCGCCAGCACGTCGGGGGCGGGAATCTGCGGCATGACGGCTCCTATATCTACGGCGTAGGTAATCGACGATAACCTACACTGTAGGCACGCCGAGGGAAGGGGAAGCCGTGCTCGGAGGAGCTCTGGCCCGCGCGAAGCCCGTCGTCCGCTGGAGCCTCGGGCACGCGTTGCCCCGGACCGTACTGCGCCGCGAAGCGCGCCGCGGGGACCTGCAGGGGCGGATGGTCGTCGCGGCCGCCGACGGGCGCGATCTCACCGGGCTGTTCGAGGAGATCCGCGCCGCCGGGCCGCTGGCGCGCACCCGCTTCGGCTGGATGACCACCACGCACGCCGCCGTCCGGGAAGTGCTTTCCAGCGAGGACTTCCGCGTCGGCGTCATCGGCGCCGACGGCTCGCCGCTCGGGCGGCTGGTCGAGTGGTCGGCGGGCGAGCACCTGCACCCGGTGCGGCCGCCGTCGCTGCTCGCCGTCAACCCGCCCGCGCACACCCGCTACCGCAAGCTCGTCACCGGCGTGTTCACCGTGCGCGCCGTCGAGCAGCTGCG
This sequence comes from Amycolatopsis solani, assembly GCF_033441515.1. Classification (NCBI taxonomy): domain Bacteria; kingdom Bacillati; phylum Actinomycetota; class Actinomycetes; order Pseudonocardiales; family Pseudonocardiaceae; genus Amycolatopsis; species Amycolatopsis solani. The sequence goes on from NZ_JAWQJT010000002.1 coordinate 2,127,255, forward strand.
CGGGCGCGTGCAGGAGATCGCCGACGGCCTGCTCGACGGGCTCGACCCCGCCCGCCCGCTCGACCTCGTCGAGTCCTACTGCGGGCTGCTGCCGGTGACCGTCATCAGCGAGATCCTCGGCGTGCCGCCGTCCGACCTCGGGAAGGTGCTGGCGCTGGGCTCGGCGGCCGCGCCCAGCCTCGACCTCGGCCTCGGCTGGCGGACGTTCCGCCACGTCGAGACCGCGCTCGGCGAGTTCGACGCCTGGCTCGGCGAGCACCTCGACCACCTGCGCCGCCACCCCGGCAAGGACCTGTTCAGCAAGCTCGTCGCGGCCCGCGACGACGGCGTCGGCCTGACCGAGACGGAGTTGAAGTCCACCGCCGGCCTGGTGCTGGCGGCCGGGTTCGAGACGACGGTCAACCTGCTCGGCAGCGGCATCGCGCTGCTCGCCGCCGACCCCGGGCAGCTCGCTGTGCTGCGCGAACGCCCCGAGCTGTGGGGCAACGCGGTCGAGGAGGTGCTCCGCTACGACCCGCCGGTGCTGCTGACCGGGCGCCTCGCGACGCGCGCGACCGAGGTCGCCGGGGTGCCGCTGCCGCGCGGCGCGCTGGTGACCACCGTGCTGGCCGGCGCGAACCGCGACCCCGGCGTGTTCACCGATCCCGGTGTCTTCGACGTCACCCGCGACGGGGCGCGCGATCACGTGGCGTTCGGCGCCGGCCGCCACCACTGCCTGGGCGCGTCGCTGGCGCGCATGGAGGGCGAAATCGGGCTGCGCACGATCTTCGAGCGGTTCCCCGGCCTGCGCGTACTGCCCGGCGGCCGTCGCCGCCGGACGCGAATCCTGCGCGGCTACGAAAACCTGCCCGCGGTGCTCGCCCCGTGACGACCCGGCGGGGCCGTCCGCCGAAGGACCTCGGCGGCCTGTCCCGGGACCGGATCCTGGGCGAAGCACTCGCCCTGGTCGACGAAGAGGGCCTCGACGCCGTCAGCATGCGCAAGCTCGCGCGGCGGCTCGGCGTCGACCCGATGAGCCTGTACAACCACGTCGACGGCAAGGACGCGCTGCTCGACGGCGTCGCCGAGGTGCTGCTGGCCACGATCCCGGCGCCCCCGCCGGGCGACCTCCGGGAGACGATGTCCGCGCTGGCGCACGGTTTCCGGGCCGCGATGCTCGAGCACCCGCGCGCGGCGCCGCTCGTGCTCACCCGCCAGCTCGCGTCGATGACGGCGCTCGCACCGGTCGAGGCCGTGCTCGGACCGCTGCTCGCGGCCGGTTTTCCGCCCGAGCGCGCGGTGCACGGGCTGCGGGCCGTGCTGGCGTTCCTGATCGGCACGCTGATGCGGGAGGTCGAGGCCGCACCGACGTTCAGCGGCACCGATCCCGGCGGCGCCCGCCGCCGGCTCGCGGACCTCGAAGGGTCCGGGCTGCCCGCCGTTTCCGCGGCGGCGCCGTACTTGGCGGTGTGCGACCACGAGGCCGAATTCGCCTTCGGGCTGCGGATCCTGCTCGACGCCCTCGCCGAGCCCTAGCGGATCCGTTCGTGCAGCGCCGCCATCCGCGCGTCGAGGTCGGCCGCCGTCCTGGCCGCCGCCGACAGCTCGCCCGCGAAGTCCGGCGGGACGCTGTCGCGGTACTTGTACGACAGCTTGTGCTCGACGGCCGCCCAGAAGTCCATCGCGATGGTGCGCAGCTGGACCTCGACCTTGACCTTTTCGACGCGGTCGGACAGGAACACCGGGATGCGCACGATGAGGTGCAGGCTGCGGTAGCCGTTCGCCTTGGGCCGGGCGACGTAGTCCTTGGTGCGCAGCAGCTCGACGTCGTCCTGCACGGTGAGCATCCGGGCGACCTCGTACACGTCGGACACGAACGGGCACACGACCCGGATCCCGGCGATGTCGTCGAGCGCGGCGGCGGCGGACACCCAATCGCTGCCGAGGCCGCGGCGGTGCACCTTTTCCTTGATCGCTTCGGGCCGCTTGACCCGGCTCGTGATGTGCTCGATCGGGTCGTGCTGGTGGACGAAGTCGAACTCCTCGCTGAGGATGCGCAGCTTCGTCATCAGCTCTTCGATGGCGAACTTGTACATCAGGAGGAACCGCGGGAGCTGCCCGGCGACGGCGAGCTCGTCGGCCGCCTCACGCAGGGAAGCGTCCTCGGCCGCCGGGTCGGTGGTCACTGAAGCCTCGTGCTGTCGTCGGTCGTTGGCGAACGCCAGGGTACTGCGCTCTGGTTTGTCAACGATCGGCGACGGGCCGGAGTTCCCGCGGGTCACCGGTTCGGGGGGTGCGCACCGGCCCGCCACCGGTGGCGCACCCCCCGGGTCTCTACTTGCCGGCGGTCGCGGTCTCCGTTTCCGTTTCCGCGGTCGCGGTGCCGGTGTCGGTGGCCTTGGCCGCTTGGGCCGCGACGCACTTTTCGGCGGCCGCGGCGGTCTGCTCGGCGGCCTGGGCCTTGGCCTTCTGGTGACCCTTGCCCTTCTGCTCGGCGGCCATGCCCTGCTGGGCGGCCGGGTCGGCCGTGGCCGCGGCTTGGGCGACGCAGTCGAGGATCGCCGCGCAGTCCTGGTCGGAGACCGCGTTCTGGACGGCTTCGTCCTGCTGGGCGGCCATGCCGTTCTCGTCGGCCATGCCCTGCTGGTTCTGCTGGTCGGCCATGCCCTGCTGGTGCGCCATGCCTTGCTGGTCGGCCATACCCTGCTGGTCGGCCATGCCGTTCTGCTTGGCGGCGCCCTTCTGGTCGGCCATGCCCTGCTGGTGCGCCATGCCCTGCTGGTCGGCCATGCCGTTCTGCTTGGCCGCGCCCTTCTGGTCAGCCATGCCGTTCTGGTCGGCACCGGCGGCTTGGGCCACGCACTGCTCGACCACTTCGCAGGCCTGAGCCGCCGCGGCGTTCTGATCGGCAGCGTTTTCGTCAGCAGCGTTCTCGGAGGCGGCGTTCTGCTCGTCGGCAGCGCCGTTCTCGGCCGCCATGCCCTTCTCGGCGGCCTTGCCCTTCTGCTTCGCCTTGCCGTGCCGGCCGGCCATGCCCTGCTGATCCGCCATGCCGTCCTGCTCGGCGGCCATGCCCTTCTGCTCGGCCGCCTCAGCCTGATCCGCGCCGGCCAGCGCCGCGCACTCGGCCGCTGCCGCGTTGGCCGCTACCTTCCCGTCACATCCCGCGGCCTGGCGGCGCTGCTCGATCTGCTCCACCACCGCCTGGCGGTTGGCGATGCGGGCCGCCGATTGGGCGTCCGGGGCGGCCTGCTGGCCTGCGATGAACGTGAGGTTGTTCTGCAGCGCCGTGTCCAGACCACTGCAGTTCTCGGTCGCCGCGTTGCTCTCCGGGCTGCTCAGGGCGATCGCCGTCGCGGTCGCCCCCGCGACCGCCAGTAGCGCTACCAGCCCGATCGTCGCCGGTTTGCGGTGTCGTCCGGTCCTGCGGGTGTGGGGCATCAGCCCCTCCTCTCGGGTCGCCACCTCACCCGGTCACACGGCGGAACCGGCCGAATGGTTCACGGCGATCGGAAACGACCCGAGAGTCCTTTGTGGACTAGCCGAGCGAAGCGAGCTGCGGCACCGCCGGGGCCATGCCCTCGATCCACGCGGCCGGCGAGCCCGTCGTCGGGGTGACGATCGCCGTCTGGATGCCCAGTTTCGCGTAGTCCGCCATGGACCGGACGAAGTCGTCGCGGGTGTCCGGGGTGGGGCGCGGGTTGTTGGCCAGGATGGTCTTGCGGATGGTGTCGTAGTCGCGGCCGGCGTCGTCGCAGTGGCGGCGCAGCACGTCCAGCTTGTGCGCCACGTCCTCCGGCGAAGTGCCGAACAGGTTGCACGCGTCGCCGTACCGGGCGACCAGGCGCAGCGTCTTGCGCTCGCCCGCGCCGCCGATCAGAATGTTCGGGCGGTGGAGCGGCTGCGGTGAGCAGAGCGTCTCCGCCAGCTGGTAGTGCTTGCCCTCGAACGGGCCGTTGGCCGCCGGGTCCCACATCCGGCCGCAGATGCGCAGCGTCTCCTCCAGCCGCTCGAAGCGCTCGGCGATCGGCGGGAACGGCACGCCCATCGCCCGGTGCTCGCGCTCGAACCAGGCCGCGCCGACGCCGAGTGCCGCGCGGCCGCCGGACAGGATGTCGAGGGTCGTGACGATCTTCGCGAGCAGACCGGGGTGGCGGTAGGTCACGCCCGTGACCAGCAGGCCGAGCTCGATGCGGGACGTGTGCGCGGCCAGGTAGCCGAGCGTCGTGTAGCCCTCCAGCATGTGCGCCTCGGCGGGGAGGCCGGTCGGTTCGATCTGGAAGTAGTGGTCCATGAAGGACAACCAGGTCGCACCGGCCTCCTCCGCCGCGGCACCGACCCGGGCGAGCTCGCCGGCGATGGCGGCGGGGCCACCGTCGATGTCGAAGATGGGCAGGTGGAAACCGAGTTCCATGGGGTGTTCTCCTGACGTGCGGTCGAAGTGACCCCACGTTAGGTCCTGGAGCGCGCTCCAGGTCAAGCTAGCTCAGCCGCGCCACCAGGTCCGTCGCGATCCGGTGCTCCACCGCGGCCGGGACCGGCTGCACGCCCGGCGCCAGCCCGCCCGCCACCGCAGCCAGGCTGCGGACCTGCAGGGTGAGGCCCAGGTCCATGGCCTGGATCGAGTTTCCGTTGGCCGCGGTCAGGTTGAGCATCCGGCCGTGGTCGAGGACGACGATCTCGCGGCCATCCGCCAGCACGTGCCCGGTGCGGCGGCCCGGTTCGCCGTACTCGACCGTGCGGACCGTCGCCGCCCGCAGCGCCGCCGCGTCGATCTCCCACGCGAAGTGCCCGACGCCGGCGATCAGCGCGCCGTCCGGCAACGCCGCCAGCTCCGGCGCGCCGACGACGCCGGGTGCGCCCGTCGCCGTGAAAACCGCTTGCGCGCCGGCCAGAACCTCCGTCGTGGCACCGACGCGGTGACCGTCCAAAATGGCCTGAAGCGCCCGCATCGGATCCGTGTCGCACACCGCGACGCGGGCGCCGAGGCGGGACAGGGTGTCCGCGACGCCCTTGCCGCACGGCCCGTAGCCGAGCACCGCCGCGCGCATCCCCGGCAGCATCAGGTTGGTGGCGTTGAGGAAACCCTGCACGACGCTCTGGCCGACGCCGAATTCGTTCTCCACCAGCAGTTTCAGCCGCGAGTCGTTGATCACGACGACCGGGTGGGCGACGTGCTCCGCCCGCAGCCGGATGCCGCCGGTCGTCGTCTCCTCGGTGCCGCCGAGCCAGCCCGACGGCGCGCCCGAGCGCAGCAGCGAAAGCGTCAGGTCGGCGCCGTTGTCGAGGGTCAGGTCCGGCTCGCACTCGAGCACGGCGGCGACGTTGCGGGCGTGGGCGGCCTCGTCGTCGGCCCGGCGGGTGTGCACCCGCACCCCGAGCCCGGTCAGCGCCGCGGCGACGTCGTCGTGGGTGGTGCCGGGCGAGCCGGTCAGGGTGACCTCGACCCCGGCGCGGGCCAGGAGCGTGACCAGCGCCGCCGTCTTGGGCTCGACGTGCAGGCACATCGCCAGGCGCCGCCCGGCGAGCAGCGGCGCGGCTTCCTCGACGGCGGTGGCGGTCAGCGGCATGTGCTTGAGCGCCCACTCGGTGCCGGCATGAGCGGTTGAAGGCATGACTGTCCTTACGATTGAAAGAAAAAGGGGTTCCGGGGGCGGGGGAACCGTCAACCGTAGAAGTCGCAGCGGTAGGAGTGATCGCCGAAGATCGCCCGTCCGCTCATGCCGTCCAAGTTACCGCACCACCGCTGCGAAGAACGCCGCCACGTCCGGCGACGTCGTGACCGGGACGCCCGCCTGGCGGAGGTGACCGGCGAACTCCGCCGACTTCCGGCCGCCGCCGGTCACCAGGAACGGGGGCGCGCCCGCCGCCGGGTACGTCAGCGGGCTCGCCGAGCGCAGCGTCGCCGGGGCACGGCCCAGCGCCAGGAGCACCGACGCCCGCGTCACGGCGTCCGTGCCGCGGAGGTCGGTGAAGTCCGCCGGGGCCGACACCACCGCCGCCGCGCGGACGGGGGTGCCCGGCGTCAGGGCGAGGAGCGACGCCAGCGTCCCGCCCGCGCCGGTGCCCTGCACCGCGATCCGCGCCGGGTCGATCGCCAGCGTGGCCGCGTTCGCCTCGAGGAACCGGACCGCGCAGCGGGCGTCGTCGAGCGGGGCCGGCCAGCGGGCGGCGGGCGCCAGGCGGTAGTCGATCGACGCGACCGCGAAGCCGCGGGCGGTCAGGTCGTCCGGCCGTGTCCCGGCGAGCAGCGCGCCCGGCCCGGAGGGTTTGCGGTTGCCCAGCAGCAGGCCGCCGCCGTGCAGGACCAGCACGACCGGCGCCGGGCCGGTGCCGGGCGGACGGCGGATGTCCATCGCGAGCGGAACGCCGGCCGGGCGGCAGTACTCGACCGTGCCGCCGTCGAGCAGGGCCGAAGCGCCGGTCCCGCGGATGCCGTCGCCGGCCGCCACCACGCCCGCCGCGCCGGTCGCGATGACCAGCAGGAGGACCGGGAACAGCACGATCCACGCCGACACGCGCCGCAGCGCCGACGGCCGCGGGCGCGCCCGGCGGCGGGCCACCACCAGGAACCCGAACAACGCGAAGACCTGCAAGCCGGCGGCCACGTAGTCGGTGAAGCCGACGACCGTGTCCGCCGGCTGCCAGGGATCGAGCCGGGCCAGCAGCCCCAGCGGACGGGTGAGCACCCAGAGGGCCAGCGCCACGAACGCCGAGAGCGCGCCGAAGTGCGCCGTCTTGCGCGTCGGCCACCCCAGCACCACCACCACGGCGACGATCTCGACCGCGGCGACCGCGCCGAACAACATCGCGTAGAGCTGCCAGATCCGCCAGAGCGCGGGCACCGCGGCGGCCGGGATCAGCGCGCCGCCGAGCGCCGCGAATGCGGCCGTGACCAGCACCGGACCACGGCGCAGGGGCGGTGGAGCCGTCGACGGCGGGCGGTACGCGCTCCGCTGCCCGTCGACGACCTTCATCCCGCCAGTGTCACCCCGGACGCCCGCCGCCCGCCACGGCTACGCGCGGTAGTCCCAGTCCAGCTCCCAGCACCGCAGGTGGTGGTACCCCACGACGGCCACCGCGGCGCACCCGTCGGGGGCCAGTTCGATCGCGATGACGTCCTGGTCGCACTCGACCTCGGTGACCAGGCCGCCGCTCGGCAGGTGCCACAGCCGGAGCAGCCGCGACGACGCCGTGAGCAGGAGGTCCCCGTCGGCGCTGAGCGCCAGTGACGTCACCCGGTCGTCGGTCACGTTCGCCACGACTTCGGCCGACCCCGCGACGGACAGCACGACCTCGCCGGTGTTGTCGAAGCCGAGCCGGGTGGCGGCGAGGACCCGGCCGTCGGCGCTCGCGACGACGGCCGCTTCGCCGGCGTAGACGCGTGCCTGGCGCACGGTCGTGAAGCCGGCGGCGTCCAGCACCCACGCCTGCCCGTCGTCGCCGACCAGGACGGCGACGTCGCCCGACAGCACCACCCGCTCGCCCGCGCGCACCGACCAGCCGTGCAGCGGACGGCCCGTCAACCGGTTGCGCAGGATGCTGAGGCCGTCCCGGCGCACGAACTCGAACGCGGGGTTCTCGTCCTTCAGCACGGGGTTCCCGGCGTCGTCCCGCACGACGACGCCGGCGCGGCGGGCCGTCCTGAGGTCCCACAGCACGCCGGCGCCGTCCGAGTCCGTCGCGAGCACGTGGCGGTCGTCCGCGCACGCGGTCGCGTCCTGGAACTCCAGCTCGTGCCGGTCCGCCGCGGCGGCCACCTCGCCGGTGCGCAGGTCGACGACCCGGACGCCCCGGCCGAAGAAGTCCGCGAAGGCGTAGTGCCCGTCCCGGGTCAGCGCCGTCCGGCCGTGCAGGACGGCGTCGAAGCGGCGGGACGGCCACACGCCCGCGAAGGCGGCCCGCTCGCTGACCGCGCCCACCCGCCGCCACAGCGTCCGCAGCTCCGGGTGCCGCCGGTACGCGGGCATCGCGCGCACGATGTCCAGCTGGCGGCGGGCGGCGGCGAGCCGTCCGGTGTCGAGGAACTCGGCGGCCAGGCCGAGGTTTTCCCCGGCGATCAGCGCGTCCCCGGCCATCCGGTCGGTCGGCTGCGGGCGGGCGTAGCTCCAGGGCGCGGCGGGCCCCGGCTCGGGCAGGTGGACGACGGCGGTGGTGTGGACGATCTGCGGGGTGCGGCTGCCGAGCAGGACCAGCACGGCGCGTCCTTCGGCGTCCGCGGCGACCCTCATCGGGTTGCGGGAATGGACCGTCGTGGTGAACGTGCACCGGCCCTCGTCGAGCCGCCAGTGCTGGAGCAGGAGGTCGAAGGTGTTCACCGCGGTGCGGCCGTCGTCGCTGACCGCCAGCCAGCTGAAACCCTTGTTCCACGGCAAGGCGCTGCCGATGACGGTGACCTCGGCGGTCGTCAGGTCCACCAGCACCACGTTGTCGTCGTGCGTGGCCGACAGCGCGTACCGGCCGGTGGGGCTGAGCGCGCAGTTGTGCCGCAGGCCGCCGACCCGCCACAGCTCCTCGCCGGCGCGAGTGAACACCCGCAACGTCCAGTCAAAGCCGTCGAACGCGACCACGCGCTCGTTGTCCCCGGTGACCGCGATCGCCCAGCCCCGGCCGTACTCGGAATCCGGTACCCCGGCGCGGAGCAGCTCCACGGTCTCGCCCAGCACCCGCACCGATCCGTCGCCGGAGACCACGGCCACCACGGTCCCGTCGGGGCTGATCGCGACCGCTTCCACCCCGCTAGCGACGTCCACGACCCGGGTGCACTCCCCCGTCGTCGTGTCCCAGACCCGCACCTGCCCGCCGTCGTCCGCGGAGGCCAGCACGCGGCCGTCGGCGCTCAGGGACAGCGACCGGAGCCGGTTCTCGTGGCCCGCCAGGCTGTAGCGCACCCGGCCCTCCGGCAGCGACCAGACTTCAGCCTCTCGCTGCCGGAACGTCACGGCGGCCACCCGGCCGTCGGCGCTCAGCGCGAGCGGGGCCGAAAGGTTGACGAAGACCGGGCTGGGCCGTTCGGTGATCTTCCGGTCCGGCAGGGCGCGGGCGGTGGCGGTGTCCGGGCCGTCGGGCAGGTCGTCGAGCAGGCCGAGCGCGGATTCCTTGTCACCGCGCTCGATGTGGACGGCGGCGAGCAGGCGATCGGCGGTCCGGTCGCCGTCGTGGCTCAGCCGCACCGCGTCCAGCTCGGCGATCAGCTGCCGGTCGGTCTGCGTGCCGGCCCGCCACCGGCGCAGCCCGCGGTTGTAGGTCGCGTGCGGGTGGTGCGGGTCGGCGCGCAGGGCTTCCGCCCAGAGTTCGTCCGCCTGCTCGGCGTGTCCGAGGTCCAGCAGGGACAGCGCGCGGTTGGACAGCGCGTCGGCGAGCAGCGGGGCCTCGTCCGGCCGCTGCCGCGGGTACGGCCGGAAGACCGTGGACCGGTAGAGCTCCGCCAGCTCGTCGGCGAGTTCGCCGAAGCCCGCGGGCCGGGCCGCCGGGTCCTCGGCGAAGCACCGCCGCAGCAGGTCCGCGACGCCCGGTGGCACCGGCGGGAGGACCGGATCGGCGGGATCGGCCTCGAGGAACTGCGCGAAGACCCCCGCCGCCGCGTGCCCGAACATCGCCGGCGGCCCGCCCGCGAACATCTCGAGCACGCTCACCGCCCACGACCAGACGTCGGTCGCCGGGCCGAGGCGCTCGCCCCTGGCCTGTTCGGGCGAGCAGTACGCCACGGTCATGCCTTCGCCGCCGGTGACGTTGGCCAGGCCGAAGTCCGTGACCTTCGCCGCGCCGCCGGTGTCGAGCATGACGTTGGCGGGCTTGACGTCCTGGTGGATCACCCCGCGCTCGTGCGCGTGCCCGAGCCCCCATGCGGTCTGGATCGCCAGGTCGAGGATCCGGCCCACGGCCGGGCGGTGGCCGCCGCCGTAGAGCGTGCGATCACGGACGGCTTCGGCGAGGCTGCCACCGCCGGCCCATTCGGCGAACACCCGGGGCGTGCCGTCGACGCGGCGGACGTAGGCGCAGCTCACGACGTGCGGGTGCGCGCCGAGCCCGACCCAGGCCTCCGCCTCGGCCTCGAACCGCTCGGCGTCGGCCGGCGAGGCGACCAGCTCCTGGCGCGGCGTCTTGACCGCCAGTTCCATTCCCCACTGGCGGTGCCACACGCGGTACACCAGTCCCATGCCACCGGTGGTGACGACGTCGCGGACCTCGTACACCCCGAGCACGACGTCGCCCGGCGACCACATCTAGTCTACCTGCGCCACGTACAGCGGGGTGCCGAGCACGACGTTCACGCCGTCACCGGTGGGCCCGCTCAGCAGCCGCTTGGCGACGAACTCGAGGTTCTGGTCCGGCCCCGGCATGGCCTCGTTGGCCCGCCGCACGGCGGCCAGCGCGCCCTTGTGCGCACCGTCGTCCTCGTGCTTGATGGCTTCGGTCAGCGCACCGATGTCCGGGTCGCTGCGCAGCCCGGCGAGCAGGGACGGCAGCACCGACCGCGGCACTCCGCCGGGCGCGGGACCGCCACCGAGGATGTGGTGCCCGGACCCGCCGAGCCCGACGACGGTCCGTCCGCTCCGCCCGCCGAAGTACGCGAGCGTCGGCTCGGCGGGGAAGGGTCCCCAGCTCATCGGGAGCAGTCCCCAGAAGAACTGGCCGGGCTCGTCGACCGTGCCGAGGTCGCCGTGGTCTTCCAGGTAGCGGACGACCCGCTGCAGCTTCGCCGTGCGTTCGCCGCCGGCGGGTGCCTCCGAGGACTGCTTGCCGCCGAACAGCTTGAGGTTCACGCTGACCTCGGTGGTGCGCTTGCGCGTGAAGGCCGGATCCATCTGCGCGAGCAGCATGTCGACCTTGCTGTCACTGACGTACAAGTAGTACTGGAACGACAACGTGCTCCCCATCCCCCGGCGGCTCTGGCCGGATCATAGCGGCTACACGGCTTTGAGCACGCTCGCCAGAACGATCACCGCGCACACGGTGCCGTTGAGGACGCGGTGGTCCACGATGATCGCCGCGAACTCTCGCAGGGTCGCGCTCGGCCAGAAGTACCACGCCGTCGGGGCGCCGATGACCTGGCCGTTCACCTTGGTCTTGCGGGCGAGCAGCGCCGCGCGCAGGACGTGGAAGTTGTTGGTCACGACGACGCAGCGGTAGTCCGGCCGCCGCTCGCGCATCAGGCCCGCGCTGAACGTCAGGTTCTCCCGCGTCGTGCGCGAGCGGTCCTCGAGCACGATCCGCTCGCGCGGTACGCCCCGGCCGGTGAGGTAGTCCGCCATCGCGTGGGACTCCGGCAGCTCTTCCCCCGGCCCCTGCCCGCCGGAGGTGACCAGCAGCGGTTCGCGGCCCTTGCGGCATTCGGCGTCCAGCACCCGGCGGCCGCGGTCGAGGCGGGCGGCCAGCAGAGGCGGGACCTTCGTGCCGCCGAGCAGGCCGGAACCGAGCACCACCACGAAGTCCAGCGGGCGGCGGGTGCGGATCCGCCCGTACACCAGCGAATACAGCAGGAAGCAGACGAAGAGGAACGACAGGTACGCGACGATCCCGTCGAGGCTGTCGCGGACCGCCTCCAGCGGCGCCCAGCCCAGCTGGCCGACCACGAAGTCGAAGACGATGAGCGCCACGATGCCGACGCCGGCGGCCAGGGACAGCAGGTTCGCCGGACGGCGGCCTTCGCGGCGCAGCATCGTGACACCGTTGCCGATCAGGAACACCGCGAGCACGACGATGGTCAGCGGGATCAGCGCGACCAGCCCGAAAGCGACGAACGCCGCGGCCTCCGGCGAGATCGACGCCAGCAGCGCGAGCAGCGTCAGGCCGAAGAAAGCCAGCGCGAAGAACAGGTAGAAGCCGTTGCGCAGCTTGCGGCGGTCGAGCAGGAAGCTGACCAGGAACACGGCGAAGCAGAAGACGGCCGCGGCGAGCGGGAGCAGGGCCGGGTTCACGCGACCTCCAGCCGCCGCCAGGTCGCCAGGAACACCAGCGCCGCGGCGATGGAACCGAAGGAGGCGAACGAATTCGCGGCCAGGTAGACGACCCAGGCGTTGCCCCGCACCGTTTCCGCGTACCCGCCGCCGGCCAGCGACGCTCCGATGAGGAGGGTGCCGAGCCCCAGCGACACCACGGCCCCGAGGACGGCGAGGGTCACGACGAGCACCCGCGGGAGCCGGCGCGGCCCGTCGTGGCGGCGCACGGCCCCGCGCCGCGCCAGCCACCACGACGCCAGGCAGGCGAGCCCGAGGGCGATCGCGTCCGCGGCGAGGGTGTCGGAGAGCCGGTGCCACTTCGCCGTCACCGTGTACGCGCCGATGCCGACCGCCCACGACAGCAGGAAGAACAGCGTGACGCCGCGCCAGCGGTAGGGCACCACGAGCAGGGCGGCGAACAGCACGGTCATCGCGATCGTCGTGTGCCCGCTCGGCAGGCTGTTGCCGGCGTAGTGCCCGGTCACCTCGACCAGCCCCGGCCGGGGCAGCACGAACCGCTTGAGCCCCTGCGTCACGAGCTGGCCGCCGACGATCACGCCGACCGCCGCGACGGCGAGGTCGAGGCGCCGCCGCAGCACGCCCACCAGCGCCACCACGACGACGGCGACGGCCAGCGAGACCAGCGTGATCCGGCTCAGGCTCGCGTCGGCGACGGCCTGGTCGCGCGCGGCGGCTTCGTCGGCTCCGCGCAGCGCGGCGTTCTCCAGCTCCTGGCCGGGCACCGTCCAGACGGCGAGGAAGTAGACCGCGGCCAGGACGACGGCGCACCCGGCCGCGACGGCCGGCCAGCGACGGGCGGGAACCACCCCGGACCTCCTCCAGTGCGCGATTGCTCCGGACAGCGTAGTTGCCTGCTGCGATCGGACGCACACCGAGGGTGAGACTCAACCGCCGGCCCGGTTCGTGCGTGGACCTGACGTTCGAGTGGTCTGGTGTTGATTGTCTGGTGGTTTCTGAGTTATTCAGTTTGCCCATGTTCCGTGTTACGTTCGGTTCGACGAGCCCGCGGTAGTGCTCCGGGCTCGGCGTGCCCGCCCCCGCCCGGAGTGCTCCGCCGTCCCCGCCAGGCCGGTGCGCGGTTCCGTGCGCGTCCCCGGAGGAGTTCGATGCGCCGCTTCGTCGTCCTGGTCCTCGCGCTGCTGTCGCCGCTCGTCGTGGTGACACCGGCCGCGAACGCCGCCGTCACCCCCAAACCGCCGCCGCTGTCCACGCCGTGGACGTCCCAGGTCAGCACCACCAACCCGCTGCCCGAGTACCCGCGGCCGCAACTGCAGCGGCCCGACTGGCAGTCCCTCAACGGCGAGTGGGAGTTCCTCAACCCCGCCACCGGCTCGGGCGGCAGCGTCGACCGCTACGCCGCGCCGCCGCTCGGGCAGACGCTGCCCGAACGCATCCTGGTGCCCTACCCCGTCGAGTCGGCGCTGTCGGGCATCATGCGCAACGACAACCGCGACCTGATGTTCTACCGCCGCACGTTCACCGTGCCGGCGGCGTGGGCGGGCCGGAACGTGCAGCTGCACTTCGGCGCCGTCGACTACGAGGCGACCGTGTGGGTCAACGGCGTCCAGGTCGCCACGCACAAGGGCGGCTACGACCGGTTCGAAGCCGACATCACCGCGCGGCTCACCGGCGGCAGCAACGAAATCGTCGTGCGCGTCTACGACCCGACCGACGGCCGCGGCGAGAAGCAGCCGGTGGGCAAGCAGGCGAACTCGCAGTCGAGCATCTTCTACACGCCCACTTCGGGGATCTGGCAGACGGTCTGGCTCGAGCCGACCGCGCCGACGTCGATCTACTCGGTCGACATCTCCCCGAACCTGGCGAACAACACCGCCCGCGTGCGGGTGTTCGGCCGCGGCAGCACCAGCGGGTACTCCGTGCTCGCCGAGTCGATGACCGGCGGCGCCGTCGTCGGCAGCGCCACCGGCGGTTTCACGGAGTTCTCGGTGCCGGTGCCGAACGCGCGGCGGTGGTCGCCCGACGACCCGTTCCTCTACGACCTGCGGGTGTCGCTGCGCACCGCGTCCGGCGCGACGGTCGACCAGGTGGTCAGCTACTTCGGCATGCGCGAGGTCGGCACGAAGAACGTCAACGGCACGCTGCGGCCGACGCTCAACGGCGAGTTCGTGTTCCAGGCCGGCACCCTCGACCAGGGTTTCTGGCCGGACGGCCTGTACACCGCGCCGACCGACGCGGCGCTGGCTTCGGACCTGCAGAAGCACAAGGACCTGGGCTTCAACATGGTCCGCAAGCACATCAAGGTCGAGCCGGCGCGCTGGTACTACTGGGCCGACCGGCTGGGATTGCTGGTGTGGCAGGACATCCCGTCGACCCCGACGGCGGACAGCAACCGGACGGCCGCGCAGATCGCCGAGTTCGAAACCGAAGCGCGCGAGATCGTCGACGAGCACCGCTTCTCCCCCGCCGTCATCACGTACGTGCCGTTCAACGAAGGCTGGGGCGAGTGGAACCTCGACGAGACCAAGCGCGTCACGACGAACATCAAGAACCAGGACCCGACCCGGCTGGTGAACCCGCACAGCGGGTTCAACTGCTGCGCGTCGAAGGGTGACCCGGGCACCGGCGACATCATCGACTGGCACATGTACACCGGCCCGGACGGGCCACGGCCGTCCGGCACCCGTGTGTCGGTGCTCGGCGAGTTCGGCGGGCTGGGCCTGCGCAACCCCGGTCACGAGTACAGCCCGACCGGCGGCTTCTTCGCCTACGAACAGATGTCGAGCGCGGCGCAGCTGAACGACCGCTTCACCGGGATGATCCGGGACACGAAGCAGCTGATGCTCGCGAAGGGCCTGTCGGCGTCGGTCTACACGGAGATCACCGACGTCGAAGGCGAGTACAACGGGCTGCTGACGTACGACCGGCGGGTGCAGAAGGTCGACACCGCCCGCGTCCGCGCGGCGCACACCGACCTCATCAACGCGTCCAAGAACCTGAACGCGGCGGTGCCGCTGACGCTCGGGCACCTGCGGTCGTTCCGGGTGACCACGCCCGGGTACACCGACCGGTACCTGCGGCACGCGGATTCCCTGGCGCGCACGGACGTCCTGACGACGGGCAGCGCGGACGGGGCCCGCCAGGACGCCGCGTTCCGCACGGTCGCGGGCCTGGCGAACCCGCGCTGCTTCTCGTTCGAGTCGGTGAACTTCCCCGGGAAGTTCCTGCGCCACTCGGACAGCCGCGTCCGCATCGACAGCGACACGGGCGGCTCGTTCGCCGCGGACGCCACCTGGTGCTCCCGGCCAGGCCTCGCCGCCGGCGGGACGTCGTTCGAGTCGGTCAACTTCCCCGGCAAGTTCCTGCGGCACTACAACGAAGCCGTGTACCTGGCGGCCAGCGGCGGCACGAACCCGTGGGACACGGCGACGAGCTTCGCCGCGGACGCGACGTGGGACGTCTCGGCGCCGGCGTTGTGGCGCAGTTCGGTCCCGCTGACGGCGAACGCGCGCCAGTCGCTGCAGGTGACGACGTGGGGCTACACCGACCGCTACCTGCGCCATTCGGGCGGCCTCGCTTACACGGAGGTGGTGAACAGCGGCAGCAGCGCGTTGCTGAAGCAGGACGCGACGTACACGGTGCGGCGCGGGCTGGGCGAGTCGTCGTGCTACTCGTTCGAGTCGGTGAACTACCCGGGCCAGTTCCTGCGCCACCAGGACGGCCGGGTCCGCAATTCACCGGACGACGGCTCGGCGCTGATGCGCGCGGACGCGACGTTCTGCACCCGCCCGGGCCTGGGCGGCACCGGCGTGACGTTCGAGTCCCTGAACATCCCGGGCGCGTACCTGCGCCACTTCGACTCGGCGGTGTACATCGCGTCGGGCGCGGGGACGGGCTCGGACCGGCCCCAGACGGTGTCGGCGGACAGCAGCTGGACCGTGGCGGCGCCCTGGGCTCCGTGAGCGGGGGTGGTCCGGTGTGGACTGTCCACACCGGACCACCTGCTCGTCATCCGGCGTAGCATTCCGCCAGTGCGCCGAACGCCGCCTTCGGTTCCCACGGGACGTCCGCGTACGTGTCCCCGGTTCCCTCCTCCAGCACCTTCACCACACCCCAGCTCGCCATGTCCAGGTCCTCGGCGGGGTCGGCGCGGTGCACCAGCCCGTAACACACGAACGTGCAGGCGAAAGCCGCGTCGACGCCTTCCGTCGTGAACACCTCCAGCAGTTCACGGAAGTACCTCGCCTGCTCCTCCTCGTCCCGCACGTACGTGCCCTTCAGGCGGACCGGGGTGTCCCCCTCGTACTCGACGATCTCGCCGCAGCGAGCGCCGAGGTCGGCCGCGCCGCGGTACGGGGTCACGCCGAACTCCGTGATGGCCACCGGTTTGCCCGAGGCCACCAAGGTGCGAATGCCTTCGCGGTAGCGGTGCTCGACCTCCTCGGACCGGTGGGCGTCGACCGACACGATGTCGAACGGCGTCCAGTCCACCCGCTCCAGCGGCACCGACGCGTACGTGATCCGGCCGCCGAAACGGGCGCGGACCACCTCGGCCGCGCGGGCGAGGAAGTCGTTGACGCGGGCCGGGAGGTCCGCGATCAGCGTCCGGTCGGCCAGGACGTTCGCCAGCCGTTCCTCGATGCCCTCGCCGGGCAGGAAGCCGTGGTTGAACAGGCTCAGCTCGGCGCCGGTGACGAACACGACCTCGGCTCCCCCGGCGCGCAGCCGTTCGGCCCGATCCGCGCCGTCGGCGAACTGGGCCAGGATCTCCTCCGGACGGCGGTCCCAGGGGAACGGCGAGAACCACACCTCCAGGCCCAGCGCGGCCGCCTCGCGGGCGGCGAAGTCGATGCGGTCGAGGTCGGTGCCGATCAGCCGGACGGCCGTGCAGTGCAGGTCGTCGCGGATGATCGCCAGCTCACGGCGGACCAGGTCGGGGTCGAAGGGGCGGTTGAACCGCCCGCCGCGCTCGAAGCCGGTGTCGTAGCCGATGCCTTTGGCTCGCATGGGTCCTCCATTCAAGGTACGGTACGTACCGTACCGTACAACTACGGTACGGTCGGTACCTATGGCCGAAGCGAAGACCCGGCGCCGGGGCACGGAGCTGGAAGACGCGATCCTGCGCGCGGCGGCGGACGAGCTCGCCGAGGCGGGCTACGCCGGGCTGACCATGGAACGCGTGGCCCAGCGGGCGGGCACCAACAAGAACGCGCTCTACCGCCGCTGGCCGAACCGCGCCGCACTCGGCGTCGCCGCCTACCGCCACCTCGCCGGCGACCGGCTGAGCCCACCCGACACCGGCGACCTGCGCGAAGACGCCCTGACCCTGCTGCGCGCGATCAACTGCGGCCAGTCCACCCCCGCCGCCCGGATCCTCCGCGGCCTCCTGGCCGGGGTCGGCGACGAGCCGGAACTGCTGAAGCAGCTGAACGAGCAGGCCACCGACGGCGTCGCGAGCACCTGGCTGACGGTCCTCGACCGGGCCGTGGCCCGCGGCGAAGCACCACCCGAAGCACGGCACCCGCGGGTCGCCACGGTCGCACTCGTGTTGCTCCGCAACGAATACCTGACCCACGGACTGACCACAGTGGACGACGACGTGCTCACCGAGATCGTCGACGAGGTCTTCCTCCCCCTGGTCCGGCGCCGATGACGCGGCTCGCGCGCCACGAGAAGCTCGCCGCCGCCCTCGCGGACGCCCCCGACGACGTCCTGGCCACCGCGCGCCCGCTGGGCACCGGGATCGGCGGGTCGACCTGGCTCCTGCGGGTCGACGGCGAGCCGGTCTTCGTGAAGCGGGTCGCCCTCACCGATGTCGAACGGCGGCACGAAGGCTCGACCGCCGACCTCTACGGCCTGCCGCCCTGGTACCACTACGGCGTGGGTTCAGCGGGCTTCAGCGCCTGGCGGGAACTGGAGGCGCACCTCCTGACCAGCGAATGGGCCCGCACCGGGCAGTGCGCGAACTTCCCGCTCCTGCACCACTGGCGGATCCTGCCCGGACGGCCGCGCCCCCACACCGACCTGGCGCACGACGTCGCCTTCTGGCACGACGACCCGGGCGTGCGGCGACGGCTCGAAGCGCTCGACGGCGCCACCACCGATCTCGTGCTGTTCATCGAGCACCTGCCGCACGGTCTCGTCGAGTGGCTCGACGAGGACCCGGACGGCATCGACCTGGCCGGCCGGGACTTCCCCGCGATCAGCGGATTCCTGGCCGGCCAGGGCGTCCAGCACTTCGACGCGCACTTCGCGAACATCCTCACCGACGGCGAACGGCTGTACCTCACCGATTTCGGGCTCGCGGCCTTCCCGGGCTTCGCCCTCTCCGATGCCGAAGCCGAGTTCCTCGCCGAGCACGCCACACACGACCGCGCCTACCTGCTAACCCGCCTGGTGAACCGGATCGTCCGGAGCCACCCCGGTGATCGGGACCGCGACGCGTTCGTCGAGCGCCACGCCCCGCTGGCCGAGGTCGTCAACCGCTTCTACCGCGCACTGCAAGGGACGAGCCGCAAAACCCCTTACCCCGCCGAGGAAATCGCTCAGCAGTTGGTGCGCGCCGGCTTGCCCGCGAACCGGTCGGCCAGGTAGCCCACGACGTCGCCGGCCGAGAAGGCCAGGGTCGTCACGTGCTCGCCGAGGTACGTGCCCCACGTGACCGGCACCCCCGCCGCGCAGTACTCGCGCCGCAAGGTCCGGGCCTGCGCCAAGGGGATGATCTCGTCGGCGCTCCGGTGGAACAGGAAGACCGGGGCCTTCGGCGGCCGGGCGCCGAGCTGGTTCTCCGCCAGCCGGGCCTGCCACTTCGGCGTGGTGAGCGGGTTCGCCGTCGTGTAGTCGGCGATGTGCCCGAACGCGTAGCCGAACACCGCGTCGACGCAGGCGTCCTGCTGGGTCGCGTACAGCGTGCGGCCGCGGTCGTTGAGGTAGGCGGGCAGGTCCAGCTCCGGGTAGGCCGCGTCCAGGCCGAGGGCCGACAGCAGCAGGAAGCCGAACCCGATGCCGCCGTCGAGGTTCTTCGCCACCGCGTTCAGGTCCGCGGGCGTGCCGCCGGCGGTGATGCCCGCGACCGTCAGCTCGGGAGCGTACGACGGCGCCAGCTCGCCCGCCCAGGCCGCTCCCCCGCCGCCCTGGGAGTAGCCGGAGAACGCGACCGGGCCGCCCGCCGCCAGGCCCGCCGCCGGTAGCCGGGTGGCCGCGCGGGCCGCGTCGATCACCGTGTGGCCCTCGGAGCGGCCGACGACGTAGGTGTGCAGGCCGGGCGTGCCGAGGCCTTCGTAGTCGGTGATCGCCACCGCCCAGCCGCGGCTCAGCATCGCGTCGACGAACAGCGGTTTCTCGTAGTCCGGCTGGAACTTCGACGGCGCGCAGCGGTCGCCGATGCCCCGCGTGCCGCTGGCGACCGAGACGATCGGCCGCGGCCCGGCGCCGGTCCACGGCGCGGCCGGGACCAGGACCCGGCCGGACACCGCGATCGGGGTGTCCGTCGCGGACCTCGACCGGTACAGCACCAGGTACCCGCGCGCCCCGGGCTGGTCCGGCAACGGCCGCCACCACACGACGTCGCCGTCGGCGCCCGCCGGCAGCGGGCTCGGCGGCGTGTAGAAGGCGTCGCCGTCCGGGCCGCGCGGCGGGTCCGTGACCGCACCGGCCGTGGTGACCAGCAGGACGACGGTCAGCAGGACCATCCACAAGCGACGCATGGGAACTCCTCGTCGAGTCCGGGATACCAAGGGACTAGAAGACGCGGTCGACGTCTTCGGCGATCAGGTGGTCCAGCGCGCGCTCGGCGACGGCGGCGATGGTCATCGAGGGGTTGCAGGCGGCCGTCGTCCCCGGCATCAGGGCGCCGTCGAGGACGTACAGGCCCCGGTGCCCGAGCACGCGGCCTTCGAGGTCGCAGACCGCGCCCATCGCGGCGCCGCCGAGCGGGTGCCAGGTGCTGGGCACGACGGCGGTCGTGTCGAGCAGCACGCCGAGCGGCCCGGCGATGCGGGAAATCCGCTCGTGGATGCGCGCGCTCAGCTTCGCGTCGGCGTTCGACGGCCAGTGCAGGACGGCGTCGTCCTTCGCGGCGTCGTAGACGAACCGGCCGCGCCCGGCGCTGATCCCGTAGCCGACGAGCATCGTGGTGCGCAGGTCCGGCAGCGGTGGCAGGGACGCCTGGATGACGGTGTTGGCCGTCGCGGGGTCGTCCCACTCCTTGCTGCCGTAGACGACCGGGCCGCCCTGCGGGGCGCCGAAGTCGTCGGCGAGGTTCGTCCACGTGTAGATGCGGTCGCCGTTGGTGCCCCAGCCGTCGCCCAGCTCGTCGGGCAGGTCGGGGATGTCGCCCTTCGCGCCCGCGCGCATCAGCAGCCGCGTCGTGTTCGCCGTGCCGGCCGCCATGACGAGTGCCTTCGCGGTCAGGACCTTCTTTTCCAGCACGGTCCCGGCGGTGTCGATGCGGTCGGCGCGGATCTCCCAGCGGCCGTCCGGGGCGAGCGCGACGCCGGTGACGTTGTGGAGGGGCGCCACGGTGCAGCGGCCGGTCGCTTCGGCGGCCGCGAGGTAGGTGACGTCGACCGAGTGCTTGCCGCCGTTGTTCACCCCGAGGGCGCAGTCCCCGTTGGTGTAGGACGGTTTCACCGTGCCGTCGAGCTCGCGCAGCGCGAAGTCCCAGTCGATCGGCATCGGGATCTTCTCGACGGCGTACCCGGCGGCGCGCGCGTTGCGGGCGAAGACCCGCGCGGCCCGGTACGTCTGGCTTTCGACCAGCGCGTCCGGCGCGGTCTCGACGCCGAGCATCGCGGCGACGCGGGGGTAGTGCTCGGCGGCCATCCGGGCGTAGTCGAGCTGCTCGGGGAAGCAGGCGTGGAACAGCTCGGCCGTCGGCTGCAGCGTCATGCCCTGGTAGACGAGCGAGCCGCCGCCGACGCCCGCCGCGCACATCATGCTCATGCCCTGGCCGGTGACCTGTTCCAGCAGCCCGGTGTAGCGCTCGAACGGCGGCAGCGAAGGCAGCCCCGGCAGCGAGGGCGCCGACCCGAGCCAGAAGATCCGCTTGTCCGGCGACGACGTCGGGTGCGGGAACGTCTCGGCGTCCGGCCCGGTCGGCCAGCGCCGTCCGCGTTCGAGCACCAGCACCGGCACCCCGGCCTGGGCCAGCCGCAACGCCGTGACCCCGCCGCCGAACCCGGACCCGATGACGACGACCCGGTGGTCCTCGCGGGTGACCCGGGCGGCGCCGAGCGCGGCGGCCCCGGCGACGGCGGCGGCGCCCTTGAGGACGGTACGGCGGTTCAGGACGGGCATGGGCTCCTCCGGCGGTGATCGTGACCTGGGGTGACGGTAGGAACCCGAACCGAGAGATGGAACGGATTGCCGGTCTCACTACTCGCGAGTAACGTGTTGGCCCATGCGCGCAGGGCGACCGTCATCGGCCGTACCCCGGCGCGTCGACGCGCGCCGCAACCGCGAAGCGATCCTGCGCGCGGCCGACGAGGTGTTCAGCGAAGAGGCCGACGTCGCCTTGGACGAAGTGGCCCGCCGGGCGGGCCTCGGCCGCGCGACGGTCTACCGGCACTTCCCCGACCGCACGGCACTGGCGTTCGCCGTCGCGGCGCACCACCTCACCGCGCTCAAGGGCCTGGTCCGCGACGAGCCGTTCCGCGAGCTGCTGTGGCGCGTGCTGGCGATGCAGGCCCGGCGGCGGCCGCTGGTCCGGGTGTTCCGGGAGCTGCCGGAACGCAGCCAGCGCCAGTACACCCACGCGCTGATCGCGTTGCTGCGCCCCGCTTTCGAGCGCGCCCAGCGCGAAGGCGGCGTCCGCGCCGACCTGGAACCGGCGGACCTGGCCCTGCTGTTCGAAATGCACGAAGCGGCGCTGGCCGCCGGGCCGGCCCGGCGAGCAGAGCCGGCCGAGCGGCTCGTGCGGGTGTTCTTGGACGGCCTCGCCGCCGGTGCGCACGACCGCTCGTGAGTGTTAAGTCGGGTTAGAACCCGCCTTAACACTCACGAGCTGATCAGCCGGTCGCTCGCTCGCGCCAGAACGGGTCCCCGGTGAAGCGCGCTTCCCAGCCGTACACCTCCTCGCGCAGCCGGTAGTACTCCGCCGCCTCCGCCTCGACCAGCGCGAGGTAGCCCTCGGCCGCGCCCCCGAGCAGCACCTCGGCCGCCCGCATGCCGGTCCGGAGCGCGAACGCGACCCCGCCGGAGGACAGCGGGTCGACGGCCAGCGCGGCGTCGCCGACGGCCACCCAGCCGGGTCCGGCCGCCGGGGTCAGGTGGTGGCTGGCCGCGCTGACCACGTGGACCGGCCCGGCGTCGCCGGTGGCCAGCGCGTGCGTGTGCGCGGTGCGCGCCACGGCGGCCGCCCAGCCGTCCGGGGTGGCGAGCCCGGCCCGGGCGGCGTGGCGGGCGTCGGCGAAGGCGGCCACCAGCCGCCGCCGCGCCGGCAGGGGCGCGGCGTACCACCAGCCGTCCGGCACGGCCTCGAGGAACGTGTCGCCCGCCGTCGCGCCGGGCGGCAAGGCGAACACCCGGGCGGCGCACACCAGCCGGTCGCGGCCGGCCCGGCGCGCGCCCAGGCCGCGGGCGACCCGCGCGGACCGGCCGGTCGCGTCCACCACGACGTCCGCGACCACCGGCGAACCGGCGTCGACAGCGAACCCGCCGCCGACCCGCCGCACCCCGCGGACGGCCTCGCCGAGCCGGACCGCGACCCCGGCGGCCGCGGCCGCGTCGGCGAGCATGCGGTCGAAGGCGGCCCGGTCGGTGTGCCAGCCGTGGCCGTACGGGCTGAACACGAACGACCGCTCGGCCACCTCGGGACCGCCCCACGCACTGGCCGTCAGGTACGACGGCATCGGCTCAGCGGCGAGGAAGCGGTCCCACAACCCCAGTTCGCGCAGCAGCGGGTTCACCGACGGGGGCAGCGTTTCGCCCATGCGCAGCCCGTCGTACGCCGACCGCTCGTAGAGGACCACCGTCGCGCCGGCCCCGGCCAGCCGCAGCGCGGCGGTGGCCCCGGCCGGGCCACCGCCGACGACGGCCGCGTCAACCCGCATCGCCGACCGTCCGCCGCAGTTCGCCGACGAGCCGCCGCACGTCGTCCGGGACGGATTCGAGCCGGGCCGGCGCGCTGCCGTCGCACAGGAGCTCGACGCACTTCAGGAACTCCTTGGGATCGAGCCCCAGTTCACGCCACCGCTCCATCAGCCGGTCGTTGCCGGCCAGGGTGAGCAGGACGCACCGCAGCACCGCGCACCAGCGCCGGTCGTGCTCGGCCAGCGCGCCGCCGAGGTCGCCAGGGCCACCCGGCGGTGGCGTGTCCCCGCCCCGCCAGACCCCGGCCCACAGCGTGCGCTCGCGGGCGAACGGGTGGCCGCGGCCCGCCGTCCCGGTGGCCCGCACCCGGATCCCGTAGTCGCCGGGCACGGTCGCCACGAACGAACCGGTGAACTCGTCGTCGCCCGGAGTGAGGGCGAGGGTGGTGCGCGCGCCGCCCGGCCGGGTGATCTCCGCCTGGACCGACATCCCGGCCGTGACGGGGATGCCCGCCTCGGCCAGGCCCGCCACCAGCGTCACGGTGGCGCCGGGCTCGAACCCGCTCTGGTGGGCCGCCGCCGTGAACGACAGGTCCGACCAGGCGTGCACGAGCACGGAATAGCGCTGCGCCCGCCGCGGATCCTGGTCGCCGTGGGTGTCCACCCCGCGGCGGTCGTAGGCCAGGACCGCGTTCCACGTGCCGGGGTGGCTCGGCCGGGCCGGGTCGGCCAGCACCGGCATCGGGAGCCGGTAGAACGAAACCTGGTCCGTGACGACGAACGTGCCGCCCAGCGCCCGCGCGGCCGCGGGGTCGATCAGCTGCCCGTCGGGCGTCTCCACCAGGAAGACCAGCCGCTTGCGGTCCTCGGCGGTCAGGATGACGTCGACCAGGTGGTCGGTGTCGGACACCGTGAACGGCACGCGCTGCACCTGCCGGTACGCGATGGACCCGACCGGGTCCAGCACCACCTCGGCGTTGCTCACCCCCGCCAGTATCTGGAGGAAGTACTTCTTCAGCAGGAACTGGTTGTCCCCGCCGAGCGCCGAGCCGGTGATCAGCAGGTAGCCGCCGTGGTTGCCGGAAATGGTCTGCAGCGCGGCGGCGCTGGTGGTGGCGGCCGTGCCGAGGCCGACCGCGTACGTGGTCTCGTCGATCGCCGGGGCGACGGCGGAAATGTACTCGGGCCGGTTTTCGATCCCGTCGGTGAGCACCACCAGCGACCGGACCTGGGTGCCGGCGCCGGCCAGCGTCCCCCGGCCGGCCAGGATGCCGTCGCCGATGGAGGTGTTGCCCCCGGGGTTGAAGTCCGCGCCGTAGATCGCCGACCGCACGTCGCTGCGCGAGGTGTCGAAGGGGTCGTCCGGATCGCCGAGCGCGGTCAGGCTCCGGACCACCTTGGCGTCGTCGTCGAACGCCGTCAGCGACAGGGAATCACCGGGCAGCATCAGGTCCAGGAACGTCGTCGTGGCCTCGCGCAGGCTCTGCGCCTTGCTGCCGAGACCGTCGCCGCGGTCCTGGCTCATGCTGCCCGACTTGTCCAGCACCAGCGCGGCGGCGACGGTCTTGCGCGGCACGGAGTTGGCGCTGATCGGGATGGTCCAGGTCTGCCCGGTCTCCGGACAGGACGCGGTGACGCTGTCGGTGACGCTGTGCGCGGTGTTCGGCGCGGCGTAGACGAGCCACAGCCGGACCGTGGTGAACGCACCACCGGTGGGCGGCACGCTGACCGGGACCGGGGTGTAGCGGGACAGGCTCGGATCGGCCGGGCCGGCGGTGAGGGTCAGCGTCACCGGCGTGGTGGAGCGGACCTCGAACACCACCGCGCGGGCGGCTTTGCGCGTCGTCCCCAGCGGCCCCTGGGGCACGTCGCGGAACGTGATCGACGGCGTGACCAGGTTGACCGAGGTGTCCGCCGTGTCGCACCGGTCGGTCTCCACCAGGGTCGTGCCCTGACGGGTCACGAACCCCAGCTTGGCCCACTTGCCCGCCACGAACTCCGGCCGGCCGGCCACCGACCTGGTCCAGTCCCTCGTGCCCTGCCCCGGGACTTCGACCTGGTTCGGCCGGGGCACTGGCCACCAGTGGTCCGCGCACGCGTAGAAGTCCGACTGCCAGGGCACGGCCATCCGCGCGGTGACGGCACCCGGCACGACCTTGGTGTGGTCGAGCCGGAACGACGGGACGCCGTCGTTTTCCACGACGGGCAGGTACAGCGAAGCGTCGGTCAGCAGGACACCCGCCTCGATGCCGGGGTAGAACGCCCCGCCGACGCAGTTTTCCAGCGCCGCCTTGTCCAGCCCGCCCGGCGTGATGCCCGGGGACGGCGGCGGGCCCTGGCCCCAGGCCGGGTTCCAGTCGGCGGTCACGGTCCCGGTCGACCACTTCTGCATCAGCGCGAGCTGGGTGGGGGTGAGCCGCAGGTCGAGCTGGCCACTCGTCGAGTACAACCGGGGCATGTGCCCGGCGCCCGCGGGGGCGAGCAGCCGGTTGTACACCGCCGCCGAGCCGGCCACCGGATGGCTGAACGCGTGGTGGCCCAGCCCGGTGGAGTCCACCGCGCCGGAATCCACGGCCGCCTGCAGCACCGGGTAGACGTCGTCGGTGTAGGACGGCGTGCCCGGTGCGGTCACGTTGCCTGCGGTGACGTGGGCGTCGTAGACGGCGTCCCAGAGCCGGAGGACGTTGTCGATCGGCGGCGCGTACTTGGGCGGGCCGACGATCACCCAGGAGCCCGCCGCGGTGAAGGTCTGGCCGCCGATC
Source organism: Amycolatopsis solani (assembly GCF_033441515.1). Classification (NCBI taxonomy): domain Bacteria; kingdom Bacillati; phylum Actinomycetota; class Actinomycetes; order Pseudonocardiales; family Pseudonocardiaceae; genus Amycolatopsis; species Amycolatopsis solani. The sequence goes on from NZ_JAWQJT010000002.1 coordinate 2,152,947, forward strand.
TCGACGGTGGCCGTCACCGGGCCGTCGGCCACGTCGTCGTACCAGCCGTCGTTGTCGGCGAAGTTCTGGAAGCCGGCGTTCGCCGGGACCGCCCCGGCCCCGCCGAGCCCGCCGAGCACCAGCAGGTGGCCGTCGTCGTCGGTGCGCGCCTCGCCGAGCGGGACGGTCACCGCGGCGTGCCCCGGCACCTCGAACGTGCCGGTGTCGAACACGGCGCGCTGGTCCGGTCCGGTGAGGACCCGGTCGCCGGGATCGATCACCAGCTTGTCCCGCGCCGCGCCGGTGACCGTCTTGTTGCGCGGGCCGGCGACGTAAAAGCCGTCGGCCTTGGCCTTGCGGTTGACCAGGCGCACGGTCCACTCGATGGTGGCGTCGGCGGCGGTGAGCTCGACCGGCACGCCGTTGTCGTAGCCGAACACCCGGAACCGCGCCGCCTGGCGCTTGATCCGGCACTGCGCGTCCTTGTACCCGCCCGGCGGCGCGGTGCGGTCCCACGGCCGCTCCGGTCCGATGAAGAACTCGGTGTCGCTGTTCCCGATCCGGGCGATGCCGATCGCGGGATGGATGCGGACCTCGGTGATGGCCATGGTTTCCCCTCTCCGGTCAGTGCGTCCATGAAGTGCCGGGCGGGCCCCGGAAAATACGTCTCGGTTGCGGCACGGGGGTATCAGCGGATCACCGGCACGCTCTGTCCCGGCGAGCACCCGCGTGTGCGGGGGAAAGGAAGGACCATGTGGACTCGCAAGTTCTGGAAGGACGCCAGCGAGCGCGCCGTGCGCACTGCGGCCGGGGTGGCGGTCGCGACGCTCGGCAGCGGCCTGCTCGTGACCGACTGGGTCACCGCGCTGTCGACGACGGGGATGGCCGTGGTCGCCTCCCTGCTGGCTTCGCTGGCGAGCCAGCTGCCGAACCCGGACGGCTCGGCGTCGTTCGTCCCGCCCGGCGGTGGTTCCTGAACCCCGGCCTCACACCGTCGTCCACTCCGTGAGCACGACGTGCCCGCCGGCGCTGGTGAAGCACAGCCGGAAAGCGCCGGCGGGTTTCGGCCGGATGGCGAACCAGCCGAGCTCGTCGACGGGCAGCCGCCGCACCGGGCCCCGCCGCGGGCGGACCTCGATTTCCCCGGCCCGCGGCGGGGCGATCTGGCCGTGCAGCTCGTCGGCGTCGACCTCGATCCCGATGGTGACTTCGCGCCCGGTGAAGGTGAGCGAGCGCAGCGACGCCGGTTCCGCGCGGGCGCCGGCCGGCGCGGTCGTCGCCGAATCTTCGGTCAGCGTCGCCAGTTCCCCGTCGAGGCCACGCCATTCCAGCGCCGCCTTCCCGGTTTCGCTGAACCAGGCGGGGACCTCGGCTTCGGCCTGAAGCGCGGCACGCAGGTCGGCCAGCAGCTCTTCGTCGCTTTCCCACTGTTCCGCCATCGCGTCACGCTTCCGGAGCGGTCACGTACGGCGCGAGCGGTGCGCTGCGCCGGAGCGCGTCCAGGCACCGCAGGCGGGTGGGGCCGATCCCGCCGACGCGCATGTCGAGCCGGTCCGAAATCTCGGTGTAGGAGGGCCGCGGCTCGCTGAACAACAGCGTCAGCAGCCGGCGGCACCGGTCGGACAGCCCGGCGAACGCCTCGCGCAGCGCGAGGTACTGCTCCTGCTTGAGGACTTCGGCGTCGGCCGCGAGACCGTCTTCGCCGGGGAACCGGTCGTCCGCCACGAGGACCTGCCCGCGCCGTCCGCTGACCACGCGCAGGCATTCCCGCCGGGTGACCGTGACGAGCCAGCCGGGCAGCGCGGCCGGCTCGCGGAGGCTGCCGAGTCCTTCGACCAGCCGCAGCCAGACGTTCGACCCGGCCTCCTCCGCGTCGGCCCGGGAGAGATCGTGGCGGCGGCACACCGACCACACCAGCGGCGCGAACCGGTCCACCAGCGCGTTCCACGCTTCTTGATCGCCGTCCCGCGCTCGCTTCACCAGCGCGGTCACTCCCGGGTCGTCGCGCATGCGGTCCTCCGGGTCAGGTCGGGCGGTGTGCCGTCGCGATCGGGCCACGCAGCACCGCCAGCACCGCCTTGTGCGGTTCCTTGCGGTACTTCCTCAGCTGGTCGGCCACGGCGCCGCTGACGCTCGCCGCCGCGAACGAGGTCCCGCTCCAGGTCGCCTGCCCGGTGAAGGCGGTGATCCCGCGGGACAGCCGGACGGGACCGTCCAGGTAGAACCCGTCGACGTCGGTCCCGTCCGCGATCATCTCGACCCACGGGCGGTCGACGACCGCGAACGAAGCCTCGGTGCTGACGGCCTCGACGTCGGTCATCGCCGCGGGCCAGATGGCCAGCGGCGGGCTCGGCAGGTGCCCGCGGTTGCCCGCCGCGGCCACCACGATCACGTCCGGGTGGGCGGCCCTGACCTTGTCGATCGCCCGCCGGAGGGCCAGCGGCGGCTGCGCGTCGTCGGTCCTGGTCCCGAAGGAGAGGTTGAGGACGTCGATCGGGGTGTCGGCGAATTCGGCGATCTTCCGGGCGGTCTCCCACACCGAATTGCGGCCGGTGCCCGTGTCGAGCCCGGCTTTGACGACGATGTGCGCGTCCGGGGCTTCCTCGTGGATCTTCGCCACGACGAAGGTCGAATGCCCGGCCAGCGGGTCGTAGTGCCCGTTCGCGTCCGGCGACGGCCCCTCCCCCGCCGTCACGATCTCTTCGGTGAACTGCGGCAGCCGGAAGAATGGCGTGTCGACCACGCCGACCCGGATGCTGTCACTGGTTTGCACACCGGGCGTGAACGACGGTTCTTCTTCCAGGGGAATCGGGTCCGCGTACCCTTTGTGCTGCGGGTAACCGATGAAGGTGTCGCGATTCTTGCCGGCCACGGGGATCCGGCCCGCTTCGGCCGCGAACCGGACGCGCAGGTCGTAGAGCAGGACGTCGATGTCGCCGAAGAGGCGGTCGGTCCGCTTTTCGAGCATCTCGATTTCGTTGCGGTAGCCGTATTTCGCCCGTTCGGCGTACGCGGGCAGATCCGTCAGGTCCTTGATCAACGTCAGCCGCAGCCGCTCGTCCTCCTCGGCCGAAGTGGTGCCGTTGCCCCACAATCCCCATTCCGAAAGTTTTTCTTTGACCTGACTGAAGCCGTTCGAGTCGACGATCAGTTCGTCCTGTTGTGCCATGATCCAGCCTTCCCGGCGTCGAGTACCGATATCCGACGGTGGCACCGGTCACGCGTTTGATACCAACACCGGGAAACTGTTCCAGGTACCGCCGAAACGGGGCATGCTTTTCAGCCATGAGGGGATCGTCCGCACTCGAAGAAGCGCTCGCGGCTCTACGCCGCGCGGACACCGACGCCGGCCGGGCCGCACCCGCCGCCGAGCGCGCGCTCCGGCGCGCGACGGCCGAAGCGGACCCCGCGGCGGCCTCGATCGCCGAGCGGGCCTGGGGCCGGGCGAACCTGCAGTGCGGCGACGTCGACAGCGCGATCCGGCACCTCCGGCGCGCGCTCGCACTGGCGTCGGACGCGGGCTCGCCGGTGCTGGCGGGCGAGGCCCGCATCCCCCTCGCCGCGGCGTTGGTCCAGCGGGGGAAACCCGACGAAGCCCTGTCCGAGATCGACACCGCGGTCCCGCAGCTCGACGCGGCCGGCAGCGCGCGGGCGAGGGCCCAGCGCGCCGACCTCCTGCACCAGATCGGGCGGCTCGGCCACGCCCGCGCCGAGTACGAGGCGGCGATCCCGGCGCTCCGCCGGGCGGGCGACACGCTGAACCTGCAGCGCGCGCTGGTCAACCGCGGCATCTTCCACACCGAGCGGCACGACTTCGCCGCCGCGGAGGCGGACCTGCGGGAAGCGGACGGCCTCGCCCGCGCACTGGGCCGCGGCCTGGCGGTCGGCATCATCGCCGAGAACCTCGGCTTCCTCGAGACCCTCCGCGGCGACGTCCCGGCGGCCCTCGCCCACCTCGGCCGCGCGGAGCGCATCATCGGCGACCGCGGCGGCCAGCTCGGCCCGGTGCACTCCGACCAGGCGGAACTGCTCCTGTCGGTGGGCGCCCGCGTCGAGGCAGCCGCGGCGGCCGAGCGAGCGGTCCACGCGTTCACGCGCGAACGCCGCCGGTTGCTCGTCCCGGGCGCGCGCCTGTTACTGGCCCAGGCAGCACACCTGGGCGGAGATTGGCCGACGGCGGAGCACCAGGCCCGGCGCGCCCACCGCGAGTTCACCAGGCAGGACCGCCGCGAGTGGGCCGAGCTCGCCTGGCTCGCGGTGCTGAAGGCCCGCTTAGCCGCCGATGCCCAGGACGCACTTTCACGTGAAAGTGCGGCTTCGCCGCTCTCGCGGGAAGGTGCCGGGGCGCCGCCCGCGCCGGAAAGTGCCGGGCCGCCGCTCACCCGGAAAGGCGTCGGACCGCCGCCTGCCCTGGAAGGCGCGGGGTCGCCGCTCGCCCATAAAGGCGCCGAGGCGCCACTTTCACGTGAAAGCGCGGGTTCGCCGCCCGCGCCGGAAAGTGCCGGGCCGCCGCTCACCCGGGGAGGCAGCGGGCCGCCGCCCGCCCGGGAAGGCGCGGGGTCGCCGCCCGCCCGGGAAGGCGCGGGGTCGCCGCTCTCGCGGGAAGGTGCGGGGGCGCCGCTCCTAAGCGAAAGCGCCGGGACGCCGCTCGCCCAGAAAGGTGCCGGAGCGCCACTCTCCAGCGAAAGCCCCGGCTCGCCGCTCGCCCAGAAAGGTGCCGGGGCGCCACTTTCACGTGAAAGCGCCGGGCCGCCGCTCGGCCGGGAGGGCGCTGGGCCACCGCTCGACCAGGAAGGCGCCGGGCCGCCGCCCGCGCGGGAAAGCGCCGGGCCGCCGCCCGCCTGGAAAGGCGCCGAGCCGCCGCCCGCCCGGGAAGGCGCTGGGCCGCCGCTCGACCGGGAAGGCGTCGGGGTCAGGCTCGCACTTTCACGTGAAAGTGCGGGGGTTGGGCGCCGGGCGCGGGTGAGGGCCGCGCGGGCCGCCGCCATGGTCGGGGTGCTCTCCTCCGCCGGGTGGCCCGCCGCCGCGCTGGAAGCGCGGCTCGTCGCCGCCAGGCTGGCCGAAGACGGGGGTGACCACGACGGTGCCGTCGCCCACCTCCGTGCCGCCGCGGCCGGGACCACCCGCGGTGGCCCCGCCGCCTTGCGGGCGCGGCGGTGGTACGCCCGGTCGGTGCTGGCCCGGAGCGCGGGAGACAGCCGGGCCGCCACGCGCGCGGTCCGGGCCGGGCTGCGGATCCTCGACGAGCACGCCAGTGCGCTCGGCGCCACCGACCTGCGGGCGCGCTCGGCCGCGCACCGGGCCGAGCTCAGCGAGCTCGGCCTGCGCATCGCGCTCGAATCGGGCCGCCCGGCGCGGGTTTTCGAGTGGGCCGAGCGGGGCCGCGCGAACCGGCTCGCGAACCGGCCGCTGCGCCCGCCCGAAGACCCGGAGCTGGTCGCGCTGCTCGCGGAACTGCGGGGGACGCTCGCCCGACTGCCGGGCGGCCACGGCGCGGACCGCGCCCGGCAAGCCCTGCTGGAACGGCAGATCCGCGACCGGGCCCGGCTCAGCCCGGGCGCGCCGCGGCCGCCGGTCCGCCCGGTGAAGCCGGCGGACCTCGCGCTCGGGGACGCCGCACTGGTCGAATTCGTCCAGCTGAACGGCACTTTGCACGCGCTGAGCCTCGTCGACGGCGTGCTCCGGCTGCGCCTGGTCGGCGCCACCGCGGCGGTGGCGTCGTCCGTCGACCGGATCACCTTCGCCCTGCGCCGACTGGCCCACCGCACCGCGCCCGCCGCCGTCCGGGCGGCCGCGCGGCAGCTACTACGCGCCACCGCCGCGACGCTCGACGACGTGCTGCTGCGCGCGTTCCCGGAGCTCGGCGGCCGCCAGCTCGTGGTGGTGCCGACAGGCCCGCTTCACAGCGTGCCGTGGTCGGTGCTGCCGTCGTGTTCCGGGCGGCCGGTGACCGTGTCGCCGTCGGCGACCCTGTGGCATTCCGCGGCGGCCCGCCGTTCAGCGGGACTCGGCGCGGTCAGCGTCGCCGCCGGGCCGGAGCTGCGCGGCGCTTACGAGGAGGCGCAGGCGGTCGCGGCGCTGCACGGCACCACCCCGCTCGTCGGCGACGCCGCCACCGTCGAAGCCGTGCTCAAAGCGGTCGCCACCGCCGACGTCCTGCACCTGGCCGCGCACGGCAGGCTCGCCGTGGACCAGCCGCTGCTGTCCGATCTCCGGCTGCACGACGGGCCACTCGTGGTGCACGACCTCGAACAGCTCGACCGCGCCCCGCGCACGGTCGTGCTGGCGTCCTGCGACAGCGGGCGCTCCGTCGTGTGCACCGGCGACGAACTCCTCGGCCTCAGCGCGACCTTCATGGCGCTCGGCACGGCGCAGCTGGTCGCGTCCGTCGTTCCCGTGCCGGACAGGGAGACCACCCCGCTGATGATCGCCTTCCACCGGAACCTCGCCGCCGGTCAGCCACCCGCCGTCGCGCTCGCGACCGCCCAGGAATCCTTCCGCGACGACGAAACGGGGTCCTTCGTCGCGGCGGCCGGCTTCAGCTGCCTCGGCGCGGGGCACTGAGCCATGACCATCGTCGCCCTCCGCATCCACCCCGCGATCGGGATCGCCCGGATCGGCACCAGCGAACAAGGGTTCATCGGACCGGAACGGCCGTGGCAGCTCGCCGTACCCCCGGACGGCCGGTACCGCGACGATCGGGGCCTGATCAAACGGCAGGGCGCGCGATTCCACGTGTACGCCTTCGAAGACGACGGCACGGTCCGGGAATTGACGGCGGCGGACGCCCGCATCACGTGGACCGTCCACCTGGCCAACCGCAAGGCGGCCGCGCCGAAGTTCCACCCGGGCCGGGAAGTCCTGCGCAACAGCGACTACCCCGCGAACGAACGCGCCGGGCTGATCATCGACGCGGGCGAGCACACGATCTCGGGCCCCGACCGGCCGGCCGTGCCCCTGGACGGCGGGACCTTCACCGTCCACGGGCACGCGCCGGAACCCGTTCGCCTGGGCCACATCCGCACCGACGGCGAGGGCCGCCTCGTCGTGCTGGGCGGCCTCGGCCGGGCCGGATCCCCGACGGGCCACCGGCTCGACGACTCCGGCGACAGCGACGAATGGTTCGACGACGTCTCGGACGGGTTCGTCTCGGCGACCGTCGACATCCCGGGACAAGCCGGTCTTCCCCCGGTCCAGCGCGCGTGGGTCGTCGTCGGGCCACCCAAGTTCGCCCCGCCGGTCGGCAACGTCGTGCGGCTCTGGGACACGGTGTTCGACGCGTTGGCGAGCCAGAAAGCGAAAGTCGCCTGGCCGTCCTATGTCGACGACATCTACCCCGTTCTGCAGGCGGCGTACGACACCGGGGCGGTCATCGCGTCCGCGCGCGGCGCGCACGACCGGTTCCGGCACCCGGTTGAGGCCGCCAAGCTGGTGGCCGACATCGGGCGGCGGACCGCCAAGCGCGGACCCGGTCACATGCCCGACCTCAACACCGACGACCGGCAGAGCGGCGACCTCCGGCTGACCGGCACCCAGCTCGCGATGATCGAACGGTGGGCGGCCGGGCACTTCACCGCCGACTGGCCGCGCGACGCCGGGCCGTCGTTCCCGGAACCCGGCGATGCCGACACCCCGGCGGGGCTCGACAAGGCCGCGCTCGAAAACTGCGTCGGCCGCGCCCTCTACCCGGGCATCGAGGCGGGCGCGTTCCTGCTGGAGCGCACCAACTACGTCGACGACTTCACCGTCGGCGGCGAGCACGTGTCGTTCCGGCTCGGTCCGGCCGTGCGGCCGGGTGACGTGACCGCCGGGATGTCGGTGCCGTGGCAAAGCGATTTCCACGCCTGCCGGAACAACTGGTGGCCGGCCCCGCGCCCGGACCAGGTCACCACCCCGGGCCAGGGGACGCAGAACTGGAACCGGGGCGCGACGGCCGTCGAGGACTTCGTCGGCGGGCGGTGGGCGCGGCTGGGGTTCGTCACCCGGCGGGACGGCGAACTCGTGGAGACCGAACGCACGTTGTGACGTATCAGGACGCCGGTGGCCGCCCCCTGCAGGGTGGGAGGTACCGATGGGAAAGATCGAAGGCGCGGTCGGCCTGCTCGCCATCCTCGCCGGCTGGCTGGGGCCGACACTGCTGGGCGTGGCCGTCGTGGCGGTCATCGTCCTGCTGTTGTTCAAACGGGACAGGTGAGCGCGGACCACCGCGGCACCGGAGACGGAGATCACTCGAAGCGGTGAGATGGAGGTCACCAGGCGGCGCGTTTGACCCTGGTGAGGCGGGGTAATCGTCCGCCGTTCAGGTTTCCTCCGACCAGGAGCCGTTTGATGACCAGCGTCCTGACCGGGAACTCGCGCCCGCTACCCCGGCCGCGTCCCCGTCCGGTCCCGTCCGACACCCTCGCCGAACTCGCCCGCCTGGCCGCACTGGCCGAACTCGCGAGGCGATCGTCCCCGTCCTTGATGCACCACGCGATCCTCGCCGGCACCTCGCCCGCCACGGTCGCGGCGGCCGCCCAGGTGGACGTCGCCGAAGCCCACATCCGCTGGCACGAGTGGGCCGACACGGCGGTGGGCCGCGACGAGTACGTCCGAGTGCACACGGCGTTCGCCGAAGCCATCGTCGCGCGCCACGACGCGCTGGAGGAGTGACCGTGCCCGTGACCACCGGCGAGACGACGCTGGCCGACCTGGCCGCTCTGGAGCAGGCCGCGACCGAGCTGCTCGACCAGATCACCGAGCAACTGGCGACCGCCGCCACCCGGCGCTGACTCCGCGCCGCCGACGACCGGTTCGAATTTGAACACCGGGGTACCGTTGTCCCCATGGGTGGTTCGCTGAACGCGCAGGAACAGCAAGCCTGGAACGCGTTCCGCAGCAGTTTCACCCTGCTCCACCAGCGCATGGACCAGCAGCTCAAACGGGACGCCGGCCTGTCCCACCTCCAGTACGAGATCCTCGCCCGGCTCGGCGCGGCCCCCGACCGCGAGCTGCGGATGGCCGAACTCGCCTGCGCCGTCTCCAACTCCAAGAGCGGGCTGACCTACCAGATCGGCCAGCTGGAGCAGGCCGGGCTCGTCCGGCGGCGCGCGTGCGACAGCGACGTCCGCGCCGTCTACGCCGTGTTGACCGACGAAGGCGCGACCCGGCTGGACCAAGCCACCCCCGGGCACGTCGCGCTTGTGCGGGAGCTGTTGCTCGACGTCCTCACCCCGGAGCAGCTGAACGCGCTGGCCGAGGGGCTCGGCGAGGCCAACCGCCGCATGGTGGCGGCCGAGGTCTGCCCCTGAGTGACCTGTGTCACTTCTGCCGCCGGATCGGCTCGATTCCGGAACCCGTTCCGCCCCTTCCGTGAACAGCTGAGGACACCGGCGACGGCGGAAGGCGGGCGATGACCCGGGAAGACACGGAAGACGACGACGCGAGCGTGATCACGCGGTCACGGCGGGAGCCCGGCCTGTTCGCCGTGATCTTCGACCGCCACGCGCGGCACATCCACCGCTACCTGGTCCGGCGCCTCGGCCCGGCGGCCGCGGACGACGTCCTCGCCGACACGTTCCTCATCGCGTTCGCCAAGCGGGCGAAGTTCGACGTGGCGCGGCCGGACGCCCGGCCGTGGCTCTACGGCATCGCCACGAACCTCGTCTCGCGGCAGCGGCGGGCGGAGGTGCGCGAGCTGAAGCTCCGGCTGGCCGTCGGGCCGCCGCCCGCCGAAGCCGGGCACGACGAGCACGTCGCCGACCGCGTCAGCGCCCAAGCCCTCGGTGAGCGGCTCGACCGGGCGCTGGCCGCGCTGCGGCCCGGCGAGCGGGACGTGCTGCTGCTCGTCGCCGCCGAAGGGCTCGGCTACGCCGAAGTCGCCGAAGCGCTGGCGATTCCCGTCGGCACCGTGAAGTCGCGGCTCAGCCGCGCCCGCCACCGCGTCCGCGCCGAACTCGGCGCCTTCGACCTCGTGAAGGAGACCTCCGACCATGGATGACCTGGACCTGATCCGCGAGCGCGCGGACGCCGTCGGCCTCGCGGCGGCGGAAGACCTCGCTCCCGCCCGGGAACGGCTGCTGGCCGCCGCGCGGGCCGGGCGCCCGCGACGGGCGAGGCGCTGGTTCTGGACGGCGGGGGCCGCCGCCGGGCTGGCCGCGGGCATCACCGCCGTGGTGGCGCTCGCCCCGGCCGGCGAGACCGGGGCCGGCGTGGGGGTCGGCGTCGCGCAGGCCGATCCGGTGCGGGTGCTCACCGAAGCGGCGGCCGCGGCGCTCGGGGAACCGGGCACCCCGCCGCGGCCGGACCAGTTCCTGTACGTGAAGACGGAGTTCCCCGACCACCACGTCCGCGAGGTGTGGTTGTCGGTCGACGGCACCCGCGACGGCCTCATCGACGACACGAAGGTCCCCGGCTGCCGCGACGGCAAGGCACCCATCTACGGCGCCAACGACCCGAGCAAGGAGGGCACGCTCGAGGACTGCCGTCCCTCCCCCGCCTACCGGACCGACCTGCCGACCACCGCGGACGCGATGTCCGCCTACCTCGACGACCACCACAGCGGCGAGAAGGGCGACGTCAACGCGCTGGGCAAGGACGTGATCACGCTCGCTTACGAGCAGGCCCTCCCGCCCGCTTCCGCCGCGGCGCTGTTCGAGGCGGCGGCGAAGGTACCCGGCCTGACGGCGCTGGACCACGTCACCGACGGCGCCGGCCGCCCGGGCGTCGGGATCACCTGGCCGGTCCCGCCCGGCTCGTCGCCGCGGGCCCAGCCGGAACTGCTCGTCTTCGACGCCACCACCCACCGGTTCCTCGGCACCCGCGGGAGCGCGGTGACCGCCAAGGCGTTCGTCGACCAGGCCGGGCAACGCCCCTGACCGGCGCCGACGCGGTTCGCGCGCGAAACGCGCAACCGTTCCGGGCTCCCACCCGTGTATCAGAGGTGTGAGGACTTCTTCGCAACGACGGCGGCTCTTCCGGCCGCGGGCGACCGCCGTCGCGGTGCTGGCCGGGGCCGGGCTCGCGTTCGCGCACACGACCACGGGGCTGACGGTCGCGGGGTCCGTCCTGGCCGCCGCGGCCGGCGGGCACGGCCTGCCCGACCCGGCGGCCGCGGCACCGGCTCCGGTCACCACGACGCCCCGGCCCGCCCCGAACCCGACCCTGCCCTTCAACGCGAAACTGACCTCGGCCGACATCCCCGTCGCGGGCGGCGGGGTGCGCGACGGCGCCTGCAGCGGCGCGCTGGTCGCGCCGCAGTGGGTCGTCACCGCCGGGCACTGCTTCCACGACCTGGCCGACACCCGGATCGGCGGACGGCCGCCGTACACGATGAAGGTGACCGTCGGGCGTCTGAAGGACACCGATCCCGGCGGGCACACCGCCGAGGTCGTCGACGTCAAGCAGTCCCCGGTGAACGACCTCGCGCTGGCGAAGCTCGACCTCGCGATCAACGACATCGTGCCGGTCGCGCTGAACGAAAAGCGGCCCGTGGTGGGCCAGGAACTGCAGTTCGCCGGCTGGGGTTCGCACTCGGCGACCGTGCTCGGGCCGTCCGACCACCTGAAACGCGGGCGGTTCACGGTCTCGCGGATCGGCCAGTCGACCCTGGAAGCCCTGCCGGTGGGCACGCGCACCGTCGACAACGGCCCGTGCCCGGAGGATTCGGGCGGCCCGTTCTTCGTCTCCGGCGACGACCGCACCGGGACGCTCGTGGCCATCGTCAACACCGGGCCGCCGTGCCCGCAGCCCGGGGCCGAGACGATCGCGCGGGTGGACGTCGTCGCGGATTGGATCCGCGACCAGACCGGGTGACCCGCACCACCCCCTGTCACACCGCCCGTGGCTCCGGTGTCTTGAGGCCGACACACGAGCTGAGGAGACACCGATGACCCGGAACACCGAAGTGGTCGTGCTCGGCGGCGGGTACGCCGGCGTCATGGCCGCCAACCGGCTGACGCAACGCGACGACGTGACCGTGACCCTGGTCAACCCGCGCCCGGAATTCGTCGAACGGATCCGGCTGCACCAGGTCGCGGCCGGCTCGGGCGAGGCGACCGTCCGGTTCGGGGACGTCCTCGCCGAACGCGTCCGGTTGCGCGTCGGCACCGCCACCCGGATCGACGTCGCCGGGCGCCGGGTGGAGCTGGCCGACGGCGGCACCGCGGCGTACGACTACCTGGTCTACGCGGTGGGCAGCGGCAGCGCCGTGCGGGACGTTCCGGGCGCGGCGGAGTTCGCGCACCCGTTGACCACCCTCGAAGAGGCTCGGCTGCTGCGGCCGGTGGTGGCGGACGCGGCCGCGGTGACCGTGGTCGGAGCCGGTCCGGCCGGCATCGAGGTCGCCGCCGAACTGGCCGAGGCGGGCCGCGCGGTGACCCTGGTCTGCGGCGGCCCGCTCGGCCCCTACCTGCACCCGAAGGGCAGGCGCGTGGTGGCCCGGCGGCTCGCCGCGCTCGGCGTCACCGTGCTCGACGGCCCGGGCAGCACCGTCGGCGCCGTGACGCGGGAGGCCGTGCGCCTCGGCGACGGCCGCGTGGTGCCGAGCCCGGTGACCGTGTGGACCGCCGGGTTCGGCGTGCCCGACCTGGCCGCGCGCAGCGGGCTGAGCACCGACGCCGCCGGGCGGCTGCGCACGGACGAGACGCTGACGAGCGTCGACGACGACCGCGTCGTCGCGGCCGGGGACTCCGCCTCGCCTTCGGACCTGCCGTACCGGATGGGCTGCCAGTCCGCGGTCCAGCTGGGCCCGCAGGCCGCCGAGACCGTGCTGAGCAGGCTGCGCGGCGAGCGGCCCGCGCCCGCCGAGGTCGGGTTCGCCGGCCAGTGCCTCAGCCTGGGCCGGCGGGCCGGGCTCTTCCAGTTCTCGCGGCGCGACGACACCGCGATCGGGCTGCACCTCGGCGGCCGCCCCGGCGCGTGGCTCAAGGAACTGGTCTGCGCGAGCACCGTCAAGCAGCTGGCGGCGGAGGGCCGCAAACCGGGCGCCCGCAAGTGGTGGGTCAAGGACGCCCGGCGCGAAGAGCTGCTCCGCGCCGGGGCGCCCGCCGGCCGGTGACCGGGGGGAGCCGGGCGGCGGCGCCCGGGACGCGGGCGCCGCCGCCCGGGTTCACGGGGCGCCGGTGATGACGAACTGCGAACCCGGCTCGACGACGACGTTGCCCGCCGACGAGTTCGTGATCGTCACGTTCGACAGGCTCGCGCTGCCGCGGGCGCCGCTCATCGCGAGGATGCCGGCCCCGTTGTTCGACTTGTCGATCTTGACGTTCGCGACCGCTACGGTCATGGTCCCGCCGCCGGTCTTGAACTGGATGCCGTCGTAGGTGGAGTCGTGGATCTCCGTGTCCCGCAGCGTCACCCCGGTGATGTCCTTGCCCTGCGCGAAGAACGTGATCGCGCCGAACTCCTGCTGTTCGCCCCAGAACACGCCGCCGCAGCGGTAGAGGGCGTTGTTCGCGATCAGCGTCTGCCCGGAGAACGGCAGCGGGTCGTGGTCGGTCGCCAGCATGATCCCCGGGTAGTTCATCGTGTCGGACACCAGGTTGTTCTCGATCTTGTTGCCGTAGCCGCCGTAGATCGCGATGCCGTTGGCGCGCCACGGGAGCTGGATGGTGTTGTTGGTGAAGGCGTTGTCGTGCGCGATGTCCACCGACGGGTCCTTCACGTACTGGTTGGCCCACACGGCGAGTGAGTCGTCGCCGGTGGTGCGGAACGACGAGTCGAACACCTTCGAGTTCCGCGTGCCGTTGGTGAAGTTGATGCCGTCGGCGTAGGTGTCGCGGATCCGCATGCCGCTGAACTCCAGGCCGTCGGCCGGGCCCCACAGCTCCGGCTTGTTGCTGTAGTCGCGGCCGACCCACACGCCGACGTTGGCGTGCTCGATCCAGACGTTCGAGATCTTGGTGCCGGTGCCGAAGCGGCCGTTGAGGCCGACGCCGCCCTCGGCGTTGCCGTCACCGCCGCGGATCCGACCGGAACCGAAGATGGCGATGTCGGATATTTGCGTGTTCTTGTCGATGTCGAAGCCGAAGTTGCCTTCGTGCGGGTGGTTGATGGTGCCCGCGTCCTGCGGCTGGATCAGCGAGTACAGCTGCGAACGCCACATGCCGGCACCGCGGATGGTCACGTTGGAGATGCCGATCTGGTTGTACTGGCCGCCGCCGTTGGGCACGGTCGGGTCGTCGGTCAGGATCTTCGCCTCCTGCCGCCACTGACCTTCGGGGATCCAGACGCAGGCGATCACGCCGTTCTGGTCGTCGGTGACCGCGCGCTGGATCGCCGGGGCGTCGTCGACGCCGTCGTTCGGCACGGCGCCGTACTCGGTGATGGACGTGCACCCGGCGGGCTTCGGCAGCGCCGGCGCGACCTGCTCCAGGTCGACCAGGTCGATGACGTAGTAGGCCGCGCTGTCGCCGTTGTCCCGCTGCAGCTTGAACTTCGTGCCCGCCGGGTAGGACTGGCTCAGCAGGGCGTGCGACTCGTCGAACAGCCGCCGCGCGTTGGCCTGCGGCGTGTTCGTGAGGCCTTCGGGGTCGTCGGTGGTGCCGTAGAGCCAGCTGTGTTTGGACGACAGCGTCAGCTTCTGCGCGAAGGTGCCGTTGACGTACAGGCTGAGCGTGAAGTCCTGGCCACCGCCGCCGGCCGCGTCGGGCACCGAGTTGCGGACGACGATCGAGTTCGCCTGGTTCACGGAGGTGAACTCGACGTACTGGCCCTGGTTGGCCAGCCGCACCGAAGCGCGGCCCGAGGACTCGGTCGCGAAGTTCGTGTGGCCGAACGTGCGCAGCGGGTCGGCTTCGAGCAGCTGTCCCTGGTACTGCGCGGCTTCCGCTTCGTACTCGGTGTACGGCAGGGCCGCGCCGCGGCCGACCACGATCGAGCGGGAGAGCCCGTTGTTGGACTCGTTGGTCTCCGCGACCGCGTTCGCCGCATCGGCGGTGGCGGTGAGCGTCGCGCCGCCGGCGGCCGCGGTCCACGTGCCGGCGATGGCGACGTCCACTGTGGACCCGGCCGTGACGGCGGGTGTGGTGCCGGTCAGGGTGGTGGATCCGGCGGTCAGCCGGGTCACCGAGGCACCCGCGGTGCTGGTGCCCCGGTTGTGCACGGTCACGGTGAACGACACCGCCGTGCCGGCCGCCGGGTTCGGCGGGTTCGACGTGATGCCGGTGACCTCGAGGTCCGGCCCCGGCGCCTGCGCGACGACGAGCGGGGCGGGCGCGGTGAAGGTGTTGTTGGTGTCGTTCTGCTCGACCACCGCGTTCGCCGGGTCGACGGTCGCGGTGACGCTGTAGCTGCCCGGCGGCCGGGTGCCCGCGGGCACGGTGACCGTGGCCGACGCGCCCGCGGCGAGCGCACCGACGGCGGCGTTGCCGACGACCGTGCCGCCGAGGGCGACGTTGACGGTCGTGGCGGGCGAAGCCGCGGTACCCGCGTTCTTCACCGTCGCCGAGACGGTGACCTGGCTGGTCTCGTCCGGGTTCGCCGGCGTCCAGGTGGTGCCGGTGACGACCAGGTCGGGGTTCGGCGCCGGCGTGCCGAGCACCTGGAACTCCGCGACCTGCGCGCCCGGCGCGCCGGAGTTGGCGAAGAACTGCAGCCGCACCTCGGCGGCGCGCCCGGTGAGCGGGACAGTCACGGCGTTCTGGCCGGCCGCCGGGTCGAAGCGGTAGTCGGCGCGGGCTTTGAGCGTGGTGAACGCCGTAGCGCCCTGGTCGCGGCCGAGCACCTCGAAGTTCTGCGTCCGCGCGCCCCACACCGGGTCCGGGTTGAGCTGCACGACGACGGCGTCGAGGTCGGCGCCCGCGCCGAGCTTCACGGTCAGCGAGTTCGGGTAGCCCGCGGCGGATTCCCAGTACGTGCCGGTGGTGCCGTCGTTGGCGTTCGCGGGGACGAAGGAGAAGACGCTCGAGGTCGCCTCGATCGGCTTCCCCGCGGCGAGGTTCTGCCCGGCTTGGGTGCCCTGGCGCACGACGTGGGTGCTGTCGGCGGACTCGTGCCCGGCGGCGTCCTTGGCCCGCACGAAGTACTCGACGCGGGTGCCCGCGGGCCGCGTCTCGGTGAACGTGGTGCCGGTGACGGTGGTGACCGGGGTGCCGTCGCGGTAGACGGTGTAGCCGGTGACGCCGACGTCGTCGGTCGAGGCCGACCACGTGAGCCGGATCTGGCCGGCGGCAGGCTCGGTCAGCGCGAGGTTGGCCGGCGCGGTGGGCGCCTGCGTGTCCCCGGCGTCCGGGCCGTAGAGCTCGAATTCCGAGAGCTGCGCGGCGGGCCACTGCGTGTTCGCGGTGATCTGCAGGCGCACATACCGGGTCGTCGCGGTCACCGGGATGGTGACGGTGTTGGCGCTCGGCGCGAACGCGTAGCCGCTCGAGGCGACGAGGTCGGTGAACGCGGTCCCGTCGGTGCTGCCGCGCACGGCGAGGGTCTGGGTGCGGGACTCCCAGGTGGCGGGCAGTTTCAGCACGATCCGCGAGAGCGGCTTCGCCGAGCCGAGGTCGGCCTGGAGCCACTGCGGGAACGCGTTGTTGGCGGACTCCCAGTAGCTGGCCTGGTTCCCGTCGACGGCGTTCGCGACCGGGTAACCGGGCAGCGCGCTGCTCGCCGACACCGTGCGGGTCAGCGGCACGTCGGCGGCGGCCGTTGCGGTGGCTGCGGTGGCTGCGGCGGTGGGTGGCGGGCCGCCTGCGGCGGAGGCGAGGGAGAGCCCGGTGACGGACAGCCCCACGGCGAGGAATCCGGCCAGGAGCCGGGGCAAGCGCATGCGTGTCATGGCGTCTTCTCTTCGTCGAGAGCGGCAGGGGAGGGAGCGCGAGCCTCACGAGCATGCAACAACGAGGAGACAACATGCAAGAACTTGACATGATTCGGAAATTTGACGACTAGCCGTCAGGGCGTGCGGAATCGCCGCCCGATCTGTCCGGAACGCGGGTGGGTCAGTCGAAGGAGAGCGCGGTGAGCTCTTCGACGAGCAGCAGGTCGGGGTCGAACTTCATGCCCGCGAAGTGGCCGGCCAGTTCCAGGGACAGCACGCCGTGCAGCCGGGTCCAGAAGGACAGCGCGCGGTGCAGGGCCCCGGCCGGAACGGCGCTGTCGCCCGCCCACTCGCGATGGGTCTCGAGGTGCTCGTCGAACGGTGACGGGACCTCCGCCTCCGGCAGTTCCGCGCAGGCTTCGATCAGCACCGCCATGACCTCGTTCGAGAGCGCGGTCGTGTCGGCGGGCGCGTGGTAGCCGGGGACGGGCGTGCCGTAGATGAGGAAGTACCGCTGCGGATCACTGCGCGCCCAGTCCCGGATGACGTGCGCCAGCATGGCGAAGCCCTGGCCGCGGACCGTCCGGACGGCGTCGGCGAGGCTGCGGTAGGCGTCGCGGATGAGCGCGGTGATCAGCTCGTCCCGGCTCGCGAAGTACCGGTACAGCGCCGGGCCGCTCATGCCCACCTGCTTGGCGATGGCGTTGAGCGACAGCGCGGGCACGCCGGCCGCGGCGATCTGCTCCCAGGCGTGCCGCTTGATCTCTTCACGCACTTGGGCGCGGTAGCGCTCCCGCGGGCTCTCGGTCACGGTTAGAGGGTATCACTTTTCCTATTGACACTCACTCGACGTCGGTTATAGCTTCTAACCATCACGACAAGCCGTAACTTCGAGGAGAACCCCATGACCCGCTGGCGCACCGCCTTGCTCGCCCTTCCCCTGGCCGCCGGCCTGCTCGGCATCGCGGCACCGGCCGCTTCGGCCGCTTCGGCTCCCGCGCCGGTCACCTGCCGCGGCGAGGGCATCGACCCCGCCGCGCAGCTGCACCACCGGACGGAGACGCTGGTGCACGCGCCGCCGGGCGCGGTCTGGAACCTGCAGACCGACGTCGCGGGCTGGCCGTCGTGGCAGAGCGCCGTCAGCACCGCGAAGCGCCTCGACGCCGGCCCGCTGCGCCCGGGCTCGCGGTTCCGGTGGACGACCCCGGTCCCGGCCACCCCCGCGACGCCGGCGACCACGCTGGTCATCACCTCGACCGTCCACCAGCTCCAGCCGGGCCGCTGCGTCCGCTGGAGCGGCCCGGCGATCGGCGATGGCCTGCGCATCGACCGCGGCGTGCACGTCTGGACGTTCACCCCGGTCCGCGGTGGCGTCCTCGTCCGCACCGAGGAGAGCTGGACGGGCGAGCAGATCGAAGCCGACCCGGCCACCGCGATGCGGTACCTGGCCCCCGGCCTCGACGCCTGGCTGGCCGACCTCAAGACGACCGCCGAAGCCCCTTGCCACCGCTGAGCCACGAGGAGACCACGATGACCACCACCGCAGCTCCCGCCCGCCGCACCTCGACCACCACGCTCGTCGCGGCCGGGGCCGTCCCCGTGCTGATCCTCGGCCAGTTCGCGTTCCTGTCCGCGATCCCCATCGCCGTCGTCCTGGCGGGAGCGCTGCGGGCGAGAAGTCCGCTGCGCTGGTGGGCTTCAGGGCTCGCCGCGGTCTACGCCGCCCTGGTCGGGACCTGGCTGCTGGGGCCGAGCAGCGCGCCCAGCCTGTCGAAGTTCCTGAGCCCGGTCGCCACGGGGGTGTTCGCCGCGGCCGGGATCGCGGTGGCGGTCGCCGCCGTGGTCAGCCGCCGGCGTGGCCGATGAGGAACGCCGTGAGGAAACCGAGCGTGGCGAGCAGACCGGTGTAGAGCTCGGTGCGTTCGAACGCTTCGGGGATCATGGTGTCGGCGATCATCGCCAGGATCGCCCCCGCGGCCACCGCCGTGATCGCGGCGACGGTCGCGGGGGAAGCCGTCCGCAGCAGCAGGTTGCCGAAGAGGGCGGCGGCCCCGCTGGCGACGGCGATGCCGCCCCACACCCCGAAGACGTACCGGGCGCCGCGCCCGGCGTTCTTCATGCCCGCCGCGCTGGACAGCCCTTCCGGGACGTTCGAGATGAACACGGCCGCGAGCACCGCCAGGCCGACTCCTCCCCCGCCGAGCAGCGACACCCCCAGCACCACGGACTCCGGCACGCCGTCGAGCAGCGCGCCGACGGCGATGGCGGCCCCGCTGCCCGCGGTGTCCTGTTCGGACGGTTGCCGGTCATCGGAACGCTTGCGGTGGCGGGCACCCCGCCGGGCCAGCAGCACGTTGATCCCCACGTACCCGGCCGCACCGGCAAGGAAGCCACCCGCGGTCGGCGCGAGGCCGCCGGTCCGCTGCGCTTCGTCCACGAGGTCGAAGGCCAGCGCGGAGATCAGCACCCCGGCCCCGAAGGCCATCACCCCGGCGACCACCCGCTGCGGCACGCGCACCCACCACGCGACCGCGGCGCCGAGCACGAGCGCGGCCCCGCCGAGCAGGCCCCACAGCCCGGCCTCCGCCCATTGCGGCACGAGAACCCCTTCCACCGGCGGCCGATATGTCGACTGTGGCGCGGGTCACGGAATGCCCGTGGATCTTCGGCGCTACACCCGGAGAGAACCCGTTCGACCCCGAGGGAGCACCATGTCCACCACCACCCCGGAAGAAGTCACCGCGCCGGCCGTGCCCGCGCTGGACGACTTCGACTTCGAGCTCACCGACGGTGCCGCCTGCCGGATCGACGACCCGGACTGCGAAGCCTGCCAGTGAGACCCGGCGCCGGCCGGGCACACCCGGCCGGCGCCGGAAACCCCTACAAGTGCATGGCCAGCCACAACGCCATCCAGGCGAGGCACGCCAGCGCGCCGCCCACCCCGAACGCCAGCAGTACGCGTCGCAGCCCCGCGACGACCCCGGCCCGGCCCGTCATTTCGGTGATTCCCGCATCAGCCATGGCGAAGTGATGCCCCCGTCCGGGCGCGGCAAACCTCGGCGCTAGCCCGCGTCGCCCATCACCAGCCCTTCGATCGTGTGCTTCTGGGTGATCGGCCGCAGCACGTCGACGATCGGGCAGTCCAGGTGCGCGCGCACGGATTCCGGCAGCGACGCCCAGAACTCGCGGGTCACGGCGGTGTCGTGGCGGGCGTCGTTGCCCGCGCCCGGCGCGTCGAGGCCGAGCACGAGCACCGGGCGGGACTTGGCCGAGTGGTTCGCCGTGCCGCGGTGGATCGTCAGCGCCGAGCGGACCGAGACGTCGCCCATCCGCGGGAACTTGCGGGCCGCGAGCTCCCGGTAACGCGGGTAGGCCGTGCGCGGCGGGAACATGCCGTGATCGAAGGCCTCGCCGTCGTCCCAGTGCGTGCCGGGCGCGATTTCGAACGGGCCCATGTCCGGCTCGGTGTCGACCGCGGTCACGTTGATCGCCAGCGATGTCAGCCTGCGGTGCCGCGCGGTTTCTTCCGGCATCGGGAAGTCCCGGTGCCACGGCTGGTCGACCGCGCCGGCCAGCGGGACGTCGAAGCCGACCTCGACGATCCGGTAGTCCGGCCCCAGCACCGCTTCGGCGACGGCCGTGAGCCACGGGTGGCTCACCAGGTCGGCGAACCCGCGCAGCTGCTCCGGGTGGATCTCGACGTAGAAGCGGTTCGGCCCGCGGCCGACGGCGCCGCCCGGCCGGGCGCGGGCCTCGGTGAACGCCGCGTCGATGTCTTCGCCGAGGCGCTCGACCCAGTCGCGGGTGAAGGCCTGCGGCAGGCCGATGATGCCGTCCCGGACGAGGCGCTCGGTGAGCGTCTCGAGGTCGGCGGCGGGCAGCGAAGTGGGAGCGGACATCCGGTCCTCCTGGGGCACGACGGCGTGGCACCTCAGTTTGCAACGTGGCATGCCACGTTGCAAGAGGTACGCTCCCCGGGTGAACCCGAAACTGCGTGACGTGGCCGAACACGCCGGTGTGTCCGTGCGGACGGTGTCCAACGTGGTCAACGGGTTCCGGTACGTGGCCCCGGCGACCCGCGAGCGGGTGCAGGCGAGCATCGACGCGCTCGGCTACCGGCCCAACCTGGCCGCCCGGACGCTGCGGCGCGGCCGGACCGGGCTGATCGCGCTGGTGATCCCCGAGATCGACTCGCCGTACTTCGCCGAGCTCGCCGCGCGGACCGTGCGCATCGCCGAAGCCCGCGGCCTGACCGTGCTCATCGACCAGACCGACGGCGACGCCGAGCGCGAGAAGCAGCTGCTGCACGGGCAGCGCAGCCAGCTGGTCGACGGCGTCCTGTTCAGCCCGTGGGCGGTGGCGCCCGCCGAGCTGGCCGCGCGCACCGACCCGGTCCCGCTGGTGCTGCTCGGCGAGCACGACGGCACCGGGGGCGTCGACCACGTCGCGATCGACAACGTCGAGGCGGCCCGCGAAGCCACCGCCCACCTGCTGGCCGCCGGCCGCCGCCGGGTCGCGGCGCTGGGCATCCAGCCGCGTTCGCTGAACGCGACGGCCCGGCAGCGCCTCACCGGCTACCGGCGGGCACTGGCCGACGCGGGGTTGCCCGCCGCCCCGGAGCTGGAAGTCGCGGTCCGGCGCCTGCACCGCGCCGACGGCCACGCCGCGATGCTCGCCCTGCTGGAGCTGCCCGAACCGCCCGACGCGGTCTTCTGCTTCACCGACGAGCTGGCCCTGGGCGCGCTGCGCGCCGCCGCCGACCGCGGCGTCACTGTCCCCGGCGAGCTGGCTCTGGTGGGTTTCGACGACATCGAAGACGGCCGCTACAGCGTCCCCGCGCTCACGACGGTCTCCCCGGACAAGGACCGCATCGCGGAACTTGCGCTGGACCGCCTGACCCAGCCCCCGGCCGGCCCCCGCTCGATCGTCGCGCCGCACCGGCTGGTGGTCCGCGGCACCAGCTGAGCTACAGCGCGAGCGCCACCCGGTCCCGGCCCGCCTTCTTGCCCGCGTACAGGGCTTCGTCGGCCGCGCGGATGACCTCGTCCAGGCCCGCTTCGGGCTCCGCCGGGTGCAGGGCCGCGCCGATGGTCGCCGACAGCGCGACCGGTTCGCCGGCGGGCGTGGTGATGCGCAGCGCCCGGATCCGGACGCGGATCCGCTCGGCGACCGCCCGGACCTCGGCTTCGTCGACGTCGGGCAGCAGGACGGCGAACTCTTCCCCGCCGTAGCGCCCGACCGTGTCCCCGCGCCGGACGGTCTTCGCCAGCACGGTCGCGACCTCGGCGAGGACGTCGTCGCCGACCGGGTGGCCGTGGGTGTCGTTGATGCGCTTGAACCAGTCGAGGTCGATCATCAGCACGCCGGTCCGGCCGCCGGTGGTGCGGGCGCGCTGGAGCGCCCGCTCGGCCTGCTGGTGCCACGCGATCGCGTTGAGCAGCCCGGTGCGCTGGTCGGTGCGCGCGGCGAGCTTGAGCTGGTCGAGCTGGACGCACTGGTGCAGCGCGAACGTCGGGATGATCATCAGCAGCGCCGCGGGCGGCCACCACAACAGGGCGAGCGCGACGAACACGCCGAGTGCCAGCTGGCTGACCTCCAGGAGGTTGTCCGAGGCGCTGCCCAGCAGCCGCCGGGGGTGCTCGACGGTGACCGTCCACGCGATGACCGCGCCGACGAGCGCGGTGTTGACCGTCCACTGCACGGCGCCCGCGGCGACCACGGCGGCGAGGTCCGCCCAGCCGGGCCGGGCGCCGTCGCCGAGGTGGGCGAGGTGCTCGTGCGCGCCGGTCAGCCGCAGCACGGCGGCCGCCGCGGCCGCGGCCAGCGCGAGCGTGGCGGCGGTGAACACCGTGCGGTGCGGCGGGCGGACCGGGTCGAACCGGTTGACCAGCAGCCAGCGGTGGCCGTAGATCACCGCGACCAGCGCGAGCTCGAGGACCAGCGGCAGGGCGAGCACCCCGGCGAAGATCCAGACGCTGCAGAGGTCGACGTACGGCGAGCCGGTGCGGTCACGGCGCCGCTGCTCGATCAGGTGTGAAGCGTGCAGGTGCGGCAACGCGGCCGCGGCCAGCCAGCCCGCCGTCGCCCACTCCTGGGGTGTCGGCGCCGTCCGCGCCGCCAGCACCAGGACGGCCAGCGCCGCCAGATCGACCGCCAGTACGAAGAACCGCACCCGCCCGGGCAACGACCACAGCTTCCACCGCGGTGGTGCCCAGCCCCCTGGAACGCTCGTGCCTCCGCTCATCGCAGCGCCTCCCCGCCCGGCTCCGCGCCGGTGAACACCTGCTCGCCCAGGGTAGTCGCGTTGCGGTCGGGTGTCAGCCGTTTCCCCGCGGCGCGACCCGACCGGGCGGCTGGGACGATTCGGAGTATCCGAGACCGGACGAACCGCACGGAAAGGCGAGCCGATGAGCGACAAGGGCTGGTGAACCCCCGCGTCCGACCCCGTTCCGCCGGGCATCGAGAAGAGGAGCGCGCGATGAGCGACAAAGGCTGGTGAACCCCCGTCCCCCCACCCCCGGCCACCGACAAGGAGCAGGCGATGAGCGACAAAGGCTGGTGAACCCGCGTCAGGCTTCGGCGGGCAGGGCGGCCGAGACCACGTCCGGCCGCCGTCGTGACCACGCGGCGGCCGCGGCGAGCGCGACCAGCGCTCCCGCGGTGCCCGCCACGGCGATCGCCGTGGCCGCCCCGGCCAGCTGCGCGAGCACCCCGCCGAGCACGATCCCGAGCCCCTGCCCGGCGATCAGCCCGGTCCGCGCGAAGCCGAGGGCCCGTCCCCGCAGCGGCGGCGGCGACAGCTGGACGAACGTCGCCCCCGCGGTGACCTGGTACGCCGAGCACACCCCGGACAGGAACAGCAGCGCCAGCGCCGTGCTCAGCGCGGGCTGGGCCCAGTAGGCCACGAGCGGCGCCGACGTCCCGACCGCGAGCACGCCCAGCGCGCGCACCCGCACCCGCCGCGCGACCAGCCGCAGCAGCAGCGCGCCGGCGACCGCGCCCGCCGGTTCCGCCGCGAGGAGCACCCCGATCCAGCCGCCACCCGCGCCGACTTCCCTGGCGAACGGCACCGCGAGCCCTTCGGGGACGACAGTGAACAACGCCAGCCAGCCCAGCCAGACCAGCGTCGCGAGCGTCCGGTCGCGGCGGACGGCGACCGCGCCCGCGGCGACCTGCCGCCACCACGACGTCCCGCCCGGGGTCCGGCCACCGGCCGGCGGGTGGACGCCGAGGCCGGTGCGGATCAGCACCGCCGAGACGGCGAAGGTGGCGGCGTCGATCGCCAGCGCGGTGTGCGCGCCGACGCCGGTCACCACGAACGCGGCCGCCGCGAACCCCAGCACCAAGCACAGCTGCGTGGTGACCTGCTGCACCGCTTGGCCGGCTTCGTAGCGGGTGCCCAGCAGCTCCGGCAGCACCGCGCCCTGCGCCGCCGAGAACGGCGCTTCGGCGAGCTGGACGAGCACCAGCAGCGCCGCCATCAACGGCAGCGGAGCCGTGGGCAGGGCCATCACCGCCACGAGCGCCGCCCGCACGACGTCGCACGTCACCATGACCCGGCGCCGGGGGAACCGGTCGGCCAGCCACGAAAGCAGCGCGCCCGAGACGAGCGCGGGCAGCATCGACAGCGCGTACGTCGCCGCGCTCAGCGCCGCCGATCCGGTGCGCTGGAACACGAGGATCGACAGCGCGACGCGCGCCAGCTGGTCGCCGGCCACCGAGAGCAGGCCGGCGAACCACACGACCCGGAACCCGCGCACCGCGAACGCCGACCACGTTCCGGCCATCCCCACCCCCCAGGCTGTCACGGAGAGCGCCGCCTGAAGCGCTCAGCGTAGTGCCTGCCCGGAGCCGCGGTCCACCACTACGCGACCGGCGGGGTGCCATGGGTGTGGAAGGATTCGATCGTCTTCAGCCCCCACGCCTGTCCCTTGGCCCGCTCGGCCTCGGTCCAGGTGATCGGCTCCCAGTCCGGTGCGAAGATCAGCCGCCCGGTGGGGTTGCACAGCTCGACGCGGTTGCCGCCCGGTTCGTAGACGTAGAGGAAGAACGTCTGCTGGATCGCGTGTTTGTGCGGCCCGGTCTCGATGTGGACGCCGTTTTCGAGGGCGATGTCCGCCGCGCGCAGGATGTCTTCGCGGGTGTCGGTCGCGAAGGCGATGTGGTGCAGGCGCCCGCTCGAACCGGTCCGGTCGTTGGTGTAGACGAGGTCGTAGGACTTCTGCGCGAAGTGCGTCCACTGCCCCGAAATCACGCCGCTGTCGAGCTGGATCTGTTCGGTGACGCGGCCGCCGAGCGCGTCGCAGACGAAACGCCCGTTGGCTTCCGCTTCCCGGGCCAGGTAGTTGACGTGGTCGAGGCGGCGGACGCCGACCCCGCGCCCGGGGTAGGCCTGCGCCTGGTTCTTGAGCGCGGGCCGCAGGTGCTCCGGTGGCGCGTAGCGCTCGGTTTCCCAGTACAGCTCGAGTTCGTGGCCGTCCGGGTCGCGGAACAGGTACGTCGGGCCGATCCCGGTGTCGCCGTCGACCCAGCCGACGCCGAGCCCGCGCTCCTCGAGCGCGGCCACCCGGCGGTCGAGGGCTTCGCGGCTCGACGCGCGCAGCGCCGTCCGCCCGACCCCGGACGTCTTCGCGGCGGTGAGCTTCAGGCTGTGGTGCTCGTAGTCGTCCCAGGTGCGCAGGTAGACCGAGTCGCCGTCGGTGCCGTTCTCGGTCAGGCCGAGCACGCGGACGAAGAAGTCGAGGCTCTTCTCCGGCTCCGGCGTGCGCAGTTCGACGTGTCCCAGGTGCGCGATCTCGTGGCGCGGCGAGGGGTCGGGCATGGCTGGCTCCTCAGGAACGGGGGAAAACGGTGCCGTCGAACAACTTCCGCGCGGTCCGGATCACGGTCGAGCGGCGGACCCGGGCCCCGTCGAACTCGATCGCCACGGCCAGCTTGCCGCTCGGGTGCTCGATCTCGACGGGTCCGCCGCCGGCTTCGAGCAGCTCGTGGCCGACGGCGCCGTCGAGCAGCAGCGCCGTGACGACGCTGACGCCGCCGAGCACGCCGATCGACGGGTGCGGCTTGACCGGGATGAACGTCCGGGTGCAGACGGCACCGCCGTCGCGGGGCGCGGCGACCAGCGTGGTCTTCGGGACCGAGCTGCCGCGGACGTCGCCGAGGCCCATCAGCTTCCCGGCTTCGACGCGCAGGGCGTCGATCCGGCCGGCGAGCTCGGCGCCGTCGAGGTCCTCGACCGGCTCGTACCCGGTGATGCCGAGGTCTTCGGCGCGCGCGACGACGACCGGCATCCCGTTGTCCACACAGGACACCGCGATGCCGCCGATGTCATCGCGGACGTGGCCGGTGGGCAGCAGGCTGCCGCAGATCGACCCTTCGGTTTCGGTGAAGTCCAGTTCGACCGGGGCCGCCGTGCCGGGCACGCCGGAGATCGCCGTGCCGCCGCGGTAATCGACTTCGCCGCCGGGGGTGGCGAACGTCGAGACGGCGATCGTGCCGGTGTTGAGCAGCCGCACGCGAACGGTGGTGCGTTCGGCGCCGGCCGCCACGAGACCGCGTTCGACGGCGAACTGGCCGACCCCGGCCAGCAGGTTGCCGCACGTCTGCCGGTCGGAGACGGTCGCTTCTTCGACACCGAGCTGCAGGAACAGGTAGTCGACGTCGTGGTCCGGCCCGTCCGCCCGGGACACGATCGCGACCTTGCTGGTGACCGGCTGGGCACCGCCGAGGCCGTCGATCTGGCGTGGGTCGGGGGTACCCATGATCCGCAGCAGCAGGTCGTCGCGGTCCGCGGGGTCGGCGGGCAGGTCGTCGGCGAGGAAGTACGCGCCCTTCGACGTCCCGCCGCGCATGAGCATGCAGCGCACGCCGGTCATGCCTGCTCCTTCTCGTACTCCCCGGCGGTCAGGTACCGGACGCCGAGCGCTTCGAGTTTTTCGCGCAGCCCGTAGCGGTCCAGGCCGAGCTGGCCGGTGGCGAAGGCCTCCCGGGCGGCGGCTTCCTTTTCCAGGCGCGCCTGTGCGGCGTCCAGTCCGGTTTGGACGTCTTCGCGGCGGACGCGCATGACGCCGTCGTCGTCGGCCAGGATCGCGTCACCGGGGCGGATCAGCTGGCCGCCGATGGCGACCGGGACGTTCACCGCGCCGGCGGTCGCCTTGACCGTGCCCTGCGCGCTGATCGCGGCCGACCACACCGGGAAGCCGAGCGCGCGCAGGTCGGTGACGTCGCGGACGCCGGTGGTGGTGACCAGGCCGCGCACCCCGCGGTGGCGCAAGGCGGTCGCGAAGAGTTCCCCGAAGAGCCCGTCCAGGCAAGGCGAAGTCGTGGTGACCACGAGGATGTCGCCTTCGCGGCACTGCTCGATGGCCGCGTGGATCATCAGGTTGTCCCCGGGCCAGCAGAGCGCGGTGACGGCGGTGCCGCCGACGCGCGCGCCGTCCTGGATGGGCCGCAGGCCGGGCCCGAGCAGCCCGGAGCGGCCGAGGGCCTCGTGCACGGTGGCGACGCCGTAGTCGGCCAGGCGCGTCACCTGCTCGAGATCGGCGCGCGGCGGGTCGGTGACGATGACGGGCTTCATGACGGTCACCGTACGGTTCCGTCGCCAAGATTGTCAACAATCTTGGCGACGTTCTGTTCAGTGTTCTGTTCAGGGGTGGAGCGGGGAGACCTCCGCGTCGGCCGCCTTGAGCGCCTCGATCACGCTGCCGAGGTGCACCCGGGCGGCTTCGGCGGCCCGCTCGGGGTGATGCGCGCAGATGGCGTCGATGATCGCGAGGTGCTCCGGCAGCGAGACCTGCGGCCGGCCGGGCCGCATCGCCAGCCGGAACTGGTGGCGGACGCTCTGCCCGCGCAGCCGTTCGAGCACCTGCGCGGCGGTCCGCTGCCCGCTGATCTCGCGGACCCGCCGGTGCAGCCGCTGGTTGAGGCCGGAGTACCCGACGACGTCCCCGCTCGCGACGGCCTGCTGCATGAGCTCGCCGAGTTCGCGCAGCTCGCCGACCTCGGCGTCGGAAACGCGTTCGGCCGCCTTGGCCGCGCACAGCGATTCGAGCATCATCCGGACCTCGGAGATCTCGACGGCCTCCTCCAGCGAGACCGCGCGCACCCGGGCCCCGCGGTTCTGCACGCGTTCGACGAGCCCTTCGTTGGTCAGCTCGATCAGCGCGGCCCGCACGGTGGCGCGGCTCGCGGCGAACTGGGCGGACAGGTCCGCCTCGACCAGCCGCTGGTTGGGCACGAACTCGCCGCGGACGATCGCGTCCCGGATGGCGGCCACCACCGAACGCTCCCCCGGCCGCCGGTCCGCAGCACTCTCGGTCATACCCTCGACTCCGATTTTGTTGACAATTTTGTCGAGCACATCGTGTACTCGATCGTAGCTGGCGAGGAGGATTCTGCTATGACCGGAACCATCGCGGTACTCGGTTTGGGGGAAGCGGGCGGCGAACTGGCCCGTGACCTGGTCGCGGCCGGGGCGGCGGTGCGCGCGTACGACCCGGCCGTCCCCACTGCCGCGGCGGGCGTCACCGTGACCGGCTCCGAGGCCGAAGCGGCCGAAGGAGCCGCTCTCGTCCTCAGCGTGAACAGCGCGTCGGCGGCGCTCGACGCCCTTCGCGCCGGCCTCCCCGGCCTGCGCCCGGGCGCGGTCTGGGCCGACTTGAACACGGCCTCCCCCGGCGCGAAACGCCGGCTGGCCGCGCTCGCCGCCGAGCACGACGTCCCGTTCGCCGACGTCGCGATCATGGCCCCGGTCCCCGGGCGCGGATTGCGCGTCCCCATGCTGACCACCGGGAACGCCGCCGAGACCGTCGCCGCCACCTTGAACGGCCTGGGCGCCGACGTCGAGGCGATGCCCGGCGAGGCCGGGCTCGCCGCCGAGCGCAAGCTGCTTCGCAGCGTGTTCTTCAAGGGCATGTCCGCGGCCGTCGTCGAAGCCCTGCAGGCCGCCCGCGCCGCCGGCTGCGAGGACTGGCTGCGCGAGATCGTCGTCGGCGAACTGACCGCGGCCGGCCCGGCCACGGTCGACCGGCTGGTCACCGGCTCCTACCGGCACGCCGTCCGCCGCACCGCCGAAATGGCGGCCGCCGCGGAGATGCTCGGGGACCTGGCCGTCCGGGCCGACGTCGCCGCCGCGGCCCGGGACCAGCTTCGACACATAGCTGATTCACAGGATTGTTAACAATCTTGATGTGAGTCTTGTGTTCAATATCTCACACGATGTAGCTTTCGGACGTCTTCGCGGCCCCGGGACGAAAGGGACGACGATGTCCGTACGAGAAACCGGCGGCTCGACCGCCGCCACGGTCCGGCTCTCGCTCCGGGTGACCGCGTTGTGCTGGGTCCTGGTCCTGCTCGACGGGCTGGATCTCTTCGTCTACGGCGCGACCCTGCCGGGCGTCCTCGCGGACAAGGGCTTCGGCCTGACCCCCGTCACCGGCGGGGAAATCGGCAGCCTGACGACGTTCGGGATGATGCTCGGCGCGCTCTCGGCCGGCATCCTCACCGACCGGATCGGGCGCCGGAAGATCATCATCACCGGCGTCGTCGTGTTCTCGCTGGCCGCCGCGGCCTGCGCCGCCGCTCCGACGCCGGGCTGGTTCGGGGCGGCGCGGTTCGTCGCCGGCGTGGGACTGGGCGGGCTGCTGCCGTCGGCGATCGCGATGGTCATGGAGTACGCGCCGGCGTGGCGGCGGAACCTCGCCGTCACCACGGTGATGACGGCGCACCAGGCGGGCGGCGCGCTGGCCGGGGCGCTCGGGATGACGCTGGTCGGGTCGCTGGGCTGGCGTTCGGTGTACTGGCTGGGCGCGCTGCTGCTCGTCCCGGTCCTCCCGGCGATCGCCTTCCTGCTGCCCGAATCGCTGACGTTCTTGCTGGCCAAGGGAAAGACCGAACGGGCGCGGGCGATCGCGGACCGGCACGGCGTCGTGCTCCAGGCGTTCGCCCCCGAACCGGCCGAGGAGCGGCGCGGCGGCCTGCGGGGCCTGTTCACGCCGTCGGTCCGGCTGACGACGGTCCTGTTCTGGATCGCCTCGTTCGCCGGCCTGCTGCTGGTGTACGGCGTCAACACCTGGCTGCCGACCATGATGCGCGGCAGCGGCTACAACCTCGGTTCCGCGATCAGCTTCCTCCTGGTGATCAACCTGGGCGGCATCGCGGGCATGCTCGTCGCCGGCCGGCTCGCCGACCGGTTCGGGGCCCGGCCGGTCGCGATCACCTGGTTCGCCCTCACCGCGGGCGGCGTCGGCCTGCTGGCGGTGCACCTGCCGCTGGTGGTCACCTACGTCGTCGTGTTCCTGACGGGCGCGTGGCTGTTCAGCGCGCAGACGCTGATCTACGCGGCGGTCGGCGCGTACTACCCGGCGGACAGCCGCGCGACCGCCCTCGGCTGGGTCTCCGGCGTCGGCCGCCTCGGCGCGGTGTTCGGCCCCTGGCTCGGCGGCGTCCTGGTCGCGAGCGGACTGTCCACTTTGGGCTTCCTCGTCTTCGCGGTGGCGGGCCTCCTGGGCGCGGCGATGGTGGCACTGGTCCGGCGGCCCGCGCTCGTCGCACAGGCCGCCTGACGCCGGCTGGGTGACGAACGCCGTGGGGCCCGAAGCCCGCAGCGGGTGAGCTGCCGGCGGGCCGCGCGGAGTTTGCCCGTTCCCCCAGCGGGTAGCCCGACCCGACCCCGGTGAAAGGAAACCCCGATGCCCGCGATGACCCGCGTCCTGGGAGCGTTGACGGCCGCCTACAGCGCGACGATCATCGCCGCGCCCCGCGTGCTCGCCAAGCCGTGCGGACTCACCACGCCGACCGGCGGGGTCAGCTCCGGCGTGCGCACCCTGATCGGCGGGATCGGCGCCCGCGACGCGGCGATCGGCCTGGCCATGGTGTTCGCGCCGGCGGGGCGGCCCCTGCAGGTCGCCCTCGCCGCACGCGTCGCTTCCGACGCCGCCGACGCCCTCGTCTTCGGCACCACCCTGCCGGACCGGACCGCGCGGAAGAAGGTCGCCGCGTTCGCCGTGGCCTGGGCCTCGCTCTGCGCGGTTTCCGCGGCGGTCCGGTGACCGTCAGATCCCGTCAGACCCCAGCGGGCTCGGCGGCGGCCGGCTTGAGCCGGGCCTGGCGGGTCCGCGGGCCGAACAGGGCCAGCACCACCGCGCCGACCAGCCACGTGCCCGCGATGAAGAAGAACACGCTCTGGTAGCCGCTGTTGTTGTACAGCGAGGCCACGATCAGCGGACCGGCCGCGTTCGACAGCCGGCCGAGGCCGTACGACACGCCCGTGCCCAGCGAGCGGCCGCGCGTGTCGAACAGCTCCGGCGAATACGCGTAGCCGAGTGCGGTGTAGCCGCGCTCGAACATGTTGACCAGGAAGCCGAACACCACGATCAGGACCGGGTTGAACGTCAGGCCGTAGAACAACCCGCACAGCGCGATGATCGCGCCGAACGCGACCAGGCACCACTTGCGCTCGAAGCGGTCGGTGACCAGGGCCGCCAGGTACGAGCCGAGCGGCGCGCCGACCGTCGTCAACGCCACGTAGAACACCGACTTCTCGACGCTGAAGCCTTCCTTGGCCAGCAACGTCGGCGCCCAGCTCGAATACCCGAAGAACCCGATCGTCTGCGTCACCCACAGGACCGTGAGCAGCAGCGTCGGCAGCAGGTACTTCTTGCGCAGCAGCAACCGCAGCGGCGCCTTGGCGACCGGGGCTTCCTCGATCGGCGGCGCCGGCTCCGGCAGCGGGCCCTTCTCGGCCGCGACCCGCGCTTCGATCTCGCGCAGCACCGCGTCGGCCTTCGCGTGTTCGCCCCGGCTTTCGTACCAGCGCGGCGATTCCTTCAGCTGCCGGGTGAACAGCACCAGCAGGACGCCGAGCGCGCCCCACAGGTAGACCAGCCGCCACTCCCAGTCGCCGAGCGGCACCACGAGGCTCGCGATCAGGTTGGTCACCGGGGTGCCGCAGATGCCGATCACGATCGCGTAGGCCTGGTACTTGCCGCGGCTGGCCGCGGGGTAGAGCTCGTTGACGTAGATGACCGCGACGACGGTCATCGCCGAGAGGCCGGCCGACGTCAGGACGCGGAACACGCCCAGCGACACGATGTCCCAGGAGAACACCGCCGCGAACGAGAAGACGCCGAACCAGACGGTCGTCCACATGAGAGCGTTCTTGCGGCCGAAGCGGTCGGCGAGCGTGCTCGCGATGATCGAGCCGAAGAACATCCCGACGAACGACAGCGAGGTCACGTAGGCGACCTGGTTCACCGTCACGCCCCACAGCTTGATGAGCTTGGGCGCGGTGGTGGCGAAGCTGTTGATGTCCGCGAACTCGAAGAAGTAGGCGAACGAGACGGCGATCAGGGTGAGCTTGTGGAAGCGCGAAATCGGCAGGCGGTTCAGCCGGTTGAGCGCGTTGGCGTGCTGCATTGCATGCCCTTCAGGGGGTTTCAGGCGGTTTCGCCGGGCCAGTAGAGGCGCATCGGGTTGTCGACGAGCAGCTTCCGCCGTGCCTCCGCGGTTTCCGCGATCAGCGGCACGTGGTCGACGAGGAGCCCGTCGTCGGGCATGTGGCTCTTGAGGTTCGGGTGCGGCCAGTCGGTCCCCCACAGCACCCGGTCGGGGAACTCCGCGACGACGCGCCGGGCGAACGGCACGACGTCGGCGTAGGCGTGCCGTTCGCCGTCGAGCGCCGGGGGTCCGGTCACGGTGAGCCGCTCGGGGCAACTGACCTTCACCCAGACGTCGTTGCGCTCGGCGAAGCGCAGGAAGCGGCCGAAGTCCTTGCCTTCCGCGGATTTCGTGACGTCCGGCCGTCCCATGTGGTCGATCACCAGCGGCACGGGCAGCGTGCCGAAGAAGTGTTCGAGATCGGGCAGGTCGGCGGCTTCGAAGTACAGCACGACGTGCCAGCCGAGCGGGGCGATCTTCTTCGCGATCACGGCGAGGTCGTCCGTGGGCACGGCGTCGACGAGCCGCTTGACGAAGTTGAACCGCACGCCCCGGACGCCGGCCGCGTCGAGCTCCCGCAGTTCCGCCTCGCCGATGTCAGGACGGACGGTCGCGACGCCGCGCGCCCGCCCGCCGGCCGCCCGGACGGCGTCGAGCATCGCGGAGTTGTCGGCGCCGTGGCAGGTCGCCTGCACGATGACGTTCCGGGAGACCCCGAGGTGGTCGCGCAGCGCGAAGAGCTGGTCCTTGCTCGCGTCGCACGGCGTGTACTTGCGCCCGGGCGCGAACGGGAACTCCTGCTGCGGGCCGAAAACGTGGCAGTGGGCGTCCACGGTGCCCGGTGGCAGCGTGAAGTCCGGTGTGGACGGACCCGCGTACCAGTCCAGCCAGCCCGGCGTCTTCGGCGCGGTCACCGGCCTTGCCCCTTCAGCAGGGCGTCCAGGCGCGGGTAGACGGCGCGGGCGTTGTGCTCCCGGATCGCCGCCCAGTCCGCTTCGGGCAGGTTCGCGGCCTCGGCGTACCGGCGGGTGTCGTCGAAGTGGTGCCCGGTGCGCGGGTCGACGCTGCGGACCGCGCCGATCATCTCGGACGCGAAGAGGATGTTGCGGGCCGGGACGACGTCGAAGAGCAGGTCCGAACCCGGCTGGTGGTAGACGCAGGTGTCGAAGAAGACGTTGCCCAGCACGTGCTCCTCGAGCTCCGGCTTGCCCAGCGCCATCGCGAGGCCGCGGAACCGGCCCCAGTGGTAGGGCACCGCGCCGCCGCCGTGCGGGATGATCAGCTTCAGCGTCGGGAAGTCGGCGAACAGGTCGCCCTGCACGAGCTGCATGAACGCGGTCGTGTCGGCGTTGAGGTAGTGCGCGCCGGTCGTGTGGAACGCCGGGTTGACGCTGGTGGAGACGTGCACCATCGCCGGGATGTCGTACTCCGCCATCTTCTCGTAGATCGGGTACCACGAGCGGTCGGTCAGCGGTGGGGCCGTCCAGTGCCCGCCGCTCGGGTCGGGGTTGAGGTTCAGCGCGACGGCGCCGTACTCCTCCACGCAGCGGGTCAGCTCCGGAACGCAGGTGGCGGGGTCGACGCCCGGCGACTGCGGGAGCATCGCCGCGGGCGCGAACCGGTCCGGGTAGAGCGTGCTGACGCGGTAGCAGAGCTCGTTGCAGATCGCGGCCCACTCCGCCGACGTCTCGAAGCCGCCGACGTGGTGGGCCATGAAGGACGCGCGGGGCGAGAAGATCGTCAGGTCGATCCCGCGTTCGTCCATCAGCTTCAGCTGGTTCGGCTCGATCGTCTCGCGCAGCTCGTCGTCGCTGATCCGCAGGTCGGCCCGCACGGGCTGGGCGGCCGAGCCGTCCAGCGCGGCGATCTGCTGGTCGCGCCACGCCGCGAGCGCGGGTGGTGCGGTGGTGTAGTGGCCGTGGCAGTCGATGATCAAGGTCAGTCCTCGTCGCTTCGCATGCTTGATGGTCGCACCCTAATCGTCGATGAAATTGTTTACAATATCTGCGACGAGGTTGTGACCGTGCGCTGAGCACCCCGAACCACGGGTGACGGCTTACCGCGGTCTCAGCGTTCCGGTGGCCGTCCGCCGCCCGGACCGGTCGCGGACGGCCGTGGTCGTCGCGTCCGCGCCCGGCCGGGCCGAGGCGATCAGGCCCTGGAAGTCGAACAGCGGCGCCACGAGCCGGTACTCGAAGCTCAACGGCCCGGTGACCCCGCGGGCCCGGGCGGCTTCGGCCATCGCGACCGCCTGCAGCGGCCCGTGGGTGAGCAGCCCGGGATAGCCCTCGACGTCGCGGCAGTAGTCGCGGTCGTAGTGGATGCGGTGGGCGTTGTACGTCAGCGCCGAGAAGCGGAACAGCAGCGTGGGCGTCACGTCGAGGGACCACTCCCCCGCGGCCGGCAGCACCTCGGGGCCGCCGGCCGAGTGTGCCTCCCCGGTGCCGGCACCCCGGTAGACGAGGTCCTGCTCCTCGTCGACGACGAGCCGGCCCGCCTGGTGGATCCGGCGGGCGACCGTGACGAAGGTCAGCGGCCCGGACCGGCCCTGCTTCTCGCGCGTCGCCACGACTTCCGAGTGCCGGGTGGCGTCCGCACCCCAGCGGAGTTCCCCGGTCGTGCGCACCCGGCCGCCGGCCCACATGCGACGTCCGGGTGGCGTCCCGTCGCGGACCGGGTGCCCGTCCGGGCCCAGGTCGGCCTGGGCGGGCCGGTCGAGCAGGTACACCCAGTGCCACAGCAGCGGCAGGACGCCGTCCTCGGGAACGCCGACGCCGAGCAGCGCGGCGAGCGCCTCGGCGGGCCCGGGGAGGATGCGCTCGGTGATCACGCGCGGTCACCCCCGATCGGGTGGCGCTTGACCAGCTGCCGGGCGATGACCGTGCGCTGGATTTCGTTGGTGCCCTCGCCGACGATCATCAGCGGCGCGTCCCGGAAGTAGCGTTCGACGTCGAACTCCGTGGAGTAGCCGTAGCCGCCGTGGATGCGCACCGCCGCCAGCGCGATCTCCATCGCCGTCTCGGACGCGAACAGCTTCGCCATGCCGGCTTCGAGGTCGGCGCGCGCACCGGAGTCGTAGCGCCGGGCGGCGTGGTGGACGAGCTGGCGCGCCGCCTCCAGCTTGGTGGCCATGTCGGCGAGGTGGTTGCCGACCGACTGGTGCTGCCAGATCGGCTTGCCGAACGTCTCGCGTTCCTGGGCGTAGCGCAGGGAATCCTCCAGCGCGGCCCGGCCGACGCCGAGCGCGCGGGAGGCGACCTGGATCCGGCCGATCTCCAGGCCCCGCATCATCTGCGCGAACCCCTTGCCCTCGACCCCGCCGAGCAGCGACGCCGACGGCGTCCGGAAGTCCACAAAGGACAGCTCGCAGCTTTCGACGCCCTTGTAGCCCAGTTTCGGCAGGTCGCGGGAGACCTCGAACCCCGGGCCGTGCTCGACGAGCAGGATGCTGATGCCCGCGTGCGCGGGTTCGGCGCGCGGATCGGTCTTGCACAGCAACGCGACGAGCTGCGAACGGCGGGCGTTGGTGATCCACGTCTTGGCGCCGTCGACGACGTAGGTGTCCCCGTCCCGGCGGGCGGTGGTGCGCAGCGCCTGCAGGTCGGACCCACCGCCGGGCTCGGTCAGCGCCATCGTCGCGCGAACCTCACCGGTGGCCATCCGCGGCAGGTAGTGGTCCTGCTGCGCGCGCGTGCCGTGCTCGGCGATGAGCTTCGCGACCACGGTGTGCCCGCCCATCGCGCCGGCCAGGCTCATCCAGCCCCGCGCCAGTTCCTCGGTGATCACGGCGTAGCACTGCGCGGACACCCGCGCCTCACCCCACGGTTCGGGGACGGCGAGCCCGAAGACGCCGAGCCGCTTCATCTGCTCGATGAGCGCTTCGGGGTAGGTGTCGGCGTGGTCCAGTTCCCGCGCGGACGGCCGGACGTCGCGGTCCACGAAGTCGCGCACCACCGCGACGATCGCGGTCTCCTCTTCGGTCAGCCCGTCCATTCCGCTCCTCTCGATCGGCTCGCCCCTCATCATGACGCACTGTTCCATCAATCTCATTTGATGTAATCTGCCGGGATGGCGTCACCGGAGCCACCGCCGTTCGTCCGCCTCGCCGCGCACCCGCTGCGGTGGTCGCTGCTGACCGCGCTCGCCGGCCGCGACCTGCGGGTCCGCGAGCTGGTGGAGCGCGTCGGCCAGCCCCAGAACCTGGTCTCCTACCACCTGCGGCTGCTGCGCGACGGCGGGCTCGTCGGGGTCACGCGCAGCAGTTTCGACGGGCGCGACAGCTACTACCACCTGGACCTCGACCGGTGTTCCGCCGCGCTGACGGCGACCGGCGCGGCGCTGCACCCGGCGTTGCTCCGCGAGCCCGCGCCCGCCGCGGCGGGGGTCACCGTGCTGTTCGTCTGCACCGGCAACAGCGCCCGCTCCCCCATCGCCGAAGCCCTGCTGCGGCAGCGGACCGGCGGCCGGGTGGCCGCGGCCAGCGCGGGCACCCACCCGAAAGCCGCGCTGCACCCGGAGGCCGTCCGGGCGCTGGCCGGGGAGTTCGGCATCGACCTCGCCGGGCAGCGGCCGCGGCACCTGGACGCGGTCGCCGGGCAGCGGTTCGACCACGTGATCACGGTGTGCGACAAGGCCCGCGAGGTCTGCCCGGCCTTCCCGCACCGGCGGCACTGGAGCATCCCGGACCCGGCGGCCGCGCACGATCCCGGCGCGTTCCGGCGCACCGCGGCCGAGCTCGACACGCGCGTCCGGCACCTGCTGCCGGAACTCGCTGCGGCACAAGGCAAGGAGGACCGGTCATGACCGATCAGCTCGCGAGCGTCCGGTACATCGTCGACGACGTCCCGGCGGCCATCGCCTTCTACACCACCCACCTCGGCTTCACGGTGCGGATGAGCGCCGCACCCGCGTTCGCCGACGTCGTCCGCGGCCCGTTGCGGCTGCTGCTCTCGGGGCCCGCCAGCTCGGGTGCCCGCGCCACCCCGGCGGACGCGTCGGCGGCGGGCCGCAACCGCATCCACCTGGTGGTCCCGGACCTGGACGCGGAGATCCGGCGGCTGGACGAGGCCGGGGTGCGGTTCCTCGGCGACGTCGTCGCCGGGCCGGGCGGGCGGCAGATCCTGCTCGCCGACCCCGCGGGGAACCTGGTCGAGCTCTTCGAAGCCGCCCACTGACGCCAGCCGAAAATTACCAAAGGTAAGTTCTGCTGCCTTCTTGACATGACCAATGGTCAGGAGGAGGGTACTGGCCACCCGATTCGTCTAGACCAATCGGCCTCCCCGCGGACGGCATCCCAGGAGGAGACCCATGTCCCGTACCACCCGGACCACCACCGCAGCCCTCACCAGCCTCGCCACCGTGGCCGCCACCGCCCTCATCCTCTCCGGCGGGGCCGGCGCCAGCCCGGCGGCCGCCGCGGCCGCCGACTGCGGTGTGCTCTTCGACGACTTCCACTACGCCTCGCCCACCGACTCCGCCTTCAGCGGGGCCGGGTGGACCACCCGCAACGACGTCGGCAGCCCCGGGGTGCCCGGCGCGCGCTGGCTCACCAGCAACGTCAGCTTCCCGACGGTCAACGGCGAGCGGGTCGCGCAGCTCACCGCGAGCACCGACGGCTCCGCGAACGGCACCACGCACGCCGAGCTGTACCAGAACCAGCTGCGGTTCTTCGAAGGCACGTACGCCAGCCGGGTCCGCTTCACCGACGCGCCGGACAGCGGGACCGACGGCGACCACGTCAACGAAACCTACTTCACGATCTCGCCGCTGCGGTACGACCGCGACCCGCTCTACAGCGAGCTGGACTTCTCCGAGTACCTGCCCAACGGCGGCTGGGGCGGCTCGCAGGCCAACTACCAGACCAGCTGGTACACCTACTGGAACAACCCGACGTGGGACGGGCTGCGCACGTCCACCGCGCAGAACCGCAGCCTGGCCGGCTGGCACGACATCGTCACGCAGGTCTCCGGCGGGCACGTCAAGTACTACATCGACGGCGTCCTGACCGCCGACCACACCACCGACGCCCAGGGCAACCCGGTGTACCCGCGCACGCCGATGTCGATCAACTACAACATGTGGTTCATCGACACCGCGGGCCACACGAGCGGGAACAGCGTCTACACCGAGCAGGTGGACTGGACCTACTACGCCGGCAACCAGGTCGTCTCCCCCGCCGACGCCGTCGCGAAGGCCGGGCAGTACCGCACCTCCGGAACGTCCCACGTGGACACCGTCACCGGCTGCACCACCCCGACCAGCCCGCCGGCGACCACGACCACCAAGCCGACCACCCCGACGACGCCCACCACCCCGACCACGCCGTCCCAGCCCGCCGACTGCTCGAGCGCGCCGGAATGGGACTGGGGCACGGTGTACCTCGGCGGCCAGCGCGTGAAGCACAGCGCCCACCTCTGGCAGGCGAACTGGTGGACCCAGGGCTCCGAGCCCGGCCTCACCGCCCAGTGGGCCGACCTCGGCCACTGCTGACCCCCATCTCCCCCCGGCAGGTCGTGAGTGTTTAGGCGGGTTCTAACCCTCCTAAACACTCACGACCCCCGCACCGCACCCACCTCACGCCTCCGGGAATCCCCATGCGCAGACGCATCCTCGCCGCCGCACTGGCCGTCGCCGCACTGGCCGCCAGTGCCTGTGGCACCGACACCCCCGCTCCCGCCGCCGGCGGGGGCACCCTGACCGTCTGGCTGATGAACGGCGACCTGAGCGACAAGGCCACCGCGGCGATCAACGCCGCGTTCGAGAAGGCCACCGGCGCGAAGGTCACCGTCCAGATCCAGGAATGGGACAACATCAACACCAAGATCAGCACCGCGCTGGCCCAGGACACCACGCCGGACGTCATCGAGATCGGCAACACGAACGTCCCGCTGTTCGCCGCCAACGGCGCGCTGACCGACCTCACCCCGCACCGCGCCGAGCTCGCCGCCGGGCAGACCTGGCTGCCCGGCCTGATCGGGCCGGCCACTGTGGACGATCACGTCTACGCGGCCCCGCTGTTCGCAGGCAACCGCTCGGTGATCTACGACAAGCAGGTCTGGGCCGACGCCGGCGTCACCGCGCCGCCCACGACGTACGCCGAGCTCACCGCCGCGCTCGACAAGATCAAGGCGAAGCACTCCGCGCCGGACTACTCGGTCTTCCACTTCCCCGGCCGGTACTGGTTCGGCGCGCTGCAGTTCGTCTGGGACGCCGGTGGCCGGATCGCCGTGCAGCAGGACGGCAAGTGGGCCGGCGCCCTCGAAAGCCCGGAGGCGCAGAAGGGACTGCAGGCCTGGAAGGACTTCCAGAACGCCTACTCCTCCCCCGCGTCCCGCAACGTCGACACGAAGGCACCCGACCAGGCCGCCGTCTTCTCCGCCGGCGGCGCCGCGGCCATCCTCGACACCAGCGTCAACACCGTCGTCAAGAACAAGCCGGAGCTCAAGGACCGCCTCGGCACGTTCCCCTTCCCCAGCGCCACGCCCGGGCAGACGCAGCCGGTCTTCCTCGGCGGGTCCGACCTGGCGATCGCGGCCAAGAGCCGCAACCAGGACCTCGCGCTCGCCTACGTCAAGGCGGCGACCGACCCGGCCGTGCAGCGCGACGCGATCGTCGGCATCGACGGCTGGACCCCGATTTCGACCGAGCTCATCGACCGGATCACGCCGTCGCTGCCGCCGCTCAACGCCGCGTTCGCCACCGCGGCCAAGACCAGCGTCGCGACACCGGCCGCACCCGGCTGGGCGACCATCGAGAGTGACAAGTCGATCAACACGTTCTTCGCCGACATCGCGACCGGGCGCAAGCCGATCGCCCAAGCGGCCAAGGACTTCGACGCCCACCTCACCGAAGCGCTCAACGCCCGCTGACCGGCGGGGCAGCCCGGCTGACCGCCGTCCCCGCCGGGCCGCCCCGCCCCTTTCCCGCTTCCGACAAGGAGTCCCCGTGTTGCTCGTGAAAGCGCGGCCGCACGCGCCGGAAAGACCGGCGGCGCCCCGGCGGCGCCGGTCGCTGCTGCCCTACGGCCTGCTCCTGCCCGCGGCCGCGCTGCTCGGGCTGGTGCTCGGCTACCCGCTGCTGCGGCTGGTCGTCATCTCGCTGCAGGAGTACGGCCTGCGCTCGCTGTTCACCGGCACGACGGGCTTCGCGGGCTGGGACAACTACGCCGCCGTGCTCGGCGACGACCAGCTGCTCCCGGTGCTCGCCCGCAGCGTCGGCTTCTGCGCCGCACTGGTGCTCGGCACGCTCCTGATCGGTTTCGCGGTCGCCCTCCTGCTGCGCAAGCTGGGCCGCGGGATGCGCACGGCGGTGACGCTCTGCCTGATCGCCGCCTGGGCCCTGCCGAACGTGGCGTCCACTTTGGTCTGGCAGTGGCTCTTCCAGCCCGGCTACGGCGTGGTGAACTGGCTGCTCACCCAGCTCGGCTTCGGCGACCTCACCCAGCACGACTGGACGACGTCGCCGGCGTCGGCGTTCACGCTGGTGTGGCTGCTCGTCGTCTGGCAGTCGGTGCCGTTCGTCGCGCTCACGCTCTACGCCGGGCTTTCGCAGATCCCGCAGTCCTACTACGAAGCGGCCGCGCTCGACGGCGCCGGGCCGTGGCGCGCGCACCGCACGATCACCTTCCCGTTCCTGCAGCCCATCCTCGGCCTGGTGACCATCCTGTCGATCATCTGGGACTTCACCGTCTTCAACCAGATCTGGATCCTCACCCAGGGCGGCCCGGACGGCGGCACCACGACGCTCGGCATCTGGACGTTCACCCGTGCGTTCAGCCGCAACGACTTCGGCCAGGGCGCGGCGATCGCCGTCGTCTCGGTCGCGCTGCTCGTCGCGCTGACCGCGGTGTACGTGCGACGGCTCGTGCGATCGGGGGAGGACCTGTGATCCGCCGGGTGGGCCGGAACGCGACAGCCGCCATCTTCTGCCTCGTGTGGATCTTCCCGGTGTACTGGATGGTGCTCACGGCGTTCAAGCCGGCGGGCAAGATCCTCAGCCCGACGCCGGAGTTCCTGCCCTTCGACGTCACCTTCGACAACTTCGCCGGCGCCCTCGCGAAGCCGGGGTTCCTCCAGGACCTGCTCAACAGCGTGGTCGTCGTGGTGGCCGTCGTCGCACTGTCCATAGTGGTCGCCTTCCTCGCCGCTACGGCGCTGACGCGGTTCCGGTTCTTCGGCCGCCGCAGCTTCCTCATCGGGGTGCTGGTGCTGCAGATGGTCCCGGTGCCCGCGCTGGTCATCCCGCTGTTCCTGAGCCTCAAGAGCGCGCACCTGCTCGACACGCTCTTCGGCTTGGTGCTCACGTACGTCGCGCTCGTGCTGCCGTTCACCATCTGGACGCTGCGCGGGTTCCTGCACGGCATCCCCGTCGAACTGGAGGAAGCGGCGATGGTCGACGGCGCCACACGCGGGCGCGTCATGCGCTCGGTCCTGCTGCCGCTCGTGCTGCCCGGGCTGATCGCGACCAGCGTGTTCGCCTTCATCACCGCGTGGAACGACTTCCTGTTCGCCTACGTCATCATGAAGGACAGCTCCGGCTACACGCTGCCGGTCTGGCTGGTCTCGTTCAGCACCAGCACGGGCACCGACTACGGCGGCCTCATCGCCGCGTCGACGCTGTTCGCGCTGCCCGTCGTCGTCTTCTTCGCGCTCGTGCAGCGCCACCTGGTCGAAGGCATGACCGCGGGCGCGGTGAAGGGCTGATGGTCATCCCCCACCCCGCGCGGCTGACCCGCCGCGCCGGTTCCTTCACGCCCGCCGGCGTCCAGGCGGGACCCGGCACGCATGGGCCGGCCCGGCTGCTCGCCGCGTACGCGGACCTCCCGCTCGTCCACAGTGGACCCGCCGTCCGGCTCGCGCTGACCCCCGGCTTCGCCCCCGAGGAGTACGCGCTCGACGTCACCCCGGACGCAGCGGTCCTCACCGCGTCCACCGAAGCGGGCCTGCTCGCCGGGGTGCAGACGGTCCGCCAGCTGCTGCCGCGGCTCGAGTGCCTGACGATCCGCGACGCGCCCCGGCTGCCGTGGCGCGGGGTCCTGCTCGACGTCGCCCGGCACTTCCTGCCGCTGGCGTTCCTGCGCGAGTTCGTCGATCTCCTGGCGCTGCACAAGTACAACGTCCTGCACCTGCACCTGACCGACGACCAGGGCTGGCGGCTCGAGATCGACGGGTGGCCGCGGCTCACCGAGATCGGGGCCTGGCGCACCGAATCGATGGTCGGGGCCGCGGGCAGCGGCGTCTTCGACGGCGTGCCCCACGGCGGCTTCTACACCCAGCGCGAACTGCGGGACCTGGTCGCCTTCGCCGCCGGGCGCGGCGTGCGGATCGTGCCGGAGATCGACCTGCCCGGCCACGTCCGCGCGGCGCTGGCCGCCTACCCCGAGCTGGGCAACCGGCCGGACGTGCGGCTTCCCGTGTGGACGGAGTGGGGCATCAGCCCGGACATCCTCGGCGTGCACGACGGCGCGTTCGCGTTCTGCCGGGACGTGCTCACCCAGGTCGCGGACGTCTTCCCGGCGCCGTACCTGCACATCGGCGGCGACGAATGCCCGACGACGCAATGGGAAACCAGCCCGGCCGCCCGGGAAAAGGCCGCCCGGCTCGGGTTGCGCGGCACCGCCGAGCTCCACCCGTGGTTCCTCGGCGAGCTGCACGGCATCGTCGCCGGGCTCGGCAGGCAGGCGGTGTGCTGGGACGAAACCGGCCACGCCGCGGGCCGGTTGCCCGCCGAGCTGGTCGTCACCGCGTGGCGCGACGCCGGGCACGGCGCGCTCGCCGTGGCCCGCGGCCACCAGGTCGTGATGGCCCCGCACCTTTCGACGTACTTCGACTACCGGCAGACCGAAGAACCGGGCGAGCCACCGCGCGAGCCCGTGACGACCCTGGAAGACGTCTACCGCTTCGACCCGCTGGCCGGCGGCCTCCCGGTCAGCGACGGGACCCGGCCGGGCGTGCTCGGGACGCAGGCCCAGCTGTGGACCGAGCACGCGCCGACGCCCGACCACGTGCGGCACCTGGCGTTCCCGCGGCTGTGCGCGCTGGCGGAACGGGCGTGGTCGCCACCGGGGCGCGGTTATGCTGATTTCCACCAGCGGCTGGCCGGGCACCTCACCCGGCTGCGCGCGCTGGGTGCCCTGCCGAAGGAGCGCGTCCGGTTCGCCGGCGCGGTCCCCGTACCCGAAAAGACGGTGCCTTGACCGCTGAGCCATCCGGGGCTTCGCCCCCGGCCGGGGGCTCCGCCACCCGGGGCCCCCGAACCGAAGGTGGCGAGCCGGCGGACCGGCCGCCCACCGTGAAGCGCGACCGCGTCCGGCGGCACCTGCTGAAGGTGATCGAGAACGCCGGGCCGGGCACCGGCCTGGCTTCCGAACGGGACCTGGCCGCGGAGCTGGGCGTCTCGCGCCCGACCGTCCGGGCCGCGATCGACGAGCTGACCCGCACCGGCCTGCTGGTGCGCCAGCGCGGCCGCGGCACGTTCACCAGCCCGCAGAAGGTCACCCAGGAACTGGCCACCGGGCTGGCCGTCCCGCCCGCGGAAGGGCACTGGACCAGCCGGGTCGTCGCGTTCACCACGGCGGGGGCGGCCCGTTCGCTCGCCGCCGAGCTGGAGTGCGAGCCGGGCACGCCGGTCCTGCGCGTCACCCGGGTCCGGTACGTCGACGAGGAACCGATCGCGATCGAGAGCCTGGCCCTGCCCGCCTCGCTGGTCCCCGGCTTGCAGCCGGCCGACCTCGAGACCGGCAACTTCTACCGGCTGCTGCGGGAGCGCTTCGGGATCGCCGTGCAGGACGCGGTGCAGACGATCGAGCCCGCGGTGACCAACCCGGACCAGGCCGAGCTGCTGGAAATCGCGGTGTACGCGCCGATCCTGCACATCGAGCGGCTGACCCGCGACGCAACCGGCCGCGTGGTCGAACTGACCCGCTCGGTCTACCGGGGCGACCGGTACCGCATCACGTCGAAACTCCGGTTCGACGCCGAGTCCGGTTAGCCGCGCATCCGGAAAATAAATCTTCACCGCCCGGCGGAAACCGGGCTTTTTAGCGTGCCCTCGTTACCCGGACGAGTGACGGTATGACGACATCCGGGTGAGCGTTCCCCGCGAAGTCCCTCGTCACGACAGGTGCGCACGATTGCGTGCCGGTCACGAACTGCGCTGTTGGCATCGCCTTTTCGGCGCCCGGGTGAGAGCGCTACAACGCGCCCGAGGTGCCGCATAGGCTATTTCTTCGGCCGGGAAAACGATTCCCGGAACCGAAAGAATCGAGGACAGTCCATGCGAAGACGCATGCTGGGAGCGTTCCTGCCGCTCGTGCTCGTGGCGGCGACCGCCGTCCCGCCGCCGGCGGCCGCCGATCCCCCGCCCCCGGTCTCCGCGCTGGCGAAGTCCTTGCGGGGCACCGGATCGCCCGCCGAGCACGGCGCCACCGCGAACTGGGTCATCGGCTACGAGGACCACGCCACGACCACCGGC
The DNA here is from genome assembly GCF_033441515.1 of Amycolatopsis solani. Taxonomy (NCBI): domain Bacteria; kingdom Bacillati; phylum Actinomycetota; class Actinomycetes; order Pseudonocardiales; family Pseudonocardiaceae; genus Amycolatopsis; species Amycolatopsis solani. The sequence goes on from NZ_JAWQJT010000002.1 coordinate 2,197,561, forward strand.
GCCGCGACCATCACCGACGCCGTCGGGGCGGGGCAGGCGTTCCAGTCCGGTTCCCTGCACGTCCCGCCCGGCTGGACCCCGCAGTGGTCCACCGACGGCAGCACGTTCACCGGCACCGAACCGGCGTCCGGCGTGACGGCCGTGCGCGCCACGAACCCGGACGCCGGGCCCGTCGCGACCCAGCTGTCCGGCGCCCTCACCCCGCCCGTGCAGGCGGTCACCACCGCGACCGGCGGCGACGGCTTCTCGCCGATCCTCTACCGCACGCCGGGCGGCGTGCTGCAGGCGTGGAACATCTACCACCACCTCGGCGCGGCCAATCCGAAGGTGGTGTGCACCGACCTCGGCACCGGGCAGCGCTGCCCGGGCGGGCCGTGGCCGAAGGTGCTCAACACCGCGCCCGGCCCGCTCGGCACCCTCGGCGCCGGCGACATCGCGAGCACCATGGTCGAGCAGTACGTGCGCGACCCCGCCGCGCCCGCGAAGGTCTACTACCCCGCCGTGACGGCGACTTCGGTGGGCGTCGGCTGCCTGGACCTGGCCGCCGGCGCGAACTGCGGCTACTCGGCGCTGGCCGCCGTCGGCGGGTCGCCGCCGGTCAGCAGCATCACCGGGCTCGTCGAGAGCGGTGGCAACGTCTACGGCGTCATCAGTTCCGGCGCGGTGGTCTGCTGGACCATCGCCACGCAGAGCGCCTGCGGCGGCCAGCCGTACGCGCCGATCGTGCCGGCCGCCAACCAGCCCTACGTCTACGGCGCGCTGACCCTGGTGGCGGGCAAGGTGTTCGCGTCCACGTCGAACCCCGGCACCGCGCAGCAGCCGTCGCTGGGCTGCTTCGACCCGGCGACGGCCACGGCGTGCGCCGGCTGGGCGTCATCGCGGTCCACGGGACCGGCGGGCAACTACAACTACAACTCCTACACGGCGTTCGGCACGAGCGGTGCCCCCGTCGGCGCGTGCGCGACGACGACCGGCGGTACCGACGTCACGACGTGCTACGCCCTCGACGGTTCGGCGCTCGCGGCCCCGCCGGGACCGGCCGCGCTGAGCGGCGGCGTCTACGCCTTCCCGCCGGAAGTCGTCACCGATCCGGGCGGCCACGTGCGCACCTACCTCCCGGTCTGGAACGGCGGCATCGCGGGCGCGGCGCTCTGCCACGACTGGACGACGGGCGCGGCGTGCGCGGGACTGCCGGCCCTGATCACGCACCCGTCGGCCAACGGCGGGGCCACCCGGGACTACGGCTATTCCTACGATCCGCCGTCCGGCTGCCTGATCGGGCTCGGCGACGCGGGCGTGCTGTTCTCCATGGACCCGGCCACCGGTGCCACGCCGTGCGTCCGGTCCGGCGGGCAGGTGACGCTGAAACCGAGCGACTTCTCTTGCGACGGCGGAAGTCACGTCCAGGGCTACACGGCGGCGCGGCTGACAGGCGTCGACCCGGCGAACGTCGACTTCGCCGCGTCGCGGGTCACCGTGACCGACCAGGACGGCGCGGTCGTGCCGACGCCGGGGTTCGCCCCGGACGGCTCGGTGGACCTCACCGGCGTCTCCGTGGCGGCGCACCAGTCGATCACGGTCACGACCACGCTGGTGCTGCACAGCGCAGCGGGCTTCACCGGCTCGCTCGTGGTCGGCTACGCGGGTGACGCGCCGCAGCTGTGCTTCCGCACGACGATCGCGGCGGACTGCGCGGTGTCGTCGGTGGCGAACACCGCCACCGGCACCGACTCGACGGGGTCGTTCACGTCGAACACGGTGACGCTGCCGGTCGCGCCGGGCGCGTCGTGCACGCCGAAGGTCGAGGTGGAGAAGGAGATCTGCACCTCGGCCACGGCGGCCAAGTGCGGACCGGGAGGCACCGGGCCGTGGGCGAAACAGGCCGGCGTGGGACTGCTGGGCCTGCTCTTCGCCACGGCGTACTGGCGGATCACCGTGACGAACGAGGGTCCGGTCGGGATCACGTCGGCGCAGGTGGTGGACAGCGTGGAACCGTCGTGCCAGACGGGTCCGTTCACCTTGGCGGCCGGGCAGTCGCGGCAGGTGTACTGCTCGACGTACGCGCTGCTGAGCCTGTTCCCGATCACCAACCAGGCGAAGGTGAGCTACGTGCCGGTGAACGTCCCGCCGGGGACGCCGCCGTCGCACACGAACTGGTCGTCGGCCAAGGCCTGTTCACTGCTGTGCGTTCTCTAGGATGACCGGCCGCGGGAGGCGTTCCGGCGCTTCCCGCGGCTTGTCCTGGCCGACCGCCGGGGCCATCAGGACCGCGCAGAGCGGCACGGCCATCGCGATCGCGGCGAGCACGAACACCGGGAACAGGAAGGAAAACACCTCGACGCCGGCCGGGTCGGGGGCGGCCGCGTCCATGTTCATCCGCACCGCGGCCATGCCCGTGTAGTGCATGCCGGTGACCGCCGCGGCCATCACGAAGCCGGCGAGCAGGCGCAGGGACAGCCGGTCGAGGAAGACCGCGAACCACAGCGCGGCGGTCGCCGCGACCACCGCGATCACCACCGAGAGCGCCACCAGGAGGCCGTCGTAGCCGAAGTCGCCCTTCACGCGCAGGGCGGACATCCCCGTGTAGTGCATGACGTTGACGGCGAGGCCGGTGATCACGCCGCCGAGCGCGAGCCGCCACCAGCCGAACTTCGCGCGGCCGCCGACGACCACGAGCCCGGCGAACACCGCGGCGACCGACAGCAGCGCGGACAGCACCGTGCGGAAGACGTCGTAGCGCACCGGCATCCCCGGCGTGCTGAAGCCGAGCATGGCCACGAAGTGCATGAGCCAGATGCCGACGCCGCCGATCGAGATCGCGGCCAGCACGAGCCACCGCAGGCGGTGCCGGCTGCTCTCGGCGTGGCGGGCCTGCACCGCGCAGGCGAGGCCGAGCGCGCAGCCGACCACCGAGGTCAGGTAGGCGAGCACGAGCAGCCAGTGCCCGAGCGCGAAGTGTTCCATGGTCGGTCCTCTCTACAGGTCGCGCAGGCCGTGCAGCACGCGTTCCATCAGGTCGTGGCGCTCGTCCCAGCCGGCGTGCTCGCCGAGGGTGTCGCGGACGATCACCATGCCGTCCTCCATCAGGTCCGAGACGAGCACCCGGACCACCCCCAGCGGCAGCCGCAGCAGCGCGGCGACCTCCATCAGCGACCGCGGCCGGAGGCACAGCTCGGTGACCTGGTCGAGCGCGCTGGTCGACTGGTAGCCGGCCGACGCGCGGCCCGCCGCGGTGGTCTCGACGAGCGCTTCGACCGCGATGGTGACCGACGGCGCCGTCCGCCCTTCGGTCCAGGCGTAGGGGCGGGCCAGCGCCGGACTCCGGCGCGGCTCCCCTTCGCCCGCGTAGCCGGTCACCGCCGGTCCTGGGCCACCGGCATCTCGCGCGCGGGCACGTCGACCTGTCGCCCCACCCGCTCGACCAGCATCGTCATCTCGTAGCCGACGAGCCCGATGTCGCAGCCGGTGGACGCGAGGACCACGAGGTTCGAGCCGTCACCGACGCTCATCAGCAGCAGGAACCCCTGCTCCATCTCGATGACCGACTGGACGACCCGCCCGGCGGTGAACAGCTCCGCGGTCCCGAGCGACAGGCTCGACAACCCGGCGGCGATGGCCGCGAGCTGGTCGGCCCGCTCCCGGGGAAGCGACTCGTCGGCGGCGACGAGCAACCCGTCGGCGGACACGAGCACCGCGTGCGCGACCCCCGACACGTCCTGGACGAAGCCGTTGACCAGCCAGTTCAACGTGGCGGTCCGTTCGGGCGCCACCACGGAGCCGGGAAACGCACCCAGCGGTTCGGCCGCGCGCCGCTGGTGCACGTCGGGGAGTTCGGTCATCGGGGTTCCACTCCGTCCTTTCCGGATTCGTCCGCACGGGCGGCGGTCTGCCGCCGCGCCGCGCGCATGCCCTGGTAGTGCCGGGACAAGCTGTTGCGCACGGCGGTGGCATCCCGGAACGCCGCCCCCTCGGCTTCCCGCACCCGAGGCAGGGCGGCCCCGGGAGCGAGCTGCGCCCCGGGCCGCCGGGTGGGCAACCCGGCGGCACTGAGGTTGTGCACGGCGGCGGGCTGGAGAGCGCTTTCCGCAGCCTGCCGCACTTGGTCGGCGGGGGTGGACCAATCGGCGGACGCCCGGGTGGCGGGGGCGGGCCTTTCGGCGGAGCGGTCTGCCGGGGAGGCTGCTGCAGGCCACTCGCCGGAGCGGTCGGCGGGTGCGGGCCTTTCGCCGGACCGATCCGCCGGCGAGGCCGCTGTTGCCGGCCACTCGCCGGAGCGGTCTGCCCGGGCTGCGGGGTCGGCGGGCCGCTTGCCCGAACCGGCATCGGCCACCTGCGCGGCGCTGCTCGCGTCGCCCGGACCGGGCCGGTCCGCCGCCGAGGTCGCGGGGCGCTCGCCGGCACCGAAGCGATCCGCAAGACCGGCGCTGCCGACCGGCTCGCCCGACCCGGTGCGATCCGCACGACCGACGCCACCGACCGGCTCGCCCGAGCCAGGCCGATCCGCCGCCCCGGAGCGATCCGCCCGCACGCCGGGCTCCGCCGGCGAAACCACCGGCCACTCGCCACTTCCCGACCGATCCGCACGGCCAGCCGACTCACCCGAGCCAAGCCGGTCCGCTCCTCCAGCGGCTTCGGCGGCCGCAACTACCGGCCACTCGCCACTTCCGGTGCGATCCGCACGCCCGGCACCGCCGACTGGCTCACCCGAACCGGACCGATCCGCCCGCGCACCGGACTCCGCCGCCGGGACCACCGGCCACTCCCCCGTTCCGGACCGATCCGCCCGCGACCCGGTCTCCCCGTCCGGGACCGCCGGCCACTCGCCGCTTCCCTTCCGCACCTTGCCGTTCCGCGGGCCGTCCGCCGCGTCCGCCTCCGTGGGCCAGCCGGCGGCCGGCGGGTCCGTGCGGGATGTCCGGCGGGCCACCGGTTTCGCCGACGGCTCGGTGAACCAGCTCGTCACCACCTGCTCGAAGATCGGCGTCGACGCCTGCGCCGGGACCACCGCCACCGGGCGGGCATGGCCGTTCTGGCGGGTGGCTGCTCGGCTGCCGCCGATCGGGCGGGCCAGGTCCGCGATCACCAGGGCGCCCGGTACGTGGACGCTCGCCGTCACGCCCGCGTGGCGGACGCCCGGGGACGTTGCGCGGAGGCGGACCGTCACGCCGTGCAGGGCGGCCAGGCGGCCGACCACGAACAGGCCCATGCGGCGGGTCGTCTCCGGGCCGACCGTCGCCGCCGCGGCGAGGCGGGCGTTGGCCGTCGACAGTTCGTCCGGGGTCATGCCGAGGCCCTGGTCGACCACCTCGATGAGAAGGCCGCCGTCGGCGCCGCGGTCCGCGGTCAGGGCGACCTTGTGCTCCGGCGGCGAAAAACGCGTCGCGTTTTCCAGCAGTTCAGCCAGGATGTGGACCACGTCCGCGGCCGCCTCCGGCTGGACCGAGCCGCGCGGGGCGTTGCCCAGCGCCACGCGGCGGTAGTCCTTGACCTCCGACGTCGCCGCGCGCAGCAGGTCGCGCGTCGGCACCGGTTCGCGGCCGTGGCGGACCGGGCGGCCGCCGGCCAGGACGTGCAGGTTTTCGCCGTTGCGGCGCAGCCGGGTGGCGATGTGGTCGATGCGGAACAGCTCGTCCAGCCGCCGCGGGTCCTGCTCGCCCGACTCGAGGTCCTCGATGATCGTCAGCTGCTGCTCCACCAGCGACTGGCTCCGCCGCGACAGCGTCATGAACATTTCGCTGACCTGCTTGCGGAGGTCGGCCTGCTCGACCGCCAGCCGCACGGCCTCGCGGTGCATGTCGTCGAACGCGCTGGCCAGCTGGCCGATCTCCTCGTTCGTCCGGATGCCGACCTCGGGCACCGCGCGCCAGTCGACCTCCGTGCCGTCGCGGACCTGCCGGACGGTTTCCGGGAGCGCCTCGTTCGCCGCGTGCAGCGCCGCCGCCCGCAGCCGGCGCACCGGCGTGACCAGCGAACGCACCACCAGCAGGGCGATGGCGAGTGCGCCGAGCAGCGCGCCGAGCACCAGCGCGGTGTCGCGCAGCGAGTCCGACCGGGCGTCGTCGGCGGCCGCCGAGACGTCCGAAGCCAGCTTCGCCGCGACGTCGTTCAGCACGGCCGTCACGCCCGTTGTCTCCGCAGCGATCGAGGAAAGCGACGCCGCGGTGGGGTCGAGCCGGTCTTCGGCGCCCGCCGTCGCGGCCTTGAACCGCGCCAGCAGCGCACCGGTCAGCTGGTGTTCGGCCTGCTCGGCGAGCACTTCCTGCTCGGCGGCGGTCTGCACGGCGGCGGGGCGGAGCGACGCGTCGTCGGGGCTGTTCAGCGCCGCCCGCGCGTACGTCTCCTCGGTCGCGAGCTCGGCGCGCAGGTGCACCAGCAGCCGGGCGACCTCCGCGGTGCCGGCGACGTCGGCCGGGACGATCTCGGGCACGAGGTCGCCGAGCGTGGCGATGATGTCGTTGTAGCCGGTGGCTTTCGTGCGGGTGTCGCCGTTGGCGGCGCCGGCCGCCCGGATGCCGGAAAGCTTGCCCAGCGCGGTGTTCAGCGCGCGGCCGCTGTCCCCGGGCAGCGGCGAGAACCCGGTGTCGCGCTGGATCGCGGCCACCTTCGCGTCCACCGCGGCGGTGACCGCGCTCGGCGCCCCGGCCGGGACGGCCACCGCGGCGACCATCTCCTGACCCAGCGACTCCGTGAGGCTGACCGTGTCGTGCAGCACGGGCAGCCGGTCGCGCGCCGCGCTCAGCTCGGTCGCGCGAGCGAGCTCGCCCTGGATCCGGACCTCCGCCAGCGCCACCGCGACCAGGACCGGCAGCAGCAGCACGACACTGATCTTGGTGCGCACGCTCCAGTGCGCCGGCCACCACGCGGCGTCCGCCGGCCGGCGGGGCGTTGGCGTTCTTTCGTGCATGGCGGAACCGCTCGATTCCCAGCCGCGCGGCTGACGTCGAACTCGGACAGGAGAGGACCCCAGGGCCGGTCATCGACGTCCCGGGCCGCCGGTGGAAATGTCGCTCTCCCGGCGGGGCGAGCCGTGACGATGATCGGGCCGACCAGCAGGGAACATCACGCCCGGCTTCCCTGTCAACCCCGCGCGCGGCGTTTCGCGAGGGTCGGTATCGAATTCTTTCCCGGCTCACGCTTGGTGTTTCACCGGTCGCAGCTTGTACACCGTACAAACGGCATTCACGCAGCTCCAGACGTTACTGAGCACAGCGAACTGATGTCGGCAGATTTACCCACGCGGGCGCGGCAATGCCAGTCCGTTGCGAAATCGGCCATTGTTCGAATGGTTTGTTATTCATTCTCACCCGTGCCGGGTGGGCCGCCCGGCACGGGACCCGGCAGAATCGCCGCCGTGACCGATGTGGACGACAACGCCGGCGCCGCGCCGGGACACGGCAAGCGGGTCGGGTGGGTCGAGCTGTACTTCGACCTGGTCTTCGTGTTCGCGGTGGGCCAGGTGGCGCACGGCATCGTGGCCGAACCGCACTGGCCGCGGGCAGCCGCCGCGCTCGGCCTGTTCGCGACGCTGTGGTGGACGTGGATCGGCTTCGCCGTGCTCTACAACCGCCGCGGCGACGACAGCCGGGTCGCCGACCGGCTGTTCGTGCTCGCCGGCACCATCCCGTGCGGGATCGCCGCCACCCAGGCGCACCACGTCTTCGAAGGGCACCCGGCGATCTTCGCGCTGGCCATGGCCGGCGTCCGCCTGATCCTGGCGGCCGCACACCGGTGGCCCGCCCGCGAAGGGCTCGACCAGCGCCGGATCAGCTGGGGCTACGCGGCTTCGGCGGCGTTGTTCGCGGCTTCGGCGTTCGTGCCCTACACGTGGGCCCTCTGGGTGTTCGCGCTGCTGCAGGAGGCGGGGTTCCTGCTGCTGGGCGACCGTTCCCGGCGGCGGCGCGGCGACCGGCCGTCGCGCGCGGCCCAGTGGCGCGCGCTGCTCGCGACCCCGCGCGACCCCAACCTGGCGGTCGACTCCGCCCACCTCGCCGAACGCTTCGGGCTCTTCATGATCCTGCTGCTCGGCGAGCTGGTGATCACGGTCGGCACGGCGGCGCTCGAGCGCCCGGCCGACGACGTCGCCTACTGGCTGGCCATGGTCGGCGGCCTGGTGCTGGCCGGCGCGCTGTGGTGGCTGTACTTCACGTCGGCGGCGCGGATCTACGAACGGATGCTCGGCCTCTCCGGCGGCAACCCGGCGCTCGCGTATTCGCTGTACGCGGTCGGGCACCTGCCCTCGGCGTTCGCGCTGGTGCTCATCGCGGCGGGGGTCAACCTGTCGCTGCACGAGTCCCCGCCCCACGCGGCGGCGTGGTTCACCACCGCGGGCCTGACCATCTACCTGCTCGGCACCCGCGTCTTCGCGGCCGGCTCCCACCGCTGGTACTACGGCCTGGCCCGGACGGCCGCGCTGGCGGCCACGGCCTGCCTGGCGTTCCTGGACCGGATCCTGCCGGCACCGGCGGTGGTCGTGGTGATCGCGGTCTGGGGTTGCGGCGCGGCGGCAATCGCGTCGACGATCCGGCACCGGGTCCTGGACCGCATGGGCGACGACCCGCTGGAGTACCTGCGCCGGCAAGGTCTGCCGGGCCGCCCGCGGCCGTGACCGGCGTCAGCTCTGGCCGGGGATCTCCGTGGCCCGTTCCCAGCCCGACGGCAGGCGGCTGACGTTCAGGGCGTGGTCGAGCCCGCTGGCCGACAGGGCGCGGCGGACGACCCGGTTGTCCCCGGTGACGATCCGCAGGGTCGCGTTCTCGCGGACCGTCCTGGCTTGGACGCCGCCGAGGGCGGCGAGACCCGCCGAGTCGAGGAAGTCCACCTCGGACAGGTCGAGCACCAGGACCGGGAACCGGCGGTGCGCCCAGGTGCTCAACGCCGAGCGGAGCTGGGCAGCGCTGTCCTCGTCGAGGGCGCCGCGGATCTTGACCATGACCGCGCCGAAGTACGGGCGGACGACCTGGATGTCGAACGGGCTGCGCTCCTGGCGCGCCGGCGGCACTACCGGGATCGCCGTCGCGGGGGGTTGGACGACCAACATTTTCCACGCCTCATTCGAAAACGACGTGACGAACAGGCCTCACCGGCCCGCTCGAGAGCTGACAAATCGGGGGGCGGCTGACACTTGCTGAACCGCACTTCGCAGCCTAGCCGTTGATCCATACGGCGCAACCCCGCCAACGGCCGAACTCGGCACCCCCGCATGCGAAGGGCATCTTCGCAGCTCAAACCACCCATCCGGGTGATGTTTGCTCTTCGACACCGCACCCTTGACACCGGCGCACGCCCTGCGCATGCTGGATGCATATCAGGATTCCTTACATAGACCGCCGTGACGACGCCGTGACGTCGCCACGGCGCACCGTGGTTCGCCACCGTCCGTAGCAGGAACCCTGTCACCGGTGACAAGGAGACGAAAGCCGTGACCCGATCCCCCGGCCCGGCCGATTTCGGTCTGGGCAGCTGGCCCGTTCGGCGGGCGCGGATCTCGCCGGACCGCACCGCGCTCGCCGCCGGCGGCGAGCAAGACCGCACGCTGACGTACGCCGCCCTCGCCGAACGCGTCGAGCGGCTGGCCGGCGCGCTGACCCGGCTCGGGGTGCGCCCCGGCGACCGGGTGGCCTACCTCGGCGTCAACGCCGTCACCGTCTTCGAAGCGCTCTTCGCCACCGCCCGCTGCGGCGCGCTCTTCGTCCCGCTCAACTACCGGCTCTCCGGCGCGGAAATCCGGTACATGCTCGAGGACAGCGGCGCTTCGATCCTGGTGCACAGCCCCGACACCGACGCGCTCGTCGCGGCGGCCGGCCCGCTGCCCGTGCGGCACGTCCTCGCCACCGACCCGGCGTCCTGCCCGGCCGGCGGGCTGGACTTCGAGGCCGAAGTCGCCGCGGGCGGATCCCCGCCGTCGACCGGCGTCCGGCTGGAAGACCCGTGCCTGCTGCTCTACACCTCCGGCACCACCGGCCGCCCGAAGGCCGCGATCCTCACCCACGGCAACATCACCTGGAACACCGTCAACCAGCTGGCCCACCTCGACGTCCTGAGCAGTGACAAGGCGTTGTGCATCGCGCCGCTGTTCCACTGCGTCGGGCTGGGCCAGATCACGCTGCCGACGCTGTTCAAGGGCGGCAGCGTCGAACCGGTGGCGAAGTTCGACGCGGGCACGATCCTCGGCCGGATCGGCACCGCCGGGATCACGAGCTTCTCCGCCGTCCCGACGATGCTGGAGCTGCTGTGCCGCCACGAAACCTGGGACAGCACCGACCTGAGCTCGCTCACGTGCGTGCTCTACGGCGGCTCGCCGGTGGCCGAGCGCGTCGCCCGCGCCTGGCTCGACCGCGGTGTCCAGCTCCTGCAGGGCTACGGCATGACCGAGGCCGCGCCGGGGGTCTCGATGGCCACCCCCGAGGGCACCCCCGCCCACCCGGTCGCGGCCGGGGTGCCGCACTTCTTCACCGACGTCGCCGCCCTCGGCGCGGACCTCGCCCCGGAGCCGCTCGGCGCGGCACCCGCCGAACTGCTGGTGCGCGGCCCGCACGTCTTCGCGGGTTACTGGAACCGGCCCGAGGAAACGAAGGCGAGTTTCGCCGGCGGCGAATGGTTCCGGACCGGGGACGTCGTCCGGGTCGACGACGGCTGGGCCCACGTCGTCGACCGGGTCAAGGACGTCATCATCTCCGGCGGCGAGAACGTCTACCCCGCCGAGGTCGAAGCGGTCGCCACCCAGCTGGACGCGGTCGACGCCTGTGCGGTGGTGGGCGTGCCCGACGCGCGCTGGGGCGAGGTCGGCGCCGCCTTCGTCGTCGCGCGCCCCGGGTCCCGGCTCGACGAGGCGGGCTTCCGCGCCCACCTCGAACAGCACCTCGCCCGCTACAAGATCCCCAAGCACGTCGAGTTCACCGATGTCCTGCCCCGCAACGCCACCGGCAAGATCCGCCGCGTCGAACTCCGCGCGCGAGCCGCCACCACCTTCCCGAACGGACCCGCATGACCACCGCTCTGCTGCCCCCTTCCCTGCGCCTCGACCTGCACGACGAGGTCGCCGTGCTGCGGCTTTCCCGCCCGGAGAAGCGCAACGCCCTCGACGACGCCACCGTGCTCGGCCTCGAAGCGTTCTTCGGCGCTCCGCCGTCCGGCGTGAAAGCGGTCGTGCTCGACGCCGTGGGCGAGCACTTCTCCGCCGGGCTCGACCTCGCCGAGCTCACCGAGCGCGACGCGTTCGAGGGCCTGGCGCACTCGATGATGTGGCACCGCGCCTTCGAGCGGCTCGAACGCGGGCACGTCCCGGTCGTGGCCGTGCTCAAGGGCGCGGTCGTCGGCGGCGGCCTGGAACTGGCGGCCGCGGCGCACATCCGCGTCGCCGAGGCTTCGACGTTCTACGCGCTGCCGGAGGGCCAGCGCGGCCTGTTCGTCGGCGGGGGCGCGTCGGTGCGGGTGCCGCGGCTGATCGGCGCGCACCGGATGACCGACATGATGCTCACCGGCCGCGTGCTCGACGCCGACGAAGGCCACGCGGCCGGGCTTTCGCACTACCGCGCCGAAAACGGCTTCGAGCACGCCATGGAGCTGGCCCGCAAGATCGCCGCGAACTCGCCGATCACGAACTTCGCCGTGCTGCAGGCGCTGCCCCGCATCGCCGAGGCCAACCCGGCCGAGGGGTACCTGATGGAGGCGCTGATGGCGGCGGTGGCCAGCGGCAGCACCGAAGCGAAGGAACGGATGCGGGCGTTCCTCGACAAGCGCGCCGGGAAGGTCGGCCGATGACGGAGATCGACCGGTACCTGGCGTGGCTGGGCGAGCGCGGCCACGCGTTCGGCGACTACGCCGCGCTGCACCGCTGGTCGGTGACCGACCTCGACGGCTTCTGGGCGTCGATCAAGGACTTCTTCGGTGTCCGCTTCCACTCCCCCGCGTCGAGCGTGGTGCCGGACCGGCGGATGCCGGGCACCGAGTGGTTCCCCGGCGCGACCCTCAACTACGCCGAGCACGCGCTCGGCGGCCCGGCCGGCGAGGTCGCCGTCATCGCGTACTCCCAGACACGCGAACGCCTCGAGCTGACGTGGGACGAGCTGCGCGACCAGGTCGCCCGCGTCCGCGCCGGGCTGCGGCGGCTCGGGGTCGGGCACGGCGACCGCGTGGTGGCGTACCTGCCGAACATCCCCGAGACCGTCGTCGCCTACCTGGCGACCGCGAGCCTCGGCGCGGTCTGGGCGTCGTGCGCGCCCGAGTTCGGCGCCCGCTCGGTGGTCGACCGGTTCGCCCAGATCGAGCCGAAGGTGCTGCTGACCGTGGCGGGTTACCGCTACGGCACCAAGGACGTCGACCGCCGCGCCGAGGTCGCCGCGATCCGGGCCGGGCTGCCGGCCGTCGAGCACGTCGTCCACGTGCCCTACGGCGACCACGACCTGCCCGGCACGACGGCCTGGAGCGACCTCCTGGAGGAAAGCGAGCGCGGGTTCGAGCCGGTCGGGTTCGCCCACCCGCTGTGCGTGCTGTTCTCCTCCGGCACCACGGGGAAGCCGAAGGCGATCGTGCACGGCCACGGCGGGATCCTCCTGGAGCACCTCAAGAACCACGGCCTGAGCTGGGACCTGCGCCCCGGCGACCGGATGCTGTGGTTCTCCACCACCGCGTGGATGATGTGGAACGCGCTGGTGTCGGGACTGCTCACCGGCGCGTCGATCGTGCTCGTCGACGGCAACCCGCTGCACCCGGACCTCGGGTGGCAGTGGCGGCTCGCCGCCGAGACCCGCGCGACGCTGATGGGCGTGAGCCCGGGTTTCCTGATGGCGTGCCGGAAAGCGGGCCTCGACCCGGCCGCGTCCGGCGACCTGAGCGCGCTGCGGCAGCTCGGCGCGGCGGGCAGCCCGCTGCCGGCCGAGGGCTACCGCTGGGTGCGGGACGTGTTCGGGCCGGACGTGCTGCTCAACGTCGGCAGCGGCGGCACCGACGTGTGCAGCGGAATCGTCCAGGGCGGCCCGCGGCAACCCGTGGTCGACGGCGAGATCTCCGGGCCGTGCCTCGGCGTCGACGCGAAGGCGTTCGACGAGCACGGGAAGCCGGTGGTCGGCGAGCTGGGTGAGCTGGTCATCACCGCGCCGATGCCGTCCATGCCGGTCGGGTTCTGGGGCGACGACAGCGGTGAGCGCTACCGCGAGACGTACTTCGACACCTACCCCGGCGTCTGGCGCCACGGCGACTGGATCCGGTTCGCCCCCGAGGGGAGCTGCGTCATCGCCGGGCGCTCGGACGCGACCCTCAACCGCGGCGGGGTCCGGCTGGGCACCGCCGAGTTCTACGCCGTCGTCGAGGAGCTGCCGGAGGTCGAGGACTCCCTCGTCGTGCACCTCGAAGACCCCGCGGGCGGCAACGGCGACCTCCGGCTGTTCGTCGTCCTCCGCGACGGCACCTTGGAGGCGTCACTGCGCGCGAAGATCGCGACGGCGTTGAAGAGCGCGCTGTCGCCGCGGCACGTGCCGGACACGATCACCGCCGTCCCGGTGATCCCCCGCAACCGCACCGGGAAGAAACTGGAGCTGCCCGTGAAGAAACTCCTGCTCGGCGCCCGGCCGGAAGACGTCGTCGGCGCGGACGTCCTGGCCGATCCCACCGCGCTGGACCACTTCGGGGCGTCGGCATGAGCACGGTCGCCGTGGTCGGCACCGGCGTGATCGGCGCGAGCTGGGCCGCCTTGTTCCTCGAGCACGGTCACGACGTCGTCGCGTCCGATCCGGCGCCCGGCGCCGAGGAGCGGCTGCGCGACGCCCTCGAAGGCACGCCGGCGGATCGGCTGCGGTTCGTCGCCGACGCCGGCGAAGCGGCCGCCGCCGCGGACTTCGTCCAGGAGAACGGTCCCGAGCGCGAGGACGTCAAGCACGCGCTGTTCACCGTCCTCGACGAAGCCGCGCGGCCGGACGTGGTCCTGGCGAGCAGCTCGTCCGGGCTGCTGCCCAGCGTCATCGCCCGCGGCTGCCCGAACCACCCCGAGCGGGTCGTCGTGGGGCACCCGTTCAACCCGCCGCACCTGATCCCCCTCGTCGAGGTCGTGCCCGGCCGGGACACCGCGCCCGAGGTCGTCGAGCGGGCCGTGGAGTTCTACGCCTCGGTCGGGAAGCGGCCGATCCGGCTGGCCAGGGAGGTGCCCGGCCACATCGCGAACCGGCTGCAGGCCGCACTCTGGCAGGAGGCGTATTCGCTGGTCGAACGCGGTGTCGCGACCGTCGCGGACATCGACACGGCGATCGCGTACGGGCCCGGGCTGCGCTGGGCCGTGCTCGGCCCGTTCGTCAACCAGCACCTCTCCGGCGGCGCGGGCGGCCTCGCGCACGTCCTGGCGCACCTCGGGCCGCCCACCGAAGAGTGGTGGCGCGACCTCGGCCGCGTCCACCTGACCCCGGAGCTGGCCGAGACGCTGGTCGCCGGCGTCGACGCCGAGCTCGCCGGGACCGATCAGCAGTCCCTCGTCGCCGCGCGCGACGCCGTCCTCGACCGGCTGCTGGCCGCCAAGGCCGCCCAGCCCGACCTGCCCTGACTGGAGTTTCCGTGGATCTCTCCGCACTGACCGCCATCGACGTGCACACCCACGTCGAGCAAGACGGCCACGGCTGTTTCGCCCTCGACCAGGAACTCCTGGACGCGTCGGCGAAGTACTTCCGCGCCGACCAGGACCGCACCCCGACGGTGGCCTCGATCGCCGAGCACTACCGGGCACGGAACATGGCCGCCGTCGTCTTCACCGTCGAAGCGCCGTCCGCCACCGGGCACCCGGCCCTGTCGAGCGAGGAGATCGCGGACGCCGCCGCCGAGCACGCCGACGTCCTCATCCCGTTCGGCTCGGTCGACCCGCACGCCGGCAAGGCCGCGGTCGCCCGCGCCCGGCGACTGGTCGGCGAGCACGGCGTGCGCGGGTTCAAGTTCCACCCGAGCCTGCAGGCGTTCGAGCCCAACGACGTGCGCTTCTACCCGCTGTACGAGGCCATCGCCGAGCTGGGCGTCCCGGCGCTGTTCCACACCGGCCAGACCGGCATCGGCGCCGGGCTGCCGGGCGGGCACGGCATCAAGCTGCGCTACTCGAACCCGATGCTGCTCGACGACGTCGCCGCGGACTTCCCGGACCTGACGATCATCCTGGCCCACCCGTCGGTGCCGTGGCAGGACGAGGCGATCTCGGTGGCGACGCACAAGGCGAACGTCTACATCGACCTGTCGGGCTGGTCGCCGAAGTACTTCCCGCCGCAGCTGGTCCGCGCGGCGAACTCGCTGCTCAAGCGGAAAGTCCTGTTCGGCTCGGACTTCCCGGTCATCACCCCGGACCGCTGGCTCGCCGACTTCGCCGAACTCGACCTCAAGGACGAGGTCCGGCCGCTGATCCTCAAGGACAACGCGATCCGGGTGCTCGGCCTCGCCTGAACACGTTTGTCCGTTCACCTGCGGGGCATCCGTCGTTCCGGGCTTTCGAACGGAGGCGGCGTGGCGGACGGAGACGTGCACACCTACTACGAGGACGGGCTGTGGAAGAACCGGCTCGAAGGCGGTGTCCGGGCGTCCAACACGTCCCTCCGCCGCGTCGACGCCGTGCTGGCCGGACGGCGGATCGCGAAGAAACGCCACGTCGGCCACGTGGTCCACAGCGAGCAGGGGGAAGTGGAGGACGAACGCGACTACCGGCGCCGCGCCTGACCCGGCTGTCCACAGCGGACGGTCACGGCCGCGCCAGCACCGCCCAGACGACCTTGCCGCCGGACCACACCCGGCTGCTCCCCCACGTCTTGGCGACCTTGGCGACCAGCCGCAGGCCGAGGCCCGTCTCGAGCACGTCCAAGCCCTCGCGCAGCACGGCCGGCCGCGCGCTTTCGTCGGACACGGCGATCCCCAGCCCGTCGCGGCGCAGCTCCAAGACCAGCCGTGGCTCGGAGGCGGTGTGCCGGAAAGTGTTCTCGACGAGTTCCGTGGCGATCAGGGCGGCGTCCTCGGCCAGTTCGGGCACCCGCCATTCCGCGCACACGCCCTCGACGAACCCGCGAGCCCGGGCCGAGGTCCGCGGCGACCGGCCGAGCACCCGCCCGGCCCGCCACCGCACCGGCGGCCTCAGCGCGGCTTCCGCCGCGGCGAAGTCCCGGTAAACGGGCACGTTTCCCACGTTCGCGGCCAGCAGAGCCCGCTGCTCCGGCCGGTCGGTCACCAGCGCGAAGGGGATCGCCGGCCAGGTGCCGACCCGCAGGGCGACGAGCGCGAACACGCGAACCAGCGCCTCGTCGAGCAGCTCCAAGCGGCCGATGTCGACCACTACCGCGTCCTCGGCGGCCGCCCCGAACTCGAGCAGCCGGTCGCGCAGCCGCCGGTAGGTCGTCCGATCGAGCATTCCGCCGACGGATGCGGTCGCGATCGCCCCGTGCCGCGGGACGAGCCACACCGTAGGGTGCCGGGCCAGCATCGCGGACCACCTCCATCGTGTCAGCCCGACGGGTAGCCACTCCGGAGCTCGTCAAACGCGACGGTCCCCGTGTAGTTCCGCGCGAGCGGGGTATCCGCAGGTCCCCGACGTGAGGAGCCTGCCATCGCCACCGCGGTCCTGTTCGACGTCGACGGCACGCTCGTCGACTCCAACTACCTGCACGTCCACACCTGGCGCCGCGCGTTCGCCGAGCTCGGCCGCCCGGTCGACTCGTGGCGCGTGCACCGGGCGATCGGCAAGGGCGCGGGCAAGCTGCTGAGCACTCTGCTGGGCGATGCGGACGCCGATCGCGTCGGCGACCGGGCGAAGGAGCTGCACAGCCGGTTCTACCTGGAGACGGCCGGCCTGCTGCGCCCGTTCGACCGGGCCCAGGACCTGATCCGCACCTTGTCGGCCCGCGGCGTACGCGTGGTGCTGGCGACGTCCGCGGGCCCGGACGAGCTCGACGTGCTGCGCAAGGTCCTCGACGTCGACGACGTGGTGACGGGCATCGTGTCGGGCGCGGACGTGGAGGCGACGAAGCCCGACCCGGAGCCGGTGTACGCGGCCCTGTCCCGAGCCGGGACGAATCCGGAGGAGACGGTGTTCGTGGGCGACGCGGTGTGGGACGTCCACGCGGCCACGAAGGCGGGCGTGCGGACGGTCGCGGTGCGGTCCGGCGGAGTCAGCGGGGCGGAGCTGACGGAGGCCGGCGCGGTGGCGGTCTATGACGACGCTGCGGCGTTGCTGGCTGGGCTGGAGGAGAGCGTGCTGCTCAGCTGAGCTTCCGGGCCACCAGCCGTTCCACCAACCCCAGCTTGAACCGCTCCCGCCGTTCCACCACCAGCCCCGCCGCCTCCACCAAGAGCAGCGGGCGGCGCCGGAAGTGCTCGCCCGCCAGCGGCACGCTCGCCAGCTCCAGCAGCCACTGCGCCACCCGCACCGGCCACGACGTCGACACCACGTGGTCGGCCAAGATCAGCCGGCCGCCCGGGCGCAAGACCCGGGCCATCTCGCCCACCGCCGCCGCGGGGTCGGGGATCGCGCAGAGGCCGAACGTGCAGACCACCGTGTCGAAGGACGCGTCCTCGAACGGCAGGTCCTGGGCGTCCCCCTGGCGCAGCGTCACCGGGTGGGCCAGCTCGCGGGCGCGGGCCACGGCGAGCATGCCCTCGCTGAGGTCGAGGCCGGTGAGCGTCACCCCCGCCGGGTAGCGCGGGAGGTTGAGGCCGGTGCCGACGGCGACCTCCAGTACGTCGCCGCCGGCCTGGCCGCAGGCCCACTCGCGGGAGTCGCCGAAGAGGCGGCGGTCCCAGACGTCCATCTCGGCGTCGTACGTCGACGACTTCCGGTCCCAGTACCGCCGCCACCGCTGCGTCTTCGCCATGCCCTCAGCGAAGCACGAACCCGTCAGCCGAACATGCCCGGCTCGTACGAGCCGCCTTTCTGGTGCACGATCACGGCGAGCCGGTTGGCCGAGTTCATCTGCGCGACCAGGGCGATCAGCGCGGCGGTCCGGTCGTCGTCGTAGTGCTTGCGCACCCGCTCCCAGGTGTCGCCGGAGACGCCGGGCGCGCCGTCGGCGATCCGGGTGCCCTCCTCGGCCAGCGCCAGTGCGGCCTGCTCGGCCTCGGTGAACACGGTGGCTTCGCGCCACGCCGCGACCAGGTTGATCCGGACCGCCTCCTCGCCGGCGGCGGCGAGCTCCTTGGTGTGGACGTCGACGCACCACCCGCAGCCGTTGATCTGGCTGACGCGCAGCGACACCAGCTCCTGGGTGATCTTCGGCAGCGGCGACTGGGTGATCGCGAGGCTCGCGGTGCCGAACCGCTTGGCGAACCTGGCACCGATCTCGTTGCCGGTCAGGGTGAAACGGGGTTCCATGATCTCGTCCTTCCGTCGGAACCGGACGACCAGGAGGTGCCGGGCCACCCCGACCCGTGACAGTGACGACCGTCACGGTCACACCGCGGCCCCGGCCGGCATCGGGTGGGAAAGCGAACGAAAGGAGGAGCCCGATGGCCGACCCCGCCACCGAGGCGTTCCTCGCCCACCGGAACCTGCTGTTCACCGTCGCCTACCAGATGCTGGGCTCGGCGGCCGACGCCGAAGACGTGCTGCAGGAGACGTGGCTGCGCTGGGCGGACGTGGACCTCGCCGTCGTGCGCGACCAGCGGGCGTATCTGGTCCGCGTCACCACCCGCCAGGCCCTGATGCGGTTGCGGACCCACGCCCGCCGCAAGGAGTCCTACGTCGGCCCGTGGCTGCCGGAGCCGTTGCTGACCGCGCCCGACGTCGCCGAAGACGTCGAGCTCGCCGACAGCGTCTCGATGGCGATGCTGCTGGTGCTGGAGACGCTGACGCCGGCCGAGCGCGCGGTGTTCGTGCTGCGCGAGGTGTTCGGCCTCGGCTACGAGGAGATCGCCGAAGCCGTCGGCAAGACCCCGGCCGCGGTCCGCCAGATCGCGCACCGCGCCCGCTCGCACGTCGCCGCCCGCCGGCCGCGCGGCCGGGTCTCCCCCACGACGTCCCGGGACGCGATCGAGGCGTTCCGCCACGCGGTCGAGACCGGCGACCTGCGCCGGCTGCTGGACATCCTCGCCCCGGACGTGGTCTTCCTCGGCGACGGCGGCGGCGTCGTCCAGGCCGTGCTGACCCCGGTGACCGGCGCGGCCGCGGTCGCCGGCCTGCTCACCGCGGGGATCGGCAACTTCGCCACCGGAATGCTGGCCCCGGCGCAGGTCAACGGCCACCCGGCGCTGATCCTGCGCCGGAACGGCGAAGTCGACACGGTACTCGCGCTGCGCGTCGACGACGGCCTCGTCACCGGGCTGTACGCCGTGCGCAACCCGGCGAAACTGTCCCGTTTGGACGAAGCGACGACACTGCGGCGCTGAAGCGGACGCCCGGCGCCGAGGCGGGAAGTGGACGGCCAAGAGGCCTTCGTGGGCGCAGACGGCGACGCTGGCCGGCGGCCGCTGACCGGCAGCGACTTCTACCGGACGATGCTGTGTCGGGCAGTTCGAGCGGCTGTGGCTCGGATCCCGCCCTAGCGGTGCTTCTCCTTGAGGTCCGCCGCCTTCACGCCGGCCAGCAGCACCCCGACCGCCAGCAGCACGATCCCCGCGCTGATCACCAGGCCCAACGACAGGCTCCCGGTCGCCGACTGGATGAAGCCCAGCAGGGACGGGGAAGCCGCGGCCGCGAACGAACCCATCGACGTCACCACCGCGATGCCCGTCGCCGCCGCGCGGTCGCTCAAGTAGATCGACGGGATCGAGTAGAACACCGTCAGGCCCGAGTAGTGCGCCGCCGCCATCACCGCGAGCAGGACGACCACCACCAGGACGCTGCCGCCGGAGAACGCGAGCGCCAGCATCGCCGCGGCGGCCACCAGCCAGCTCACCGCGGCGTGCCAGCGGCGCTCCAGGGTGCGGTCGGAGTGGCGGCCGACCAGCAGCATCACCGCGATGCCGAGCAGCGGCGGGATCGCCGAGAAGAAACCCAGGTTCAGCACGTCGCCGACGCCGGCCTCGGCGATGATCCGCGGCGTCCAGAACGAGACGGCGTTGGCCAGCGTGTAGGCCCCGCAGGCGCACAGACCGAGGATCCAGACCTTCGGGTCGCGCAACGCCGAGAGCATGCCGCCGCGGTGCGCCGCCGAATCGCCTTTCGCGGTCCGCTCGGCGGCCAGGTCGGACGCCACGAGCGCCTTCTGCGCCGGCGTCAGCCACTTCGCCCGCTCCGGGCCGTCGGCGAGGAAGAACGCGACCGCGACGGCGAGCAGGATCGGCGGGATGCCCTCGACGAGGAACAGCCACTGCCAGTCGGCCAGGCCGGCGACGCCGCCGAGCGCGTGCATGATCCAGCCGGAGACGAGCGAGCCGAGCACGCCGGAGACCGGGACGCCGATGAAGAAGATCGCGGTCATCCGCGTCCGGCGCGCGGACGGGAACCACCGCGACAGCAGGTAGAGCGCGCCCGGGAAGAAGCCCGCTTCGGCCACGCCGAGCAGGAACCGCGCGAGGTAGAACGTCAACTCGTCCTGGACGAACATCGTCGCGATCGTGACCACGCCCCAGGTGGCCATGATCCGGACCAGCGTCTTGCGCGCGCCGATCCGGGCCAGCAGCGCGTTGCTGGGGACCTCGAAGAGGATGAACCCGACGAAGAACAGCGTGACGCCGAGCCCGTAGACCGCCGAGCCGAAGCCGAGGTCGCGCTTGAGGCCCTGCTGCGCGATGCCGATGTTCGTGCGGTCGATGAAGCTGACCACGTAGCAGACCACGAGCAGCGGCATGACCCGCAGGGCGATGGTCCGGTAGGTCGACGCGCGTTCGGCGTCACCCACCGCGGGGGGCCGTCCGGTGACGGCGGGCTGTTCGGCCATCGCTACTCGACTCCTTCGTCAGGCGGGGCGTGCGGCAGCAGTGTCGGCATCCAGTGTTGAGTTTGTCAACACCTGATCGGCAACGGCTACGATGACCGGCATGGCGGAACGCGCGGACGGCCGAGACCTCGTGCCCATTTCGGGACTCCTCTCCTACCGGCTCTCCCGCACGTCGTCGGCGATGTCGCGCAGCGCCGCGCTGCGCTACCGGCGGGAGTTCGACGTCAGCCTCGGCGAATGGCGGGCGATTTCGCTCATCGCCGCCGACCCCACCCTCACACTGAACCGGCTGGCCCGCCGCGCCGGGCTCGACAAAGCGCAGATGAGCCGGGTGGTCAGCCGCCTGACCGAGCGCGGCCTGGTGGACCGGACGGCCGGCTCGGGCCGCACTTCGCAGCTGGCCCTGACCGCCGAAGGCACCCGTGTCTACCGCGGCCTGATCACCGCGGCCAACGAGCGCGACGCCGAGTTCCTGGCCGCGCTGACCCCCGAAGAGGCGGCGACGCTGAGCGGTGCGCTGGACAAGCTGGCCGACCTGGCGCTGGCCGTCGAGGAGCGTGAGCGCGCCCACCCCGGCGATCCCGACTGTTGACTTTGTCAACACTGCCGCGTAGACCTGGAGCCACCGAACGAAAGGTGGCCCGATGTCCGACGCCGTCACGCTCTGCGAGTGCTTCGCCCGCGACGGGCTGCAGCACGAGCCGGAGTTCGTGCCGACCGCGACGAAGGTCGCGCTGCTCGATTCCTTCGCGGACGCGGGGTTCCGGCGCATCGAGGCGACCAGCTACAGCCACCCCGAGCGGGTGCCGGGCTTCTCGGACGCCTCCGAAGTCCTGACCCGGATCAAGCGCCGCCCCGGCGTCGGCTTCAAAGCGACCTGCCCGAACCCGCGCGCGGTGCGGCGCGCGCTGGCCGACCTCGACGCCGGGCACGGCGCCGAAGAGCTGAGCCTGCTGGTCTCGGCCAGCGAAAGCCACACCGAACGCAACCTGCGCACGTCGAGAGCCGGGCAGTGGGAGCGCGTCGCCGAGATGGTCGAGCTGGCCGGCGGCCGGTTCAAGCTGGTCGGCGTGGTGTCGGTCGCGTTCGGCTGCCCGTTCGAGGGCGCGGTCGACCCCGGCCGCGTCGCCGAAGACGTCGCCCGGTTCGCCGACCTCGGCGCCGGCCTCGTCACCTTGGGCGACACCACCGGCGTCGCGACCCCGCCGTCGGTCCGCGCGCTCTTCAAGCGCCTCGACCCCGAGGTGCCCGTGGTCGCGCACTTCCACAACACCCGCGGCACCGGCATCGCCAACGCCGTCGCGGCCCTCGACGCCGGCTGCCGGAACTTCGACACCGCGATGGGCGGCGTCGGCGGCCACCCCAGCGCGATCTCCTACGGCGCCGGGCTCACCGGCAACGTCTGCACCGAGGACCTGGTCAGCCTGTTCGCCGCGATGGGCGTCGACACCGGCATCGACCTCGATCTGCTCGCAAAGGCTTCGGCCGCCTGCGAAGCGGCCCTCGGCCGCCCGCTGCACAGCATGGTGGCCCGCGCCGGCTTCACCCCGACCCCGAACCAGGAGACCCCGTGACCGTCATCGCCGAGGACCACGGCGCCGTCCGCGTCCTGACGCTGAACCGGCCCGAGAAGCTCAACGCCCTCGACACGGCCCTCACCCGCTCGCTCAGCGAAGCCTTCACCGCGGCCGACGCCGACCGGGACGTCCGCGCGCTGGTCCTCACCGGCGCCGGCCGCGGCTTCTGCGCGGGCGCCGACCTCGGCGAGTTCTCGGAACTGACGCCCGCGCACGCCGACGCCGTCCTGGACCGCGCCGCGCTCACCGCCAAGCTGCAGGTGCAGGCGCGGCAGCTGCGGATCCCGGTCGTCGCGGCCGTGCGCGGCGCGGCGGTCGGCGGCGGCGCCGGGCTGGCCATCGGCGCGGACATGGTCGTGGCCGGCACCGACCTCAAGTTCGGCTACCCCGAGCTCAAGCACTCGATCGTCCCGGCGCTGGTGATGACCGGGCTCGTGCACCACCTCGGCCGCAAGCTCGCCTTCGAGCTGGTCAGCACCGGGCGCCTGCTCACCGCGGCCGAAGCGTTCGAGCACGGCCTGGTCAACCGGGTCGTGGCACCCGACGAGATCCTGCCCGCCGCGCTGGAGATCGCCGAGCACTGGGCGAAGGTCGAGCCGCGGGCGATCGCCGCCGCGAAGGACCTCTTCTACCGCATCGCCGACCTGCCGTCCGACGCCGCCATGCGCGCCGGGCAGGACGTCAACGCGCTGATGCGGGGGTTCCGCGCATGACCGGCCCGCTGACCGGGATCACCGTCCTCGACTTCTCCCGCGTGCTCGCCGCTCCCCTGGCCACGCAGGTGCTCGCCGAGCTGGGCGCGACCGTGATCAAGGTCGAGCGCCCGGGGTCCGGCGACGAGACCCGCGGCTTCGAACCCCGTCTGCCGCACGGCGAAAGCGCGTACTTCTTCGCCTTCAACCGCGGCAAGAAGTCCGTGACGCTCGACCTCAAGGACCCGCGCGGCCAGGCACTCGCGCGGAAGCTCGCCGAGCGCGCCGACGTCGTCGTCGAGAACTTCCTGCCCGGCGCGATGGACCGGATGGGCCTCGGGTACGCGGACCTGGCGCGGCCGGACCTGGTCTACGTGTCCGCGACCGGGTTCGGCCAGACCGGCCCGGACCGCGACCGCAAGGGCTACGACACCGTCTTCCAGGCACTGTCCGGCGTGATGGCGATGACCGGCGAGCCCGACGGGCCGCCGTCGAAGACCGGGATCCCGGTGGCGGACCTGACGTCCGGGCTCTGGGTGGTCATCGCCGTGCTGTCCGGGCTGGCCGGGCGGGCTTCCTCGGGCCGCGGGAGCCACCTCGACGTGTCCATGATGGACGTCCAATTGAGCCTGCACGCGCTCAACGCGGCCCGCCTCTTCGCGCTCGGCGAGGACCCGGTGCGCACCGGCACCGAGCACCCGGGCCGCGTGCCGTCGGCGGCGTTCCAGGCCGGCGACGGCGAATGGCTGCACATCAGCGGCAGCGACCAGCACTGGGGTCCACTGTGCACGGTGCTCGGGCTCGGCGAGCTGGCCGCGGACCCGGTGCTGCGGACCAACTCCGGGCGGGTCGAGCACCGCGCCCGCGTCATGAAGGCCCTGCGCGGCGCGATCGCCCGGCACGACCGGGACCCGCTCGTGAAGGAGCTGCGCGCGGCCGAAGTCCCGGCCGGCGCGGTCCGTTCGGTGCGGGAAGCGCTCGCCGATCCGCACGCCGTCGCCCGCGGCGTCGTCGGCGAGTTCACCCACCCGGCGGAGGGGACGTTCCCGGCGCTGCGGACGCCCCTACGTGAGACTGGCGGTGAACCGCCCGCCGTGGGCGTGCCGCCCCGGCTGGGTGCCGACACCGACGACGTCCTGGCCGGGCTGGGACTCGACGCGACCGAAATCGAGGGCCTGCGGGCCGCGGGGGTGATCCGATGACCGAGCGGGTGAGCGTCACCGTCGAGGACGGGATCGCCCGGGTCGAGCTGACCCGGCCCGAGGCCCGCAACGCCGTGGACCTGCCGATGTGCCACCAGCTGCGTGAGGCTTTCGAGGCGCTGGACGACGACGTCCGCGTGGTGCTCCTGAGCGGGCGCGGGCCGGTGTTCTGCGCGGGTGCCGACCTCAAGGAGCGCACCGGCAAGGACGCCGCGTGGGTGCGGCGCCGCCGCGTCGCCTCCTTCGCCGCGTACGCCGCCATCGAGCAGTGCCGGGTGCCGGTGGTCGCCCTGGTGCAGGGCGCGGTCGTCGGCTCCGGCGGCGAGATCACGCTCGCGGCCGACTTCGCGCTGGCCGCGGCGGGGACGGTCTTCCGCTTCCCGGAGCCGCACTGGGGTACCGTCGGCGCGACCCAGCGACTGCAGCGCGCCATCGGCAAGCGCCGGGCCAAGGAGCTGCTGTTCACCAACCGCCCGCTCGACGCCGAAGAAGCCGCCGGCCTGGGCGTCGTCACCCGCGTCGTGCCGGCGGACGCCCTCGCCGCGGCCGGCGACGAAACGGCCGCGAGCATCGCGAAGGCGCCGCCGCTGGCCATCGCGCTCACGAAGCGCGCGGTCGACCTCGGCTCGGAAACCGACCTCGACCGCGGCATCCGCATCGAAATGGCGGCGATCGAACAGTGCCTCGCCGACGGCGGCTGGCGCGACGGCGTCGCCCGCTTCGCCGACGGGAACGGAGAACCGCGATGACCGACCTGCGCACCGCCTGCCCGCTCACCACGCACGAGGTCCTCGCGCGCGCGGCCCTGCTCGCACCGGACGTCGAAGCCGTCGTCGCGGACTCCGGGCGGGTCACCTACGGCGAGCTGGCCGAGCGGGTCTCGCGGGTCCGCGCCGGGCTCGCCGCCGCCGGGATCGGCCGGGGCGACCGCGTCGGGATCTGCCTCGGCAACGGGCCGGACTGGGTGGCGCTGTTCCTCGCGATCGGGGCGGCGGGCGCGGTCGCCGTGCCGGTCAACACCCGGTTCACCGCCGACGAAGTGCGCTACACGCTCGACCACGCACGCGTCCGGACGCTGTTCGTCGCCTCGCGCGTGCTCAACGTGGACTTCGCCGCGATGCTGCGGGAGATCGGCGCCGAGGCCCTCCCCGCGGTCATCGTGCTCGGGGACGACGTGCCGTCGTTCGCCACGCCGTGGGCGGACTTCCTCGCCGCGGGTTCGGAAGTGCCGCCGCCCGCCGGTACGCCCGAAGACGTCCTCCTGGTGCAGTACACGTCGGGCACGACGTCGCGGCCGAAGGGCGTCCTGCTCACGCACCGGAGCATGTGCGCGGACGCGTTCTTCTCCGGCGCGCGGATGGGCCTGCGGCCCGGCGACCGGTTCCACTCCGCGCGGCCGTTCTTCCACGTCGCCGGGTCCACGCTGTCGGTGCTGGCGTCGATCCAGCACGCCACGACGCTGGTGACGATGCCGAAGTTCGAGCCGGAGGAAGCCCTGCGGCTGCTGGAAGCCGAACGCTGCACGCACTTCTCCGGCAACGACACGATCGCGCTGCTGCTGCTCAACCACCCCTCGCGGCCCGCTCGGCGGCTGTGCTTGCGCGGGGCCTGGGTGGCCGCGTCGCCGACGGTGATCCGGCGGGTCATCGACGAGCTGGGCGCGCGTGAATGCGTTGCCGGGTATGGGCTTTCGGAAGCGTCGCCGAACGTCGCCCAGTCGGCGTGGTGGGAGCCGGAGGAGATCCGCACGTCCGGCGCGATGGCCGTCCAACCCGGCGTCGAGGTGCGGATCCGCGCCTTCGACGGCGACCGGGACTGCGGCCCCGGCGAGCCCGGCTCGGTGCTGGTGCGCGGCTGGAACGTGATGGCCGGCTACCTCGACGACCCAGTGAAGACGGCCGAAACCATCGACGCCGACGGCTGGCTCGCCACCGGCGACGTCGGGCTCCTCGACGAGACCGGGCGGTTCCACTTCACCGGCCGCACCAAGGACATCATCCGCGTCGGCGGCGAAAACGTGGCTCCGGCCGACATCGAGGACACCCTGCACCGGCATCCGCTGGTGCGGCAGGCGGCCGTCGTCGGCGTCCCGGACGCGCGGCTGCTCGAGGTGCCGTTCGCGTTCGTCGTGCTGACCGCACCCGGCGTCTCCGAGGAGGAGCTGCTCGGGTGGGCCCGCGAACGGATGGCGGGCTTCAAGGTGCCGCGGCACCTGCGGATCGTCGAGGGCTTCGAGGGCATCGGGATGACCGCGAGTTCGAAGGTGCAGAAGAACCGGCTCGCCGCGCACGCGCGTTCCCTGCTGGGGCAGGCATGACCCGCATTTCGACCTCGATCACCGGGTTGCTGGGGATCGATCTGCCGATCGTGCAGGCGGGGATGTCGTGGGCGTCGTCCTCGTCCGCGCTGCCGGTGGCGGTCTCCAACGCGGGCGGGCTCGGCGTGGTGGCGGCGGGCCCGATGCGGCTGCCCGACCTGGACCGGGTGCTGACCGAGGTGGCCGCGGGGACGTCCCGGCCGTGGGCGGTCAACCTGCCGCTGTACCGCGCGGGCGTGGACGAGGTCATCGAGCTGGTGCTGCGGCACCGGCCGCCGGTGCTGATCGCGTCGCAGGGCGGGCCGCGGCGCTACCTCGACCGGTTCCACGCGATCGGGACGCGCTGCCTGCACGTCGTGGCCGGGGTTTCGCACGCACTGAAGGCGGCCGACGCGGGGGTCGACGGCCTGGTCGTCGTCGGCGCCGAGGCGGGCGGCCACCCGCCGCCCACGATGGTGGCGACGTCCGTGCTGGTGCGAGCGGTGGCCCGGGCGGTCGAACTGCCGCTGGTCGCTTCCGGCGGCGTCGCGGACGGCGCGGGCCTGGCGGCGGTGCTCGCCCTCGGCGCGGGCGCCGCCCAGTTCGGCACGCGGTTCCTGGCCAGCACGGAGGCGTCGGTGCACCCCGCGTACAAGGAAGCGGTGGTCGCGGCCGGCGTGGACGGCACCCGCACGGTGGGCCACGGCCTGGGCGTGATCCGCGCCCTGGACAACGACTTCACCGCGCGGATGCGAGCCCTGGAGGAGTCCGGCGCCGAAGAAGCTCTGCGGCGCAAGACTTTCCAGGCGTCGACACTGCGTGACGCGGCGCTGCACGGCGACGTCGTCGAGGGGAAGCTCGAAGCGGGCCAGTCGGCCGGGCTGGTGGATTCCGTGCGGCCCGCGGCCGAGATCGTCGCGGGGATCGTGCGGGAGTACCGGGCGGCGCGCGCCGGACTCCCGCCGATCACCTGAGGGTCACTCGGCGGCGGCCGCCAGGATCACCTCGGCGACGACACCGGGCTGCGACACCGCGACGGCGTGCGAAGCGTCGATCCGGCGGACGGTGGACTTCGCGCGCTCGGCCATGAACTCCTGGGCGGCGGCCGGGATGGCGTTGTCCTGGTTGGCGATCAGCGTCCACGAAGGCAGCTTCGACCAGGCCGGGGTGCCCTCGAACGGCGCGGCGAGCGCCTGCTGCGCGACGGCCCGCTGGGTGACGGCCAAGATCGCGGCGGTCTCGGCGGGGACGTCGCCGGCGAAGACCTCGGAGAAGTCTTCCGGCTTGATCGACAGCTCGGGATTGCCGTCGTGCACCAGGACGTTCGTGGTCTCCGGGCCGAGCTTGGCGCCCGGGTAGCGGCCGGAGAGCTCGAAGACGCTCTCGCCCGCGTCGGGCTGGAACGCGGCGATGTAGACCAGGGCGCGGACGTTCGGCGTCTCGGTGGCGGCGCGGGTGATCAGGGCGCCGCCGTAGGAGTGGCCGGCCAGGACGACGGGGCCCTCGACGGAGTTGACGACGTCCGCGACGTAGGCCGCGTCGGACTCGAGACCGCGCAGCGGGTTCGCCACCGCGACGACCGGATAGCCGTTCTCCTGCAGCTTCGACACGACGCCGGTCCAGCTGGACGAGTCGGCGAAGGCGCCGTGGACCAGGACGATGGTGGGCTTGCTCATGGCTGGCTCCTTGAGAGAGAACGATCAGTCTTTCTGCCCCTCGAACTCTGCTCCGATTCGCGGGCGGCCGCAATGTGACGTAGCCGATCTGGCAGAACGACCAGTCTTTCTCTATGCTGAGGGGATGACGTCCGCCTCGATGCACCCGAAGGACCGGTTGCTCGCGACCGCGTCCCGGCTGTTCTACGCGGAGGGCATCCACGCGGTGGGGGTCGAGCGCCTGGTGTCGGAGGCGTCGGTGACGCGGGCGACGTTCTACCGCCACTACCCGACGAAGGACGACCTGGTCGCGGCCTACCTGACGGAGACGAGCCACCTGATCCGCACGGCGGTCGACGCGGCCCGCGCGGGCAAACCCCCACGCGAAGCCCTGGCGGCGGCCCTCTCGGTGGTGGGCGACGCGACGTGCGGCGAAGATTTCCGAGGCTGCCAGTTCCTCAACGCGGCCGCCGAGTACCCGGACCCGGACTCCCGCGTCCGCCAGGTGATCGACGACCACCGCCAGTGGTTCTTCGAGGTCCTCCGAGGAGAGGCGGCGGCACTGGGCCACCCGGAACCCAGCCACGCGGCCCGGGTCCTGGTCCTCCTCCGCGACGGCGCCCTCCACGGCGGCGAACTGGACGACGCGGAGACGGTCCGGGCCACGTTGCGCCGGGCGGTGGAGGAGTTCTTCCCCGCCTGACGCGCCCTGAAGGGGACTTTGCTGGCATCTGGTGACCTGAAGGGGACTTTGCCGGCATCTGATGTCAGCAACGTCCCCTTCATCACATGCGAGCCTGAGCCGGGCCCAGCCGCCGCGTGGTCCTTTCCCCGGCCGGCGCCGGGACCACCGGCTTCCCGAGAGATGCGCTGAGGCGAGCGCGGCTGCGGCGGGGCAGGCTCCGGCAAGCGCCATGCCGGCGAGGCGCGCTTCCGCGGGGCGGGGTCCGGCGAGTGCCGCGCCGGAGAGGCGGGCCCGGGGCGGGCTTCGGCGCAATGCGCAGCGGCGAGCGCCATGCCAGCGAGGCGCGCTTCCGCGAGGCGGGCCCCGGCGAGGCGCGCTCAGGGCAGGCCCCGGCGAGGTGTGCTGCGACGGGCGCCACTCCGGCGAGCGGGCTCCGGCAAGCGCCGAGCAGGCGTCGGAGCCGGCGCTGCGGTGCCGTGCTGGAATGGGGGCTGTGCCGCTCGACCCTCCCGACCCGCTCCCCCGCATCGCGCGCCCCCGGGCCCTCCTCTTCGCTCTCCCCGCCGCGGGCCGGCGGTGGAGTGCCGGGTTGCGGGCCGCCGCTGCTGTGGCGCTTCCCGGTGGGCTCACCGTCCTCAGCGGACACGCCGACGTCGCGCTCTTCGTCACCTTCGGCGCCTTCGCCGTCCTCTACGGCGAAGGCCGTCCCTACCGGGTCCGCGCTCGGGTCGTCCTCACCGCCGCCGTCGCGCTG
The DNA here is from genome assembly GCF_033441515.1 of Amycolatopsis solani. NCBI lineage: Bacteria > Bacillati > Actinomycetota > Actinomycetes > Pseudonocardiales > Pseudonocardiaceae > Amycolatopsis > Amycolatopsis solani. Next base: position 2,227,241 of record NZ_JAWQJT010000002.1, read on the forward strand.
GTGCTCGCCGCCGCGCTGGGCGCCTTCGCCGGGAGGGGCGGTGGCCGTGAAGCGGCCGTCATCGTCGTGGTCACCGTGGTCGGCGTCCTGGCCGTCTACGTCGTCGACGCCCTCCGGCTCGGGCCGCCCGGGGCGCTGTTCTTCGCGCTCGTCTGCGGCGGTGCGACCGTCGCCACGGAAGCCGGGGCCGATCCCGTGGCCATCGTCGGCTGCACCGCGCTGGGCGGCCTCGCCTCGGCGGCCGTTTCGATGGCCGGGCTCCTGACCGACCGGACCAAGCCGGAACGCACGGCCGTCCGGCGGGCCGTCGCCGCCGTCGATGCCGCCGTGGCGAACCCCACCGCCGAAGCCCGGCACGCCGCGGGCTCGGCCGTTTCCGCCGCCTGGAGCGCCGTCCACGACGCCGGGCACGAGGCCGGCTCGGAGCTCGCGACCACGCTGATCGCCGCCCACCGGCGGTTCGCGGACGCCGACGGCGGCCCGGACGAAGCCACGCTACCCCTGCCCCGTCCCAGCGTGGGCTACCGGCTGCGGCGGTCGGCGACCCTCCGCTCGCACGCCATGATCACGGCGCTGCGCGTCGGCGTCACCTGCGCCGCCGCCGGGTGCCTGAGCGCGGGGCTCGGGCTCGAGCGCCCGCACTGGGCGATCCTCAGCGCCCTCGTCGTCCTGCAGCAGGGCACCGACCGGGTGCGCGCCAACGTCCGCGGCCTGCAGCGGTTCGCCGGGACCGCCGTCGGCCTCGGGTTGTTCGCCGCCGTGTCCGCACTCTCGCCGACCGGGCTCGCGCTGATCGCGACGATCGCCGCGCTGCAGTTCTGCATCGAGCTGTTCGTGCCGCGCAACTACGCGGTCGCGGTCGTCTTCATCACGCCGGTCGCGCTGCTCGCCGGGGGCGCCGCGGTGAGCGGGCCGGTCGGCCCGGTGCTCCGCGACCGCCTCGTCGAGACCGTGCTCGGCGTCGCGCTCGCCGTCCTCGCGCAGTACGTCCTCGCGCCGAACGCGCACCGCACGACGTTCCGCTGGACCGACGCCCGCATCCGCGCCGCCGCGCTGGCCGTGCTGGCGACGCCGGGCCGGCCGGCGCGGCGGGACCTGCAGTTCGAGCTCGAGGGCGCCACCCGCGCCGCGGTCGACTCCGCGCACAACGACGTCCGCTGGACGCGGGAGCACTGGCCGGCCCACGCCGCGCTCGTCCACCTCGGCTACGACCTCCTAGCGGCGTGCTGGGCCGGGCGCGTCGACGCTGCGCAGTGGACCCCCGCGTTCCGGTCACCTGCGCAAACCCGGCGAAACTAGGCCGAACGGGTTACCTTGGGCGCGGAAGGTGACGGAGGTCAGGCATGGCGGCAGACGACGCGTCCCGCGCTCCGGCCTGGATCGAGCCGATGCTCGCCAAGGCCGACGGCGGACGGCTGCGCAACGGCCCCGAGTGGGCCTACGAGTACAAGCTGGACGGCTACCGCGCGGCCATGCGGATCGCCCCCGACGGCACCACCGTGCTCACCAGCCGCAACAACATCGACTTCACCGCCGAATTCGCCGAGCTCGACGGCGTCCTCGCCCCGGCGCTCGACGGCCGCGCCGCCTACCTGGACGGCGAGGTCGTCGTCTACGGCGAAGACGGCCGGATCGACTTCGAGCTGATGCAGGAACGCCGCGGCCGCTACGTCCGGCACCAGAGCGGGCCGAAGGGCCGCGAGTTCACCGACGTGCCGGTCCGGTTCCTGGCGTTCGACCTGCTCCGGCTCGGCGACCGCAGCCTGCTCGCCGCGCCGTACGACGAGCGCCGCGCCCTGCTGGAGAGCCTGCCGATGCCCGACCCGTTCCGCGTCTCGGTGGTGCGCGCGGTCACCTTCGACGAGCTCGCCGCCGACCGCCGCACGCCGGCCGACTTCCTGGCCCACGCCGCCTCTGCCGGGTACGAAGGCGTCGTCGCCAAACTGCGCAGCTCGGCCTACGCGCCCGGGCAGCGGCCGGACTCCTGGCTCAAGCACCCGCTGATCCGGACCCAGGAAGTCATCATCTGCGGCTGGCGCCCCGGCCAGCGCAGCTTCAGCGGCACCCTCGGCGGGCTGCTGCTCGGTGCGCACGACCCCGAAACCGGCGCGCTGGTCTACATCGGCGACGTCGGCACCGGCTTCAGCCAGGCCGCCCGCGCCGACCTGAAGGCGCGGCTGGAGACCATGGAGCGCCGCACGCACCCGTTCGCGACGACGCCGCCGCGCGAGGACACCGCCGGTGCCCGCTGGGTCGAACCGCGCCTGGTCGGCGAGGTCGTCTACCGGCAGTTCACCCGCGCCGGGCGCGTCCGCCACACCGCCTGGCGCGGCCTGCGAGCCGACAAGGATCCCGGCGACGTCATCGCGCCGCGCGCGGCCGCCGCCGAACCCGCGACGCCGCCGCCCCCGCCCGAACCGCCGGGCAAGCGGATCACCGTGCAGGCCGGGAACCGGCGCCTGACACTGTCCAATTTGGACAAAGTGCTCTACCCCGCGGACGGGTTCACCAAGGGCGAGGTGATCAACTACTACTCGCGCGTCGCGCCGGTGCTGCTGCCGCACCTGGCCGGCCGCCCGGTGACGTTCATCCGCTACCCGGACGGCGTCGAAGGCGAGAAGTGGTTCGGGAAGAACGTCCCGAACGGCGCCCCGTCCTGGCTGCGCACGGTGCGGCTGCCGAGCACCGGCTCGCGCGGCACCGGCGAAAGCATCGACTATCCGCTCCTGGACGACCTCCCCAGCTTGGTGTGGGCGGCGAACATCGCCGCGCTCGAACTCCACGTTCCTCAGTGGACGGTCGACGGCGGCACGCGCGGCCGGCCGGACCGGCTGGTGTTCGACCTCGACCCGGGGCCCGGCACGTCCGTCGTCGACTGCTGCCGGGTGGCCGAGCGCCTGCACGACGTGCTGGCCGCCGACGGGCTCACGGCGTACGCGAAAACGTCCGGCTCGAAGGGGATGCAGCTCTACTGCGGCATCGAAACCGGCGACCCGGCGGCGCCGTCCGCCTACGCGAAGCGGCTCGCCCAGCGGCTGGCGAAGGAGACGCCGGAGACGGTCACCGCGGTGATGGCGAAGGCGCAGCGGTCCGGCCGCGTGTTCATCGACTGGAGCCAGAACAACCCGGCCAAGACGACGGTGGCGCCGTATTCGCTGCGCGGCCGCGACCACCCGACGGTCTCGACGCCGGTGACGTGGGACGAGGTCCGCGCCTGCCGGCACGTCAGCCACCTGACGTTCACCGCCGACGACGTCCTCGGCCGCGTCGGCGAGTTCGGCGACCTCCTCGCCGGTTTGAGCGAAGACCGGGCACCCCTGCCCTAGCCTCCCCACCCACGGTTGCGGACCGTCCCCCGGACGAGGCGCGCGGGGTCCCGATCGTGTGCCGCGAGCCGGGCCCGCTCCACCCCGCGCACGGCCGGCACTGGGCCAGACGGGCAACGCCCGCGCGGCGCGAGTGAAGCTCCTTGTCCCCGTGAAACTCCCGGCACTAGCGTCGATCCCGAGGGGACGAAGCCGGAGCGCCTGGCTCGGCGATGGCCGATTCCTTGTCCCCCAGGGAAAACGACCGAGGAGTTACTCGATGACCGCTCTCGACCAGCCCGTGGCCCGCACCGCTTACCAGCAGTCGGTCGCCGACTACTGGAACGCGGAAAAGGACCCGGTGAACCTCCGGCTGGGCGACGTCGACGGTCTGTACCACCACCACTACGGGATCGGCGACTACGACCCGGCCGTCCTCGAAACCCCCGCCGCCACGCGCGACGAAGCGATCATCGCGGAGATGCACCGGCTCGAGACCGCGCAGGCGGACGTCCTGCTCGACCACCTGGGCCCGATCGCGCCGTCGGACCGGCTGCTGGACGCCGGCTGCGGGCGCGGCGGCACCAGCGTGATGGCCCACCAGCGCTTCGGCTGCCAGGTCGACGGGATCTCCATCTCCGAGCAGCAGGTCGGGTTCGCCAACGCGCACGTGCGCCAGCGCGGGATCGACGGCTCGGTGCGCTACCACCTGCGGAACATGCTCGACACCGGCTTCGAAACCGGGGCGTTCCAGGGCATCTGGAACAACGAAAGCACGATGTACGTGGACCTGCACGACCTCTTCGCCGAACACGCGCGGCAGCTCAGGCCGGGCGGGCGGTACGTGACCATCACCGGGTGCTACAACGACGTCACCGGCGGCCGGTCGCGGGCGGTCAGCCAAATCGACCAGCACTACATCTGCAACATCCACGCGCGCGGCGACTACTTCAAGGCGTTGTCCGCCAACGGGTTCGTGCCGATCAACGTCGTCGACCTGACCGCCGCGACGATCCCGTACTGGGAGCTGCGGGCGCAGTCTTCGGTCGCGACCGGGATCGAGGACCCGTTCCTGACGGCCTACCGCGAAGGCAGCTTCCACTACCTGCTCATCGCCGCCGACCGCGTCTGAGCCGGGCCGGTGCCGAGGGAGACCACCATGACGGTATGTCCACAGTGGACGGCCGGAGCCGTGGGCGGGGTGCCGCCGGGACCGTTCGGCCTCGGGACGTCGGCGGCGCGGATCGCGACGCAGTTCGCGCCCGCGCCCGGGCCGGACCCGGCGTACGCGTACCTGCCGTGGGGTGACGGCAGCGCGTCGCCGCTCTACTGCCCGGTGGTGGGCCGCGTCGACGAAGCCCTCGCCGCGGAGATCGACCGGCGGCTGGTCGCCTGGGCCGCGGACTGCGGGTTCACCGGCGAAGGCCTGGAACAGATCGCCGGCGCGGGGTTCGGCAGGCTGGTGATGCTCGCCCACAGCGACTGCGACGACCCCGACCGGCTGCTCGTCGCGGCCCAGCTGAACGCGGTCTGGTGGGCCGCGGACGACTACTACGCCGACGACAGCGAGCTGGGTGCCGCGCCCACCGAGCTCCCGCCGCGCCTGGCGCTGGTGATGGCGGCCATGGACCCGGTCGCGCCGGCCGGGGAGTTCACGCCACCGCTGGAAGAAGCGCTGCGCGCGGACCCGATCCTGGTCGGGCTGCACTCGGCGGTCGAGCACCTGGGCCGGCACGGCTCGCCGGTGCTCGTGCAGCGGGTCTGCTACTCGACGTTCGCGATGTTCGTCAGCTGGGACGCCTACGCGGCGTGGCGCCACACCGGCCGCTACCCCCCGGCGTGGGAGTACCTGGCGGCGCGCCAGCACGATTCCTTCTACACGTCGATGACCCTCGTCGACGCCGTCGGCGGCTACGAGCTGGCCGCGCCGTTCTACTACGACCCGCGCGTGCGCGAGGCGATGATGCGCGCCGGGACGGCGGCGGTGCTGGTCAACGACCTCCACTCGGTGGCCAAGGACGCGGCCGACGAAAAACCGGTCTGCAACATGGTCCTGCAGATCGCCGCGGACCGGGGCTGCCCGGTCGAGGAGGCGGTCGAAGCCACCGTCGCCCTGCACAACCGGATCGTCCACGAGTTCGAGGACGGCCACCGCGAGCTGCTCGCTGTGCCGTCCCCGGAGCTGCAGCGCTTCCTCGTGGGCGTCCGTTCCTGGATGGGTGGCGGCTTCACCTGGCACGCCACGAATCCGCGTTACCAGTCCTGACAATCCTCGAATGATTGGGTGGTTTTGGTTGTGACTGTCACCGACCCGGCGAACACCGAACAAGCACCACAAAGCCTCGGCCGGGCCGCCGCCCGCACCCTCGCCACCACCACCAAATCCCTCCCCCAGATGCAAGGCATCTCCACCCGCTGGCTCCTCAAAGCCCTCCCCTGGACCGACGTCACCGCCGGCTCCTACCGCGTCAACCGCCGCCTCTCCTACGCCGTCGGCGACGGCCGCGTCACCTTCACCACCACCGGCAGCCACGTCCGCGTCATCCCACCCGAACTCGGCGAACTCGCCCCGCTGCGCGGCTACGACGACGACGACGTCCTCACCGAACTCGCCACCCGCTTCACCCAGCACCACTACCAACCCGGCGACACCCTCGTCGAATTCGGCTCCCCCGCCGACCAGGTCTTCCTCATCGCCCACGGCAAAATCACCAAAATCGGCACCGGCGCCTACGGCGACCACACCACCCTCGCCACCCTCGCCGACGGCGACTACTTCGGCGACACCACCCTCACCCACACCGACGGCATCTGGGAATTCACCGCCAAAGCCGTCACCGCCTGCACCGTCCTGACCCTCCCCCGCACCGCCTTCGACGACCTCCTCACCCACTTCCCCACCCTCCAACACCACCTCGACACCTACCGCGCCCGCGGCACCGCAGCAGCCAACGACCACGGCGAAGCCGAAATCACCCTGGCCTCCGGCCACGACGGCGAACCCCACCTGCCCGCCACCTTCGTCGACTACGACGCCGCACCGCGGGAATACGAACTCTCCCTCGCCCAGACCGTCCTACGCGTGCACTCCCGCGTCGCCGACCTCTACAACCAGCCTCACAACCAGATCGAACAACAACTCCGCCTGACCGTCGAAGCACTACGGGAACGGCAGGAACACGAACTGGTCAACAACACCGACTTCGGGCTCCTGCACAACGCCGACTTCGCCCAGCGCATCCCCACCCGCACCGGCCCACCCACCCCCGACGACCTCGACGAACTGCTCACCCTGGTCTGGAAAGACCCCGCCTTCTTCCTCGCCCACCCCGCCACCATCGCCGCGTTCGGCCGCGAATGCTCCCAGGCCGGGCTCTACCCCACCCCGGTCGACCTCGGCGGGCACCAGGTCCCCGCCTGGCGCGGCATCCCGCTGCTGCCCTGCAACAAAATCCCCGTCTCCGACACCCGCACCAGCTCCATCCTGCTCATGCGCACCGGCGAAGCTGCGCAAGGCGTGATCGGGCTGCACCAGACCGGCCTGCCCGATGAATACCAGCCCGGGCTCAACGTGCGGTTCATGGGCATCAACGACCAGGCCGTCATCTCCTACCTCGTCTCCGCCTACTACTCCGCCGCCGTCCTCGTCCCCGACGCCCTCGCCGTGCTGGAAAGCGTCGAACTCGGCCGGGAACACTGACCGCCGTGACCCTGACCGAACCCACCCCACAGCAGGCGCTGGGGGTCGCGGCCGCGCGGACCCTGGCCACCACCACCAAATCCCGCCCCCAGATGCGCGGCATCACCCCCCGCTGGCTGCTCACCCAGCTCCCCTGGGTCGAGGTCCCCGCCGGCAGCTACCGCGTCACCCGCCGCCTCACCTACACCCTCGGCGACGGCAAACTCTCCTTCTACACCACCGGCTCCCAGGTCCAGGTCGTCCCCGCGGAACTGACCGAACTCGCGCTGCTGCGGGACTTCGCCGACGAGACCGCGCTGGCCGCGTTGGCGGGGGCGTTCGAGCACCGCGAATACGACCCCGGCACTGTTCTGGCCGGGGAGGGGGCGCCGCTGGACATGCTGATCCTGATCGCGCACGGCAAAGTCACCCGCCACCGCAGCGGCCCCTACGGCGACGACGCCGCCCTGGCCACCGCCACCGACGGTGACCACCTCGGCGCCGACCTCCTCACCCGCGACGACGCGACCTGGGGGTTCACCGCCCGCGCCGCCACCCGCGTCACCGCCCTCGTCCTGCCCGCCGCCACCTACGCCCGCCTCAACGGGCGGCTGGAATCCCTGCGGACGCATGTCGCCGAGGCGGCCGCGCGACCTCGGAAACCGCAGAACAGCAAAGGCGAAGCCAGCATCGACCTCTCCGCCGGGCATGACGGGGAACCCTTGCTGGCCGGGACGTATGTCGATTACGACCCGGCGCCGCGGGAATACGAACTCGCCGTCGCACAAACCGTGCTGCAAGTGCACAACCGGGTCACCGACCTCTACAACACCCCCCACGACCAGCTCGAGCAGCAGCTGCGGCTGACGGTGGAAGCGTTGCGGGAACGGCAGGAACACGACCTGATCAACAACACCGACTTCGGGCTGCTGCACAACACCGACCTCAAACACCGTCTCACCACCCGCACCGGCCCGCCAACGCCGTTGGACATGGATGATTTGCTGTGCCGGCGGCGGAAAACGAAGTTTTTCCTCGCCCATCCCCGCGCGATCGCCGCGTTCGGACGCGCGTGTACTGCGCACCGGGTGTATCCCGATATCGGCGTGCTGGACGGGAAACGCGTGCAGACCTGGCGCGGGGTGCCGATCCTGCCGTGCGACAAGATTCCGGTGACCGAGACGGGCACGACGTCGATCCTGGCGATGCGCACCGGCGAAGACGACGCCGGAGTGATCGGCCTACGGCCCAAGGAACTCCCCGATGAGCACCAGCCGGGGGTGAACGTCCGGTGGATGGGGATCAGCGAACGCGCGATCACCTCCTACCTCGTCAGCGCTTACCACTCCGCGGCTGTGCTGGTCCCGGACGCACTCGGTGTTCTCGACGACGTGGAGGTCGCGAACTGACGGACAATTGCGCCTGACGCAAGTACTGCTTGCCGAAGTTGCGTGGCACGGACACCCCGCGACTCCTAACTTCGATCTCGACAAGAGATTCCGAAGAAGGAGCAGCAGAATGCACGTGTTCGTCACCGGCGCGACCGGCTGGATCGGCTCGGCCGTCGTCGACGAGCTTCTCGGCGCCGGGCACGAGGTCACCGGCCTCGCCCGCTCGGACGCCGCCGCGCTCGCGCTCGGCAAGAAGGGCGCGCGGGTCCGGCGCGGCGACCTCGACGACCTGGCCGGGCTACGCGACGGCGCCCTCGACGCCCAGGCCGTCGTCCACCTCGCCAACAAGCACGACTGGGGCAACCCGGCGGAAAGCAACCGGGCCGAACGGGCCGCCGTCGAGACGCTCGCCGAAGCCCTCGTGGGCACAGGCCGGCCGTTCGCCCTCGCGGCCGGCCTCTCCGGCCTGGTGAAGGGGCGGCCCGCCACGGAGGCCGACGTCTCCCCCGAGGTCGGCCCGGGCTCGCACCGCGGTGGCGCCGAGAACCTCGCGCTCGAGTACGCCGAGAAGGGCGTCCGGGTGCTGAGCGTCCGCTTCGCCCCCTCGGTGCACGGCCCCGGCGACCACGGGTTCCTGGCCGCGATCACGGCGGCCGCGCGCAAGCACGGCGTGTCGGCCTACCCCGGCGACGGCACCACCGCGTGGGCCGCGGTCGCCCGGCCCGCCGCGGCCGAGCTCGTCCGCCTCGGCCTCGAAGGCGCCCCGGCCGGGTCCCGGCTGCACGCCGTCGCGGAGGAAGCCGTGACGGCGCGCGAAATCGCCGAGGCGGTCGGGCGCACGCTCGACGTCCCGGTCGTCTCGCTGGCGCCCGAGAACGTCGGCGAGCACTTCGGGTTCGTCGGCCGGTTCTTCGCGCTGGACATGACGGCGTCGAGCACCCGCACGCGCGAGCTGCTCGGCTGGACGCCGTCCGGACCGGGCCTGGTCGAGGACATCGAAGCCGGCGCGTACGCCTGAAAGGGGAAGTCATGTCCTTCGAAGCCGGCGTAACCGCCTTCATGCTCGTGAAGACGACACCCGAGTGGCTGGGTCTCACCGTGGCGGAGCGGGTGCACGCGTTCGAGACCGAGATCCTCCCGGTCGTCAAGGAAAAGGCCGCGGGGGTGCGGTCGCGGTTCTTCGACACGGAGTTCTACTCCGCGCGCGTCACCGACGTCTGGGTGTGGGAGGCCGCCGACCACCAGTCGTACCAGCTGGTGATCGAGGCCCTGCGCGAAACCCCGTTCTGGGACCGGTACTTCGAGATCGCCGAGATCCTGGTCGGGGTGGAGAACGGGTACGCGAAGAACTACGGGATGGACACCTTCGCGACCGTCGACCTCTAGGAAAGCCGGAAGCGCCGAGGGCGGCGTGCCCTCGGCGCTTCCGGTACCCGGGTCAGGCGGCTTCGTCGGCCTCCACCGGCGCCGGCGTGATGTCCGCGTCGGCCGGTGCGGCCTCTTCGCCGTCCATCCGGACGTTGCGGAACAGGACCAGCGCGAGCGTCGCGAGCAGCGCGATCAGGATCGCGCAGACGAGCGCCGCGACCGCGAACCCGCTCGTGAACGCCTCACGCACCGACGTGAGCAGCGTGCTGCCGACCTGGCCGGACAGGCTCTGGGCGGCGGCCGTGCCCTCGGCGATGCCGCCGTTGGCCGCGGTGGCGACGTCCGACGGCACCCCGGCCGGCACCTCGATCTGCCCGCGGTAGGCGGCCGTGGCGATGCTGCCGAACAACGCGATCCCGAGCGCGATGCCGAGTTCGTTGCTGGTCTGCGAAATCGCGCCCGCGGCGCCCGCCTTCTCCGGCGGGGCCGAGCCGATCACCAGGTTGATGCCGAGCACCACCATCGGGGAGAGCCCGCCGGTCGCGAGGACCGTGCCGATCACCGTGACCGGCAGCCCGTTCGTCACCGGAACCTGCGTGAGCAGCAGGAAACCGGCGGCGGACACGGCCATCCCGACGGCGATGACGAACGCCGGGCGGAACTTCTGCGCCAGCGGCGGCGCCACCATGTACCCGACCATCATCGCGACGGTGTACGGGATCAGCCAGAGCCCGGAGTTCAGCGGCGACAAGCCGAGCACCAGCTGCAGGTACTGGTTGAACAGCAGCAGGATGCCGCTGATCGTGGACCCGCCGAGCAGCAGGATGCCGAGCGCGCCGCTGAAGGCGGGCCGGCCCAGCAGCCGGATGTCCAGGAGCGGGTCGGCGAGCCGGCGCTGACGGCGGACGAACGCCGCACCGAAGAGCAGGCCCGCCACGAGGACCACGGTCGGCACGAGCACCGCCTCGCCGCGGGCCAGTTCCTTCAGGCCGTAGATGACCGGCAGGACCGCGGCCAGCGACAGCGCGGCGCTGACCAGGTCCAGCCTGCCGCCTCCCGTCCCGGGTTCGGACCGCGGCAGCAGGATCGGCGCGGCGACCAGCAGCAGCACCATCACCGGCAGGCCGAGCAGGAACACCGAGCCCCACCAGAACGCCGACAGCATCACGCCGCCGACCAGCGGGCCGATCGCCAGGCCGACCATGAAGCAGCTCGTCCAGATGCTGAGCGCCATGCCGCGCTGCTTCGCGTCGCGGAACATGTTGCTGATCAGGGCCATTTCGGTCGGGACCAAAGTGGACCCGGCGATCCCGAGCGCCGCCCGGGCGATGATGAGCATCGTCGCGCTGGTGGAAAACGCGGCCACGGCCGACGCCGCGCTGAACAGCGTCGCACCGATCATCAGCAGTTTCCGGTGCCCGATGCGGTCGCCGAGGTTTCCGCTCGTGACCAGGAGCCCGGCGATGGTGAACCCGTAGATGTCGATGATCCACAGCATTTGCGAACTGCTGGGGTGCAAATCCGCGGTCACGTGCGGAATCGCCAGGAGCAACACGCTCATGTCCAGCGCCAGCAGCAGGGTCGGAAGCGTGAGGACGGCCAGGCCGACCCACTCCCGCCTGCCCGCCCGCTCACCGGAGTGGGTCGAGCTGTTCGTTGTCATGAGAAACCCTTCATGCGTCCGGCATATACCGTCAACCCTCGACCCGATCGCCGGTGCGGGCATCCTTGAAAATGCGAACTTGGGGCTTCTTTGCGGCGCCGCCGCGGTTTCGACACTATGTTCGTAATTCAGTGCGCCGATGTCGAATCGGCGTGGACCGGATTTTCGCGCAGCCGCCGGTAGTGCGCCACGCATTCCTCGTACCGCGGCAGCAGCCCTTCTTCCCGCGCCTGGGCCAGGCCGGGGGCCGCGCGGTCCTTGTCCGACAGCAACGGCTCGAAGCCCGGCGGCCACGGCAGCCCCAGTTCCGGGTCCAGCGGGTCGAGGCCGTGCTCGCGGCCCGCGTCGTACTCCGTCGTGCACAGGTAGGACAGCACCGTGTCGTCCTCGAGGGCCATGATCGCGTGGCCGAGCCCCTCCGGCACGTACACCGCGCGGAATTCGAGCGGGTCGAGGCGCACCGCGTCCACCGCGCCGAAGGTCGGGGACCCGACGCGGATGTCGGCCACCACGTCCAGCAGCGCCCCGCGCGAGCAGTAGACGTACTTCGCCTGGCCGGGTGGCACGTCGGCGTAGTGCAGCCCCCGGATCGTGCCGCGCCGGGACCGGCTGTGGTTGAGCTGCGCCACCTTCAGCGGGTGGCCGACCGCCTTGACGAAACCCGCCTCCTGGAACGGGCACACGAACAGGCCCCGCTCGTCCGGGAACACCCGCGGGCCGAACTCGAACGCGCCGGGTACGGCCAGTTCCCTGGCTTCTCGGACCTCTCCCAATGTGCCCACCCTCTTCCGGACCGGCGATGAACGCCACGACGTGAGGCAGGATTATCGCGCACAAAACGGTCAGATCGCCATCAACAGGACCAAGAAGGCCAACCGTGCGCACTCACGCGGAACACGGCCGGTCGGGAGGAGTGCAGATGACAGAGTCACCACCGCGGTTCGGCACGCCGCTGCACGTCGGCCGTCCGAACATCGGCGACCGCGGCCGGTTCCTCGACCGGCTCGGCGGCGCGCTGGACCGGCACTGGCTGGCCAACAACGGCCCGCTGGTGCGGGAATTCGAGGCGCGGGTCGCCGAACTGGCCGGGACCCGGCACTGCGTCCCGGTGGGCAACGCGACCGTGGGCATCCAGATCGCGGCGAAGGCGGCCGGGGTCGCGCCGGGCGACGAGGTCGTCGTCCCGTCCTTCACTTCGCCCGCGACGGCCCACGCACTGCACTGGATCGGGGCCACGCCGGTGTTCTGCGACGTCGACGAGACGGCCAACGCGGACCCGGACCACGTCGCGCGCCTGATCGGGCCGCGGACCCGCGCGATCGTCGGCGTGCACGTGTTCGGCAGGCCGTGCCGGATCGACCGGCTGACCGCGCTCGCCGGCCGGCACGGCCTGCCGCTCATCCTGGACGCCGCCCAGGCGGTGGGCTGCACCTACCGCGGCTCGCCGATCGGCGGGTTCGGCCTCGCCGAGGTGTTCAGCTTCCACGCGACCAAGTACCTGAACAGCTTCGAAGGCGGGGCGATCGTCACTGACGACGACGAGCTCGCCGAGCGCGCCCGCGCCATGCGCAACCTGGGGATGAACGACGAGCGGGACCAGGTGGTGTGCGGCATCAACGGGCGGATGACCGAAGCGTCCGCCGCGATGGGGCTGACTTCCCTCGAAGCGATGGCGACGATCATCTCCGCGAACCGCCGCAACCACCGGCTGTACCGGACGGGGCTGGCCGGCCTCGACGGCGTGCGCCTGCACGAAATGGCGCCCGGGGAACGCGCGAACCACCAGTACATCGTCATCGAGGTCGACGGTGCCATCGCCGGTGCCGATCGCGACACGGTGCTGCGGGCATTGGCGCGGCACAACGTGCTGGCCCGGCGCTACTTCCACCCCGGCTGCCACCAGATCCCGCCGTACCGCGACCACCCGGCACTGCACACGCCGTTGCCGCTGCCGCGCACGGAAGCGTTGTGCGACCGCGTGCTTTCGCTGCCGACCGGCACGGCCATCGGGCCCGCCGAGATCACGGCGATCTGCGAGATCGTCCGGGAGGCGTGCACCGGCGGACAGGCCCGGGCGGCCTGAGCGGACGGCCGGACCTCGGCGAGGTCCGGCCGTCCACCTGGCGGGGTTCAGGAATCGTTGCGCACGGCGATGAACAGGCCCGGCGCGTTGTGCGGGCGCTCGCCGAGCCGCCACGGGATGTCGGCGAACTCGACCGCGCAGCCGGCGTCTTCGAACGCGCTCACGTACTCGTCGCGGGTGAACAGGTGCATCAGGAAGATGTCCGTCCACTCCCGGATGCCGTCCGGCCGCGCGACGACGAACTTGATCTCCACGCGGGCGCTGTCACCCTGCCGGGTGGAGTGCGTGACGCGGGAGACGATCTGCCGCTCCTCCTCCACCAGGTGCCCGCCGACGTACCCGTCGAGGAACTGCTCGGGGAACCAGCCGGGTTCGACCACCAGCACGCCACCCGGTTCCAGGTGCTTGACCAGCCGATCGACGGCGAGCCGCATGTCGGCGAGGGTCTCGACGCACGCGATCGCGTTGCCGAGGCAGACGACCGCGTCGAAGGTGCGGCCCAGCTCGAAGGTGCGCATGTCGCCGGGGTGCACGGGGATCTCGGGCAGCCGGCGGCGCGCGACCGAGCGCATGGCTTCGGCGAGCTCGACGCCTTCGGTGTGGTCGAACGCCTTGCCGAAGCGGCCCAGGTGGGCCCCGGTCCCGCAGGCGACGTCCAGCAGGCTCTCCGCGGCGGGCCGGCGCGACCGGATGATCCGGGTGATGTCGTCGGCTTCGTTTTCGTAGTTCTTGCCGCGGCTGGTGAACACCAGGTCGTAGAGCTCGGCGTGGTCGTCGCCCCAGGCGCCGTGGATGTCGGCCCAGCTGCGCTCGGCGTCGGCGGTCATGAGGCCGCCTCCCCGAAGTGCCAGCGGCCCGACCCGTAGGGCTCCGAGGTGCCCAGGCCGAACACGGTCTCGACGGTGACTTCGTAGAGCTCGTACGGCGGCGGTCCCGCGGTGGGCGCGCCGAAGGGCGCCGAGTACGCGCCGTCCTCGACCGTGAGCGGCCAGCCGTACTTGTCGATGTACACCTCGGCGATGCGCCGGAGTTCGGCCTCGTCGGTCACCTTCGCGGCCGTGCCCTCGATGACGATGTCGAGGTCGTCACTGGTCGCCGTGATGGCGCAGTGCGGGTTCTCCGCGAGGTTCTTCGCCTTGCGCTTGGTGGGGTTCGACGTGAAGTACATCGAGCCGTCGACCCAGACCCCGAACAACGGCATGACGTGCGGCCGGCCGTCCGGGCGCACGGTCGAGAGCCAGTACGTCGAGTTCCCGTGCACGAGGCCCTTTTCCACCAGCTCCCAGCTCGGTGCGGGGGCGTCGTACCCGCTGATCACCTTGCCTTCTGGTGCTTCCGCAGTCATCCGGCAGTCCTCCTCACAGCCCGGTTCGAGGCAAGAGTCGTATTTGTCCAACTTTCCCCGGTGATCATGACCGATCGGCGCCCGTTTCTCTTCTCCGAGGGTGCTCAGTGCGTTTCACCGGCTCCGGAGCCGGGCGGTCTCGCAACCGGGAAGAAGACCCGCGGATGGGACGTAGCGACCATTGGGCACAAATAGGATGTAAGGAGTCGTCATGCGCGTCGCGTTCGCCCTGTGGCCGAACCCCGTCCACCTCTATCCGATGGTCCCGCTCGCCTGGGCGCTGCGCGCCGCCGGGCACGAGGTCTACGTGGTGTCGCACCCGGCGCTCGCCACGGTGGCCACCAACTCCGGCCTGCCGTTCGTCCCCGTGTGCGACGAGGACGCGATGCCGGTGCCAATGGGCCCGGGCAACGCCTACACCGAGGAACGGGCCAAGGTCGAGCTGATCACCCAAGCTCTCGACCTGCCCGAGGCGGCACAGGAGCGGTGGAACATCTTCAGCCAGTTCCTGCTGCCGTCCATGTGGGACTTCAACCCCTACCAGGGCGACGCGGCGAGCCTGCCCGCCATGGACGGGCTCGTCGAGTTCTTCCGCGGCTGGCGGCCCGACCTCGTCATCTGGGACCCGTGCTTCGCCGGCGCCGGGGTCGCCGCGCGGGCGGTCGGCGCCCGGCACGCCCGCTACACCGGGCCGGACTTCGTCGGCTGGTGCCTCGACACCTTCGAGGAGATCACCGGGCGGCCGGGGGCGCCGTCCATCGAGAACCCGCTGGCCGAGACCGTGCGGCCGATGGCGGAGAAGTACGGCGTCCCGGTCGACCGCGAGACGATGCTCGGGCAGTGGACGCTGAACCCGATGCCGGCGGCCATCAACTGGCCCGTGCGGACCACGATGGTTCCGGTGCGGTGGATCCCGCACGCGAACGCCGAGATCATCCCGGACTGGCTCTACCCGCTGCCGGACCGGCCGCGCGTCGCGCTGTCGCTCGGGCTGTCGATGCGCAACTACATGACCACCGGCTGGGAGTACGTCGAGGTCCTGCTCGAAGCGCTGGGCGGCCTGGACATCGAGGTCATCGCGACGCTGAACGAGAAGCAGCTGAGCGCGGTCTCGCGCGTCCCCGACAACGTGCGGGTGGTCGACTACGTCCCGCTCGACCAGCTGATGCCGACCTGCTCCGCGCTGATCCACCACGGCGGCTTCGGCACCACGATCGCCGCCGCGACCTCGCGCGTGCCGCAGCTCGTCGTCGACTTCCTCGAGGAGGACGTCACCGCGGTCGCCCTCGACGGCGGCGTCGCGGCCACCCGGTACGTCGTCGCGCCCACCACCGTCGGGTTCGTCTCCGGCCCGGGTGCCGGCGACGTGATCGACCTCAGCCGTCCCTCGATCGAGGCGATCCGGGCCCAGGTGACCCGGGTCCTCACCGACGAGTCCTTCCGGGACGGCGCGGACCGCCTCTACGGCGATCTGCTGACCGCCCCCAGTCCCACCGATGTCGTAGCCCAGTTGGAGAAGCTCGCGCAGCCGTCGCGCTTCTCGAGTCGTGCAACCGATCGAGCCGCCTAGGCGCGCTCCGAAGGAGGTGCCGGGATGAGCAACGGAAGCGCGGAGCGCGCCGTGGTCCTCGGCGGAAGCATCTCGGGCCTGCTCACGGCCCGCGTCCTCGCCGACGCCTACGGCGAGGTGCTCGTGGTGGACCGCGACCGGTTCACCGGGCCCGGGGTGCGCCAGAGCGTGCCCCAGGGCCGGCACGCCCACGGCCTGCTGGCCCGCGGGCAGCAGGCCGTGGAGGAACTGTTCCCCGGGCTCACCGGCGAACTGCGCGCGGCCGGGGTCCCGGTCGGCGACGTCTCCGCGCGCATGCGCTGGTACGTCGACGGCCACCGGCTGCGGCCGGGCCCGACCGGCCTGCTCATCATCGGCGCCGCGCGGCCGGTGCTGGAGCACCACGTGCGGGCCCGGGTCGCGGCGCTGCCCAACGTCCGGTTCGTCGAGGGCCACGACATCACCGGCCTGGCCGCGACGCCCGACGGGAACCGGGTGACCGGCGTCCACGTCCAGGAGCGCGCCGAGGGCAGCACCCCGCGGCGCCTCGACGCCGCCCTCGTCGTCGACGCCACCGGCCGCGGCTCGCGGGCACCCAAATGGCTGCGGGACCTGGGCTACCCGGAGGTGCCCGAGGAGCGCGTCAAGGTCGACCTCGCCTACACCAGCCGCCGCTACCGGCTGCGGACGAACCCGTTCACCGACGAGCAGTCGATCAACGTGATCGCCACCCCCGGCCACCCGCGCGGCGCGTTCTTCCACACCCTCGGCGGCGACGAGTGCCTACTGTCGCTCACCGGCCTGCTCGGCGACCACCCGCCGACGGACCCGGAAGGATTCGTGGCGTACGCGAAATCCCTGCCCGTCCCGGACATCCACGAAGCCATCGCGGACGCGGAACCGCTGACCGAGCCGGTCTGCTTCCGCTTCCCGGCGAGCACGCGGCGCCACTACGAGCGGCTGACCCGCTTCCCCGAAGGCTTCCTCGTGGTCGGCGACGCGTTCTGCGTGTTCAACCCGGTCTACGGCCAGGGCATGACGGCGGCGGCGTTGCAGGCCCGGACCCTGCGGCAGCACCTCGGCGGCACACTCCGCCCGGCCGAGTTCTTCGCCGACGCGGCCCGCGTGGTCGACGCCCCGTGGGAGATCGCGGCGGGCGGCGACCTGGCGTTCCCGGGCGTGACGGGCCGCCGCAGCGTGAAGACCCACATCGGCAACGCGTACGTCTCCCGCGTCCAGTCCGCGGCGACGCGCGACGCGGAGGTGACGAACGCGTTCATGCGCGTGGCGGGCCTGATCGACCCACCCCAGGCCCTGATGCGCCCCCGTCTGGCGTTGCGCGTCCTGCGCGGCGCTCGGCGGGCCGCCCGCGGGGACGACCAGCTGGCCGCTTAGCGATCAGTCCGTCCTCAGGGCAGCCGGACCGCCTCGATCTCGGCGTCGCTCAGCAGCGCTTCGACCAGGCGCGAGGAGCCGGCGACCTTGGTGCCCCACAGGTCGTAGTCGGTGCACAGGCACCAGGAGCGGTCCTCGGCCCAGAGGTTCGACGGACTGAAGTCGATCTCGGGGTCGTCGTACAGGATCTCGGCGTCCCCGAGCTTCCCCGCCCGCACGTGGAGGTTCTCGAAATCGGCGGCCCCGAGCACCAGCGGGCTGTAGTAGGCCAGGCAGGGAGTGTCCGGGCCCGCGGGGCTGTGGTCGACGAGGACGCCGATCAGCCGCGTCCAGGTCTCGCGGTCCAGGCTGCCTTCGGTGGGCGGGACGATGCCGAGCGGCCAGCTGCCTTCCTTGGTGGCCGAAGGGAAGCAGCGGTGAGACGGGAGCAGGCCCTCGGGGACGACGGGGTCGCCGGTGCGCCGGGCGAGTTCGGCCCAGCGCAGCCGCCGCCAGCCGGGGCCGGGGTGGCCGGCGCGGCCCAGCCCGCCTCCCGTCGTCACACTCCCGGTTTCGAGGTCGACGCCGCCGAGGACGAGGGGCCGGACGCGTCCCTCGGCGATACGCGCTTGGCGGTCCTCGTGGTACGACGTCTCGCCCGGCCCCCGCTCGTGTTCGTACAGGGCGTTGAGCACCCAGACCGCGTCCGGCATCGCGGGCGGCATGAATCCGGTCAGGCCGTCGCCGCACCTCTCGCGCAGCCACTCGGCGGCACCGGACGGGACCGACGGCCAGGGATTCGACTGTTCGGGCACCCGGTCACCCTACGGCTGATCCGTTGCCCGCCGCTCAGAGCACGAAGCCCGCCGGGAAGGGGTCCGACGGGTCCAGCAGGTAGGTGGCGGTGCCGGTGATCCACGCCCGGCCCGAGAACTCCGGGATCACCGCCGGCACCCCGCCCACCTCCGTCTCCCCCACCAGCTCGCCGGTGAACGTCGTGCCGATGAACGAGCTGTTCTCGAACGGCGTGTGCAGCGGGAGCTCGCCGCGGGCGTGCAGCTGGGCCATCCGGGCGGACGTGCCCGTGCCGCACGGCGACCGGTCGAACCAGCCCGGGTGGATGGCCATCGCGTTGCGCGACGCCCGCGCGTCCGAGCCCGGTGCGAGGAACTGGACGTGCTTGCAGCCGCCGATCAGCGGGTCTTCGGGGTGCTTCGGGGGCCGCTGGTCGTTGATCGCGGCCATGATGTCCAGCCCGGCGCCGAGGATCCGGTCCTTTTCGGACCGGTCGAACGGGATGTCCACTTGGGACAGTTCGAGGATGGCGTAGAAGTTCCCGCCGTAGGCGAGGTCGTAGCGGACGTCGCCGAGGCCCGGCACCGAGACCACGGCGTCGCGCTCGGCGAGGAACGACGCGACGTTGCGCAGCTTGACGCGTTCGGCGCGCCCGTCGCGCACGGAGACCTCGGCGTGCACCAGCCCGGCCGGGGTGTCCAGGCGCACCACGGTCACCGGCTCGGTCACCTCGACCATGCCGGTCTCCACCAGCACCGTCGCGACGCCGATCGTGCCGTGCCCGCACATCGGCAGGCAGCCGGACACCTCGATGTACACCACGCCCCAGTCGGCGTCGTCGCGGCACGGCGGCTGCAGGATCGCGCCGCTCATCGCGGAGTGGCCGCGCGGCTCGTGCATCAGGAACTGCCGGATGTGGTCGAGCTCGGCCATGAAGTACCGCCGTCGCTCGGCCATCGTGGCGCCGGGGATCGGGGCGACGCCGCCGGTGACCACCCGCGTCGGCATGCCTTCGGTGTGCGAATCGACCGCCGTGATCGCGCGCGAGGCCCGCATCTACGCCACCCCCAGCGCGGCCAGCGCACGGCCCATGTCGGTGCGGACCTGTTCGCGGTGGACGTCCGACAGCGGCCCCCGCGGCGGGCGGCACGGCCCGCCCCGCCGCCCCACCAGGTCCATCCCGAGCTTGATGGCCTGCACGAACTCGGTGCGCGAATCCCAGCGGAACGCGGCCACCAGCGGCTCGTAGAGCGCCTTCGCTTCGTCGAGCTTGCCCGTGGTGGCGAGTTCGAACAGGCGCGCCGACTCGGCCGGGAAGACGTTCGGGAACCCGGCGAACCACCCGGTGGCGCCCATCAGCAGGCTCTCCAGCACGACGTCGTCGGCGCCGCCGATCACCGCCAGCCCCGGCGCACGCTCGCGGATCTCCAGCACCCGCCGGACGTCTCCGGAGAACTCCTTGACCGCCACGACGTTGTCGATCCGCGCGATCTCGGCGAGCAGGTCCGGCGTGAGGTCGACCTTGGTGTCGAACGGGTTGTTGTAGACCATCACCGGCAGCCCCACCGAGGCGACGGCCTCGAAGTGGGCGAGCACCTCGCCGCGGTTGGCGCGGTAGAGCGTCGGCGGCAGGCACAGCACCCCGTCCGCGCCGTCCTCGGCCGCCGCCTCGGCCCAGTGGCGGGCCTGGTGCGCGCCGGGACCGTGCACGCCGACGACGACGATCCCGGCGTCGCCGACGGCCTCGATCGCGGTGCGCGCGACGCGGCGGCGTTCCTCGTCGGTGAGGGAGGAGTACTCGCCGAGCGACCCGTTCGGGCCGACGCCCCGGCAGCCGTTTTCGACGAGCCAGCGGCAGTGCTCGGCGTAGGCGTCGTAGTCGACGGCCAGCCCGGCCGGCGCGCGGTCGTCCTCCCGGTACGGCAGGGCGGCGGCGACGACCACGCCCCCAAGGTCGCTCATGCGTCGTTCTCCTTCACCTCGGCGAGTTCGCCCAAGCGGATCGGCTGGGCGATCGGACGGTGGTGGCGCTCGGCGGTCCCGCACAACGCGCTCACGGCGGCCCCGCACAGCCGGCCCTGGCAGGGGCCGAGGCCGGCGCGGGTGCCGAGCTTGAGCGCGTGCGGGCCCGGTGCGGCCGGGTCGCGGGCCGCGCGCGTCAGTTCGCCGGCGGTGGTTTCCTCGCACCGGCAGACGATCGTGTCCTCGCGCAGCCAGCCCGGCCAGGCCGCGCCGACCGGGTGGGCGGCGGCGAGGCGGGCGGCGAACCCCCGCAGGCGGTCCCGCTCGCGGAGCAGCGCGCGGCCCGGCACCCCGCCGGCCGCGGCGCACCCGGCGACCGCGCCTTCGGCCGCAGCGGCGACCGCGCCGCCGATGCCGGTCAGCTCCCCGGCGGCGAACACCCCGGGGACGCTCGTGCGCTGGTCGTCGCCGACGCGGACGAACCCGCCGTCGAGCGCGCATCCCGCCGCGACGGCCAGTTCCGGTCGCGGCGCGAACCCGTGCCCGACGCAGACCGCGTCGGCCTCGTAGGTCCGTTCGGTGCCGGGCACGACCGACCAGTCCGCGCGCAGGCGGGCGGTGACCACCGCGCGCACGCGGTCGTCCCCGCGGGCTTCGACGACCGCCCGCCCCAGGTGGTACGGCACCCGGTGCCGGGCCAGCGCGGCCGCGTACCGGGCCAGCTCCCCCGCCTTGCGCGCGTCCCGCCACGACCATCCTTTCCGGACGGTGGACGCCGGATTCGCTTCCAGGACCGCGAGCACCCGGGCGCCGACGGCCAGCAGGGACTCGGCGACCGGCAGCAGGAACGGCCCGGCCCCGGCGACCACTACCCGCCTGCCGACGGCTACCCGCTCCCCCTTCGCCAGCGCCTGCGCGGCACCCGCGGTGTAGACGCCGGGCAGCTGCCAGCCGGGGAACGGCAGCGTGCGGTCGTGCGCGCCGGTGGCGAGGACCAGTGCGTCGGGCTCGAGGACGTGCCGCTCCCGTCCCGCGCCGTCGGCCGGGCCGCGCAGGACGTGCAAGCGTTTGCCCGCCACCGCCCACACCGTGCTTTCCGGCCACCACGAGCACCGGCTCAGGATCGCCTCGAACCCGTGCGGCGCTCCCGGCGGCAGCCGGTGGAACTGCCCGCCCGGCGCGGCCGACTGGTCCAGCAGCGTGACGTCGGCCCCGGCGCGCACCGCGTGCGCGGCGGCCGCGAGCCCGGCGGGCCCGGCGCCGACGACGACCACCCGCGTCACGCGTCCGCCCGGGACTGCGTGCGGATCTCGTCACCGTCGGCGGCGCGGCGGAGGCAGGCCCGGACGTCGGGCACGCCGTTCACGGTCAGCAGGCAGTCGAAGCAGGCACCGATCCCGCAGAACACGCCGCGCGGCGCGCCGGACCGCGTGGTGCGCCACGACAGCCGTCCGGACGCCAGCAGCACCGCGGCCACGGTCTGGCCGTCGGTCCCCGCCACCGGTTCGCCGTCGACGGTGATTTCGACGGTCATGCGACCACCGCCGGACGGTCCACAGTGAACTCTTCGACCGGCATCGACGGCGCCGCCCCGGTGAGCAGTTCCCGCAGCAGCCGCGCGGTGCCGACGCTGAGGCCGATCCCCGCGCCTTCGTGCCCGGTCGCGTGCCAGAGGTTCCCGAGCCGCGGATCCTCGCCCAGCACCGGGAGGTGATCGTCCACATAGGGCCGGAAGCCGCCGTAGGCCCGCATCACCGCCGCGTCGGCGAGGGCGGGGAACAGCCGGACGGCCTTGGCCGCGATGGCGCCCAGCACCTCCGGCCGGATCGCGTCGTCGAACCCCACCCGGCGCCGCGACGAGCCGATCAGCACGGTGCCGCCGCGCGTCGACTCGACCACCGCGGACGTCTGCAGGTCACCACTGCCGGTCCCGACCGCTCCGACGTAGTCGGCGTCGTAGACCTTGTGCCGCACCACGCCGGGCATCGGGGTGGTCACCAGCACTTCCCCGCGGCGGGGCCGGACGGCGATCGGGGCACCGAGGCGCGCCGAGACTTCGCCGGCCCAGGGACCCGCCGCGTTCACGACGACGTCCGCGTCGAGGACTTCGCCGGCTACGCGGACCCCGGTGAGCCGGCCGCCTTCGACGCGGGCCCCGGTCACCTCGGTGTCCGCGCGCAGCCGGGCGCCGTGGGCGAGCGCGGACCCGAGCAGCGCGAGCGCCGCGCCGGCCGGCTGCACCTGGGCGTCCTCGGGGTAGTGGACGGCGGCGGTCACCTCGCGGGTCAGCGCGGGTTCGGCCTCGGCGACGTCGGCCGCGGAGAGCGGTTCGGTGCGCACCCCGGCGGCGGCCTGCGTCCCGGCGAACGCGGTCAGCGCGCGGGCGCCGGCCTCGGTGGTGGCGACGACGATGCCGCCCTTGGCGTCGAACTCCGCCGCGGACGCCGCCCGCGGGTCTTCCCCGGCGATTTCGGCGATCAGCCGCGGCCACAACCGGTTCGACAGTCGCGCCAGCGCGAGTTCCGCGCCGGGTCCCTTGTCCGAGACGAGGAGGTTGCCTTCCCCGTGGGAGGTGGTGCCGCCCGCGGGCCGGCCGCGGTCGACGACGAGGACGTCGAAGCCGGCCAGGCGGAGTTCCCTGGCGCAGGCCGCGCCGACGATCCCGGCGCCGATCACCACCACCCGCGTTCGGTTCATCGACCCTCCAGCGTTCGGTATAGCGAACGATCGGAGCGTAAGTCCGCCGCGAGCGGAGTGTCAATCCTGCAGCACGGGGTGCGGCCGGCCGTCGAGCCGCTCGTCCGCGCGGTACTGCAGGAGCAGCACCGAATGCACCGGCGCCGCGAGCGCGGTGTAGCTGTGCGGCTCGCGGGCGTCGAACGCCACGTAGTCGCCCGGCCCGAGCTCGACGACCCGCCCGGAGACCTCGACCCGCAGCTCACCGGTCTGCACGACGGTGTGCTCGACGCCGACGTGCCCCTGCGAGCGCTGCGGCGCGTCACCCCGCACGACCTGGTCGTAGACCTCGAAGACGCTGTTGTCGGCCTCGATCCGGCGCAGCGGCCGCAGGTCGACGCCCTCCCCGCGGAGCACCTCGACGTCGGCCGCCCGCACGACGGTCAGCCCGCCGCGCGGCCGGTGGTCGAGCAGGTCGGAGATCGCCACCTCGAGGGCGCGGGACAGGCTGAAGACGGTCTCGATGGTCGGGTTGCCGGTGCCCGCTTCGAGCTGCGAGAGCGTCGCCTTGCCGATCCCGGACCGCCGCGCCAGCTCCGACAGCGACAGCTCGCGCGCCGCCCGCGCGGCACGCAGGTTGACCGCCAGCATGTCGCGGATCGACGGGTCGCCGCCGTTCGGTAAAGCGTCCACGCGCCCCGCCCTCCGTTCGGTTCGCCGATCGGGCCAGCGTCATGATGCCACGCGCCACCTTCAAGGCGGTGGACACCGGCGCCGCGACGGGCGCGCCACGGAAACCGGCGCCGCCGCACCGGCCTTGCGCTGCCCGCTCGACCACCTGGTGCGGTCGGCGTCTTCGCGGTGACAGCCGGCCGCTACGCCCACCGAACCGGGCGCCCAGCTGCGGGAAGACGCACCGGCGGGGTATCAAGCCGCTGCTCGACATCGGCGCCGTGGGTTGGGCGCGCCCAACCCGCGTTCGCGGACCTGCTCGGGCCGATCACCACCGGCGAACCCGCTTACGAACGCCGTTGCGGCCGGGGTTCTGGGCAGACATCGAAGCCGAACCGGCGTTGCGGCGCCGGCGCTTCCAGGTGCGGGGCTACGCAGATCGCCGAGCGCTTCGATCGGAGCCGGTTCCCGCGCATCCTCGACGTCGACGGCGGGGCGGGCGTCGTGCTCGAAGCGGGCCTGCGGGCGCACACAGGAGCCGCGGCGAGGTGTTTGACCTGGCGCCGCAGTTTCTTCGACCCGCTGCCCACCGGCGCGGACGCCTACCTGCTGTCGGACATCCTGCACGACTGGGACGACGACCACGCCCGCCGCATCCTCGACGGCTGCCGCCGCGCCGCCACCCCGGGCGCCACCGTGGTGGTCGTCGAGCCGGTGCGCGACCAGGGCGCGGACACGACGATCGACCTGTTCATGCTGATGTGCTTCGGCGGTCGCGAACGGACCGTCGAAGAACTCACCGCTTTGGCTGACGGAAGCGGTCTGACCCTGCGCGCCGCAAGCCCGGTGGCGGACGGGCGGACGGCGCTGGAACTCGTGCCGTCCGATGGGGACGCTCGCTGAACGTCCCCATCGGAGGGTCCGCTACCGGTCGTAGGTCAGGCAGTTCGCCGCGTGCCCGCCGTCGCCGGGGCCGACGCGGACGCTGGGCGCGGTGCACTCCAGCGCCGAGTTGTGACGGCAGTCCGCGCGGGAACACGCGCCGACCTGCGCCACGACGCGGTCCAGTCCGCCCTTCGTGTTCAGCGGGACGAACGTGCCGCAGTCGGCGGACCCGTTGTCACCGCCGACGGTGATGGCGAAGGCGTGGCAGCCGTCGTGGTTGTAGGAACACCCACTGACGGTGCACTCGTGCACGGCGGGCATTTCGGTGGTGGTCATGCGAGCTCCTGGTTCCGTGGTGGGAAAACAGTCGGTCCCCCGACGCTCCCACCCGGAACCGGGCCCCGCAATTCGCGAGGCCCGGCAGTACCCGGTCGGGGAAGCTCAGTTCGTCAGGATCGCCGGGTCGCTCGTGCTCGGGCGGCCCGTCTCGACGTGGCCCGCCAGGCGGCGCAGGAACTTCGGATCGCGGTCCGACGTCACCGAGACGTCATACCAGTTGTTGCTGCGCCGGATCCCGATCTCCTCGACGACCTTCGCACCCGGCCGCACCGTGCGCGTCACCGCGTGGTGGCCATAGGCGTCCTTCACCGTCAGCCGCACCGGGGTGGGGCCCGGGTTGGTCAGGACCAGCGAAAGGCCGCCGTCGCCGCAGCGGACCGCGACCTCCGGGCCCGGGGCCGTGCCACGGTACTCGCGGACGAAGCCGCTCGGTCCGTACGCCGTGTAGTCGTACGCGCCGCTGGCCGGCAGCGTCGCCGTGAGGGACCGGCCCGCGCCCGCCGTGTACGTCCTCGGCTCGCCCGACGGGGAGACGACGTAGAACGCCGCGCCCGCGCGGCCGTGGTTGGTGAACGTCACCGCCAGGCCCCCGCCGGTCAGGTGGGCGTCGGCCGACAGGTCGTACGGCAGGGGCCGGGCCGGGCGCAGGCCGCGTTCCTGCTTCGGCAGCACGTTCTTCGCCGGGACGGCGGGGACGTAGTCCGGGTGGCGGTCGCGGTCCGGCGGCTCGTAGCCCGCGGTGTCCGGCAGGGCCGGGACGCGCACGTCGGTGCGAGAGAAGTCGAACGCCGACGTCAGGTCACCGCACACCGAGCGCCGCCAGGCCGAGATGTTCGGCTCGTGCACGCCGAAGCGCTGTTCGATGAACCGGATGATCGACGTGTGGTCGAACGTCTCCGAGCACACGTAGCCGCCCTTGCTCCACGGCGACACCACGAGCATCGGCACGCGCTGGCCGAGCCCGTAGGGGCCGGCCGGGTTCGACGCCGAGCCGGCGTAGATCTCCCCCGTGGTGTCCACAGTGGACTGCCCGGCCGTCGCGTACGGCGGGACGACGTGGTCGAAGAAGCCGTCGTTCTCGTCGTAGGTGATGAGCAGCGCGGTCTTGCTCCACACCTCCGGGTTCGCGGTCAGCGCGTCGAGCACCTGCGCGATGTACCAGGCGCCGTAGTTGACCGGCCAGTTCGGGTGCTCGCAGAACGCCTCCGGCGCGGTGATCCACGAAACCTGCGGCAGTTTCCCGGCCTTGACGTCGGCGCGCAGCCGGTCGAAGTACCCCTCGCCCGCCTTCGCGTTCGTGCCGGTGCGCGCCTTTTCGTAGAGCGCGTCGCCGGGCTTCGCGTCGCGGTAGGAGTTGAAGTACAGCAACGAGTTGTCGCCGTAGTTGCCGCGGTAGGCGTCGTCGATCCAGCCCCAGCCGCCGGCAGCGTCGAGGCCGTCGCCGATGTCCTGGTAGATCTTCCACGACACCCCGGCCTTCTCCAGCCGCTCGGGGTAGGTCGTCCAGGAGTAGCCCTTTTCGTCGTTGCCGAGGACCGGGCCGCCGCCGGCGCCGTCGTTGCCCGTGTACCCCGTCCACATGTAGTAGCGGTTCGGGTCGGTCGAGCCCATGAACGAGCAGTGGTAGGCGTCGCAGATCGTGAATGCGTCGGCCAGCGCGTAGTGGAACGGGATGTCCTCACGCGTCAGGTACGCCATCGTGGTCGACCCCTTCGCGGGCACCCACTTGTCGTACTTGCCGCCGTTCCACGCCGCGTGCGTGTCCTTCCAGCCGTGCGGGAGGTCCTGGATGAACTGCAGGCCGAGGTTGTCCGCTTCGGGGCGGAACGGGTAGATGTCGCGCGTGCCGTCCGACTGCGCCCAGACGGACTTGCCGTTCGCCAGGGTCGCCGGCCGCGGGTCGCCGTAGCCGCGCACGCCGCGCAGCGTGCCGAAGTAGTGGTCGAACGACCGGTTCTCCTGCATCAGGACCACGATGTGCTCGACGTCCCGCAGCGTCCCGCTGTGCCGGTAAGCGGGGATCTCCGCCGCGCGGGCGATGCTGGTGGAAAGAGCGGAAAGGGCAGCCGTGCCGCCGGCCAGCTGCAGGAAACGCCGACGATTGACGTCCGTCATGGGGACTCCGGGGGTGTCGTGGTGGAGAGCCGGGTCAGTATGGGTCGCTGATCGAGAACCTGTGCCAGGACAGAGGCTAACTCCGGTTGAAAGCCTGGTTAACGAGCTGCTCTTCCCAGATACGGAAGTACGTACTAATGTACTGCTTCACTATGAATGACGTACCTGACTCCGCGTTCGACCGGGACGCGGACGGCCGCCTGTTCTCCCCCGAGGTCCGCGCGGCACTGGCCGGGTTCTCCGTCGACGGCGACACCGCAGCGCTGGAGGCGGCCGCCGCCGTCCGCTCGGCCGCGCGCGGCCTGGACCAGCTGCGTTCCCACGGCACCGGCAGCCGCGGCCTCAGCGCGGGCGCGCTCGACGTCCTCATCCGGCTCGCCGGGCGCGAAGCCGGCATCAACGTCAAGGACCTGGCTGCGTCCGCCGGGGTCAGTTCGCGCAACGTGACCGGCCTCGTCGACACCCTGGAACGCGCGGGTCTCGCCGCGCGGGTCCCCGACACCCGCGACCGCCGGTCGGTGCTGGTCCGGATCACCCCGGACGGCCGGACCTGGCTCGAGGACTTCCGGCGCCCGTCCCAGGCGGCGATGGCCGCCGTGTTCCGCGGCTTCACCGCCGCGGAGACGACGACGCTGCGGCACCTGTGCCTGCGCCTCGTCGAGAACCAGCAGCACCTCGCCCGCTACCTGGAGGACAGATGACCGAAACCACCCGCGAGGCCGTGCGGGCCTACCACCGGGCCCGCTTCGACGGCGACGTGACCGCCGCGGCGGCCCGGCTCGCGGACACCTTTTCGTTCGAGAGCCCCCTGATCAGCTCCGGCGACGCCCGCGGCCACCTCGACGGCCTCGCGGCGTTCGTCCGGGTGGTGACCGGGGTCGAGCTGATCAGCGAGCTCTACGGCGAGGCGGAGGCCACGCTGGTCTACGACGTGCACACCGCGACCCCGGTGGGCGTCCAGCGCACGGCCGAGCACTTCCGGCTGCGCGACGGGAAGATCGAAGCGATCACGCTGATCTTCGACGCCACGCGCTGGCACCCGGTCATGGCCGCCGCGGCACCTGGTGGTGCGCGATGAGCCAGGCGCACCCGGGCTTGCTCCTGGCGGGGAGGCCCGCGCTCCCACCGCATTAGGCTGCGGGGATGGAGCTACGCCAGCTTCGGTACTTCGTGGCCGTCGCCGCCGAACTGAACTTCGGCCGGGCCGCGGAGCGGCTGCACATCGCGGGCCCCTCGCTGTCCCAGCAGATCAAGGCGCTGGAGCGCGACCTGGGTGTCCGCCTCTTCGACCGCGACCGGCGCTCGGTGTCGCTCACCAGCTGCGGCGAAGCGCTGCTGCCCCGGATCCGCGCGCTGCTGGCGGAGGCGGACGACCTGCGCCGCTCGGCGGCGGGCTTCGCCGCGAGCGAACCGGTGCGGCTCGGGTACGTCAACTGGCGTCCCGCGGACCTGCTCGACCGCGTGGCGGGCGTGGCGCAGCTGCACGTCGACACGTGGGTGCTGCCCTCGCACGCCCAGCTGCGCCGGGTCGCCGACGGCAGCATCGACCTGGCCATCAGCTGGGCCCGCGCGGGCGACCTGGCCGAGCACGAGCTCGAAGGGCACCTGATCGGCGCGGACCGCCTGCACGCGATCGGCACCGGCACCGCCCCGGTCCGCGCGGCGGACACCGTCGTGCTGGTCGACGCCGACACCGCGAGCTGGGCCTCCTGGAACGGCTACGCCGAGGAGTTCGCCGCCGCCACCGGGGCGGAGGTCGTCCGCACCCAGGACGGCGGCGTCACCGGCCCGGCGTTCTTCGACCACGTCCGCAAGCTCGGCCGCCCGGTGCTGAACTCCCCGAAGGGCCAGACGACCCCGGTCCCGCCGGACCTCGCGCGACGCCCGGTCGTGGCCCCGGCCCCGTTCTGGACATGGTCACTCGTGTCCCGCCGGGACGAGCGCGGCGCGGCGGTCCGCGCCGTGATCGCCGCGCTCACCCGCGACGTCGGGTCGCTGGGCCTCGGCACCGGGAACGCCTGGCTCCCGTCGGACGACCCGCACGCCGTGCCGGGCTAGTCTCGCGCGTCCGTGGATGCGCACCGAACGCCACGTTGGGGCGCTCGGCCCGGGCGGCGACCGACTTGCGACGCGCGACGCTAGCAGGCCTTCCCGTTCACCGTGAACGCCGCCGGGTTCGCGTTGGTCCCGGTGTAACTGCCGTTGAACCCGATCGCCACCGACCGGCCCGGGGCCACCGAGGCGTTCCACGGCATCGCCGCCGCGGTCACGTCCGCGCCCGACTGCGACCACGTCGCCGACCAGCCCTGCGTCACCTTCTGGTTGCCGGGGAAGGAGAACTTGAGCGTCCACGCCGTCCAGGCCGTGGTGCCCGTGTTGGTCAGGTTGACCGTCGCCGTGAAGCCGCCGTTCCAGGTGTTCGCCGTGTACGTGACGGCGCAGCCGCCCGCCGGGGTGTCCGGTGGGGTCGTGAACCGCGCCGGCGGCGAATCCGCCGACTTCGCGCCGGCTCCGTTGCGGGCCACCACGACCAGTGTGTACGCGGTCGAGGGCGTGAGCCCGGTCAAGGTCGCGGTCGTCCCGGTGACGGTGGCGAGCACCGTGCGGGCCGAGCCGCTCACGCGGACGACGTCGTAGCCCGCCACGCCGCTTTCCGGGTCGGCCGCCGCCGGCCAGGTCACCGTCGCGCCGGTGGCCGAGACCGCGGACACCGCGGGCGTGCCCGGCGCGGTCGGGGCGGTCGTGTCCGCGCCGGAGGGCGACTTCTCCGCCGTCCAGCCGGCCAGCCAGGCCAGCGCGGCGTTCCAGTTGATCGCGACCTCGTTCACCGAGTACGCCTGGATGTCGTCGACGAAGCAGCGCTGGGGCGCGCAGCCGGCGAGCAGGCGGGCCGCCGTGGGGTCCTGCAGGCCGCTGTTCGGGCCGCCGGACAGCGCGCCGGGCGGGGCGGTCGGCAGCGAGGCGTCCAGCTGGTGCGCCCAGAACCGGTGGTGCACGTTCTGCACCGCCTGGTCGCCGTGACCCGAGATGTAGGAGTAGTTCGCGGGGTTGCGGCCCAGCAGGTAGTCCATCGCCGCGAACGCGCCGTCGCGGTACTTGTCCTGCTTGGTGAAGTCGTACGCCAGCGCGAGCACGACGCCGTTGTTCGCGACCAGGCCGTTGGATCCCCACTCGTACGTGCCGTCGGCCGTGCGGTAGGGCGCCGGGTAGCCCATGGTGGCGAGCTGCGCCAGGTGGCTGTCGGCGGTGGTGGTGACCGCGGTCTTGATCGCCGCGACGTCCGCCGCGGGCAGGTCGGTGGGCACCAGCGCCAGCGTGATGTCACCGAGCGCGCCCGTCGAGGCCCAGTCGAAGCCGTGGGTGGTGAAACTGGCGCCGCGGTAGAGCGCGGAGCCGGTGACGTCGCTCCGGTAGGCGCTCTTGCCCGTGGTGGCGAACAACTCCGCGGCCGCCCAGTAGAACTCGTCGGTCACGGTGCTGTCGCTGTAGGTCCCACCGCCGGTGCCGTCGTTCGGGTCGGCGAGCTTGTTCGGGTTCGCCTTCGCCGCCGCGTAGGCCTTTTCGCCCGCGGCGAGCAGCTTCGCCGAGTACGCCGGGTCGAGGGTCCGCCACAGCCGGGACGCCTGCGCCGCGACCGCGGCCGTGTTCAGCGTGGCGGCGGTGCTCGGCGGGGAGAGCCGGCGCGGCTGGCTGTCCTGGTCCGGGCGAGTCGGCAGGGACGTCCACTGCGCGTCGTGGATCTTGTGGTGGACCATGCCCGCGTCCGGCTTGCCGTCCGGCACCTGCATTGCGAGCAGGAAGTCGACCTCCCAGCGGGCCTCGTCCAGGATGTCGGGCACGCCGTTGGCGCGCTCGGGGATGGCCAGCTTGCCGTCGCCGAGCGCGCTCGCGTCACCCACGCGCAGCGCCCGCTCGTACTCGTCGAGCAGCTGCCACGCGGCGATCCCGCCGTTGACGACGTACTTGCCGTGGTCGCCCGCGTCGTACCAGCCGCCGCGGACGTCGAGGGTGTAGCCGCAGTTCAGGTCCGAGCGGCACGGAACGCGGTCGTCGCCCTGGTTCGGCGCGACGTTGACGTGACCGGCGGGGCGCGCGTAGGCGGCGCCGGCGTACTGGGCGTCGATCGCGATGCCGCTGCGCTGGTGGTAGAAGAACGCCAGCGAGTCGTAGCGCAGCTGCTTCAGCCCGTCCGCGGCGATGGCGAACGGGAAGCTGGCCTCCGCGCCGACGCTCAGGGTGTAGCCGGTGCCCTGGGTTTCGTAGGCGGAGAAGTCGATCTCGTGCACCTTCTCACCGGACGCGGCGTCCGCGCCGCGCGGCCGGGTCTGGCCGGTGGCGACGGCGGTGCCGGCGGAGTTCTTCAGCGTCCACGTCAGCGGGGAGGTCGCGTCGCTGATCACGGTGGCGCGCTTGGGCAGGCCGGGTACGTAGCTCTCCTGGTTCACCCGGATGCCGCTGGTCGGCGGGAGGCCGCCGGGCGGGACGACCCCGCCGACGAGCGAAATGTTGTCCAGGCACACGGTGTTGTCCGCGGCCTGGCCGCCGAACCAGAAGGCCAGCTGCCCGTTGCCCGCGTTCGGGAAGTCCAAAGTGGACGTGAAGGTGACCGTGAAGTGCTGCTTCGACGGCGTGACCGTCAGGTCGGTGCGCGAGATCTGCCGGTACGGCGACACGGCTTCCCCGGCGACGGCGGAGATCTGCTGGGTGGTCGTCGCGTGCGCGTCGAACGTGAGGGTGTAGGGCTGCCCGGCCTCGAAGGGCACGCCGTTCTGCCCGGACAGCGCGTCGTAGCCGTTGGCCGTGCCACCGGGGACGCTGATGCAGAACTCCCCGCCGGTGACCCGGCCGGTCGTGCCCGAACCGGCCCACCACGGGTCGGCGCTGCCGCTGTCGAAAGTGCCGTTGAGCAGCCGTTCGTAGTCCGCGGCAGCGGCGGGCACGGCGCCCGCCGTCAGCCCCAGCACCGCCGCGGCCAGCACGGCCAAGGTCTTCTTCGCCCGCATTCGCCCTCTTCTCGCCGTCGAGTTTGGGAGCGCTCCCAGCGAGGGGACTGTAGCCACCCCGGCGCACCGTTGGCAATCACCCGGCGACCGACGGCGACGGCGCCAGTTCGTGAATTGATCACGGTCACCCCCTTTGCCTCGCCGTTCCGCTGTGGTTTCATCGAGGTCGACTCATGCTGAGAGCGCTCCCAGGTCAACCTCTGACGGGAGCGTGGCCCACAACGAGGTGGAGGCGGCACGATGAAGCTCAAGCACACCCTTTCCGCGGTCCTGCTGACCGCGGCCGGGCTGGTGGCCCCGCTCGCCGGCGCCCCGGCCGCGCAGGCCGACACGCTGATCTGCGACCAGTACGGCTCGACGACCATCGGCGGCAAGTACGTCGTCATGAACAACCGCTGGGGCAGCAGCGCGACCCAGTGCATCAACGTCACCGGCAGCGGGTTCCGGATCCAGACCCAGCAGGGCTCCACCAGCGGCGGCGCGCCGCTGTCCTACCCGGCGGTCTACGTCGGGTGCCACTACGCCAACTGTTCCCCCGGCACGAACCTGCCCCGCCAGCTCAGCCGGATCGGCAGCGCGCCGTCGTCGATTTCCTACACCTACGCCGGCGGCACCTTCGACGCCTCCTACGACATCTGGATGGACCCGACCGCGAAGACCAACGGGGTCAACCAGATGGAGCTGATGATCTGGTTCAACCGCGTCGGCGGCGTGCAGCCGGTCGGCGGCCGGGTCGGCACGACGAGCATCGGCGGGCGGAGCTGGGAAGTCTGGCAGGGCAACAACGGCGGCAACGACGTGGTGTCCTACGTGGCCCAGTCCGCGATCTCGAGCTGGTCGTTCAACGTCCTGGACTTCGTCAATGACGTCGACGCCCGCACGCGCGTGGACCGCTCCTGGTACCTGACCAGCATCCAGGCCGGCTTCGAACCGTGGAGCGGCGGGGTGGGCCTCGCCGTCAACTCCTTCTCGGCTTCGGTCAGCTAGCCGACCGGGTCTGCCGACCCCTCCCGGGCGGCAGACCCGGCCCGCCGGCAGCTCGTCCCGGGGACACGTCCCTGAGAGCGCTCCCAGACCGGATGCGGAATCAAGGTAGCCAGCCGGACCGGCTTCGTCAACGGCCGGACCGGCGCCCGATCGGTACCGCCGTCCGGGTCGGTGGCGCCGCCGTCCGGTCAGCGGCGCCCGGACCGGCTCGCCTTCCGGAACTCCCGGTTGAGGGCCGAGATGCTCGCGAACGGGATCCCCTTCGGGCAGGACGCCACGCACTCCCCCGTGTTCGTGCAGCCGCCGAAGCCCTCCGCGTCCATCGCGTCGACCATGTCCAGCACCCGCTGGGCACGCTCCGGTTGTCCTTGCGGCAGCAGCGAAAGGTGCGTCACCTTCGCCGCGGTGAACAGGGTCGCCGAGCCGTTGGGGCAGGCCGCCACGCAGGCGCCGCAGCCGATGCACGTCGCGTTGTCGAAGGCGAGGTCGGCGTCGGGCTTGGGGATGGGGGTCGCGTGCGCGTCCGGGGCGCTGCCGGTGGGCGCGCTGACGTACCCGCCGGCCTGGACGATCCGGTCGAGCGCCGACCGGTCGACCACGAGATCTTTGATCACCGGGAAGCCCTTGGCCCGCCACGGTTCGACGTCGATGACGTCGCCGTCGGCGAACGAGCGCAGGTGCAGCTGGCACGACGTCGTGCGCTCGGGGCCGTGCGCCTGCCCGTTGATCACGACCCCGCACGAGCCGCAGATGCCCTCGCGGCAGTCGTGGTCGAAGGCCACCGGTTCTTCGCCGGCGGCGATCAGCTCCTGGTTCAGCACGTCCAGCAGTTCGAGGAAGGACATGTCCGGGCTGAGGCCGGCGACCGGGTAGGAGACCAGCCTGCCTTCGGTGGCCGGGCCGGCCTGGCGCCAGATGCGGACGGTGAGGTTCACGTGTAGCTCCGCTGGGTCGGGTGGACGTGCTCGAAGGTGAGTTGTTCGCGGTGCAGCACGGGCGGGGTGCCGTACTCCCACGCGGCGACGTAGGCGAAGTTCTCGTCGTCGCGCCGGGCTTCGCCGTCCGGGGTCTGGTGTTCTTCGCGGAAGTGGCCGCCGCAGGACTCCTCGCGGGCGAGCGCGTCGACGAGCAGCAGTTCGGCCAGCTCGAGGAAGTCGGCCACGCGGTTCGCCTTTTCCAGTTCCTGGTTCAGCTCGTCCCCGCGACCGGGGATCCGCACGTCCCGCCAGAACTCCGCGCGCAGCTCCGGCACCCGGTCCAGCGCCTTGCGCAGGCCTTCGCGGGTGCGGGACATCCCGCAGTGGTCCCACATCAGCAGCCCGAGCTCGCGGTGGAACGAGTCGACCGACCGCGTCCCCCGCACGGCGAGCAACCGGGCGATCCGTTCTCGCGCCTCGGTTTCCACCGGCGTGACGGCGTCCGCGGGCACCTCGCCGAGCCGGGTGCCGCCCAGGTAGTCGTTGAGCGTGGCGGGCAGCACGAAGTAGCCGTCGGCGAGGCCCTGCATGAGCGCGGACGCGCCGAGCCGGTTGGCCCCGTGGTCGGAAAAGTTGGCTTCCCCGATGACGAACAGCCCGGGGATCGTGCTCTGCAGGTCGTAGTCCACCCAGAGCCCGCCCATCGTGTAGTGGATGGCGGGGTAGATCCGCATCGGCACCGCGTACGGGTCTTCCGCGGTGATGCGCTGGTACATGTCGAAGAGGTTGCCGTAGCGGGCTTCGATCGCCGGGCGGCCGAGGCGCGCGATCGCGTCGGCGAAGTCCAGGTAGACGCCGAGGCCGCCGGGACCGACGCCGAACCCGGCGTCGCAGACGTTCTTCGCCGCCCGCGACGCGATGTCCCGCGGCACGAGGTTGCCGAAGCTCGGGTACTGGCGTTCCAGGTAGTAGTCGCGCTCGTCCTCCGGGATGTCCGACGGCGGCCGGGGGTCGCCCGGCTGCTTCGGCACCCAGATGCGGCCGTCGTTGCGCAGCGACTCGCTCATCAGCGTCAGCTTCGACTGGTGCTCGCCCGAGCGCGGGATGCACGTCGGGTGGATCTGCGTGAAGCACGGGTTCGCGAAGTACGCGCCCCGCTTGTGCGCGCGCCAGATCGCCGTGGCGTTGGACCCCTTCGCGTTGGTGGAGAGGTAGAAGACGTTGCCGTAGCCGCCGGTCGCGAGGACGACGGCGTCCGCGAGGTGCGTGGTGATCTCGCCGGTGACGAGGTCGCGCGCGACGATGCCGCGGGCCCGGCCGTCGACGACGACCAGGTCGAGCATCTCCGTCCGCGGGTGCAGCTCGACGTTCCCGGCGTCGACCTGCCGCGACAGCGCCTGGTACGCGCCGATCAGCAGCTGCTGCCCGGTCTGGCCGCGCGCGTAGAACGTGCGCTGCACCTGCACCCCGCCGAACGAGCGGGTGTCGAGCAGGCCGCCGTACTCGCGGGCGAACGGCACGCCCTGGGCCACCGCCTGGTCGATGATCTGCGCCGACACCTGCGCCAGCCGGTACACATTGGACTCCCGCGACCGGAAGTCGCCGCTCTTGACCGTGTCGTGGAACAGCCGGTACACCGAATCGCCGTCGTTGCGGTAGTTCTTGGCGGCGTTGATCCCGCCCTGCGCGGCGACCGAATGCGCGCGCCGCGGCGAATCCTGCACGCAGAACTGCACGACGTGGTAGCCCTGCTCGGCGAGCGTCGCGCCGGCCGAGCCGCCGGCCAGCCCGGTGCCCACCACGAGCACGCGGTGCTTGCGCCGGTTCGCCGGGTTCACCAGCTTCGCCGCGAACTTCCGTTCGTCCCAGCGGTTCTCGAGGGGAGCGGCGGGGGCTTTGGTGTCGGCGATCGGGTCGCCGGTGACGAAATCGGGCATCAGTGCACCAGTCCTGTCATGATTGCGACCGGGACGAGGGCGTAGCCGCCCGCGATCACGACGGCCGCCGTGCTGCCGAGGAGCTTGATCGCCCGCTCCCGCCGGGCACTGGCGACACCCAGCGTGCGCGCGGCGCTGGCGAAGCCGTGGTGAATGTGCAGGCCCAGCATCGCGAGCGCGACCAGGTAGATCAGGTTCACCCACCAGACCTGGAAGTCCGCGACGAGGTTGTGGTACGGGTCGCCGGGCACGAAGTCCCGGTTCACCGAGCCGACGGTGAAGTCGAGGATGTGCCAGACGACGAACACCGCGAGCGTCGCCCCGCCCCAGCGCATGGTGCGCACCGCGAAGGTCGCCCGGACCGGCCGCCGGTGGACGTAGCGCACCGGCCGCGCGCGGAGGTCGCGCCGGGCCAGCTGCACCGCCGCCGTGACGTGCAGGACGAGCGCGGCGAGCAGGACCGCGCGCTGGATCCAGAGGAACCACTCGTAGCGCAGCACCGGCTCGCCGATCGTGCGCAGCCAGTGGGCGTAGTGGTTGAGCTCGGCGGCGCCGAGGAACGTCTTCAGGTTGCCGACCATGTGCGCGAACACGAACGCGAGCAGCAGGGCGCCGCTCACCGCCATGACGATCTTCTTGCCGATCGTCGAGGCCCAGAAGTCCCGGACGGGCCGCCGGGTAGCGAGGTCGTTCACCACTCGACCGACGTTAGGTGGGCGCTCATGAGAGGTCAAAGACATGATAGCTCTGCCGTTGATAGCCAGCGGCTATCATGGTGGCGTGCAGTTCCACCAGCTCGCGTACTTCGTCGCCGTGGCCGAACACCGGCACTTCACCCGCGCCGCCGAACAGGTGCGGGTCGCCCAGCCCTCGCTGTCGCAGCAGATCCGCGCGCTGGAACACGACCTGGGCGCGCCGCTGTTCCACCGGATCCGCGGCAACGTGACCCTCACCGAGGCGGGCGAGACGCTGCTGCCGATCGCGCGGCGGATCCTCGCCGAGACCGAAACCGCCCAGCGCGCGATCCGTGAGCTGGACGAACTCGGCCGCGGCCGCGTCCGGCTGGGCGCGCCGCCGAGCCTGTGCACGGGCCTGCTGCCCGCGATGCTGGCCGCGTTCCGCCGCCACTACCCGGGAATCCAGCTGGAACTGCACGAAAGCGGCTCAGGCGACCTGCGGCAGCGGCTCGCCGAAGGGGCGCTGGACCTGGCACTGCTGGCCGGCGCCCCGGCGGACCCGCAGCTGGCGGCGACGCCGTTGCTGCTGGAGGAGCTGGTGGTCATCTCCCCGGCCGACGCCCCGATCACAGGCACTCGCCTCGACATCCGGGAACTGGCCGACGTCCCGCTGGTGATGTTCCGCCGCGGCTACGACGTCCGCGAAGCGACGGTGAACGCCTGCCGCGCGGCGGGTTTCGAGCCGACGTTCGCCATCGAAGGGGGCGAGATGGACGCGGTACTGGAACTGGTCCGCGCCGGCCTGGGCGCGGCGGTGGTCCCGAGCACGGTGGCGGGCGACCGGTTTTCGATGACGCGGTTCGATCCGGCGGCGGGCATGACCCGGGTGGTCCAGCTCGTGGTGCGCCGCGAGGTGGAGCCGACCCGGGCGGTCCGCGCCCTGCGGGACGCGGTGGTCGCGTTCGTGGCCGACCAGCGGAGCCTTCCGGTGGGTATCGAGTCCCTTGTGGACGGTCCGGTCACGCGCTGAACCCGTTGTGGGTATTCACCGACCAGGGGCGTTCTCCGTGTACGGGGAAGCCCACGTCGAGCACGCATCGTCCGGCAAGCGGTCGTGTGGATCGGCGGCTTCGCGGCCCTCGTGCAGATGACCGTGTTCACGTTCCCGGTCACCGCGGCGTCGTGGCGGCGGGACCTGGTAGCCGACCACTTCGCCGCCATCGACGGGCTGCGCAGGCACGTCAAACTGGTCTGGTGACGGTCCGGTGGCGGCCCGGGGTCGTTCCGACGATCGCCGTGAAAGCCGTGATGAAGCCGCTCGGGTTCGACCAGCCGCACGCGTGCGCGACCCGGGTCGTGTCGTGGCCGTCGGCCAGCAGCACCAGCGCGTGGTGGATGCGCAGCTGGGTGCGCCACGCGTAGAACGTCATGCCGAGCTCGTCGTGGAACAAGCGGCTCAACGTCCGCGCGCTCGCGCCGGCCCGGCGCCCGAGTTCGGCGAGCGGGGTGGCGTCGGCGGGGTTCTCGTACAGCGCTCGCGCGACGGCCCGCAGCCGGTCGTCGCGGGGTTCCGGTAGCTGCAGCGGCTGTTCGGGTGCTTCCCGGAGCTCCTCGACGAGCACGCGCCGCAAGCGCGCGCTCGCCGCGCGGTCGTACTCGCGGGGTCCGGTGAGCGCCAGCAGCACCTCGCGGGCGAGCCCGGACGCCGTGAACACCGCCGGCCGCGCGGGCACCGTCGCGGCCAGTGCGGCCGGCAGGAAGACGATCCGCATGTCGGTGTGCCCGTGCGCCCGGTGGTGGTGCGTGCACCCGGCGGGCACCCAGGCGACCCGGTTGGCGGGCACCACCGACGTCCCCCGGCCGGTGTGGACCGAAAGCACCCCGCGAGCCGCGTAGACGAGGTGCCCGCGGGCGTGGGAGTGCGCGTCGCCGGTCGACCCCGGAGCCCACAGGTGCGCCCCGGCGGACGGCCGGATCCGCGACTCCGAGGGTTGGCGGCCGATGGGCATGACTTGGCATTCTACCGGTGGTCGGCCGCGGCCGAGGTCGCCGAGAGTGGCGGACATGAAGATGAAAGCGGCGGTGTGCGTCCGCGCCGGCGGGCCGGAAGTGCTGGAACTCCGCGAAATCCCGGTCCCCGAGGTCCGCCAGGGCTGGAGCCTGATCCGGATCCGGGGAGCGGGCCTCAACCGGTCGGAGCTGCGGACCCGCCAGGGCCACTCTCCCACGGTGACGTTCCCGCGCGTGCTGGGCATCGAGTGCGTCGGCACGGTCGCCGCCTCGGCCACGCTGCCCGAGGGCACCACGGTGGCGGCGGTGATGGGCGAGCTGGGACGCCGGTTCGACGGCGGCTACGCCGAGTACGCCCTGATCCCGGACGCCCTGCTGATGCCGGTGAAGACGACGTTGCCGTGGCCGGTGCTGGCGGCCCTCCCGGAGACGTTCCTGACCGCCCAGGGCGCCCTGGACACCCTGCCCCTCGAGCCCGGCGGCCGCCTGCTGATCCGCGGCGGCACGTCCTCGGTCGGCCTGGCGGCCGCGTCGATCGCGACCGCACTGGGCGTCGAGACCGCGGCCACCACCCGCCACGCGACCAAGACCGCGGCACTGACCACTGACCACGCCCTCGTCGACGACGGTTCACTGCCCGAAGCGCTGCGGAAGATCTGGCCCGACGGCCCGGACGCCACCCTGGACCTGGTCGGCGCGACCACGGCGCTGGAGTCGCTGAGGCTGGTCCGCCCCGGCGGCACGGTGTGCGTGGCGGGCTCCCTCAGCGGCTGGGTGATCAAGGATCTCGAACCGATCGCGATGATCCCGTCCGGGACCAGGCTGACGGCCTTTCACAGCAAGACGGTCCAGGGGGACGCGCCGGCCCTGCAGCGCATCGTCGACGCGGTCGAGGCCGGTAGGTACGACTCCCATCTCGACCGGGTGTTCGCGTTGGAGGACATCGTCGCGGCGCATCGGGTGATGGAGAACGACGAGAGTGCGGGGAAGCTCGTCGCAGTGCCGTGACTCGTGAACCTGGTCCGGGCCGGACCGGCTTCAGCGGACGTGGGTGTAGGCCCGGAGCCGGTGGCTGCGGGCCTATCCCATGTTCAGTGCGTCAGGCCGCGAAGGGCAGGGGCTGATGCAGGTTGTTGCGCCTGGGTTTTCGGCGCTTATCCAAGAACCTCGGGGGCAGGAACTCCGGATGACCGTCGGAGGCGATGCGGACCTGCCAGCCCGAACGGTGCAGCAACCGGTGGTGGTGCGCGCACAGCAGGACCAGGTTGGCCAGCTCCGTCGGGCCGCCGTCGGCCCAGTGGCGGATGTGGTGACCCTGGCAGTGGCGGGGCGGGCGATGACAACCGGGGAAGGCGCAGCCGCGGTCGCGCAGGAACAACGCGCGGCGCAAGCCCGGGGTGATCAGGCGGCGGGCTCGGCCCACGTCGAGGGGTTCGCTTTGGGCGCCGAGGACGGCGGGGATCAGTTTGCAGTCGCAGGCGTGGACGCGGGCCTCGGCCGCGGAGATCCGGCCGGTGTCGCCCAGGGTCGCGGTGCCGAGACCCGACTGCAGGTCGGTCAGGGACACCGCCACCAGGACGTGGGCGCGTTCCCCGGCCTGCATCGGCAGGTCCGGGGCGTTGAGAGCCAAGTCCACCGCGTCGGAGAACGCGTCGCCATAGCGTTCCTGCGGGGAGCGCAGGTCGGGACCCTCGTCGGGGGTGGTGCGGCGCTCGGCCAGGGCGTCGAGCAGGGCGTGGGCGCGGGTGCCGGTCTCGTCGTCGAACCGGCCCGACAGCTCCCACATCCCGGTCCGCTTGCGACGCAGGGACAGTTCGCGGGCGGGGGTGACCGGGTCGGGGTCCACAGGCGGGGCGCCGTCGGGGTCGAGGTGGGCGATGATGCGGGCGCCGAGGGCGGCGACCTGTTTGTGGCCGGCGTCGGCGGCGAAGGTGAGCAAGTCCTCCTCGACGCTCTCGCGGTGCTCGACGGGGATCCGGGTCAACGCCTCGACGATCGTGTCGATCATCGGGGTGCTCAACCCACCGGACGCGGCGGCCACGGCGGTGGCGGGAGCCAGGGCGGGAGTGGAGTCGAGAGAACGGCTGAGGTGCAAGGCGTGCGCGCGGGTGACAGTGCGTTCGGCGGCGGCGCGGGGGACGTCGGCGAGGTGCTCGAACAACCGCGCCACCGACCGGTAGCCGAACAGCTCCTGCACACCGCGGGACTCGATTTCCACCAGCAGTGCACCGATTTCGGCCTCAGCGGAGCGGACGACGGTGAGCAGGGAGCGGAGGCGGTCGGCCAAGGCCTCCGCGTCCGCTTGCCACACCGCTTGTCTGTCCACACAACAAGACTACCGGGAATACGAACACCTGTTCATCACTCGATCAGGTAGACCGCGAAAACACCACCGTATCGCTCAACGGAACGAGATACTCCGACAAGACCAGCGAAGTGCTACGATGCCGACAGCACCGTTCCTGCCAGCGAAACACATCGAGGACGTCCAGCTTGGCCGCCAACAGTACCGCCGGGCGCAAGCCCGCCGCCCTTCCCGACAACTCCGGGACCGAGGCCGCGGCGCGGGTGGCCGATGTGCTGCTGCTCTTCACCGGGGGGCCGCGTTATCTGGGTGTCAGCACGATCAGCCGGGAACTCGACCTGTCCAAAGCGGTCGTCCACCGGATCCTGCAGTCGCTCGTCTCGCGGGAAATGCTGGCCACCGACCCCGGCGTTGCCGGGTATCGGCTCGGGCCCGCGGCCGTCGCGCTCGGGGCCAGTGCGCTGCGGCGGTTCGACGCGCGGGTCGCCGCCGCGCCCGTTCTGCGGCGGCTGCGGGACGAAACCGGGGAAACCACCACCCTTTCCGGGCTCGTCGGTGACGAACGCGTGTACCTCGACCAGTTCGAGAGCCCGCGTGAGATCAAGATGACCGTCGAGCTCGGCCGCCGGTTCCCGCTGCACGCCGGGTCGTCCGGCAAGGTCATCCTCGCGTCCCTGCCCGAGGACCGCCGGGAAGCCCTGCTGCACCGGGAACTCCCCGCGCTGACCGAGCACACGATCACCACGCCCGAGCAGCTGCGCGAGGCCCTCGCCGAGGTGGCCCGCGACGGCGTCGCCGTTTCACTCGGGGAACGGCAGCCGGGCGCGGGTTCTGTCGCCGCTCCCCTGTTCGGGCCGGACGGTGAGGTGCACGGTTCGGTCAGCATCTGCGGTCCGCAGTACCGCTTCACGCCCGAGGCGGTCGAGAGCTACCGCGACCTCGTGCGCGAGGCGGCGGCCGAGATCCGGCGGAGCTGGGCGTGGCTGCAGGAGCCGGGCGGCCGGTAGGAAACGTAGTGAATGACTCATTCCTGTCGTCTGACGACAGGAATGAGTCATTCACGTCATCCGGTCAGCGGCCGCGCTTGAGGTACCGCCCCACCGGCTCGCCCGCGATCTTGCCGTCGGCGAACACGTGGTGACCGCGGACGAACGTGTCCGTCACCTTCGCCGTCATGTCGAAGCCCTCGAACGGCGTGTACTCCTGCGTCGACTCCGACTCGGCCGCGCGCACGGTCCACCGGACGTCCGGGTCCACCAGCGCGAAGTCGGCGTCGAAGCCCTCCGCGATCGTGCCCTTCTTCAAGAGGCCGTAGCGCCGCGCGGGGTTCTGCGACGTCAGCTGCGCGATCCGCTGCAACGACAACCCCCGCTTCACGCCCTCGCCGACCAGCCCGGGCAGCAGGTACTCCGCACCGCCGAAGCCGGACTTCGCCAGGAACACGTCGTCGCGGTCCGCACCGAACTTCAGCTCGTCGCGGCAGCACGCGTGGTCGCTGACCACCCAGTCGACGTCGCCGGCGAGCACGTGCCGCCACAGCGCCTCGACGTCCTCGCGCTCGCGCAGCGGCGGGTTGACCTTGCCGCCGATGCCCGACGCGGTGTCCACATCGGCCAGCAGGTGCCCGATCGTCACCTCGCGCCGGAAGTCGATGTGCGGGAACGCCTTCCCCATCGTCAGCGCGGCCGACAGCGCCTTCTCCGACGACAGGTGCAGGAGGTTGATGTTCGGCAGCCCCGTCTCGTGCGCCAGGTACGACGCGATGGTGACGGCGAGGCCTTCGGAGTGCGGCGGCCGCGACGCGCTGTAGGCCCGCAGACCCGACAGCGAGCCGTCCTGCTCGACCAGTTTCGTGTACGCCGTCATGATTTCCGCCGTCTCGCAGTGCAGCGAGAGCGACAGGTGCGGCGCGTACTCGGTCAGCACCTCGCGCGCCTGCTGGACCCCGCGCATCACGAACTCGAAGTGCGCGATGTCGTAGCGCTCGTCCGGCGGGATCATCAGGAAGTCGCTCTGGCTGGTCGAGCGCCCGTGCAGGCCGTGACTGCCGTAGAACATGAAGATCTTGAACGATGTGACGCCGAATTCCTCGACCAGGTAAGGGATTTCGGAGATGTGCTGCGAGCTCATCGGCGCGAGGTGGAACGCGTAGTCGACGTAGGCGTTGCCCTCGGACGCGCTCAGCACCTCGGGGAAGAAGTCGCGGTAGCTGCCGCCCTTGTTGAGGTAGTACTGGCCGGTGCGCATGTACGTCAGCGACGTCGTGACGCCGCCCTGCGCGCTCGCGCGGCTCTCGGTGCGGGTGTCGGTGGCCAGCTCGTTGTAGATGCCCCAGTGCTGGTGCGCGTCGACCACGCCGGGAAACGCCAGCAGCCCGCGGCCGTCGACGACCTGAGCGACGTCGTCCGTCGGCAGGTTCGGCGCCACGCGCGTGATCGTGCCGTCGTTGACGGCGATGTCCAGCAGTTCCGGCTCGGACCCGTCGGCGTCGTCGGGCCGGACGACCCGGACGTTCTTCACGAGCAGTTCCGTCGTTGCCATGCTTCTCCTCAGCTTGCGGTGGAAAGGGTCCGGCGCCGGGCGACGTCGCCGGCGGCCAGGTAGGCCAGCCCGAAGGCCGGCAGGAGTCCGTTGCCGGGCAGGTACCCGGCGGCGCCGTGGCCGGAGATGCTCGCCGCGGCGCCCCCGGCGGCGTAGAGCCCGGGGATCGGGCGGTCCTGGGTGTCGACGACGGCGGCGTGCTCGTCGACCAGGAGGCCGCCTTGGGTGTGGAACAGCGCGGGCACCACGCGCACGGCGGCGTAGCGGCTCGCGAGGGGACGCTCCCAGTGGGTGCGGCCGTGCTCATCGGCCTGGGAGCCCCGCGCGATCGCTTGCGCGGTGGTGAGTTCCGCTTCCAGGGCGTCCGGCGGCAGGCCGGTCGCCCGCGCGAGCCCGGCGGCGTCGTCGGCCCAGACCAGCGCGCCGGCGGAGACGACGTCCCGGAAGTCCTGGAACGGCTGGCACTGCTCGAAGATCGTCTCGTCGAGCACGATCCAGCCGGTCGA
Source organism: Amycolatopsis solani (assembly GCF_033441515.1). NCBI lineage: Bacteria > Bacillati > Actinomycetota > Actinomycetes > Pseudonocardiales > Pseudonocardiaceae > Amycolatopsis > Amycolatopsis solani. Next base: position 2,271,325 of record NZ_JAWQJT010000002.1, read on the forward strand.
GCCGGGCCGCGCGGCCAGCTCGGCCGCGTACTCCGAATAGCCACGGGTCTCGTCGCCGAAGCGGCGACCTTCGAGGTCGACGAGGAACCCGCCGTGGATGATCGTCGCCCAGCCGACCAGCGTGCCCGCGCTCGCGGACACCGCGCCGTGGCCCTGGTAGGCGTCGAGGAACCCGGTGGCGGCGCCCAGTTTCTCGCCGATGCGCAGCGCGTCGCCGAGCGACTGGTCGCTACCTTGGTAGAGCGACCCGGCGATCTCCGGCAAATACCGCTTGACCAGGTCGGCGTCGGCGCCGAAGCCGTTGGTGGCCAGGAGAACCGCGCGGGTCGGGATCTCCTCCTCGGTCCCGTCGGGGTACCGGACGACGGCCGCGCGCACACCGTCCGCATCGGACAGCACGTCGACCAGCCGGGCGGGCGCGAGCAGCTCGATGTTCTCGTGCTCGGTCACGCGGCGGGCGAGGTGGTCGACGACGCCGGAGCCGTGCCGCCCGGGGATCGTGTGGCAGCGGGTCACCGAGTGGCCCGGGTAGGTGAAGTCCGTCACCAAGGACAGCGGCAGCCCGGCGGAGTCCGCTAGCCACTCGACCAGCGGCGCGCTCACCTCGGCCAGCGTGCGGGCCAGCCGGGCGTCGGCCTGCCCGTGCGTCTTGGCCATGATGTCGGCGACGAACTGCTCGGACGAGTCGTCGACGCCCTGCTCGGTCTGCCAGCGGGAGCCGGCGCCGGGGAACATCGCCGTCGACATCGAGGTGTTGTTGCCGCGGCGGAAGTGTTCGCTCGCCTCGACGACCAGGACGTTCAGCCCCAGTTCGGCCGCGCGCAGGGCCCCGGCGAGCCCGCCGCCCGCGCCGGCGACGACGAGATCGGGTCCGTCGGTCACCGTTCCTCCACCGCCAGCAGCCGCATCGCCAGTTCGGTCGGGTCGACGATGCGCGCGGGCAGGTCGGCGGGCTCGACGTCGACGGCCGAACAGCCGTTGATGACCGCTGTCGCGCCCGATGCGGCGAGTTCGTGGACGGCCGTGCCGAGCGCCGCGTTCCACGTCTCGGTCTCGGCGATCGCGGAGAACGGCAGGTCCAGCACGCGGACGCCGGCGAAGTACTCGGTCAGCCGGTAGGCGGCGATGCGCTTCGCGAACTCCTCCGCGATGGCCTCGTTGCGCACGACCGCGCCGAATCGCACGCCCTTCCCGGCGAGGTAGGTCGCCGACAGCTTGAGCAGGCCGTGCACCGGCAGTGCCGGCTCGGCGACGGCGTCCGGGACGGCCGGGTCCAGCACGCAGTCCGGGAAGGCGAGGTCCCAGCCGTCGCCGGCGGCCGCGAGCGCGGCGGCGACCTCACGCTCGGACGCGCGGACGGCCTCGCCGGTGTCCAAAGTGGCCGGCGCCGCCGGGCCGATGTCGCGCAGCTCGATGATCAGGCCGGGCGGGGCGAGCCGGTCATAGCGCTCCTGCCGCCGCCGGATCTCCTCGGGCGGCAGGTGAATGGGCGTCACCGCGAGGGCACGCATCAGTTTTACTCCTTACTCTTCGGTTCCGGCCAGCGCACGCAACGCCGCGCCGACGCGGGGCAGGCCGGGCAGGTCGCGGCTCAGCGCCGCCGCGCGGTCCACGAACGGCCCGGGCAGCCACTTCCCCAGCAAACCGGTCACGTCGGACCCGGTCAGCGGGTGGTGGTCGGCGTCGCCGACCGGGTTGGGCACCTCGTGGCTGAGCGACGTCCCGTCGTCGAACGCGATCGTGACGCGGGCGGCGCGCTCGGCCGGCAGGCGCGTCGTGAGGTCCGGGGCTTCGACCAGCCGCACGCGGCTCGCCAGCGCCCGCACGCCCGGGTCGTCGAGCGGGCTCTCCGGGCCGACCTCGCCGGTCAGCGCGGCGGTGGCGACCACGAACGGCGTGGAGAACATCGCCGAGAGCCGGTTCGACCAGTCCACGGCGGACAGCCCGGCGCCCAGGACGTGGCTTTCCACGAGGATGTGCGTGATGTCCGAGGCCCGGAACGCCGGGTGGGAACGCAGGTCGAGGACCGCGTCGGCGGCCGGGTGGGTGAAGGAGCACGACGCGTGCCGCTTGAAGTAGCCACGCGTGATGTCCCACCTCGTGCCCAGCTCCGCGGTCAGCTCCCCGGCGTCCAGCGACCCGAGCAGCGTGCCGAGCGAGAGCGCGGCCGTGCCGGTGTTGCGCGCCATCCCGGCCGCCGCCATCCGCGCGGCGGCGAGCCCGGACGTCGCCGACGCGCCCAGCCAGGCGTTGCGCACCGGGTTGCCCTGGGTCGCCGAATCGAAGTGCCCGGCGATCGCCATGCCCGCCGCGGTGTCGATGGCCGCCGCCACGGCGCCGGGCGGGAGGCCGAGCAGGCGTGCGCAGCCCGCCGCCGCGCCGGGAACGCCCCAGCTGCCGTGCGGGTGCGCGCCCGCGCGCAGGGTGGTCGCGCGGCCGAACCGCGCGCTCACCTCGTAGGCGGCCAGCAGTGCCGCCGCCGTGTCCGCGCCGGTGCTGTCCAGCTCGGCGGCCAGCGCGAGCACGGCGGGGAACCCGTGGGCGGCCGGGTGGCCCTTGGCGTACTTGTGGCCTTCGTCCAGTTCCAGCGAGACCAAGGCGACGCCGTTGAGGAAGGCCGCCGCGTCAGTGCTCACGCAGCGCCCGCCGCCGATCAGCGGCGCCGGACCGGCGGGCGCGCGCCAGGCCTCCACCAGGGAACGCTGCTCCGGCAGTGAAGCACCCAATGCGGTGACGCCGACGACGTCGAGCAGAACCAGGGAGAGCCGGTCCAGCACCACATCCGGGACGTCCAGTTCGGACACCCACGCGCCCAGCGCGGCGGTAGCGGCTTGTTCGCGGTTCACAGTCCCAGGTACGCCTTCCGGACGCGCTGGTCGCCGGCGAGCTCGGCACCGGTGCCCTGCAGGACGGTCGAGCCGCTCTCCAGCACGTACGCCCGGTCGGCGATGGCCAGCGCCTGCTTCGCGTTCTGCTCCACCAGCAACACCGCCACCCCGCTGTCCCGGATGCGCTGGACCGCCTCCAGCACCGTCCAGGTCAGTTTCGGCGAAAGCCCGGTCGACGGCTCGTCGAGCATCAGCAGCCGCGGCCCGGCCATCAGCGCGCGGCCGATGGCGAGCATCTGCTGCTGGCCGCCGCTGAACGTCTGCGCGATCTGGCCCCGGCGCTCGGCGAGCACCGGGAACAGGTCGTAGACCTCCTTCAGGGACGCGGCGGCCTGCGCGGACGTGCGGGTCCACGCGCCCATCCGCAGGTTCTCCTCGACGGTGAGCGTGCCGAACAGCGCCCGGTCCTCGGGCACGTGCACCAGGCCGTCGCGCACCAGCTGGTCGGGACGGCGCCCCGCAGTCGGCTCCCCATCGAGCGTGACGCGGCCTGACGTCGGCTTCAGCTGACCGCAGATGCTGCGCAACGTCGTGGTCTTGCCCGCGCCGTTCGCGCCGACCAGCGCGACGATCTCGCCCGCGGCCAGGTGCAGGTCGACGTCGTGCAGGATCCGCATCCGGCCGTATCCGGCGCACACCTTCTCAAGCGTCAGCATGGGTCGGCTCCTCACCGAGGTAGGCGTCGATGACCCGCGGGTCGCTGGTGACCTCTTCCGGTGAGCCGACGGCCAGCACGCGGCCCTGGTCGAGCACGAGGACGCGGTCGGCCAGCCGCATCACCGCGGCCATGATGTGCTCGATGAACACGAGCGTGACGCCCTGCTGCTCGCGCAGCGTGGCGAGCAGGTCGAGCACCGGCTCGCGCTCGGCCGGGACCAGGCCCGCGAGGACTTCGTCGAGCAGCAGGACCTTCGGCCGCGTCGCGAGCGCGCGGGCCAGCTCGAGCCGCTTGAGCCCGGCGGTCGGCAGGTCGGTGGCGTTGCGGTGGGCCCACGGCCCGAGGCCGACCCGGTCGACGACGTCGAGCGCGTGCTCCCGCAGCTTCCTCGCGCTCAGGCGGTGGTGCTGGGCGGCGAGGCTGACGTTCTGCGCCACCGTCATGCTCGCGAAGGGCCGCATCAGCTGGAACGTGCGCACCATCCCGGCCCGCGCGATCCGGTCCGGCGCGCGGCCGGTGACGTCGTCGCCCGCCAGCCGCACCCGGCCGGTGTCCGGGTTGAGCGCGCCGGAGATGACGTTGAACAGGGTGGTCTTGCCCGCGCCGTTGGGCCCGATGACGCCGAGGATCTCGCCCTCGGCGACGGTCAGGTCCACATCGGACAGCGCGTGCATGCCGCGGAACGCCTTGCCGACGCCGGTGACTTCCACGATGCTCATCGACGCCACCTCGCAGCGAGAGTTCCGACGATCCCCTTGGGCAGCAACCGCACGATGAGGATCACGAGCACCGCGTACAGCACGACGTCGAGTCCGCTGCGGCCCTGCAGGAAGCCGAGGAACTCCGGTGGGGTGCGCAGGAGGGTCGCGGTGACGTCGGTGAGCGAGCCGATGATGATCGCGCCGACCACCGGCCCCCACACCGTGCCGATGCCGCCGATCACGACGGGCACGATGGCCTGGATCGAGATGGCCGAGCCGAACCCGAGATCGGGGTTCACGAACAGGTAGTACTGGGTGTAGAACGCGCCCGCCACGGCGGTGATCGCCGCGGACAGCGCGACCGTCAGCAGTTTGTGCCGCAGCACCGGGGCGCCCAATGATGCAGCGGCCAGCTCGTCGTCGCGGATGGCCGTGACGTACCGGCCGGCGCGGGAGTGCAGGAAGACGATGCTGATCGCGACCGCCGCCCCGGCCAGGACCAGCGCCACCCAGAAGTACGCGGGCGAGTCGGCCGGGAACTGGATCAGCCACAGCGACGAGTCCTGGATCAGCGGCACGCTGAACCCGACGGACTTGTTGGCGAACGCGCTGCTCGTGACGATCAGCCGCAGCATCTCCGCGAACGCGAACGTCGCCAGCGCGAAGTAGGCGCCTTGCAGCTTGTAGCGGAAGGAGAAGTAGCCGATGACCACGGCGACCGCGGCGGCCACCGCCATCCCGGCCAGCATCCCGATCCACGGCGACACGTTGTGCTTCACCAGCAGGTACGCGCTGGTGTAGGCGCCGAGGCCGAAGTAGGCGGCGTGGCCGAAGCTGAACATCCCGCCGAAGCCGCTCATGATGTTCCAGCCGACGGCCATCAGCAGGAAGATCAGGATCCGCACGGCGACCGCGCCCTGCGCCGCCGGGAGGATCAGCGGCAGCGGGATGGCGACCAGGACGAGGACAGCGAGGATCGCGAGCTGCTTGTTCTGCGGGCGCAGCGGCGGCGCCTTGACGGCGTCCGCCGAACCGGCGGGTGCCTCGATCGTGATGCTCATGCGCGCCTCCCGAACAGCCCCTGCGGACGGAGGAACAGCACGAGCAGGAACACCACGAACACGCCGAGCAGGGAGCTCTGGCCGCCGAGGTAGATCGTCGTGAGCTGCTCGACCAGCCCGATCAGCAGGCCGCCGACGAGCGCGCCGACGACGTTGCCCATCCCGCCGAGCACCACCACGACGAACGCCGTGATGTTGAACTGCTCCCCCAGCGTCGGGGTCACCGTGACGAGCGGGCCGGCCAGCACCGCCGCCGCACCCGCGCACGCCGTGCCGATGGCGAAGGTCAGCGTGTGCATGCGGCGGACGTTGATGCCGACCAGCGCCGCGCCGGGCGCGTTCGCGGCGACCGCGCGGATCGCCGTGCCCAACCGGGTCCGCCGGAGCAGCCAGTACAGCAGCCCGCCGAGGACGACCGCGCCGAGGAACGCGTAGAGCCGCGAGCCCGCGACGACCGCCCCCAGCAACGGGAACTGGAAGTCGCCGGGCAGGTCGATCGTCTTCGGCTCAGCGCCGAAGAACATCAGCAGCCCGTTCTCCAGCAGCAGCGAGAGGCCGAGGGTGATCAGCAGCTGGTTCTCCAGCGACCTGCCACCCGCCCCGGACAGGAGTCCACGGTGGACGGCCGCGCCGAGCAGGAACAGCACCGGCACCGCGACGACGAGCGTCAGGTACGGGTGCAGACCGGTCGCCTGGATCATGCCGAAGGACAGGAACATCGCCACGGTGAGGAACGCGCCGTGGGCGAAGTTCACGATGTCGAGGACGCCGAAGATCAGGGTCAGGCCCATCGCGATCAGGCCGTAGAGGCCGCCGGTCAGGATGCCGGTGACCACCGACTGCCAGACCACCAGTCCGCTGCCGGACTGCAGCAGCGCGACGACGATCGCGACCACGAGGACGGCGGCGACGATGCCCGCGCGGCTCAGGAAGCCCTTGTCCGCCTTGGTTTTCCGGTCGGGTGGTGCGGTGTCGGGGACGACGGGCGCCCCGGTGTCGAGTTCGGTCATGGTCGCCACGCCACCCTGTAGTCGGGCCGGGATTCGGCTTTTTCGGGGGGATACACCTGCTGGACCCGCCCGTCCCGGACCTGCATCAGCACCGGGAAGGCGTTGCGGTTGTCGCCGTTGGGGGCGAACTGGATCGGGCCGCGGCCGACGGTCAGCGGCGCGACCTGGGCAGCGGCGATCGCGTCCCGCACCTTCCGCGGGTCGGTGCTCGCGGCCTGCTCGACGCCGTGCGCGATCACCTGGACCGCGTCGTAGGACAGGACCGCGCCGGTGCGCATCGGGTCGCCGTACTGCTTCTGGTACTTCTCGCGCAGCGCGACGGTTTCGGGGTTGGTCGCGTCGTAGTGGTAGTTGGTGCTGAAGTACAGGTTGCCGACCGCGGCCGCGTCGGTGACGAACTTCGGCTGGTCGTACGCGCCATTGGAGACGCCCCAGACCGCGCTGAGGTCCGGCTTGACCGAGGCGATCGCCTTGGCCGCCAGCAGGCTGTCGCGGTAGTAGCCCGCGACGGCCAGCACGTCCGCGCCCGACGCCTTGACCTGCGTGATCTGGGCGGTCAGGTCGCTGACCGTGGTGGCGTCGTAGCTGATGTTCGGGCCGATCCCGATGCCGAGCTGCTTCGCGGCCGCGGTGAAGGCGTCGGCCGCTCCACTGCCGAAGTCGCTCTGCTCGTGCAGGAACGCGACCTTGCGGACCGGCTTGCCGGCCTGCTCGGACACCGCCTTGAGGTACTGGGCCGCGGCCGTCGCGATCGCCTTGCTGCCGGGCTGCACGCGGAACGCGTACCGGTAGCCGTGGGAGAAGATCGCGTCGGACGCGGTCACGTCCATCACGAACGGGACCCGGTTGCGCTCGGCCACGACGGCGACGTTGGTGCTCACCGCGCTCTGGTAGGTGCCGACCAGGCTGACCGCGCCGGCCGAGATCAGCCGCTGGGCCTCGCTCTGCCCGATGTCGGCCTTGCCCTGCGTGTCGCCGGTGAGCAGCTCGACCTTGCGGCCGCCGAGCGACTTGATGCCGCCGGCCGCGTTGATCGCGTCGACCGCCAGCTGCGCGCCGCGGCGCATCTGCAGGCCGTCGACCGCGTTCGAGCCGCTGACCGGGTGCAGCGCCCCGATCTTGACCGGGCCCTCGTCCCGCCCCGCGGCGGCACCGCCGGCCCCCATCGGAGCCGATCCCCCGCACCCGGTCACGAGCAGGGCCAGTGCCCCGAGTCCCGCGACGAGCATTCGTGCGGACATGTCACCTCTTCCCACTGGAAGTGGCTGGCGTTCCGCTAAGCGAAACGCCAGGTTTGTTGCCGGTCATCGTGACACTCGCCCCGACGTCAGGTCAACATCTGCGCATAACTTGACGGACACGTGCGATCAGTGCGAACTTGGGAAACACGGAGAGACGCTGCTACGAAACCTGAGCGTCATCAGCGTTCCCCTTGGCGAAACAGCGGTCCACCCTGGCTCGCCGCACGAGAAAGGCAGGTACGCCCCATGACGGGCGCTTTGTCCGGGATCCGGGTGCTCGACACCGCCACCCTGTTCGCCGGCCCGCTGGCCGCGACGCTGCTGGGCGACTTCGGCGCCGAGGTGATCAAGATCGAGCACCCGAACGGCGACCCGGTCCGCAGCCACGGCGCGCAGCGCGACGGCGTCGGCCTCTGGTGGAAGATGCTCGGCCGCGGCAAGAAGGCGATCACCCTCTACCTCGGCTCCCCCGAGGGCCAGGAGGTCTTCAAGAACCTGGTAGCCGACGCCGACGTCGTCGTCGAGAACTTCCGCCCCGGCACCCTCGAGCGCTGGGGCCTCGGCTACGACGTCTTGAGCGAGATCAACCCTGGTCTGGTGCTGACGCGCGTCACGGGATTCGGGCAGATCGGCCCGTACGCCAAGCGGCCCGGCTTCGGCACGCTCGCCGAGGCGATGAGCGGGTTCGCCGCCATCACCGGCGAACCGGACGGCCCGCCGACGCTGCCGCCGTTCGGCCTGGCCGACGGCATCGCCGCGCTGACCACCGCCTACGCCGTGATGACCGCCCTGCGGGCCCGGGACCAGACCGGCCGCGGCCAGGTCGTCGACCTCGCCATCATCGAGCCGATCCTCACGCTGCTCGGGCCGCAGATCATCGCCTACGACCAGCTCGGCACCCTCCAGCCGCGCACCGGCAACCGGTCCACGAACAACGCACCGCGCAACACCTACCGCACCCGCGACGGCAGCTGGGTCGCCATCTCCACCAGCGCCCAGTCCATCGCCGAACGCGTGATGCGGCTGGTCGGGCGGCCGGAGCTGATCGACGAGCCGTGGTTCGCCAGCGGCGCCGAACGCGCGAAGCACGCCGACCTGCTCGACGACGCCGTCGGGTCGTGGATCGCTTCGCGGGACCGTGACGAAGTCGTGAAGGCGTTCGAGGAGGCCCAGGCCGCCGTCGCGCCGATCTACACCGCCGCCGACGTCATGACCGACCCGCAGTTCGCGGCCCTCGACAGCATCACGACGGTCGACGACGACGAGCTCGGGCCGGTGAAGATGCAGAACGTGCTGTTCCGGCTGTCGGAGACCCCCGGGCGGATCACGTCGGCCGGGGCGCCGCTGGGCGCGCACACCGCCGAGGTGCTCGGCCGCCTCGGGCTCGGCGAGCCGGAACTCGCCGCCCTGCGCGAAAAAGGCGTGATCAAGTGAACGAAGTCGTGCGCAGCTGGCTCTATGTGCCCGCCGACCGGCCCGACCGGATCGCGAAGGCCCTCGCCGGCCCGGCGGACGCCGTGATCATCGACCTCGAAGACGCCGTCGCCGCGGCGGCGAAGGACGAGGCCCGGCGGAACGCGCAGTCCGCTTTGGACGGTGGTGCGACTGCGTTCGTCCGGATCAACGCGCCGGGCACCGACGCCGGTGAGGCCGACATCAAGGCACTGCGCGGCGCCGCGGGCGTTCGGGTACCCAAATGCGAAGACCCCGGTGAGCTGCGCCGGGTCGCCGACGCGCTCGGCGTGCCGGTGTACCCGGTGCTGGAATCCGCGCTGGGCGTGGAAAACGCCCTGGACATCGCCACCGCGCACCCGCTCGTCGCCGGGATCTCCCTCGGCGAGGCCGACCTCGCCGCGGACCTGCGCGTCGCCGGTGGGGACGCACTGACCTGGCCGCGCTCGCGGGTGGTCGTCGCGGCGCGGGCGGCCGGGCTGCCGAGCCCGGTGCAGAGCGTCTGGACCGCCGTGCGCGACCTCGACGGCCTGCGCGCCAGCACCGAAGCCGGGCGGGCGGCCGGGTTCTTCGGGCGGTCGGTGATCCACCCCGCCCAGATCCCCGTGGTGCACGAGGTGTGCGCGCCCGACCCGGCCGAGACCGCCTGGGCGAGCGACCTGCTCGACCACCTCGAAACGACCGGGTCGGCGGCCTGGATCGACCACCACGGACAGTTCGTCGACGCCGCGATCGTGGCCCGCGCCCGCTGGGTGCTCGCCCTCGCGGGAGAAAGGGAAGGCCAGCACTCATGACACGTCCCCAGGATCCGCTGCTGTCGGCGATCGCCGGCGGGGTCCGGCTGATCGAGCTCGGGCAGCCGTTCTTCACCGGCATGCCCTGCTCGCCGAACCACCCCGGGTTCCGGATGACGCTGATCCGCCGCCACGGCGACATGCGCCGCCCGGACGGCGGCTCGGCCGCCAACGAGATCATCGTGACCGGCGGGCACGTCGGCACCCACATCGACGCGCTCTCGCACGTCAGCCACGACGGCAAGCTGCACGGCGACGTCGACGCGGCCGAGGCTCAGCAGGGTGGCGTGTTCCGCACGCACGGCGCGGAAAACCTGCCCGGCCTGTTGCGCCGCGCGGTGCTCCTGGACGTGGCCGCGGTGCACGGCGTCCCGACACTGGAGCCGGGCTACGGCGTCACGGCCGACGACCTCGACGCCGCCGCGAAGCGGGCCGGCACCGAGCCCGGCGCCGGTGACGTCGCGTTGATCCGCACCGGCTGGGCGCGGAACTTCGACGACGCGGTTTCCTACATGGGCAAGGAAACCGGCGTCCCCGGCGCGACGACGTCGGCGGCGGAGTGGCTGGCGGCCCGCGAAGTCGTCGCGACCGGCGCGGACACCACGGCGTACGAGCAGATCTCGGCCGGAGCCGGGCACGCCGTGCTGCCGGTGCACCGGATCCTGCTGGTGGAGTCCGGGATCTACATCCTGGAGCACCTGAACCTCGAAGCCATCGCGGCCGAAGGCGTGCACGAGTTCGCGTTCGTGCTGGCGCCGCTGCGGATCGTCGGCGGCACCGGCTCGCCCGTGCGTCCCCTCGCGGCGGTGAGCGCATGACCGGCACCATCGTGCAGCAGCTGGCCGCGTTCGCCGCGTCGGTGCGGGCGAAGGGACTGCCGCCGGAGCTGCGGGACGACGCCGCGCGGCGCGTCCTGGATGTTCTCGGCAACAGCCTGGCCGCCACCGCCGAAAAGCCCGCCGCGGCCGTCGGCGCGCTGGTGCGGGAGTGGGGCGGCGACGGCCGGGCGACGGCGATCGGCACCGGCGACCGGCTGCCCGAGCCGAGCGCGGCCCTGCTCAACGGCACCCTCGCGCACTCGCTCGACTTCGACGACACGCACCTGCCGTCGGTGCTGCACCCGTCGGCGTCCGTGGTCCCGGCGGCGCTGGCCGTCGCGGAGGCCCGCGGCGCGACCGGGGCGCAGCTGCTGGACGCGATCGGCGTCGGCGTCGAGATCACCGTGCGGCTCGGGATGGCGGGCTACGACGAAGAACTCGGCAACTCGGTGTTCTTCGAACGCGGCCTGCACGCGACGGCGATCTGCGGCGCCCTGGGCACGGCCGCGGCCGCGGCGATGCTGTCCGATGTGTCCGCAGAAGGCATCGCCGACGCCATCGGGATCGCGGCCAGCATGGGCTCGGGCCTGCTGGAAGCCAACCGCACCGGCGGCACGGTGAAGCGCGTCCACTGCGGCTGGGCGGCCCACGCGGCGGTGACGGCGGCGGGCATGGCCCGCCACGGCATCACCGGCCCGCCCACGGTCCTGGAGGGCCGGTTCGGCCTGCTGCAGGCGTTCTGCGGTGACCAGTCCGATGTGGACGCGATCGTCGACGGCCTCGGCGAGCGCTGGGAGCTGCCGGGCATCTTCTTCAAACCCTACCCGTGCAACCACTTCACCCACGCCGGCATCGACGCGGCCCGCCGGCTGCGCGACCGCGGTGTCGACCCGGCGGAGATCGTTTCCCTGGAACTGGGCGCGCCGACGGCGGTGCTGCGGACGATCGCCGAGCCGCGCGAGGACAAGATCCGGCCGAAGTCCGGCTACCACGCCGCGTTCTCCGGCCCGTACACGGTGGCCGCCGGCCTGCTGGGCGGCGGCGGGCTCGGTGTCTTCCACGACGACTTCACCGACGAAGCCGCCGCGGACCCGGCACGGCTGGAGCTGGCGGCCAAGGTGCGCTGCGTCCCGGACGCCCGGTGCGACGAGATCTTCCCCCACCAGTTCCCGGCGGTCCTGCGGGTGCGGCTGCGAGACGGCCGGGAGCTCGAGGAACGCGTCGACGCGAACCGTGGCGGGCCGGAAAACCCGCTGTCGGCGGAAGAACTGGCGACGAAGTTCCGGCTGAACGCGGCGCGGGTCCTGCCGGACGAGGTCAGCGCGCGGATCACGGAGCTGACCTACGGGCTCGCGGAACTGGCCGACCTCACCGAGCTGACCACCCTGCTCCGCACCTGAGATCCCCGGCTGCCCGGCACGCCCGGGCAGCCGGGCCGGGGCTCAGCCCACCAGCCGCGGGAACAGGTCCCGCACCGCGCGCCGGAAGTCGTCGAGAGCCGTCTCGGCCCCCGCGAGGTACCCCAGCAACGCTTGCTGGAAGAGCCCGTCGAACAGGGCGTAGGCCTCGGCCGGACGGCAGCCCGGCTCGGCGCCGGCGAGCTCGGCGTAGGCCGAAACGTTGCGCCAGATCATGTCCTGCAGGCCCTCGTCGATCTCGGCGACGTCGGCGCGGAACGCTTCTTCGAACATCGCCTGCGTGCGCAGGTCGTACCACAGGCGGTGCATGAGCGGGGCTTCTTCGAGCGCGACGGCCAGCCCGTCGGCGCAGGCGGCGGCGAGTTCGCCGGGGGTGGCGACCTCGCCGACCCCGCCCTCGTAGCGCTGCACGCACGCGTCCTTGTACCGCCGCACGCAGTAGGTGATCAGCTCGACCTTGTCGGCGAAGTAGTAGTGCAGCAGGCCGTGCGAGAACTTCGTGTGCTCCGCGATCGTGCGGAGGCTGGTGCGGGCGTAGCCGAGGTCGGCCAAGGCGAGGAGCGCCGCGTCGGCCAGTTCCCGGCGGCGGTCCTCGAACTTGTCGGCACGGCGCGTCACCGCGGCTGCGCTGGTCACCGGCCGAACATACCATCGAGCGCTTCTCTGACCAATCGTCCAAGAAAATCTTGACATTCGTCCAAACGGCGGCCAAGGTCGTGTCCAGCCACCGGCGAGTTCGAGAGGGACGACGATGTCTCTGTACTTCTACCTGGAAAAAGGCGCTTCCCTGGACCCCGGGGCGCCCTGCCTCACCCTCGACGGGGAATCCCGGTCCTACGGCGAAGTCGTCGAGCTCGCCGAGGCCGTCGCCCGGGCGCTGCGCCGCTCGGGAGTCGCGCCCGGCGACAAGGTCGGCATCCTCTCGGCCAACGACCCGACCGCGTTCACCTGCGTCTTCGGCATCTCCCGGGCGGGCGCGGTGTGGTGCCCGATCAACCCGCGCAACGCCGCCGGCGAGAACGCGGAACTGCTGGACCTGTTCGACTGCGGCACCCTGGTCTTCCAGCCGGCGTTCGAGGAGCTGGTTCGTCAGATCGCCCCGAAGCTCCCCAAGCTGACCACCCTCGTCCGGCTCGGCGACGGCGACGACTTCGCACCGGGCTTCGCGGACTGGGTCGCCGCCGCCCGCGACGACCCCGGCGCCGCGGCTCCGCAGCCCGAAGGCGTCGTCGCCCTGGTCGGCACCGGCGGCACCACCGGACGACCCAAGGGCGTCATGCTCACCGACCGCAACCTCGAGGTCATGTCGGCGATCACGCTGATGAGCTACCCGTTCGAGGGGCGCCCGGTGTACCTGGCCCTGGCGCCGCTGACGCACGCTGCCGGCGTGCTCTGCTTCCCGGTCCTCGCCCGCGGCGGCGAGGTCGTGATCATGCCCAAGCCCGACGTCGGCCGCTTCCTGGAGCTGATCGAACGCCACGGCGTCACCCACACGTTCCTGCCGCCGACGCTGATCTACATGGTGCTCGGCCACGAAGCCCTCGACCGCACGGACCTCTCGTCCCTGCAGTGCTTCTGGTACGGCGCGGCTCCGATGTCGACCGCCCGGCTGACCGAAGCCCTCGAGCGCATCGGGCCGATGGCCCAGCTGTTCGGCCAGTCCGAAGCGCCGATGATGATCTCGACGATGGCGCCCGCGGACCACCGCCACCCCGACGGCACCGTCCACACCGGACGGCTGGCCTCGGCCGGGCGCCCCTCGCCGCTGGTCACCGTCGCGATCCTCGACGACGAGGGCCGGCCGGTACCGCAGGGGGAACGCGGGGAGATCTGCGTGCGCGGCTCGCTGGTGATGGCCGGCTACTACCGCGACCCCGGGGCGACGGCGGAGGCGTCCGCGCACGGCTGGCACCACACCGGTGACATCGGCTTCCTCGACGACGAGGGCTTCCTCCACATCGTCGACCGGGCCAAGGACATGGTCATCACCGGCGGCTTCAACGTCTACTCCGCCGAGGTCGAACAGGCGGTGATGGCCCACGACGCCGTGCGCGACTGCGCCGTGATCGGGCTGCCCGACGACAAGTGGGGCGAACGCGTCACCGCCGTCGTGCAGCTGCAGCCCGGCCGGGACCTCGACACCGGCGAGCTGATCGCGTTCGTCAAGGACCGCATCGGCAGCGTCAAGGCGCCGAAGCAGATCGAAATCTGGCCGGAGCTGCCGCGCTCCACCGTCGGCAAAGTCTTGAAAGCCGACATCCGCTCCACCTTCACCGAACGCAGCAAGGAGGCTGTCCGACCATGAAACTCGCGCTCTACCTGCCGAACTTCCGGGACAAGGTCACCGTCCGGGAGCTCGAAGACCTCACCGCACTCGCCGAAGACCTCGACTTCGACTCCGTCTGGACGCTCGACCGGATCATCGTGCCGGAGTCGTCGGACCGAGGGGAAATGCAGTACCCCTTCGGCATGCTCGACGAAATGGGCAAGCAGCTCCCGGTGAGCTCGCGGGGCGAGTTCCTCCAGGGCATGCCGCTGCTCCCGTGGCTCGCCGCGAAGACCTCGAAGGTCCGGATCGGCATGAGCATCATCGACACGCCGTACCGCTCCCCCGGCGTGCTCGCCGCGGAGCTGGCCACCATCGACCACCTCTCGGGCGGGCGGCTCAACGTCGCCGTCGGCTCCGGCTGGATGCCGGAGGAGTTCGCCGCCGCCAGCGCCGCGCACATCTTCCCCAAGCGGCACAAGCACGTGCGCGAAACCCTGGAGATCATGCAGGGCATCTGGACCAACGAGGTTTTCGAATACCACGGCGAGTTCGCCGACTTCGAGCCGGCCGGGTTCGGCGCCAAGCCGGTGCAGAAGCCCCACCCGCCGATCTTCTTCAGCGGCCTCAAGGACCCGAAGCGCTCGGCCAGCCGCATCGCCAAGTACAACCTGTCGGGCTGGATCGGGATCCAGGACTCGCCCGAGGACATCCGGCGGTGGCGCACCGAGATCCAGCGCGAGCTCGACCAGCTCGACACCAAGCGGTCGGTCGACGACCTCGAGATCTCCAGCATGATCTGGTTCGTCATCACCGACCAGGACATGGACCAGACCCCGCGGGGCAAGGGCACCAACCTGCTCGTGGGGTCGGCGGCGCAGATCACCGACCAGCTCAAGCGGTACAAGGAAGCCGGACTGACGATGCCCTTCCTGTGGCCGCCGTTCGCGGACGTCCCGGTCGCGAAGACACTGGACGACCTGAAGCGCCTGAAGGAAGAAATCCTGCCCAAGATCGAAGCGATGTGAGAGGAACCAGCATGCCCGAACTCGAGGGAAAGCGCGTCTTCGTCACCGGCTCGGGTGCGGGGATCGGCAAGGCGATCGCGGCGCTGTTCATCGAACGCGGCGCGAAGGTAGTCGTGAGCGACCTGAACGCCCTCTCGGCCAAGCAGACGGCCGAAGAGATCGGCGCGGCCGGCGTCGCCAACTGCGACGTCACCGACGAAACCCAGGTCCAGACCGCGATCCAGCAGGCGGTCGAGATCCTCGGCGGTCTCGACGTCCTGGTCAACAACGCCGGCATCGAGGTGGCGTCGCCGCTGCTGCAGCAGTCCACGGAGAGCTTCGACAAGATCTTCGCGGTCAACGTGCGCGGCACGTTCGTGACGATGAAGGCGGCGACCCCGCACCTGGTGGAGTCCCAGGGGAACATCGTCAACATCGCGTCGATCGCCGGGGTCGGCGGCAGCCCGCTGCTCGGCTCCTACTGCGCGACGAAGGCCGCGGTCATCCAGCTCACCCGCGTCGCCGCGGTGGAAATGCGCCCGGCGGGCATCCGGGTCAACGCGGTCTGCCCCGGCTTCGCCGACACCGCCATGGTCGAGCGGCTGGTACCCGACTTCGAGGCGGCGACCCAGGTGCCCTTCGGCGACCTCGTCGCGGCGAAGCAGGGCCGGCTCGGCACGCCGCAGGACATCGCCGAGGTGGCGGCGTTCCTGGCGTCCGACCGGGCGAGCTGGGTCACCGGCAGCCACTACGTCCTCGACGGCGGCCTGACCGCGTCGCTGGTCTGACGCCTGGCCGGCGGGCCCGGTCCGGGCCCGCCGGCGACGTCACCGGGTGCAGGCGAAACTCGACGCGCTGCCCGGATCACCGCCCCGGTACCGGGGCCAGCCGGGGTACTCGCAGAGCGGCCGCGTGCGGGCGTGGGTCAAGTCGGTGACGACCTGGTTCCCCGGTGCCCGGCCGCTTTCGACCCAGCGTTCGAGCGCCGTGAGCGAGTCCCAGCCGGCGGCGAGCGCCGGCGTGCCGAAGTTGGCGTGGTTCGCGCCCGGTACGACGTAGTAGCGCAGGAACGCGTCAGTGGCCCTGGGACCCGCGACCGCGCGCACCCGCTCGTAGTAGTCGCTCGTCGAGTACGGGGAAACGAGTTCGTCCGCCGCGCCGTGCATGAGGATCAGCTTGCCGCCCGCCCGCGCGAACGGGCGCAGGTCGGCGTTGTTGCGGTCCTCGATCGTGGACAGCAGGTTGATCCGGTCGAGCCACTTGCCCGGGCGCCGCGGGTCGATCTCGAGCGAGTTCTGCCCCGGGTCGCGGGTCAGGAAGTACTTGACCCACTGGTCCCAGTACTGCATGCCGTACCCGCTCGTCACCGGCATCGGGTTCGCGGGCGCGGTGGTGCCGAACCCGAGGAACGGCGTCCGCATGTCCGCCCCGGAAAGGAACGGGAAGCCCGGGTACTGCGTTTCGCCGCTGGCCACCCGGTACGGCCACCGGAACGGTGTCGACATGGCGACCACGGACCCGATCTGCGGATCCGACAGGCACGCCGGGCCGGTGTCGGCGCCGGCCGGGCAGCGAAGCGCGCGCGGGTCGAAGTGGCAGCCGCCGGGGTTCGAGACGATGCCGTCCACGACGCCGTCCAAGCCGTCGCACGCCTTGACGACGCTGTCGTACACCAGCTTCTGCTTGTCGGGCCCGGGAAACGCGCCGGGCCGCGAAAGCACCTGCGTCAGGTACCCGAGGTCCAGGATCTCGGCGAGGTTGTTCCAGGCGGGGTAGGCCGAAATCACCCCGTCGAACGCGGCCGGCCACCGCTGGGCGACGTTGAGGGCTTCGCGGCCGCCCGTCGACCCGCCGGCGAAGTAGACCTCCGCGGGCTTGGTGCCGTAGGCGTGGCGGATGAGGAACAGGCTCGCGTCCCGCGTCTTCTTGAGCGCGTCCCCGGCGGCGAAGTTGACGAGTGCCTCGTCGTTCGCGCCGAACGAGCCGTCCAGCGACGGCGGGGCGGCCGGGTTCTGCTGGTGGCCGGAGTCGCTCGCGAACGTCGCGTAGCCGCGGGCCAGCGGCACCGGCCGGTCGGCGGGCCCGAACGGCACGTTCGCCGTCACGTCGGGGATGGTGCCGTTGTAGCCGCCACCGCCGAACATCAGCGCCTTGCCGTTCCAGCCGGCGGGCAGCGCGACGCGCAGCTTGATGGCGGGCGCGGCCGGGTCGACCGGGAAGAGGTCGGCGTCGGCCTGGCAGTACCGGCCGGCCGGGCCGGTCACTTCCGCGGCCGCCGTGACGCGGCCGCCGGTGGTCGGCAGGCTCATCGCCGACGCGGGGATCTTCAGCTGCCGCAGCCCGGCGCACTCCGGGGCGGTCGCCGCGGTGGCGGTCCCGGCGGCGGGGATCGCGGTGGCGATCAGCACCGCGGCCGCCACCGCGGCGAACCGGCGAATTCTCTTCACACTGGCCTCCTTTCCGGGCGTTCAGCGGTAGAGGTGGGCGCCGGGGACGGCGTTCGGGTCGGACCGGACCTCGGCGGGGTTCGTCTCGGGCAGGAACCACGCGCTGGCGAAGGTGATCAGCCCCATCAGCGTGATGTAGGCGGCGACCGGCCAGGTGCTCCCGGTTTCCGCGATCAGCGCCGTCATCAGGAACGGCGTGCCGCCGCTGACGATGATCGCGGAGAGCTGGTAGGCCAGCGAAGCGCCCGAGTAGCGCACGCCGGGGGCGAACAGCTCGCCGAGGAAGCTCGCGATCGGGCCGTAGGTGAGGCACTGGAACACGAACCCCACCGCCACCGCGACGAAGATCAGCGGCAGCGACGCGGTCCCGACCAGCCCGAAGTACGGGAAGCCCCAGGCGGCGACACCCAGGCCGCCGATGAGGATCAGCGGGCGGCGCCCCACCCGGTCGGAGAAGTGCCCGGACCACGGGATGGTCGCCAGCATCGCCGCGGAGGCGAGCAGGACGACCGCCAGCAGGGCGTCGCGCTTGAGCCCGAGCGATCCCGTGCCGTAGCTCAGCAGCCCGGAAATGCTGACGTAGAACAGGCTGTTGGTGGCGGACAGGAGCCCGCAGCCGAGCAGGATGGTGCCCCACTTGCCGCGGATCACCTGCGCGAGCGGCGCGCGGACCACCGCGGCTTCCGGCTTCGCCGTTTCCGTTTCCCGTTGCAGCTCGCGGAATTCCGGCGTGTCCTCGACCTTGGCCTGGATGTAGAGCACGACCGAGAACATCACGACGCTGAGCAGGAAGGGGATGCGCCAGCCCCAGGTGAGGAAGGCGTCGTCCGGCATCAGGCCGCTGGCGGCCACGAAGATCAGGTTCGAGAGGATCACCGCGACCGGGACGCTGGTCTGCCCGAAGGTCCCGGCGAAACCACGTCGCTTCGGACCGGCGGATTCGGTCAGCAGCAGCATGATGCCGCCCCACTGGCCCCCGGCCGCGAGCCCCTGGACGAAGCGCAGGGTGACCAGCAGGATCGGCGCCAGCGGGCCGACGGCCGCCGCGCTGGGCAGGCAGCCGATCAGGAAGGTCGCGGCCCCCATCAGCGCCAGGCACGTGACGACCACCGGCTTGCGCCCGTACTTGTCCCCGAGGTGCCCGGCGAGCACACCGCCGATCGGCCGCGCCACGAACCCCGCCCAGAACGTGCTGAAGGCGAGCAGGGTCCCGGTCAGCGCCGAGGACTGCGGGAAGAACACCTTCGGGAACACCAGCGCGGCGGCCGTGCCGTAGAGGAAGAAGTCGTACCACTCGATCGAGCTGCCGATGAGTCCCGCGGCCAGCAGTTTGCGGAAGGATCGGCGCCGGGTAGCGGACACGCCGGCGTCGGCGTGGCCGGGCTGCCCTTCGGGCTGGGTGAGCGGAATGGCCATGGATGCCGCCTTCGTCGATGAGTGCAGCCGGGTGATGGCGGTCATGCTAAGACGCCGTCACCGCGTCGACGGAGGTGCGGACCACCCACTCCTGGCCCCGCAACGGTGGGGCTTTCTTCCACCCCGGGCCGTGGCAGGATGGCGGGGTGACCACCGGCCCGCTCGAACGACGGCAGCGCGAACTGGCGTCGTTGTACGCCACCGTCAAGTCGCTCACCGCGCTCGGCGGGCTCGACGAGGTCCTGCAGTCGATCGTGCACCACGCCCACGACCTGATCGGCACGGACTTCACGTACCTTTCGCTGGTCGGCGCGGACGGGCGGCTGACGGCCCGCGCGTCCGAAGGCACGATCTCCGCGGAGTTCCTCGCGGCGGCGATCCCCGCGACCGTCGGGCTCGGCGGCAAGGTGCTGGCTTCGAAGAGCCCGCACTGGGTGCGCGACTACGCCACCTCGACCCGCATCCGGCACGACCGGAACTTCGACCGCCTGGTGGGCACCGAAAAACTGGTGGCGCTGCTCGGGGTCCCGCTGGTCATCCGAGGCGAGGCAGTGGGCGCGCTGTTCGCCGCGGACCGCGCCGAACGGTCGTTCCGGGCCGACGAGATCGCGCTGCTGAACGCGTTCGCCGACCACGCCGCGGTCGCCCTCGACAACGCCCGCCTCTACGAAGCGAGCCGGACGGCGTTGCAGGAGCTGCAAAGCGCGTACCGGAAGATCGAGCGGGCGCAGGCGATCCACGAAGCGCTGACCGGTGTCGTGCTGGGCGGCGGGACGCCGGGCGACGTCGCGCAGCTCCTCGCCGACCAGCTGGGCGGGAGCGTCACCCTGCTGGACCGGACCGGCACCACCCTCGTGCACCAGGATTCCGCGTCGGGCGCGTGTCCACTGGAGACGGACCTGGCCGAAGCCGTCGAGGAGGCCCGCCGCACGGGCCGCTGCGCGGTGCGGCCCGGCCCCACCGTCCGCAGCGTGGCCGCCATCCAGGCCGGCGACAGCTACCTCGGCGCACTGGCGTGGAGCCGGCGGGCGGCCGTCCCGGACGACACGGACCTGCGCACCCTCGAGCGGGCCACGCACATCCTGGGCCTGCTGATCCTCAAGGAGCGGGCGGTGGCCGAGGCCAGCGAGCGGCTGAGCGGCGAGCTGCTCACCGAGTTCCTGGTCGGCGGCCCGGGCATCAGCCCGGCCCAGCGCGCCCGCACCCGCGCCCGCGGCATCGACCCCGACCGCCTGGACCTGGTCCTCGTCGCGGATTCCCCGGCGGTGTCGCCGACCGACCTGTCCCGCCGCCTGCACGACATCGCCCGCGACCGCTCCGGCCTCGCCGGCGAACACCTGGGCCGGGCCACGATGATCCTGCCGGGCACCGACGCCGAACGGACCGTCCAGGAAGTCCACAGTGGACTACGCCGCTCCGTGGGCGGCCCGGTCACGGTCGTCGCGGAAGGCGCGGCCGACCACGACTGGGCCCGGGCGTTCGCATTGGCCGCCCGCTGCGGCGCGGTGATGCGGGCGATCGGCCACACCGACACCGGCGCCACGACGGCCGGCTACGCGTTGTACGCGATGGTGTTCGACCCCGAGCGAGCCGGCGAACTGGACCGGTTCCTCACCGGCGCGATCGGCCCGCTCCTCGACCACGACCGCCAGCGCGGCACGGATCTGGTTGCGACCTTGGGTGCGTACTACGAGAACCGAGCCAACGTGGCGGCGACGGCGCGGGCCCTGCACGTCCACGTGAACACGCTGCTCAAGCGGCTGGACCGCGCCGGGACGATCCTGGGCGTCGATTGGCGGCAAGGCAACGATCTGGAGCTGCAGCTCGGCCTCCGCCTGCACCAGCTCCGGACGACGATCGCCTGAAGCCGCTCAGGCGATCCGCACCGCCTCGCGCAGTTCCGTTTTGGACAGCTTGCCCGTGCCCGTCTTCGGCAGCGTGGCCATGAACACGAACTCGTCCGGCAGCCACCACTTCGCGACCATCGGCCCCAGGTGCCGCGTCAGCTCATCGGCCGTGGCGGTCGTGCCCGGGTGCAGGACGACGTACGCGACCGGGCGTTCCATCCAGCGCGGGTCCGGGCGGCCGATCACCGCGACCTCGGCGACGGCGGGGTGGGCGGCGATGGCGGCTTCCAGCTCGACCGACGAAATCCACTCGCCGCCGGACTTGATCAGGTCCTTCATCCGGTCGACGAGCCGCAGGTAGCCGTGCGCGTCGATGGTGGCGAGGTCGCCGGTGCGCAGCCAGCCGTCGGCGGTGAAGCTTTCCGGGGTGTCCACGCGGAAGTAGCCGCCCGCCACCCAGGGGCCCGACACCTGCAGCTCGCCGATCGCGGTGCCGTCGCGGGGCAGCTCGCGGCCGGTCTCGACGTCGACGATCCGCACGTTCACCAGCGGCAGCGGCTGGCCCTGCGCCGCGCGCACGGCCACCTGCTCCGCCGGGGTCGCGTCGCGGTGCTGGGTGCGCGTGCCGCCGATGACGCCGACCGGGCTGACCTCCGTCATCCCCCAGGAATGCGTGATGGGCACGCCGGTCGCCGCGCGGAAGGTCTCGGACAGCGCCGCGGGCACCGCCGAGCCGCCGCCGAGCAGGAAGCGCGTGGCGCTCAGGTCGTGGTCGCGCAACGTGGGCGCCATGCTCGTCCACACCGTCGGCACCGCGCCCGCGACCGTCACCCGCTCGGCCGCCATCAGCCGCAGCAGGTGGTCCGGCTCCGCGGACGCGCCGGGCAGGACCAGCGCGGCGCCCGCCATCATCGCGCCGTAGGGCAGGCCCCAGGCGTTGGCGTGGAACATCGGCACGATCGGCATGACGACGTCGCTCTCGCGGAGGCCGATCAGGCCCGCGGCCAGGGTGCCGAGGCAGTGCAGGACCGTGGAGCGGTGGCTGTAGAGCACGCCCTTGGGCCGCCCGGTCGTGCCGGAGGTGTAGCACAGCCCGGACGCCAGGTTCTCGTCCGCGAGCGTGAACGCGTCCTCGAACGAGCCGGTGTGCGGCTCGGCGCCGTCGAGCAGCTCGTCGTAGTCGCGGACGCGCGGGTCCGCCGGGATCTCGGTGTCGGTGCCGTCGGGCAGCACCACCCAGTGCCGCACCCCCGGCAGCCGCGCGGCGCTCGGCCAGATCCGCGGCAGCAGCCCGCGGTCGACGAACACGACGTCGTCCCCGGCGTGGCCGACGATGTACTCGAGGTGCTCCGGGGACAGCCGGATGTTGAGCGAGTGCAGCACCCGCTTGGTGGCCGGCACGCCGAGGTAGAGCTCGAGGTGGCGCCGGTTGTTGCTCGCGAACGTCGCGACCCGGGCGCCGATCGGGACGCCGAGGGCGTCGAGCGCGCCGGCGAGGCGCCGGGCCCCGCCGGTCACGTCGGCGTACGTGCGCCGCTCGGCGTCCGCGGTGACGACTTCCTTGTGCGCGTAGAGCCGCTCGGCCCGCTCCAGGATGTGGGCGATGGTGAGCGGCCGCGGCTGCATCAGCCCGTCCAGGACTTCGTTCTCGTCGCGCATGTCGAGTGACCCTAGGCGCGGTTCCGGCCCCGGCAGAGGTCGGAACCGTCCACTCGTTCCCCCTTCCCGGCGGTGTTTCCACCCACTCGCCGCGGTCGTCCTAGTGCCCGGCGCCCGTCAGCCGCTGCGCGGCCGGATCCCCGAGATCGACGCGGTTGCTCTCGCGCAGCGCCAGCACGCAAACCACCGTCAGCAGGCAGCAGGCCGCGATCACCGCGGAGATCAGCACCGTGCCCGAGCCGGCGAGCGCCGCGAAGACGACCGGCGCGATCCCGGCGCCCAGCCCGGCGATCTGGTAGCCGAGCGACGCGCCGGTGTAGCGGGTGCGCGTGGCGAACAGCTCCGTGTACAGCGCGGCCAGCGGCCCGTACATCGCCGGGTGCGCGATCGACTGCCCCAGCACGACCCCGAGCGTCAGCAGCGCGGCCGAGCCGGAGTCGATCAGCGGGAAGAGCACGAAGCCGACCACGCCGGTGGCGACGGCTCCGGCGACCACGACGGGACGGCGCCCGACGCGGTCGGACAGCGCCGAAAACCCGATGATGCCGAACACCGCGCCGACCGAAGACACCGTGATGGCGTTGAGCACGGTCTGGCGGGAGAAGCCCGCGTGTACGGCGTAGGAGAGGACGTACGTGGTGAGCGTGCCCTGCGCGACGAACGCGGCGAAGCCGACGCCGATCGCCAGCAGCAGGTTCTTCGGGTGGTGGCGCAGGACTTCCAGCAGGGGCGCGCCGGCCCGCCGTTCCGTCGCGGCGAAGACCGGGGTCTCGTCGACCTTCAGCCGGACGAACAGCCCGACCGCCAGCAGCACGACGCTGAGCAGGAACGGGACCCGCCAGCCCCAAGCGAGGAACTGCGCGTCGGTGGTCACCGCGCCCATGAGGGTCAGCAAGAGCGTGGAGACCACCATCCCGCTGGGCGCCCCGGCGTTGGTGAAGCTCGCCCACAGCCCGCGGCGGCTGGTCGCGTGCTCGGCCGACATCAGCACCGCGCCACCCCATTCACCGCCGACGGCGACGCCCTGCAGCACGCGCAGCACGATCAGCAGCACCGGCGCCCACACGCCGATCTGCGCGTAGGTCGGCAGGAGGCCGATGAGCGTGCTGGCGACGCCCATCATCGTCATCGTGATGACGAGCATCCGCTTGCGCCCGAGCAGATCGCCGAAGTGCCCGAAGACGATGCCGCCGATCGGGCGCGCGAGGTAGCCCGTGGTGAACGTGCCGAGGCTGGCGATCGTGCCGGCCACCGGGTCGAGGTTGGAGAAGAACACCTTGTTGAAGACCACCGCCGACGCGGTGGCGTAGAGGAGGAAGTCGTAGTACTCGATCACGCTGCCGAAGTAGCTGGAGAGCACCGCGCGGCGCAGCTGCGCCCGCGAGCGGAGGTTTTCTGCCATTGAGCCCTGCCTCGTCGCCGACCCCGCGTGACCCGCGTCACGCCGCGACGAACGTTAAGCACTTCGGTGACGGCGGTCAAGGCTCTGCCCAACGTCGAGGCGGGCTTATGCTCGCGAGGTGACCGACCTGGCCGCTCCCGCCGCCGCCGAAAGCCTCGGCGCCGACACCCCGCGTCCCCAGACGCTGCTGCTCACGTTCTTCGGCGGCCACGTCCTCGACCGCGGGATCCACGTCGCCACCGCGAGCGTCATCGACGTCCTGGACCGCGCCGGCGTCTCCGAGCACGCCACCCGCTCGACGCTGAGCCGCATGGCGCGGCGCGACCTGCTGCACCGCGTGCGCCGCGGCCGCCACGTCTACCTCGGCCTCACCGCCCACTCCCGCGCGATCCTGCACGACGGCGAGCGCCGCATCTGGCGCACCGGCGCGGTCAACCGGCAGTGGGACGGCACGTGGACACTGCTCGGGTTCTCGATGCCGGAGTCGTGGCAGCGCCAGCGCCACGCCCTGCGCTCACGCCTGCTGTGGGCCGGCTTCGGCAGCCTCCAGGGCGGCCTGTGGATCGCTTCCGGCGAGGTGGACCCGGTCCCGCTGCTCGACGGCCTCGGCGCCGACGGCCACGTCAAGGTGTTCCAGGCCCGCGCCCTGCCGCCGACCGACATCGCGGGGATCGTCCGGGAGGCGTGGGACGTCGACGGGCTGGCGGCGCGCTACCGCGCGTTCCTGACCCGCTGGCAGGACCCGGCCGCCCAGGCCTCGGACAGCCTCGCCCGCGACCTGCTCCTGGAGTCGGATTGGCTCCGAACCATCCGCGACGACCCGCGGCTGCCCCGGGAGCACCTGCCATCGGACTGGCCGGCGGAGCCCGCGCAGGAGTTGTTCCACGCGCTCAGCGCGGAGTTGAAGCCGGCGGCACGGGCGATCGCGGCGGACTTGCTCGACTCGATCACGGACGAACAGGCCGACGGCTGACGACAGAGGGCACCTGCTACGGCCTGGACGGTGGCGCGCCGAGGCTCCCGGCCGCGGCTCGAACGGCAGTGCGTCCGGCGGGCCCGAGCGACCCGGCGGCCACCGGCACCGGCGCGCGTCTGCACTGCGGCCGCGGCCCAGCGGCCTCGGCCACGAACCTCCCGCACAGCGCCACCTTTCGGTGCGACTCGGCGGCCACCGGCATCGGCGGGCGCCCGCAGCCCGGCCGCAGCCCCGACGCCAGCGGCCCGACGCCAGCGGCCCGGCGACCGGCGACCGGCGACCGGCACCGGCGTGCGCCCGTGTCCCAGCGATCACCACCTCACCGTCCACTCAGGACGGCCCCGCCATTCATCGATCCCGCAGCTGAATCCCAGCGAAACTGTGCGTTGGACTCCCGCCCGCACCAGGCGAACACTCGACGCATGCACCCGTCGAACAGCCAAGACAGCGAGGCGTCAGACCTGGCCCGGCTGCTGCGGCAGTTCGGGGTCCGCGCCCTCGTGCTCGGCGGCGTCGTGGCTGTCGCCGGGTGGACCACCGTCGCGATGGCGCTCGTGCTCGCCGGGTGTGGGTTGCTCTTCGCTCGCGTGCGGTGACCTCCCGGCCAGCAGGTGCGCCAGCAGCGCGCGGGCGGCCGGGTTCGCCGGGGTCGGTCCCCGGCCCGCCAGGTGGATCGAGCGGCTGAAGCCCGGCTGGCCGATGCGGGCGAACGGCAGCCCGGACTTCTCCGCGACCGGCCGCGGGACGATCGACACCCCGAGCCCGGCCGCCACCAGGTCGACCAGCAGGGGCATGTGCGTCGCCTCGCAGACGCGGTGCTGGCGGACGCCCGCGTCCGCGAAGCGGCGGGCCACCATCACCTCGATGCCGCTGCCGCTGAAGTCCACGAACGGCTCGCCCGCCAGTTCGGCCAGCCGGATCCGGTCGCGGGCGGCGAGGCGGTGGCCGGGGTGGCACAGCAGCACCAGGTCCTGGGTCCAGCTCGCGAAGCTGTACACATCATCCGCCAGCCCGTCGGCGGCCGCGAGGAAGGTCAGGTCCAGTTCGCCGTTGGCGATGCCCGCCGTCAGGTCGAAGACCGTGCTCTCGCGCACGTGGATCCGGACGCCCGGGTAGCGGACCCGGAACTCCCCCAGCTTCGACGGCAGGTCCACCACGGTCAGCGTCTGGATCGTCCCGATCGACACCCGCCCGCGCGTCAGCCCGGTCACCGCCGCCACCTCGCCGCGTGCGGCCACGACGTCGGCGACGATGCGGTGCGCCAGCGGGAGCAGCGCCCGGCCCGCTTCGGTGAGCGCGACGCGGCGGGTCGTGCGGTCGAACAGCGCGGCGCCCAGTTCGCCTTCGAGCTTCCGGATCGACGCGCTCAAGGCCGACTGCACCACGTGCACGTCCTGCGCCGCCCCGGTGAAACTCCCGTTCCGCACCACCGCGAGGAAGTGCTCGACCTGCCGCAGCTCCATCCGCCGACTCTAGACCGGCCGCGGCACCGTGGCGGTCACATCACGGTGCGTATCCGCCGCCACCCATCCAGGCAATCACTCGTACGTGTCAAATCCCGCCCCACACCGCCTCGAATGCCGCAGCGCGCACTACAGCCTGTCCGCAAATAGCGAAAACTTTCCCGTCCCGGCGTTCACGACAAGGTGGCCGCACAGCCGGTGATCACTTTTCGCGCATCCGCCGGACCCTCGCCGACACGCGGATTCCTTGCCCCGCGTGACGATTTTGATAGCGTGGCCGGGATTTCTCCCCGCGGCACCGGACCACCGTCCCGTTCCGCGCTCTCCCTTCCGTTGCGGTGAAAGGAAATTCCTGATGCGCACCACCCTGCTCCGAGCCGGGAGCCTGGCCGGGGTGACGGCCGCCGTCCTCGCCGCTTCCGCCGGTGTCTCCGCCGCCGACGACACCGTCGCCGGATCCGCTTTCGGCGCCTCCGCCACGGTTTCGCTGCTGCCCGGCGTGCTCACCGCGAGCAAGGGGATCACCGTCGAGACCGGGCAGCTCGCCGCGTCGCGCAGTGGCGGACCGGCGTCGGCGAGCGTCGCCGACGTGCCGCTCGAGGGCGTCGTGACGGCGAAGGCGATCAGCAGTTCCGTGGTCGACGGCGCCGGGACCGTGGCCGCGAAGGCGAGTGTCGCCGAGGCGACGCTGCCCCTGCTCGCGACCGTCGCCGGGCGGGTGCCGTCGATCCGGCTGATCAGCGCGCGCTGCGCGTCCGCCGACGGGCACGTCACCGGCAGCAGCGACCTCGCCGGCGTGAACCTCGGCCGGCTCGGCACGCTGCCCGCCGCCACCGGCCCGAACCAGCGGCTCGGGATCCCCGGCGTGGCCGAGGTGATCGTCAACGAGCAGGTCCAGCGCTACGACGGCGCCCTCGAAATCACCGCGCTGCACGTCAAGCTCCTCGACGGCGACGCCAAGAAGCTCGGCAGCGGCGACGTCAAGCTCGCCTCGGTGACCTGCGGCCCGTCGAAGGAACGCGCCCCCGAAGCGCCCCCGCGGCCGGGTGGGCCCGGGCAGGTCGTCGTGATCCCCGCCGGTGCCCCGCAGACCGGTGACGGCACCCTCGCGGCAGAGGGCTGAGCCAATGACAGCCGCGCCGAGACCCCGCCGCCTGCTGATCGTCCTCCTCTCCCTGCTGCTCGCCGCCGCGTGCGGCACCCCGGCGCCGTCGGCGTCCCCCGCGTCCTCCGCGTCACCGGGGAACGAAGCACCCGTCGCCGGCGTGACGCGGTCACTGCCGACCGCGCTCGACGTCCCGGCCATCGACGCCCGGTCGTCGCTGGTGTCGCTGGGCCTCAACCCCGACCGGACCGTCGAGGTGCCGCCGGTCGACCAGCCCCTGCAGGCCGGCTGGTACGAATACGGCCCCACGCCGGGCGAGGCCGGGCCGGCGGTGATCCTCGGCCACATCGACGGCGCCCACCGCAAGGGCATCTTCTGGCGGCTGCACGAACTCAAGCCGGGCGAGGAAGTGCACGTCGACCGGGAAGACGGCGGCCGTTTGACGTTCGCGGTGACGAAGGTGGAGCAGATCGCCAAGAAGGAGTTCCCCACCGAAGCCGTGTACGGCAACACGACCGACCCGGAACTGCGCCTCATCACCTGCGGCGGCCGCTACGACGCGGCGAACCGGAACTACCTCGACAACGTCATCGTCTACGCGAAGCTCAAACGCTGAGTGGCCGCGTCCGGAATGGAGTGAATGACTCATTCATGTCGTCAGGTGACATGAATGAGTCATTCACGACATCCGGGCGGGTACCGAAACACTGCGGTCGCCGACCGGCGTGACCCGGTTTACGCTCGGCAGAGCCTGGGTAGCCGGGCGGGGACCGTGAGCGGGAGGTGACGTGGGACCGCGCAAGTGGCTTGATTCCTGGCCGGTGTACCGCCAGCTCACCGGCGCCGACCCGCTCGGCCGCGGCAAGGCCGCCGAGTCCCCGCGGTCGGAAGCCCTCGCCCCGCGCACCGCGAGCGCCGACCGGGTCGCCAAGTCCGTCTGCCCCTACTGCGCCGTCGGGTGCGGGCAGCAGGTCTTCGTCAAGGACGAGCGGGTCGTGCAGATCGAAGGCGACCCGCACAGCCCGATTTCGCGCGGCCGGCTCTGCCCGAAGGGCTCGGCCAGCAAGCAGCTGGTCACCGGGCCGCACCGGGAGCAGACGGTCCGGTACCGCGCGCCCTACGCCACCGAGTGGACCGACCTCGACCTCGAAACCGCGCTCGACATGGTCGCCGACCGGGTGCTCGACGCGCGGCGCAAGGGCTGGCAGGACACCGACGGAAACGGTGCGCCGCTGCGCCGGACCACGGGCATCGCCAGCCTCGGCGGCGCCACGCTGGACAACGAAGAGAACTACCTGATCAAGAAGCTCTTCACCGCGCTGGGCGCGATCCAGATCGAAAACCAGGCGCGTATTTGACACTCCGCCACCGTTCCCGGTCTGGGGACTTCCTTCGGTCGCGGTGGCGCGACGGACTACCAGCAGGACCTGCAGAACGCCGACTGCGTCATCATCATGGGCTCGAACATGGCCGAGGCCCACCCGGTCGGGTTCCAGTGGGTGATGGAGGCGAAGGCCCGCGGCGCTCAGGTGCTGCACATCGACCCGCGCTTCACCCGGACGAGCGCGCTCGCCGACGCCCACGTGCCGCTGCGGGCGGGGACGGACATCGCCTTCCTCGGCGGGGTCATCAACCACATCCTGAGCAACGACCTGGACTTCCGCGAGTACGTCGTCGCCTACACCAACGCGTCCTTCCTGGTGCACGAGGACTACCGGGACACCGAGGACCTCGACGGCCTCTTCAGCGGCTACGACGAGGCCACGGCCGCCTACGACCCGGCGACCTGGCACTACCAGGACGCCGAGCCGCAGGACACCGGGCACAGCAAGGAAACCTCACCGTCGGACCAGCACGGCTCCGGTGGCCCGGCGCTCGAAGGCACCAACGAGGAGATCGCCGCCGACCCGACGCTGGAAGACCCCCGGTGCGTGTTCCAGATCCTCAAGCGCCACTTCGCCCGCTACACCCCGGAAATGGTCGAGGCGACCTGCGGGACGCCGAAGGAGCTCTTCCAGCGGGTCTGTGACGCCTGGACGAGCAACTCGGGCCGCGAACGGACCGCCGCGCTCGTCTACAGCGTGGGCTGGACGCAGCACAGCGTCGGCGCGCAGTACATCCGCGCGGGCTCGATCATCCAGCTGCTGCTGGGCAACATCGGCCGGCCCGGCGGCGGCGTGTTCGCGCTGCGCGGGCACGCGAGCATCCAGGGCTCGACCGACATCCCGACGCTGTTCAACCTGCTGCCCGGCTACCTGCCGATGCCCATCCCGGAGC
This sequence comes from Amycolatopsis solani, assembly GCF_033441515.1. Classification (NCBI taxonomy): domain Bacteria; kingdom Bacillati; phylum Actinomycetota; class Actinomycetes; order Pseudonocardiales; family Pseudonocardiaceae; genus Amycolatopsis; species Amycolatopsis solani. The sequence goes on from NZ_JAWQJT010000002.1 coordinate 2,301,231, forward strand.
AGCGCACGCTGGCCGACTACATCGACGCCGTCCGCGGCGACAAGCAGAAGGGCTTCTGGCGCAACGCCGACGCCTACACCGTGTCGCTGCTCAAGGAGTACTGGGGCGAAAAAGCCACCGCGGACAACGACTTCTGCTACGACTACCTGCCGCGGATCAACGGCGACCACGGCACCTACCGCACGGTCATGGACATGGTCGACGGCAAGGTGTCCGGCTACTTCCTGCTCGGGCAGAACCCGGCCGTCGGGTCCGCGCACGGCCGCCTGCAGCGGCTCGGCATGGCCAACCTCGACTGGCTGGTCGTCCGCGACCTGACGATGATCGAAAGCGCCACCTTCTGGAAGGACGCGCCGGAGGTCGAAACCGGCGAGATCACGCCGGAGACGTGCCGCACCGAGGTGTTCTTCTTCCCCGCCGCCTCGCACGTCGAGAAGGAAGGGACGTTCACCCAGACCCAGCGGATGCTGCAGTGGCGCGAAAAGGCCGTCGAACCGGCCGGGGACCAGCGCTCGGACCTGTGGTTCTTCTACCACCTCGGCCGCAAGCTGCGTGAGCGGCTGGCCGGGTCCGCCGACGAGCGCGACCGGCCGCTGCTCGACCTCGCGTGGGACTACGCGGTGCACGGCGACGAGCCGTCGGCCGAAGACGTGCTGCGGCGGATCAGCGGCCAGGACCTCACGACCGGCAAGGACGTCAGCGGCTACCTCGAACTCAAGGCCGACGGCAGCACCTCGAGCGGCTGCTGGATCTACAGCGGCGTCTACGCCGACGGCGTCAACCAGGCCGCCCGCCGCAAGTCCCGGTTCGAGCAGGACCACCTGGCCCTCGAGTGGGGCTGGGTGTGGCCGCTGAACCGGCGGGTGCTCTACAACCGCGCGTCGGCCGATCCGCAGGGCCGGCCGTGGAGCGAGCGCAAGGCACTGGTGTGGTGGGACGCCGACGCCGGCGAATGGACCGGCCACGACGTGCCCGACTTCGAGAAGACCAAGCCGCCGGACCACGTGCCGCCGCCCGGTGCGGTGGGCCCGGCCGCGCTGCGCGGCGACGACCCGTTCATCATGCAGGCCGACGGGAAGGCGTGGCTGTTCGCGCCGTCCGGGCTGGCCGACGGCCCGCTGCCGACGCACTACGAGCCGCACGAGTCGCCGTTCCGCAACCCCTTCTACACGCAGCAGGGCAACCCGGCGCGGAAGGTCTACGGCCGCCGGGACAACCCGTCGAACCCGTCGCCGCCCGAGGCGCACGGCGAGGTGTTCCCGTTCGTCTTCACCGCCGCGCGGCTGACCGAGCACCACACCGCGGGCGGGATGAGCCGGACCCTGCCGTACCTGGCGGAGCTGCAGCCGGACCTGTTCGTCGAGGTCTCCCCCCAGCTCGCGGAGCTGCGCGGGCTGGAACACCTGGGCTGGGCGCACGTCGTCACCTCGCGGGCGGCCGTCGAGGCGCGCGTCTTCGTGACCGACCGGATGCGGCCGCTGCGGGTGCAGGACCGGGTCGTGCACCAGGTGTGGATGCCCTACCACTGGGGCGGTTCCGGGCTGGTGCCCGGCGACGTCGTGAACGACCTGTTCGGCGTCGTGGTGGACCCGAACGTGTTCATCCAGGAGAGCAAGGTCGCCACCTGCGACGTCCGGCTCGGCAAACGGCCGCGCGGCGCCGCGCTCACCGCGTACCTCGCCGAGTACCGGGATCGCGCGGGCATCACGCCGGACACGGGTACCCAGGTGGCGACGGTGCACGAGACCCGGCACGTCGAACCCGGCCACGAGGAGGACGGCACGTGAGTATCGAAGACCGGCTGTCCGGCCCGCTGCCGGACGTCGCCGGGGAAGCCGGGCACGCCGGGCACCCGCCGCGGGTGGGGTTCTTCACCGACACGTCGGTGTGCATCGGCTGCAAGGCCTGCGAAGTGGCCTGCAAGGAGTGGAACGCCGTCCCCGAAGACGGGCTGGACCTGCTCGGGATGTCGTTCGACAACACCGGCGCGCTGGGCGCGAACACCTGGCGGCACGTGGCTTTCGTCGAGCAGCCGCACCCGCCGAGCGGGCCGTCCACCGCTCCCCCGCCGGCCACTGCCGAGGACCTCGGCATGCCGTCGTTCGACCTGCCGGGCGCGAAGACCGGGGCCGACGGGCGGACCGACTTCCGCTGGCTGATGGCGTCGGACGTGTGCAAGCACTGCACCCACGCCGGCTGCCTCGACGTCTGCCCGACGGGCGCGCTGTTCCGCACCGAGTTCGGCTCGGTCGTGGTGCAGCAGGACATCTGCAACGGCTGCGGCTACTGCGTTTCCGGCTGCCCGTACGGCGTCATCGACCGGCGGCCGGACGACGGGCGCGCGCAGAAGTGCACGCTCTGCTACGACCGGCTGCACGACGGCCTCGAACCGGCCTGCGCCAAGGCGTGCCCGACCGACTCCATCCAGTTCGGCGAGCTCGACGAGCTGCGCGAGCGGGCCGCCCACCGCGTCGAGCAGCTGCACGAACGCGGCGTCACCGAGGCCCGGCTCTACGGGCACGACCCCACCGACGGGGTCGGCGGCACCGGCGCGTTCTTCCTGCTGCTGGACGAACCCGAGGTCTACGGCCTGCCGCCGGACCCGGTGGTGCCGACCCGCGAACTGCCCGCGATGTGGAAGTACGCCGGGGTGGCGGCGTCGGCGCTGCTCGCCGCCGCCGTCGCCGCGTTCGGAGGACGCCGCCGATGAGTGCCCGCAAGCCCGGCCGCGCCCGCTCCCGCGAAGAGCTGATGGTGCCGGACGCCGAGTTCCAGTCCTACTACGGGCGGCCGGTGCTCAAGCCGCCGGTGTGGGAGTGGAAGGTGCCGGCCTACCTGTTCACCGGCGGGCTCGCGGCCGGCACGTCGCTGCTGGCCGCCGGCGCCGACCTGACCGGGCGGCCGCGGCTGCGCCGGGTGGGGCGAACCGGCTCGATGGCGGCGCTGCTGGCCAGCGTCTACCTGCTGGTCGCCGACCTCGGCCGGCCCGAACGGTTCCACCACATGCTGCGCGTCGCGAAACCGACGTCCCCGATGAGCGTGGGCACCTGGATCCTCACCGCGTTCGGGCCCGGGATGGGGATCGCGGCGGCCGCCGAGGTGCTGCCCGCCGGGCTGCGCCGCCGGTGGCCCGGCAAGCTCCTCGGCGCCGTCGCCCGCCCCGCCGGGCTCGCGTCGGCGCTCGTCGCCCCGGCGGTCGCGTCCTACACGGCGGTGCTGCTGTCCCAGACGGCGGTCCCGGCCTGGCACGAAGCCCATCCGCAGCTGCCGTTCGTCTTCACCGGCTCGGCGGCCGCGAGCTCCGGCGGCTTCGCGATGGTGCTGGTCCCGGTCGAGGAGGCGGGCCCGGCCCGCGCGCTGGCGGCGATGGGCGCGGTGGCCGAACTGGTGTCGTCGAAGGTGCTGGAGCAGCGGCTCGGCCTGACCGCGGAGGCGTACACGACGGGCAAGGCGCACCGGCTGCGGAAGTGGTCCGAGCGGCTGACCGCGGCGGGCCTGCTGGGTGCGCTCGCCGGGCACCGCAGCCGCGCGCTGTCGGTGGCCGCCGGTGCGGCGCTGTTCGCGGGGAGCGCGCTGCAGCGGTTCGGGGTGTTCGAGGCGGGCGTCGCGTCGACGAAGGACCCCAAGTACGTCGTCGTGCCCCAGCGGCAGCGCGCGGACGCGGCCGAGGGGTAGCGCGGCTTGACCGGCGGATCCACCCGCGATTAGGGTCGGCCTCCCCCTTGGTGTTAGCGCTAACTCCAGTGAAGGTCCCCGACGATGACGAACCCCCGCGGCGCGGTGACCATCACCGACGTGGCGAACGCGGCCGGGGTCTCGGCGAGCACGGTGTCGTACGTGATCACCGGCAAGCGGACGATCTCCCCGGCGACGCGGCGGCGGGTCGAGGAGACCATCCGCACCCTCGGCTACCGGCGCCGCGGCGGCTCGCCGGCCCCGCTCGCGGCCCGGGCCGGCGTGCTCGCGGTCGCGGTAGCGCTGGACTCGCACCCGGGCGCGGCGATGGAGTTCTTCGCCGCGGCCGCCGGCGCCGCCCGCGACCTCGGCTTCGACCTGCTCCTGGTCACCGACGACACGGGCACGGCGGGCCTGCACCGGGTGACGTCGGCCGGGCTGGCCGACGCGGTGATCGTGCTGGACGCCGGCGACGACGACCCGCGCATCCCGGTCCTGCTCGCCTCCGGGCGCCCGGCGATCCTGGTCGGCCGCCACCGCGGCCCGGCCGCCGTCCCCCTGGACTTCGCCCCGGCCGGCCAAGCCTGCGCCACCCACCTCGCCGGCCTCGGCCACCGCTCGATCGCCCACCTCACCCCATCGGCCGGGAACCGCCTCCGCTACCTGGCGGGCTTCCGCGAATCCGTCGCCCACCGGGGTCTGGAAGCGCTTTCCCGGCCGTGCGGTCCTGAGGACGTCCCGCGCTGCCTGGACGAGCTGCTGCCCGGGCCGACGGCCTTGGTCGTGCACGACGAAGCCGTGCTGCCCGTGCTACTGGCCGACCTTGGCCGTCGTGGGTTGCGGGTGCCGGCGGACGTGTCGGTCGTGGCGGTGTGCTCGGCCACGGTGGCGACCCGGCAGCGGAGCCACCCGACCGCGGTGGTCATCCCGGCACCCGAGCTGGGCGTGCGGGCGGTGGAGCTGGCGGTCCACCGGCTGGACGGGGCGGGCGAGCTGGAGCAGGAGCCGGTGACGCCCGCGCTGGTCATCGGCGAGACCACGGGCCCACCCGCCGGTTGAGCGGCCGCGCCGGCGATGCGCCCCAATGTGGCGTTCGGTGCTCCATCCATGCCCCCGCCACCACCCTCAACGGAGGCGCTTCGCGCCGCGGTGCCCATCCAACGCACCCAATGTGGCGTTCGGTGCGTTGGACGCACCCAATGCCACATTGGGGCGCTTGACCCGCGCCTCACTCCGGCGCTGCGAGCCCTCCCGGCTCCAGGCCGAGTGCCGCCACCAGGTCGGCCACCCGGTGGTGGGACTCCAGTGGGTGGCGCAGCCTGCCCTCCGGGTGGATCTCGTAGTGGTTGCGCCTGCCGATGCGGTGGCGTTCGAGGTAGCCCTCCTCGATCAGGTCGCCGAGGATGAGCTGCACCCCGCGTTCCGTGATCCCCACCCGGGTGGCGATGTCGTGCAGGGTCCGGTCGGGATCCGCGGCCACGCACAGCAGGACGTGCGCGTGGTTGCTCAGGAACGTCCACGAAGCCATACCGTCCACAGTAGACGTCCGAACTTGACAGACGAAGTGCGGTTCGTCATTCTGGAGTAACGGAGGGGAGTACCCGCCCGGTCCGGCATCGTCAATCCGGCTGCCCCGGCGCAGTCCGGTGCCGGCGTCACACCGCGTGTGACCGGGGAGACCTCTGGTTCGTCACCGAACCGGAGGAGTGTGCACGTGATCGTTCCCTTCTGGGCCTGGCTCGCCGTGCTCGGGGTCATCCTGGCGATGCTCGCCGTCGATCTGGCCGCCCATCGCCGGGCGCACGTCGTCGGGGTCCGTGAAGCCCTGGCCTGGTCCGGCGTGTGGGTGACGCTGGGGGTGGCCTTCGGCGCCGTCGTCTGGTGGGTCTGGGGCGCGGAGTTCGCGGGCCAGTACTTCGCCGGCTACGTCATCGAAAAGTCGCTGGCGGTCGACAACGTCTTCGTCTTCGCCATCATCTTCGGGTACTTCGCCGTTCCCCGCGAGCACCAGCACCGCGTGCTGTTCTACGGCGTGCTCGGCGCGCTGGTGTTCCGCGCGGTGTTCATCGCGGCGGGCTCGGCGCTGATCGCGAGCTTCGCCTGGATCCTCTACGTCTTCGGGGCTTTCCTGGTCGTCACCGGCGTGCGGATGGCGGTGCACCGCGAGGAGGAAGTCGACTACGAGCGCAACATCGTGCTGCGCGCGTTCCGCCGGGTCGTCCCCTCGACCGATCGCCACCACGGCGCCCGGTTCCTCGTCCGCGAAGGCGGCCGCTGGGTGGCGACGCCGCTGCTCGCCGTCCTGGTGCTGATCGAGGTCGTCGACGTCGTCTTCGCGGTCGACTCGATCCCGGCGATCTTCGCGGTGACGCGGGAGCCGTTCCTCGTGTTCACGTCGAACGCCTTCGCCGTCCTCGGCCTGCGGGCGATGTACTTCCTGCTGGCCGACGTCATGCACCGGTTCGTCTACCTCAAGTTCGGGCTGGCGCTGGTGCTGGTCTGGGTCGGGGTGAAGATGCTGCTGCTGGAGGTCTGGAAGATCCCGACGGCGCTGTCGCTGGGCGTGGTGGCCGCGATCCTCGCGACAGCGGTCGGCGCCAGTCTCCTGAAAACAAGGGCGAACGCCGGCTCGCCGTAATTCGCTTGCCCCGCACCCGGCCCGCCGCTGGACTGTCCCGATGGAGATCCGCTCGACCACCGGCGAGGACCTCGACGCCTTCGTCGCCACCTTCCACACCGCGCTGGGGCGCTTCCCGGACACCCCGGGCCCGGACGGCGGGGTCTGGTGGTCGGCGCTCGAAATGGACCGCAACCTGCTGGCCGTCGCGCCGGACGGGCGGCCCGTCGGCACCGCGGGCGCGTACTCCTTCGAGCTCACCCTGCCCGGCGAGATCGTCGCCCCGGTGACCGGGGTGACCGCCGTCGGGGTGCTGCCCTCGCACCGGCGGCGGGGCGTGCTCACCGCGATGATGCGGCGTCAGCTCGCCGACCTGCGCGCCCGCGGGGAGTTCCTCTCCGTGCTGCTGGCCTCCGAAGCCGCGATCTACCGCCGGTTCGGCTACGGGCCAGCGACCTACACGCAGCAGCTGACCGTGCCGCGCCACCAGGCCGAGCCGGCCCTCCCCCGGGCCCGTACCGCCGCGGCGGCGCCCGGCTCGATCGAGGTGCGGCCGCGTGCCGAATGCGTCGAGACCATGGCCGAGGTCTACGACGCCTACCGCCGCGCGCAGCCCGGTGCGCTGTCGCGGCCGCCGCGCTGGTGGAGCTCGGGCGCGGGGAAGCCCCCGATCTCGCCGGTGCCGCGGTACGTCGCCGTCCACCGCGACGCCGACGGGGTCGCCGACGGCTACGCCAGCTACTCGGTCGGCGGGCCCCGCACCTTGACTGTCGACGAAACCATCACCACCGACGACGCCGTCTTCACCGCGCTGGCCCGCTTCGCGCTCGGGCACGACCTGGTGTCCGACGTCGTGTTCAAGCACGTGCCGCCCGGGCACCCGCTGCGCTGGCAGTTCGCGGACTTCCGCGCCGGCCAGGTCGGCGACGACACGGACTGGCTCTGGGTCCGCCTGCTCGACGTCCCCCGCGCGCTGACCGCCCGCGGCTGGGCGGCCGACGGCGAACTGGTCCTCGACGTCACCGACCCGTTCCTCGCCGAGCGGAACCGCTACCTGCTGACCGTCCGGGACGGCAAGGCCGAATGCGGCCTGACGGACCGCGAACCCGACCTGTCCCTGGACGTGAGCGACCTGGGTTCGATCTACCTCGGCGGCACGGTCCCGGGCACGCTGGTGCGCGCCGGCCACGTCGAGGCCCACCACCCGGCGGCGGCCGCCGTCGCGGACGCGCTCTTCCGGCCCGAGCGCGCGCCGCACTGCCTGCACTGGTTCTAGGCGTTCACGTCGCCGTGGCGGGTGAGCACGTCCTCGACCGGACGGCGCGCCGTCAACCGGGCCGGGTAGCCGTAGCCGATGCGCAGCAGGGTGTGCGGCTGGCCCAGCCCCGCGAACAGGGCGGCGAGCGCCTCCCGCGTCCGCGGGGTCTCGAACGGCTGCGACAGGAACGACGTCGCCAGGCCCTCCGCGGTCGCGGTGAGCAGCACGCGCTGCATCGCCATCCCGGCCCGGACTTCCGCGTACGGCCCGTGGTCGCGGGTCAGCAGCACGCCGAGCAGCGGCTCCCGCTCGTACTCGCGCTCGGGCAGGTCCCGGTTTTCGTGCGAGGCGCGCAGCGACACGACGCCGTGGCCGCGCGGCGGCGGCCCGGACGCGGTTTTCGGGACTCCGTCGGGGCTCGAGGCGTCGCGCTGGGTCCAGAAGGCCGTCTCCCGCCGGAACTCCGGGTCTTCCGCCTGGAGTGCTTCGGCCTGGCGGACCAGCGACGCCACCGGGGTGTACCGGCCGGAGGCGTCGAGGAATTCGAGCTGCCCGCCCTCGTCCAGGGCCGCGGCTTTGAGCGCCACGCGCGCCGCGGGCGGCACCGCCTTGTCCAGCAGCGGACGGCGGTTGGTGTGCCGGCGGAAGACGGCCTCGGCGAGCCGGCGTTCGGCGGCGGTCGACTTCTGGTTGCCGTCGAGCCGGACCGTCACGGCCAAGGCGGGCTCGGCCGGGTCCGGCAGCATCCGCACGAGCGTGGCGAACCCGTTGGCCCGCAGGCAGATCTGCAGGTTGAACGCGGCGGCCCCGCAGGCGAGCCGCGCCTCCCGCCCGGCCGGGTCCGCGACCGCGAGGACCCGCTCGCGGTCGAGCCACACCTCGACGGTGTCCGGCCGGACGGCGAACCGCCACGGCTGGGTGTTGTGCGGCGAAGGCGCGCGCACGGCGGAGGCGAGGGCCTGGTCGAACACGCTCGGCAGGGGTCGGCTCATGGTCGGGCTCCGCGGGCTGGGTGACGGACTTGGGGACGACGGACGGCCTCAGCATCGCCGCCGGCCGGGCGGCGCGCGACGGCCGCGCGTCACGACCGGAGAGGACCAAAGACCCCGGTGGCCGAAGCGAACAGCTCGCCGAGCGGAAGCCGGGGCGAGGGCGCCGCCGGGACGGCCGGGTGGCCGAAGCGGAAGATCGCCTGCGGGACACCGGGCAGCGCCAGCTCCGAGACGAGCCGGGCGCGGAAACCGGTCAGGTGCAACGGCTGGGTGAGCACCGAACCGGCCAGTGCCTTGGCGGTCGCGGTCAGCCAGGCGCGCTGCAGGGCGGCGCCGGCGGCGAGGTGCTCGGCGCGCGCGTCGCCGTCCGTGCAGACGATCAGCAGGGCCTCCGCGGCCAGCCGCGCGGCGAGCACCGCATCGTCCGGGACCGGGGTGCCGCGGCGGACGAGTCCCGCCGCCGGCAGGGCTTCGGAGCTGAGCGCGTCCTCGGGGACGCCGTCGCCGGTCACCGCGCCGCCGTGGCTGTGCGCGGTCCACAGCGCCAGTTCGCGCTGGTAGCCGCGGTCTTCGCGGAGCACGCGCGTCGCGAAGCCGAGCAGCTGCGCCAGCTTGTCCAGGTGCCTGGGTACGACGAGCCGCACCCCCGCCGTCTCCCCCGCGGCGACCAGCGCGGTGCGGGCACCGGCGGGTACGCGGCCGGGGCCGAACGGGTGCCGGTAGGTGCGGCGGCGGGTGATGGCCCGGTACAGCGCGAGTTCGCGGGCCGCGATGGGGCGCGGCCGGCCGATCGTCACCGTGGCCGCGACGTCCGCGCCGGTCGCGAGCTCGGTGCGGCAGTCGCGGCCGAGGGCGCGGACGGCGAGCTCCAGGTTCGTGAGGGCGGCGCCGCAGGAGAGCGTCCGGTCGCGGCCGGCCGGGTCGTGCCGGCGCAGCCCGACGTCCCGGCGCTCGATCAGGTCCACTTCCCCGCCGCGGACGAGCAGCTGCCACGGCTGGCTGTTGTGCACCGAGGGCGCACGGCTGACGGCCCGCGCGAGCAGGCCGATCTGCTCCGACGTCAGACGCGCTCCGGAAGTTGTCACGAGACCAGCAAACGCCGGCCGGAGGCGCCGCGACGCGGCCGGATTACCCTGGTACGCGGGGACTTTCGTCACCAGCGTGGCGCTCAGCCCTTCGGCTTCCGCAGCTCGGTGGCCAGCACCGCGGCCTGGGTCCGGCGTTCCAGCCCCAGCTTCGTCAGCAATCGCGAGACGTAGTTCTTGACCGTCTTCTCCGCCAGGAACATCCGCTCCGAGATCTGCCGGTTGGTCAGGCCCTCGCCGATCAGCTCCAGCAGCTTGCGCTCCTGCTCCGAAAGCTCGGCCAGCGGTCCCTTCTTCGCCTGGCTGTCCCGCAGCCGCGCCATCAGCGCGGCGGCCGCGTGCGCGTCGAGCAGGGATTGGCCCGCGCCGACCGTCCGCACCGCGGAAACCAGGTCCATGCCCTTGATGTCCTTGATGACGAACCCGCTCGCGCCGGCCAGCACCGCGTCGAGCATGGCCTGCTCGTCGGTGTAGGAGGTGAGCATCAGGCACTTGAGGCCGGGCAGTTTCGACCGCAGCTCCCGCGCGAGCTCGATGCCGTTGCCGTCCGGGAGCCGGACGTCCAGCACCGCGACGTCGGGGTTCAGCGCGGGCACGCGGGCCAGTGCCTGCGACACGCTACCGGCCTGCCCGACGACGAGCAGCTCCTCGTCCTCGTCGAGCAGATCGGCGACCCCGCGGCGGACGACCTCGTGGTCGTCGACCAGGAACACGCGCAGCATTCGGACCTCCCGGCGGCGGTGCGGCGGAGGATCAGCCTACGGCCCCGCGTCCCCGCGCGGAGGTGACCAAAGTCCCCGGCCGGGGGCCACAGGTCCCGGGACGTCAGCGCACCGTGTCGAGGGGCGTGTCGAGGGGCGTGTCGCGCAGCTGGCGGCGTGAGCTGATGCCGAGCTTGCCGAACACCTTGCGCAGGTGCCATTCCACCGTGCGGGGGCTGAGGAAGAGCCGCGTGCCGATCTCCGGGTTGGACCACCCTTCGCGGGCCAGGCGCGCGATCTGGGACTCCTGCGCGGTCAGCCCCTCCGTGGTCCCGGCCGTCCGCTTGCGCGCGGTTTCGCCGGTCGCCAGCAGCTCGCGGCGGGCGCGCTCGGCGAACGCCTCGAGGCCCATCGACGACGTCATGGTGTGCGCGGTGCGCAGGTGCTCCCGAGCGTCGGCACGGCGGCCCTCGCGGCGGAGCCATTCGCCGAACAGCAGGTGGCCGCGGGCCAGCTCGACCCGCAGCGGCGTGTCGGCGAGCAGGGCGATCGAGGCGCGGTAGCACTCTTCCGGGGTGTCGCCGGCCAGTGCGCGCGCCCGGGCTTCGAGCGCCCGCGGCCACGCCGCCGGGGTGGCGCGGGCTCGCTCGGCCAGCCGGTCCAGTGCCTCGGCGACGAGGGCGTCGTCTCCCGTGCGCGACGCCGCTTCGGCCAGCTCGGCGGTGGCCAGTGCCTGGTGGCCGACGACGTCGGCGGCGAAGACCCGGCGGGCCGCGTCGCGGGCGGTGTCGTGGCGGCCGAGACCGTTGGCGAGCACGGCGTGCGCGTAGTCGGCGAAGCGCACGACCCGGCCCTGGCCCCGCTCGGCCGCCTCCGCCGCCGCGGTGGTGATGGCCGTGGTCTCGCGGCCGCGCAGGGCGGCGAGCAGGATCGCGGAGTACCCGACGGGCCGGCCGCCGGTGATCCCGGCGAGCAGGCGGTCCTCTTCGACCAGCGCCTCGGCCGCGGTCAGGTCGCCGGCCAGCAGGTCGTGGTTGGCGAGGAAGTTGACGGCGAACTGCACCTGGACCAGCGCGCCGCTCTCGCGGGCCAGCCGGACCTGGCGTTCGGCGAACGCGCGGCCGGCGGCGTAGTCGAGCACCTCCGTCGCGAGGGTGCCGCCGGCCCGGTTGCCCAGCAGCCACAGCGCCTCTTCGCGCCCGGTGTCCAGCGCGCGGACCGCGTCGATCGCCTTGGTCAGCAACGGCGCCGCGGCCGGGTAGCCGTCCGTGAGCCGGGTCGCGAAGGCGTCCAGCACGAGGTCGGCGACGGCCGGCTCGGGCGCGGCCGGGGCCGTGCGCGCTCGCTTCGCGGCTTCGACGACGCCGGAGCCCGCCCACACCGCGGCGCCCAGCGCCTCCAGGTACGTCTCGCGGGCCGCGGCGCCGTCGAGCCGGCCGGCCGCGTGCAGCAGCAGCGCCGCCGCGTCGCCGCCACGCCGCTGGTCGAACGCGATCTGCCCGCGCAGCCGCTCGCCTTCGGCGTCCCGTGCGGGATCCGGCGGTCCCGCCCCGGCCGCGCCCAGCAGGCCCAGCGCCGCTTCGAGCGCACCCGCGGCGTGTTTCGCCCGGGCCGCCGCGAGTTCGCGCCGGGCCCGCCGGGCCGGGTCCGGGGTGAGCGTGGCCGCCTGTTCGAGCAGCGCCGCGGCGGCGGCCGGGCCACCGCGGGCGCGGGCCCGCCCGGCCGAGCGTTCGAGGTCGGCGGCGACATCTTCGTCGGGGGCGACGGTCGCCCGCGCGCGGTGCCAGGCCCGCCGGTCCGGGTCGAGCGCGGGATCGGTGACCGCGGCCAGCGCGCGGTGCGCTTCCTGCCGGTCGTGCGGGGACGCCGAGCGGTAGACCGCCGACCGCACCAGCGGGTGGCGGAAGCGGACCCGCGGGCCGAACTCGATCAGCCCGGTCGCCTCGGCCGCGGCCGCCGGGTCGGCACCGAGACCGAGCTCGCCGGCCGCGCGCCACAGCAGGGTGGCGTCGCCGAGCGGCTCCGCGGCGGCGGTCAGCAGCAGCCGCCGGGTGTCCGGCGGCAGCGGCTCCACCTGCTGCAGGAAGCACCGTTCGAGGCGGCCCGCCAGCGCGTCGCCGTCCGGCCGCAGGAGCCCGTCGGCCTGTTCGGCGGCGGTCCAGAACCGGGGCAGCTCGACCAGGGCGAGCGGGTTGCCGTGCGTCTCGGCGATGATCCGGTCGCGGACCCGGCTGTCCAGCGGGCCGGTGAGCACCGAGTCCAGCAGCGTGCCGGCCGCCGCTTCGCCGAGACCGCCGACGACGAGCTCCGGCAGCCCGGTCAGGTCCGGCTCGTCCGCCGGTTCGCGCACGGCGACGACGAGGGCGATCGGCTCGGCCAGCAGCCGCCGCGCGACGAACGCGAGCGTTTGCGCGGACACCCGGTCGAGCCACTGGGCGTCGTCGACCAGGCAGACCAGGGGCTGGTCTTCGGCGACCGCGGCGAGCAGCGTGAGCACCGCCAGCCCGACCAGGAAGCGGTCCGGGGGCTCCCCGCCGCTCAGGCCGAACGCGGTGCCGGCCGCGGCCCGCTGCGGTCCCGGCAGGTCCGGCAGCCGGTCGAGGAAGGGGGCGCAGAGCTGCTGCAGGCCCGCGTACGGCAGCTCGCGCTCGGCCTCGGCCCCGGCCGCCCGCGCGACCCGGCAGCCCGGCACGCGCCCGGCGACGTGCTCCAGGAGCGCGGTCTTGCCGATCCCGGCTTCGCCGCGCAGCACCAGCACCCGGCTCCGCCCGGCCCGCGCGGCGGTGAGCGCGTCTTCGAGTGCGGCGACTTCGCCTTCGCGGCCGACCAGCTCCGACATGACCTGCGCCCTCCGGGTGTTCGTCCCGGAACCCTAGCGCGGCAACCAGGGCACGACCTCCCCGTAACGGACGAGTTCGCCGTAGTGGGCGGGGTCGGTGGGCCGGAACACGAGGTCCAGGAGCTCGTCCGCGGCTTGGGCGGGACTGGGCGCGTCCCGCACGTCCCACCACAGGGCGGACGTGGGGGTGTTCATCATGCCGGGGCAGACGGCGGCGAGCAGGATCCCGCGCGCGAGGTCGTCCGCCCGCCGGTGCGCGGCCAGCGTGCGCACGGCCGCGACCTGGCCGATCTTGGACGGGATGTTGACGAAGCCCGGCCAGTCACCGGCGCGGGCGCTGCCGTCGGCGACCGCGTCGCGCCAGGCGGCCACGCGCTCGTCTACTTCGTCCAAAGAGGACAGTCCGGTGAAGTGCCGGTGCAGCGCGGGCGCCAGGTGGTTCAGCGTGCCCAGCGAGCTGGCCACGACGAGGAAGCGGCCGCCGTCGCGAAGCAGCGGCGCGAAGGCGCGCAGCAGCCGGGTGGTGCCGAAGTTGTTGACCTCGGCGTACTCCCGGACGAACGCGCGCGGGTCGTCGTCGGGGCCGACGCGCATGACGGCGTTGCCGACCACGACGTCGACGCCGCCGTGCCGTTCCCGCAGCCGCCGCGCGAGACGCGCGGCGGCTTCCGGAGCGGCGACGTCGAGGACTTCGCCGCGGATTTCGGCGCCGCCGGCGGGCATGGCTTCGACGGCCTGGGCGACGCGTCCGGCGTCGCGGCCGGTGAGGTAGACGGTGTCCGCCGGGGACAGCCGCCGGGCGAGCCCTTCGACGAGGGCGAGGCCGAGGCCCTGGGTCGCCCCGGTGACGAGGGCGGTTTTCGTGGTCATGACGCCAAGTTAGGAGCGTTTCGGGCATGCGGAAAGCGAAAGATGCGCAGACCTGGTATGCGTGGACGTCATGGCTTTCTCCGACGCTTCCCTGACCGCGCTGCGGGTGTTCCGCGAAGTCGCCGAGCGGGGGACGCTGACGGCCGCGGCCACCGCGCTCGGCTACACGCAGTCCGCGGTCTCGCGGCAGATCGCGTCGCTGGAGCGCGCGGCCGGGGCGCCGTTGCTGGAACGCCGCCACGACGGCGTGCGGCTCACCGCGGCCGGACAGATCGTGCTCCGCCGCGCCACCGGCGTCGTCGACCAGCTCGACGCCACCGCGCGCGAACTCGCCGGACTGCCCGCCGAACGGGGCACGGTCCGGCTCGGCTGGTTCCCGACCGCCGGCGCCGAGCTGGTCCCGCGCGCGCTGACGGCCCTGCGGCGCAGCGACCCGGCGATCACCGTGCTCAGCCGCGAAGGCGGCACCCCGGCGCTGGTCCGCGCCCTGCGCGCGGGCACGCTCGACGTCGCCCTGCTGGCCTCGGCGCCGCCGTTCCGCCCGCCCGACACCGAAACCCCGGCGCTGACGGTGCACACCCTGGCCGAGCGCAGCCTGCGCGTCGCGGTGCCCACCGACGACCCGCTCGCGCGACGGAGTTACATCGACGTGGCGGACCTGCGCGGCCGCCGCTGGATCGCGGGCCCGGGCGACGACCGGACGCTGGGCGTGTGGCCGGGCCTGGACGAGCGGCCGGAGATCGCGCACACCGCCCGCGACTGGCTGGCCAAGCTCCACCTGGTGGCCGCCGGCTGCGGCATCACAACGGTACCGGGCTCGATCGGCCCGGTGGCCCCACCCGGCGTGCGCGTACTCCCGGTGCGGGGCGGGCCGGGAGAACGGCGGCGCTTGCTGCTGGCGCACTTGCCGCGACGACTGCCGGAACCGGCGGCCCGGGTAGCGGCTGCGTTGCGCGCGGCCGCCGTGGCGACGGAACCCTGACGGCGGCCGGGAATGCGCCCCAATGTGGCGTTCGGTGCGTCTGACGCACCGAACGCCACATTGGGTGCGCTGGACGCACCGAACGCCACATTGGGGTTGTTTCATCGTGGTTGTGGCTGGTCGGGGCGGTGAGAGCGAGCCAATCAGGTTGTGCCGGGAGGAAGTGACGCCGGGACCGGCGTGGTGGCCCCGGACATAGGTGAAGCCCTCGGCAAGATCGAGATGTGAGTCAACAACCCGCCGAGGGCTTCGACCCCATTTCTTACCAGGTCACCCTCCCGCTCTCATCCTCGACCCTGCAGATGGTCGCCGGGCTGATCCGTTCCCACCGGTGCCGGTTGCGGTCCCGCTGGCGCAAAGCCACCCCCGCCGAGCAGGCCCTGGTCGTGCTGGCGGTGCTGCGCCACGACCCGCGCCTGGCTCATCTCGGGGCCGGTATGGGCGTGTCGGCATCCACGGTCCGGCGGTGGGTGCTGGAGGTCATCGCCTTGCTCGCCGCCCGCGCGGCACGCCTGAACCGTGTCCTGCGCCGCCTGGCCGCCCAGGGCGCGGCGGTGGTGTTGGTGGACGGCACCTTGATCCGGACCCGTCGCCGCACCGGAAAAGCCAACCGGGCCCATTACAGCGGCAAACACAAACAGCACGGCCTGGTCGTACTGGCCCTGACCGACGAGGACGGCCGGTTGTTGTGGATATCGGCGGCGGTGCCGGGCAAGACCGCCGATATCACCGCTGCTCGCCGGCTGCGGATCCGGGAACACCTGCATGCCCACGACCTGACCCCGGTTGGGGACAAGGGCTTTCAGGGCTGGCACAAAGACGTCCGCGCCACCAAGCACTGTGGTGTCTGCGAGGGGGCGTGTGGGCAGGTGGTGCTGACTCCGTATAAGGCTGAAGCGAAGCGGCCGTTGAGCAAGGCGCAGAAGCAGGCGAATGCGGTGTTCGCGGCAATGCGGTGCGCGGTGGAGGGCGGCTTCGCCGCCCTCAAAGCCTGGCGGGTCCTGGACAAACTCCGCCTGGCACCCCGTCATGCCACGACGTTGCTGCGGGCTCTGCTCGTGCTGACCCAGCACGAGCAGAGCGTCCGCGACGGTGCCCTGCCTGATCCCGCGTGAGCGTTACCAGACCCGGTCAACCCATCGTGACCAGCACAAACCACGATGAAACAACCCCATTGGGGCGCTCTCCGGGAGTGCCAATCGACTTGCGCCGCGCGGCACCGAGCAGGGCTGGGCCGCCGCGGCGGCCAGGCCAGGGCCGGAGCCGGGGTCGGGGCTGGGCCGCCGCAGCAGCCGGGCCGGGCCGGGCCGGGCCGGGCCGAGGCCAGTCCGCGGCCGGGGTCAGGGTCTGGGCTGGGCCGCCGCAGCAGCCGGACCGGGCCGGGCTCGGGCCGGCCGCAGCCGGGCCGGGCTCAGGGCCGGGGTCAGGGCTGGGCCGCCACCGCAGTTGGGCCGCCGCCAAGGCCAAGGCCAAGGCCGGGGCCGGGGCGGGGCCGGGGCGGGGCCGGGCCGGGCCGAGGCTGGGGCCGAGTCGGGACCGGAACCGGGCCGCCGCCGGGACCCGGCTGGGGCCGGGGCGCCGCCCCGGCTGGGCTGGGCTGGGCCTCGAACGGGTCACGACCGGCAGCATCCCGGCCCGCCGCCGCGATACCTGCGCCACGGCACCGAGGTCCGATCAGGCTCAGCAACCCGGGCAGGCTTCCTTCTTCGGCACTGCCATCGGTACCACCCGCATGGCCGCCCCGGCCATCGCCGCATTGCCCACTCGGTCCTGGCCCGCCGCCAGCGTCGACGCCAAATGGGATGGGACCGTCTTCGCGTTGCCGTCCATCGCTGTCTTCGCGGCCTGTGCGTTGCCGATCACCGCCGGGACCAGGACCAGCTTCTGGTGCCCGCGGTCCGCGGCCGCGGCCGTGCGGAGTTCCTGGGCGGTGACCGGTGGGGTGGGTTTCGTCTGCGGGGGCATCAGTTCAGGCATGCGCACTCCCGTTGTCCGTCAGGAGTTCAGCGTACCGGCCCAGCTCCGCCGGGCGGAACAGCCGCGCCTCGCGCTGGAACTGCCGGGATACGCCGCGGACCACGTGGCGCATCCCGATGGCCGCACTCCGCGCGTCGGCGGCCGCCAGTGCTGCCGTGCGGGCCGCCGATGTGATGCCCGCGCCCGTCATGTCCAAGCGGCACAACACGTCCACGTCGACGTCCGGGGCCAGCGGGGCCTCCGGGGGGAACGCCAGGAGCCACAGGCGGCGGCGCTCCGCCGCGCTCGGGCGGGGGAAGTGGACCACGAAGTGGAACCTGCGGGTGAACGCCGGGTCGATGTTCTCCTTGAGGTTGCTCGTCAGGATGATCAGGCCGTCGCTCGATTCCAGGCGCTGCAACAGGTAGCCGACCTCCAGGTTGGCGTACCGGTCGGTGCCCTGCTTGACCTCGCCGCGTTTGCCGAACAGGGCGTCCGCCTCGTCGAACAGCAGGACCGCGTGGCTGTCCTCCGCCTGGCGGAACACCGCCTCCATGTTCTTCTCGGTCTCCCCCACCCACTTCGACACCACCTGCGCCAGGTCCACCTTCAGCAGCTCCAGGCCCAGGATCCCGGTGACGACCTCCGCCGACATCGTCTTGCCCGTGCCCGGCTCGCCGGTGAACAGCGCCTTGACGCCGCCGGTCGTCGTCTTGCGGGCGAAGCCCCACGCCTCCGCGATGCGGGGCCACGCGCGGAACGCCGACGCGATTTCGGTGATCTGGGCCATCTGCGCGTCCGGCAGGACCAGGTCCGCCGTCCCCCGGCGCGGGATGATCGACTGCACCGCGCCGCTCGTGCGGCCGCGGGTCACCGTGGCGATCGCGGGCTCGACGTGGTCGGTGATCGGGTGGCCGGCCCCCGACAGCCGGGCGCCGGTGTCGGCGACCGCGGCCACCGCGCGGAGTTCGCCGCCGCTCATGCGGTAGCGGGCGGCCAGGTCCGCCAGCACGTCCTCGCCCAGCACCGGGAACGCCGACGACCACATCGCGCGCCGTTCCGGGTAGCCCGGGGCCGGGATCGTCACTTCCGCGTAGGTGCGCGCGGCCAGCAGCCGGGGCGGGCGCCACGGGGTCGCGCCGGTCAGGCACAGCGGCACGCCCGAGCTCACCCACGGCTCGTCGGACGGCGCCTCGAGGCCGTCGGTCGGCAGCCACAGGATCGCGTCCAGGGCCGCCGCGGTCCGCAGGTCGTGCGCGACGTCCGCGGTCACGCGGCGCAGGGGACGGCCGGCCACGGCCGCCAGTGCCTGGGCGGCGTCGAGCTGGCTGTCGGCGGGACAGCCCCACAGGCCGACCACGTCGACGTCGCCGGCGGCCAGCGCGCGCCCGAGCGTGGCGAGCCGCTCGGCCGCCAGGTACGGGGACGCCACCGGCCGCTCCGGCCGGGCGACCTCACCGGGGTCGTGGCCGAGGACCCCGAGGTCGCCGCCCCAGCCCATCAGGTACTCGAACACGCCGCCGCCGAGGGTCAGCTCCTGGGCGAGCTCGGTCGGCGCTTCGCCGTACGCACGCACCAGGCCGTAGCGGCGCAGCCGGCCCGCGGACCCCAGCGCGCGGCGCAGGGCCAGCCGGTCCGCCGGCGTTTCCGCGACCACCGCGAGCAGCAGCTCCACGCACGGGGCCCGCCGGTTGAGGTTGTCCACGACGTACGCGTAGACGCGCTCGTAGCCGGGGTCCAGCTCCGGCGCGGCCACCAGCAGCAGCGCGTCCTGCTCGTCCCGGGACAGGCCGTAGCGCGTCGCGAGGGCGTCCAGCGGGAGCGTCACACCGCGCGCCGCGGCCAGCCGCCGGAGGTGCAGCTCGGACTCCGGCGCCGGCCGGGCCGGGGACACCGGCTCGGTCATCCCGGCCGCGAACGCGTCCACGCGGTCGAGCAGCGCGTCCACCTGCTCGTCGGTCACGCAGAACGGCGTCAGGTCCGGGCGCGTCAGCAACGCCGCGGCCTCGGCCTGCCGCGCGACGGCGCCGCGCAGCGCGTGGTGCAGCTCCGCCAGGCGCACCCGCAGGTGCTCGGCCGCCGGCCCGCTCACGTCAGCCACCGGAGAAGGTCAGGGTCCGGCCGCCGAGCCAGACCACGTCGGGTACGTCGGTGAGGGCGCCGCCGCGCCACAGGTCCGTGTGGCGGCGGCCCAGCGGGACAGTCACGCGCACGGCGTCGCGGGTGAACCGGACCGTGGCTTCCAGGTCGGCGAACGTCGTCAGGGCCCGGACCGGGGAGTCGCCCTCCCACAGCTGCCAGGCGATCATGCCCAGCGCCAGCGCGGCGGCCAGCGAGACGCTGTGCTCCAGAGCGCGGCTGCCCGCCACCGGCACGGCGCGGTGCTCGACGAACAGAACCCGGACCAGCTCGTCCAGGCGCCCGGACGGCAACCGGGCGGCCAGCCGGGGTTCCACGCCGCCGGTCGTCCACAGTGGAGTGCGCCAGCGCAGCCGGGTCAGCGGGTCGTCGCGCACCGGGCGCGCGTCGGTGATGAACCGGATCCCCGCCGCCGCCAGGTCCCGCAGGCTCGACGGCGGGAGCGGGCCGTCCCGGACCAGCACGGGCGGCCGGCCGCACGCCGTCCAGTGCGGCACCAGCTCGTCCACTGTGGACGACCACGCGATCGGGAACAGGCCTTGCGCGTCGACCAGCAGCAGACCCTCGTCCACGCCCGCGATCAGCAGCGGCTCGGCGGGTTCGTGGCCGCGGCACAGCGAGAGCGCCAGCACGGCGTCCAGCACCGGCAGCGCGGAGGCGGCTTCCCTGGCGAACGCGGCCAGGTCCGGGACCGACGCCAGGCCGGCGAACGTCGCCGCGGCGACGTCGTCCGCGGGGGTCCGCCGCCAGCCGCGCTGCGGCGCGCCGAGCACCTTGTAGGCCAGTGCCGCGGCGAACAGCGGGGCCGCGCCGGCCAGCGCCGGGCCGATCGCGTCCAGGTAGCCGGTCCTGGACAGCGGGCCGGCCAGCAGGAACGGGAGCACGGAGCCGACCCTCGTCTCCCCGGACGGCCTCGGCGAGGTGGTGACGCCGCCGGGCGCAGTTTCCCCGGCCGGCGTGCCCGCCTCGGGCGGCGGGTCCAGCAGGACGGCGAGCTCTTCGCGGGTCGCGGGCGGCCGCGGGAGGGACAGCCGCCGGGCCAGTTCCGCCGCCAGGTCACCCACCGGGCCGGGGAGTCCGGCCACGACGGGCGCGCCCGGACTCCCGCCGGTTTCGCTCGCGGCGGAGCCGGGAAGTCCGCCACCGGGCTCGGAAAGCAGCGCCGACAGGTACCTCCGCACGGTTTCCTCGGGTACGAGGGCGAGCAACGCGACGAGTTCGTCCCGCGCGGCGAGTTCCTCGAACAGCTCGGCCATCGTCGCTCCAGCCGCGGCCGCACCGAACGACGGCGGCTCGTCCACCGTGTCCACAAGGGATAGTTCAGGCGGCGATCCCGCGGGAACCGGGAAAGGCGACGGGATCGGGAGCGCGATCGGTTCGGAGACCGTCCCGCCACCGGGCGCCGCGGCTTCGAGGACGAGCCCGGACGGCACCAGCCCGGTCCCGGCGGTCCCGGCCGCGGAAAGCCGGACGGACAGCCGCACCGGCTCGGTGATCTCGACGTCCGGGCCGTCGCCGTCGAGGAGGTCGCCGAACCGCTCGGCCAGCAGCTCCGGCAGTGCGTCGAGGACCCGCTGGACGAGGCCGCGGGGATCGGGCCCCCAGCTCCACCCACCGCGCCGGACCACCCGCACCACGCAGTGGCGCACGGTGACCTCGCCGCCGGTGGGCGCGTTCACTTGGTGACCTCCTCCAGCCGGCCCGCCCAGCCCGCGACCAGCAGCAGCACGGCGTGCGCGCCCGCGCCCACCGTGAGCGGCAGCGACACGTGGTCGGCGTCCTTCTTGACCTTCCCGGTCACCGGCAGCGTGTCCGGGCCCTCGGAGACCAGCGCGAACACGGCGGTGTCCTCGGTCGCCGGGCCCGGCAGCTTGACCAGCAGCCCGGTCGGGTCGAAGACCGGCGCGTCGGGCAGGTCCGCCAGTTTCGCCAGCGCCGGCTTCACCGGCTGGCCGCTCACCAGCGTGACGCCGTAGGCCAGCGGTTCGACGAACACCGCCGGCTGGTCGTCGGCCTCGTGCACGGCCAGTTCCCGGCCCGCCAGTGCAAGGGTCACCACTTCGCCCGACTGCAGCGAAAGCCGCACCGGCAGCGCGTCGCCGACCAGCGCGGCCGCGGCCGGCACCGGCGTGCCGATCGCCTTGACCGCACCGACCACGGTGCCGGTGCTCGATTCGTAGACCGCGAAAACGCTCACCGTCAGCCACCCCCGCTCGTCGCCGCGACCGTCGCCAGTACCAGGAAGTCGACCGAGCCCGGTGTCTCGGTGACCGCGGGCCCCACGCCCGGGTCGTAGGTCCGCAGCCGGCACCGGACCCGGCGGTCACCGTCCACAGTGGCCTCCGACGGCACGGTGAGCCCGGACCCGGACGGCGGGATCCGCGGGGTCACGAAGACGTGCAGCGACACGCGGCCGTCGGCGAGCTCCGCCGGCGTGACCCCGGACGGCAGCGGCAGCACCATGCCGTCCGTCGCGCTGCCGGACGTCGCCAGCACGCTGCCCGCCGAGATCTGGCCGGAGAAGCTGCCCGCGATGGTCAGGTTCCCGTTGGACTCCACCGTCAGCAGTGGATCGACGTCGCCCGTTCCCTTGTACAGCCCGTAGACCAGGGTCGGCGCGGCCGTGCCGGACAGCACCAGCGCGGGCTTGCCCTCCTGGAACTCCGGCAGGGTGCGCAGCGCCAGCGAGCCCGACCGGGCCGACACGGTGTCCGCGCGCACCCCGACGTACCGCGGCCCGACCCCGCGCGCCGCCGGGAACACCGCCGTGAAGTGCCCCGCGGTCCACTGGACGAACCCGAGCAGCACCAGCCACTGCGCGGGCGGGGCCGCCGGGGCGTCGGCCACCGCGGGCGGCTGCTGGTCGGCCACCAGCCGCTCGTCGCCGAGCCGCCGGAAGAGGATCTGGTAGGACTCCTCCACCCGGGTCGGCCCGGCGGTGCCGGCGCACGACGACGGACCGGTCGCCTGCTGGGCGCGGTCGGCGGCGGTGAGGAACACCGGGTACGGCTCGGTCGTCGGCCCGTCGGCACCGTTGACGGCCTCGAAGTCCGCCTCCGACAGCACGACCGTCGACGGCACGACGATCTCCCGGCCGGTCCCGTCGACCGCGAGCCCGGCGTGCACGCTCACTTCGACGAACCGGTCGCCCGACACCGGATCGGTCCGGTTTTCGGTCGTCATGCCGAGCCCGTCGGCGATGCCCCAGTCGTGCGAGAGGCGCGCGTGCCGGACGGCCGCCGAGCGGGCGTAGGCGACGGTCGCCGCGAGGTCCGCGGCGGCGAGCACCTGCCCCTCGTGGAACTCCGGGCGCAGTGGACCGGTCACGACGACTCACCCGACCGCGGCTTGCGGGCGGTACCGCCGCTGCGGGCCGAGGACGACCGGCCCCGCCGCGGCGGCGGCTTCGGTTTCACCGTCTGCGCCTCGTCGTCCGCCCCGGCGTCGGCGTCGGCGTCGGCCTCGGTTTCGGGGGCGCTCTCCAGGTCCGCGAGCCGGTCGGACAGCCGTTCCGGCAGCTCGTCCCGCACCTGCGAGACCTGCTCGCGCGCGGTGTCCAGCTGGCCCCGCAACGCCTCCACGGTCGCGACCAGGTCGCTCACCTGCCCCCGCAGCGCGTTCATCTCCTGCAGGCTGTCGGTCACCTCGGCCGGCACGGTGTACACCTGCTCGCGCACCGGCTTCGGCACGGTCTCCCCCGGCGCCGGGGTCACCAGGAGGTCCCACATCCGCTCCAGCGGGCCGCGCGGCCGCCACTTCTCGAGCAGCCGCGGCACGTACGGCCGCGGGATCGCCCCGGATTCCGGCACACCGGGCGGCCGGTACACCGGCGTGGGCTGGCAGCACACCTGCTCGGCGAAGTGGCGCAGCTGGTAAAGCTTCGGCAGCCACTCGCCGTAGGCCGAGCCGCCGGGCAGCACCTGTTCCCGGGTCGCCGAGCAGACGCGCACGACGTCGCAGCCGTCCAGCTCCAGGTGCGCGAGCAGCACGTCGTTGTCGGCGCAGGCGGTGCACGGCGGGTTCAGCGTCGAGCAGGCCGCGTCGGTGACGAACCGGCGCACGTACGTCGTCAGCTTCCCGGCCGCGTCCGTGAGCAGGCCCAGGTCGGCGACGGTCAGCCGCTGCATCTGGTCCGGCTCGGGGATCGGCAGCGGCTGCGGGATGGCGACCTTGCGGACGTCGTCGTGCAGCGCGCAGTCCGCGATGCCGTCCACCCGGTCCAGCCGGCCGAGCAGCCATTCCCGGATCCGCACGAGGTCGGCCCGGAACTCCGCCTCCAGCACGTTGTCCAGCGGCGTGCCCTGGGCCAGCAGGCGGAGCTCGATGGGGGCGTCGGGATCGGGCGTGGCCACCCGGTTCTTCGCCTCCGCCAGGACGGCGAGCGCGATCTGCCGGTGCGCGAGCTCGGGCCAGACCTCTTCGGGCTTGGTCTTGGCCAGCCGGTCGCAGGCCGCGCCGAGCTCCTGCCGGGCGGTGTCGATCGCGCCGAGGTCTTCGTACTTGGCCCGCAGCTCCTGCTGCGCCGCCTCGCCGTAGGTGTCGTACCGGGCGATGGCACTGGCGAGCGCCCGCACGTACTCGGTCTGCTGCCGGGCCTCCGGCGGTTGCGGGTCGCCGCCGGCGCCCGCCTTCAGCTGGGCGAGGCTGTCCCGGTAGCGGACGATGTCGGCGTCCTCGAACCGGATCGTCCGGGTCGAGGAGCCGCCGGCGACCGCCATCGGGTCCAGGTAGTGCCCGAGCCGCTGGCTCAGCAGGCGGACCTGCTCGTAGGCGTTCTTGCCCCCGATCCGCGCGAGCAGCTTGGTGGCCGGGTTGTACCGGTGGTCGTCGGTCGTGTCGCACTTGACGACGAACCGGAAGCCCTCCTCGACGCGGGACGGCACGCACCCCGGAGCCGGGCACGGCTCCTCGGTGGCGAACGGCGCGACCGGGCCGGTCATGCTCTCCTCGTACCGCACGAAGAGCCCGAAGTGGCGCTGGTCGTCGTCGCACGGGTCACCGCAGTGCACCCCCGGCGACGACACCCGCAGCTCGCGCACGAGCGCCTGCACGTCGACCTTCTCGCTGCAGGACAGCACGATGTCGTTGCCGCAGCAGTCGAGGGCGTGCCCGGGGTGTACGAGCACCGTGCCGCCCGCGCACGAGTCGCAGGACACCTCGAGCCCGCACACGACGCCCGGGCCGGACAGCGTCCGGTTGTGCAGCCGGTCCTTCCCGGCCACGTAGTCGGTCAGCAGCGTGAGGTCGTCCTCGGTGAGCAGCTGCCCCGCGAAGAACCGCGGCCGGACGAACGCGGCGGGGAAGGCCGGCGCCCCGCCGCACCCGCACCCGCAATCGGTCTTGCTCATGAACGCTCCTCGGTGATGAAGAACCAGCTCTCGAAGACGTCGCCGCCCGCGCCGGTGCCGGACGTCCACGGCCCGATACCGGTCGGCGGCACGAGGCAGCCGGTCGGGTCGGGCTCGGGCTTCGGGTCGTGGCCGTGGTCGGTCTCGGTTTCGACGTCGGCGTCCGCCTTCGCGTGGCCGATGAACGGGACGCGGCCGCCGACGTTGGTGCCGTCGACGGGACGGCAGCAGTGGTCGAGGATGAACGCGGCGCGGACGGTGATCAGCACGCGGTCGCCGTCCTGCAGGGTCTCGCGGGTCGTCTGGCGGTAGCGGAAGTGGTCGGTGAATTCGCCGTCCTTGTCGGTGGGCTCTTCGAACTTGCCGCCCATGTACCAGGTGTCGGCGTTGCGGCCGGCGCCGCCTTCGATCACCTGGATCTCCACCACGCCGCGGCGCAGGCTGTCGACGCGGACGCCGTCGGAGAACTCGACGACCAGGCCGCCCGAGTTCTTCTGCGTGCCGAGCAGCTCCTTGGCCTCGTTGACCGTGTAGGTGTGGCCGTGCTTCCAGTTGACGCCGGTGATCACGGTCGGCACGCGGCGGCCGAAGAACCGGCGGACGTCGAGGTGGATCTGCTCTTCGCGGACCGGCTTCGCGAAGTCGACGTCGTCGATCCTGGCCAGCCACAGGACTTTGTGCTCGCACCGGGTGCAGCAGGTCTCGCAGCGCTCGTCCTTCGGCGGCGTCCTGGTGGTGACGCGGACGCAGTAGCTTTCCTCGGTGTAGCCGAAGTCGCAGTCCGAAGTGTCCGCGCAGGCGGAGTTGAACACCGTGCGGGTCGGCTCGACCGGGCGCTCGGTGTACTCGACGCCGACCCACACCGTCGTCCCGGTGCGCTCGTCCTCGGGCAGCGCGTCCCACAGGTCGATCGCGCAGCTGCCGGGCACGAGCACTTCGTTGCCGTCGCAGTCGACGCCGAGCCCGCTGGTGATGTGCACCTTGGCGTGGTGCTCGTGCTTCTCCTTATCGTCCGACGGCGGCGCGGGTTCCACGAACAGCCCGCACACCACGCCGTAGCCGAGCAGGCAGCGCATCCGCAGCTTCAGCTTCTCGCGGAAGTACTCCTGCTCCCGCTGGAAGTCGCGGGCGGTGAGCAGCTGGCCGTGGAAGTACCGCAACCGGCGGAAGGGCTGTTCCTCTGTCGTTGCCTCGGTCATCTCTTCCCTGTCCTCTCAAGACACTCGCGTGTGGACCCCGACCGCGGACACCACGCCGACGCTCACCCCGTGGCGGGCGCCCCGTGGCCCGGGCCTCAGTACTCCGTCGTGGTTCAAGCGCACGCCGCCCACCACCGGCGGCGGCAGCGGGACGAACGCCGTGTCGACCCCGACCGCCGACCGCGTGCCGACCACGAACCCCGTCCCGCCGGCGCGCACCGATCCCCTCGTGTGCGCGGGCGCCTGCCGGACCACCAGGCGCCGCACCGCTTCCTCGTCGGCCGCGCCGGCCGGCAGCAGGACCCGGAACCGGTGGGCGTGCTCGGTGAGGGGGTCGGTGTCCGGGTCGCCGAACGCCCGCAGCGGCGTCGCGCCCAGCGTCGAGGTGTCCAGCCGCAGCCGTGACGACGAGCGGCCGAACAACCGCACCGAGCCCAGGCCGCGAGCCGTCGGCGGCGCCGCGGTCGCGCGCACCTGCGCCCAGTGGCGGTCGCCGGCCAGTTCGTCGATGACCGGGGTGGTGGCGAAGACGATCTCGATCGCGTCCTTCAGCGCGCCCGGCGTCCCGCGCCGCCGGTACAGCCCGGGCGCGGCGGTGATCAGCCGCCGGCGTGTTTCCGCGTCCCAGCCCGCTTCGAACGACAGGCCGAGCAGCCCGGCCAGCCACGGCAGCGCCCCGTCCGGCACGCCGTCCGGGTCGAGCAGCGCCGGGTAGCGCTCGACGACCCGGTCGATCTCGGCCGTGGTCGCGTCGAACAGGGACAGGAACCGCTCGGTGAAGTCGTCCGCCGCCGGGTCCTGCCGGAACGCCGCGGGCAGCAGGTCCGCGCTGGTGGACCGCGGGAAGTCGAGCCGGATCCGGTGCAGGACCGGCGTCGCCGACGAGTCGCCCGACAACCGCGCGCGGACCGTGAGGTAGCGCCCGGGCGGCTGGTCGACGAGGAAGTCGGTGACCCCCGCGGGCGCGGTCTGCCAGTCGCTGTCGGCGAACTTCTCGTCTTCGGAGACCACGATCGACACCGACACCGCGGTGCCCGCCGGCACGTCCGCGTCGACCCGGACCCGGTGCCAGCGGCAGCGCGAGATCCCGCTGTCGATCCGGGAGGTGGTGAACTCGCCCCGGGTGACGAACGGCCCGGCCTCCGGCGCCTGCTCTTCCCACGGCTGCCCGTCCCAGTCGTAGCAGGAGGTCACCTCGCCGTCGGGACCCGGCTCGCGCAGGCAGAAGCCGTCGTCGTCCGCTCGGACGAGACCGCTGGGCGGCAGCGCGGCCGCCAGCTCGTCCACTGTGGACTCGTGGCCGTCGCGGTAGATCCGGAACTCCCCGGCTTCCTCGGTGAGCAGCCAGATCGTGCGGCCGGGGCCGGTGCGGACGCCGATGATCTCGCCCCGGACGTGCGTGCGCACGACCTCGCAGAGCCGCCCGTCGGCGCCGTAGCGCCACAGCCGGTCGCTGCCCGCGCGGGACACGAGCACCTGCTCGTCCTGCGCGAGCGCGACGACCTTCGCGCGCCGGAGCCCGATCACCGCGACCAGGTGGTCGCCTTCGTTGCGCCACACGAAGACCCGGCCGGCGTCGACCACGGCGATCCGGTGCCCGCGCGCGGCCACGGCCGTCGGCGCGCGCAGCAGCCGGGGGTCGCAGTAAGGCGCCCAGACGGGCAGCCAGCCACCCGCGCAGGTGTCCCGGCGCAGCAGCCGCGCCCCGGACAGGAGGTACCACGCGCACGGCTGGCAGCCGGGCGCCAGCCGGGGATCGGGGAACCACGGCAGCAGTTGCGCCCGGGTCGGGCCGTCCGGGGACGCACCTTCGTAGGCGAGCCGGACGCCGGCCTCGTCCTCGAACCCGACGAGGTTCGCGACGACGTCCTGGTCCCACCCGACGACGTCGTCGAGCAGCCGGAAGGTGACGGTGGTCGGTGTGCACGTCATGCGGACTCCTCCACCGGGATCAGCAGCGGGCGCTCCGGCCACACCAGGTCGTCCGGCGGGATCGCGTGGTCGGTGCACGGCGGCAGCCGCAGCCCGTCGGCGGTCAGCGCAAGCCCGGACACCGCGAGCACGCCGTCCACCGCGAGGAGCCGGCGCACGAGCGCGGTGTGGCGCACCGCGCCGCCGAACGGCCAGCCGCCGCCGTTCTCCCCGCCCCGCAGGGGATCCAGGTAGGTGGTCACCGCGTCCGCCGCCCGGGCCAGGACGGCGGCCCGGTCCTGGCCGGTGTCGAGCACGACCCGGGCCTCGACGCCGATCCGCCGGTACGCGACCGGGCCGGTGACCACCGTGACGCCGGCGGGCGCCACCTCCCGGGAGAGGTAGCCGGCCACCGCGCGCAGGGTCTCGGCGGTCGGTACCGGCGGTTCGGTGCCGCCCGCTTCGAACGGCGGCACCACGAGGACTCCGACGACACCGGGGATGGGCGTGCCGGCGAAGTCCGGGTGCAGGCCGGGCACCCCGTTCGCGCGGGCGATCGACGCTCCCGGCGCGCGCAGCGCCAGCAGGCCGTAGTCGGCCGGGGCGACGGCCCGACCGCGGGAGCGCAGCTCCCCGACCCCGCGGCGCATGACGTCTTCGTCCGGCTCGGCGTCCGCGCCGCCGGTGGCGGGGAACGGGTTGCCGACGCCGGTCACGAACGGCCGCGCGGTGACGACGCCGTTGACCGCACCGGCCCCCACCGCGCCCGCCGCGCCGCCGCCGACGCGGTAGCGCACCGCCCGGACGTTGCGGAAGCCCGGCGGCACGGCCGCGCCGTTCACGCCGTCGCCGAAGGTGACGACACCGGTGTCGTAGTCGACGACGAACACGTGGTCGTCCGGGCCGTAGGCGGCGAGGCTCGGCACTTCCTGCCACGGCGAAGCGCCCTCTTCGGTGGTGCCGAACAGATCCATCCCGGGGTCGTCGTCGACCTCGATGACGACCGTGCCGGCCAGGATCGGGACCTGGCTCAGCCGCAGCCGCCGCCGTTCGGACGGGTTCGCGGGGTCCTGGATCGGCTCCAGCGGCTCGTCGAAGATCGTGCGGGCGGCGGTCGCGGCCACGGTGTTCAGCCGCAGTCCCGACACCAGCGGTGGCGCGACCGTGAACATGCCCTGCGCGACCTGCAGCCGCAGCCAGCGCAGCGGGGGGCTGGGGCGCGCGGTCGGCGGGGTGCCGGGGGCCCAGGTGCGGGGCAGCCGCAGCTCCACCGTGCCGCTCGCGCGCAGTCCCCGCGTCTCGTCCCGGACGACTTCGGCGGGCCGGAACCGGCCGCCGTCCAGCACGTCCCAGCGCAGCAGCGGCTGGGGCGCCAGTGGCAGCGGGGTGAGCCCGCCGGCGGCCGCGGGCACCGGCGGCGCGGCCGCGACCACGAACCCGAGCGACAGCGACGGGAACGGGCTCGCGGTGCCGTCGAGGCCGAGCCACAGCGCGTTGCCCGGCCGGGGCTCGGTGCCGAACGGCGCGAACGGGCGCCCGGGCCCGTTCGGGCCGAGCGGCACCGGTTCGAGCGCCCCGCCCCGCTGCACCGCGAGCACGCTCAGGGTGGCGGGGGTGGCGTAGAGGTCCTGGTCGGTTTCGTAGACGACGTCGCCGCCGGTACCGGTCGCGGCGGCCTGGAACCCGGCGGGGACGAGCACCGAAGCGCCGTCCGGCGGGGTCACGGTGAACTCGAGCAGCGCGGCCGCCGCGGTGGCGGGACGGCGGCGCACGCCCGCGGTGTTCAGGTGCTCGGCGAGGATCTTCTCCGGCAGCCGGTTGACCCGCAGCAGCACGGGTTCGGCCTGGGTGCCGAAGAGCCGCACGAGCGCGACCCCGGCGTCCTGCCGGTCGAAGCTGGTCCAATCCGGGGTGTAGCCGGGGATGCGATCGCGCACGGCGGCCCGCACCGCTTCCCGCGTCGCGTCGACGAGCTCCGGCTGCACCCCGGACGGCCCGGGGCCGGGGACCATGCGCGCTTCTTCGTCCGAGTCGCGCGCCCACCAGACGTCGGTCATCGCACCCCACCCCCCGGTTCGCCCGAGCGCCCCAATGTGGCGTTGGGTGCGTCCAGCGCACCCAATGTGGCGTTCGGTGCGTCTGACGCACCGAATGCCACATTGGGGGCATGTGACCCGCCCGATCCGCGAAACTTCACAGCAACCCCTCCCCCGGTTCCACGGCGGGCACCACGCGCGTGCGGACCTCGCGGGCGACCGGGAGGTCGCCGGGCCGCAGCGGTACGTCGTCGCACGTCTCCGCGGGCTCGGCGCCGTCGAGGCCGATCGCGACGGCGGTGACGGCCGCCAGGTCGCCGAGCGCCTGCTGCGCCGCGCGCAGCAGCGCCGAGGGCCGCAGGGGCTCGCCGAACGGCCAGCCCGTCTCGTCGTCCCCGCCTGCGAGGGGGTCGAGGAACCGGCGCAGTGCGGTACCGGCCACAGTGGACACCCGGACGCGGTCGGCCGGCGTGCCGGACAGGTCCACCCGCAGCCGGACGTCCCGGTACACCGGCGGCCGCACGAACACTTCGGCCGTGAGCAACCGGGCTTGGCCGAGCCGGTCCGCGACCGCGCACAGCATGCCCGGGTCCGGTTCCGGGGCGGGCACGACGTCGTCGCCGTCGCGGGGCACCGACGGGACGATGTGGACGGTCACCGCGCCGGGCACCCGCGCGCACGGGAAGCCGGGGTGCTCGCCGACCGCGGCGTGCGCGCGGCCGACCGAAACGCCCGGCGTCGTGGTGGCCAGGGTGACGAAGTCTTCGGCCGTGACGGCCCGGGTCACCTCGCCGAGCGCGCCCGCGGCCCGGTCGCGGGCCTGGGCCACCGTTTCCGGGTCCGACCCGCCGGCGGCCTGGACCGGGTTCGCCGCCCGCACCGGCACCGCGAGCTCGACCGGCAGCCAGTTGTCCGTCAGGCCGCCGTTGCCGTCGCGGCCGCCGCCGATCGTGTAGTCGACCCGGACGGTGCCGCCCGGGCGCGGGATCCGCCCGGTGAGCCCGTCGCCGAACACGAGCGCGCCTTCGTGGCGGTCCGGCACGAAGATCCGGTCCCGGCCCGAGCCGAAGGCGAAGCCGGCCGCCGCTTCCCACTTCTCGCCGGCCAGGTGCAGGGTCGCGGCGAGCAGCCGGCCGGCCGCGTCCGGCAGCTCGAGCCGCTGGCCGGGCAGCTTCAGCCACTCGCCGGTCTGGTCTTCGAGCCCGGTCACCGTGCGGTGCTCGGCGTGGCGGGCACCCGAGGCGTTGACCGCCAGGCGCCGCAGCCGCGGCGGTGCGGAATAGGTCGCGGCGCGGGTGGCCACGAGCAGCCCGGAGTCCATTGTGGACCACTCGGCCGGCGGCCGCAGCCGGACCACGCCGGAGCGCCGCAGGCCGCCGGTGCCGTCCTCGACCTCGGCGAACTCGCCCGAGGCGTCGCCGCTGGGCCGGAACCACGACCACGTCAGCTCGGCCGGCGGCCGGACGACGGGGAGCGGGGGTGGCGCCCAGGACGGCGGCAGCGGCGAGTCCAGCTCGAACAGCAGGGACAGCCAGCCGTCCGTGGGGTGCGAGCCGGCCAGCGGCAGCGTGAACCGGGCCGACGCCGGGGAGCCGTCGCTCGCCAGCAGCGGCACCCCGCGCCCGGCCAGCAGGTCGGCGGTGCGGTCGCGGTCGGTGAACACTGTCGCCTCGCCGTCCAGCGGGAAGGCGGTCACCTCGTCGTCGAGGGTGAAGCGGATGGCTGCGGCCGGGTCGCGGGCCAGCACGGTGCCCGCGGGCACTACCGTCGGCGTGTCCTCGCCGGTGGTCAGCGCGAGGACCGTGGCCGCCGCCCGCGCGGGGCGGGGTGGCTCGACACCCAGCAGCTTCAGGATCGCGACGACGAGCTCGTCCGGGGCCTGGTCCAGCCAGTAGAGCCGCTGCTCCAGCAGGTAGGCGAACAGTTCCAGCAGCGTGACGCCGGGGTCGGCGGGCGCGTGCAGCGTCCACGTGCCGTCCGACTCCGCCGGGATGCGGCGGGTGATGGCCGCCATCATGTCGGCCCAGGTGAGGTCGTCCAGCTCCGGCACGGGCAGCGTCATGGCGTCCCCGTCAGGCCGAGGTAGAACGGGAACACCAGGTTGGCCTTGGTGTTGGTGCGCCGGATCCGGTACTCGACCGAGATCGTCACGTGGGACTCGTCGGCCGGGTCGGCCTCGGCGAGGACGCTCGCCAGCTCCACCCGCGGCTCGAAGGTCTTGACGGCGTCGGCGATCGACCGTTCCAGCCCGCGCAGGTTCTGCGCGCTGCCGGGTGCGAAGACCGACTCCGGCACCGTGGTCCCGAAGTCCGGCCGCATCACGCGCTCGCCGGTGGCGGTGAGCAGCAACGCGCGCAGGCAGTGCTCGATGCTCGTCTCGCCGTCGGCGTAGGACAGCCGGCCGGCCTCGTCGGGCAGGATCGGGAACCGCCAGCCGGTGCCGAGGAAGGGTTCGCTCACTTCGCGAACACCTCCTTCGCGAGCACCGTCGGCGAGAGCGGCGTCGCGGGCCCCGTGTTGGCGCCCACCACCGGGTGGGTGTGGTTGATGAACGCTTCCAGGAGCGCGTTGCCGAGGACGACGGGCTCGGACGCGCCGCCGCCGAGGTCGACGTGGCTCGCGTCGACCGTCACCGTTTCGGCCGTCAGCGTGATCTCGCCGCTGTCCTTCAGCACCACCGTCGCACCCGACGCGGTGCTGATCGTGATCTCCTTTTCCTTGTCGTCGAACAGGATCCGGTGCCCGGCCTTGGTGCGGATGATCTTCTGGTCGCGGCCGTCCTTGTGCGCCACCGGCGGTTTCTTCTTGCCGTTGTAGAGCCCGCCCAGCACGTACGGCTGGCGCATGTCGCCCTGGAAGAACGCGACCAGCACCTCGTCGCCGACCTCGGGCACGAACACCGAGCCGTAGCCGGCGCCCGCGTAGAGCTGGCTGACCCGGATCCACGGGCTGATCGACGCGCCGCCGTCCAGCCAGTAGTACTTGACCCGGACCCGGCCCTCGTCGTCCCCGTCGTTCTGCACGACTTCCGCCGGCGCGACGCCGTAGAAGCGCTGGTCGGTAGCCATGGCCCGGGGCGTGGTCGCCGTCATCGCTTGTCCCCCTGGAAGATCCGCCGTCCGGTGAAGGTGGTGAAGAAGCCGCTCGAGTTGAGGGCGTGCTCCACCCGTTTGACGAAGTAGGTGCCGGAAAACCGGGTGCCGAGGCCGAAGATCTCCAGGTTGTCCCCGGGACGCAGCTCCGGCAGCCCGGCCACCCGGCCGGTCGCGGTGATGAACTCGTAGGCCCGTTCCCGCAGCAGCGAGATGGCCAGTTCCTTGGCTTCTTCCTGGCTGAGCACCGGCGCGTCGACGATCACCTCTTGCCGTCCGCCCGCCGCGGTTTCCGCCGCCTCGGGCCCGCTCTGCCCGTCGGCCGAGTTCTGCCCGCCGGGCAGGTCCTTCTCGGTCGCGACGTACTCGATCGGCTCCGCCTTGACCGGGTCCCAGCCGTGCACGGTGAGCTTGCTGACCTGATCGGACAGCGTCATCGTCGGGGTGAAGTCGAGGAGGTTGGGCACCAGGCCGGGCGGCTGCCCGCTGGGCCCGGAGGACAGGCCGGGTGCGTAGGCCAGCCGGAACAGCCGGATCGGGCGGCTGTCGCGCCCGTCGGTGGGCTTGATGAAGTACAGCGTCTGCACGCCCGTCGCCGGGTCCGGCAGGAGGTAGCAGTCGAAGTCGATCCGCTTCGCCCGCTCCATCAGGAACTGCGCGTCGGACTGGTTCTTCTGCACCACGAGGTCGTGCCGCGGCCCCTCGTGGGTCGTCTCGAAGGCGAGGTGGTTGCGCCGGGCGATCTGCTCGGCGATCTCCCAGTCGGTCTTGTTGACGAAGTTCTTGTCCTCTTCCTTGGTGGGCTTGCGGTCCTTGAGGTCGAGCATCCCGTCCACGCAGGTGATGGAGACGGTCGGCGACGCGGAGTCCGGGAACTTGGGCGCGAGCGAGCTGATCTTCCCGGTGCCGACGGTCAGCAGCTTGTCCGCGTAGCCGAGCCGGACGGACACGAGCGTGCCGATCTGCAGGTCCTTGGAGTCGCTGTGCTTGAACTTCAGCGCGACGTCGTCCCAGTTGTTCAGCTCGAGGTCGAAGCCGGACATCTCGTCGAGGTCGCGGTGCACCTTGATGTCGAGGATGTCGTTCTTCGTCGAGGGGTCCAGCGTCAGTCCTTCGACGACGACCTCGAACTCCGGCGCGTAGCCGTCCGGGTCGGCGATTTCGGGCTGGGTGCCCGCGGGCACGGTCATCGGCGGTCCCCCCTCACGGCAGCCGGGGCACGGTCAGCACCAGCCCCGGCCGCAGGTCGCGTGGATCGGAGATGCCGTTGGCGCGCGCCAGTTCCCGCCACGCGTCCGGGCGCCGGTACACCGCGGCGGAGATGCGGTCCCAGGTGTCGCCGCGGCGCACGACGTAGCTCTTCTCCACCGTCGGCGAGGACCGCGGCGGGTCCACGGCCTGGTCCTTCGCCAGCCGGTACTCCTTGAGCGTGATGTCCAGCTGGGCCCGCAGCGGGACCCCGTTCTTGGCGAACAGCACGTAGTTCACGTCCAGCTTCTCCAGCACGCCCTTGAAGACCGGGCCGTTCCAGTGGAACCGGACGATCGGCGGCGCGTGCTCGGTGCTGTCGATCCGCATCAGGTCGCGGACGGCGTCCACGTAGGCCGTCCGGACGTCGTTGAGCGTGTCGGAGGTGTCGACCAGCGCCTGCAGGGTCAGCGTTTCGGTGCCGCCGCGGATGAACTGGATCGGCGGCGTCTCCAGCCCGGGGATGGTGATCTCGGCGAACGTGTTGCTCTTGCTCAGCTTGTAGTCGGTCGGGTTGAACCGCAGCGGGATCACCTGCGGTGTCCGGTTCGGCGGCCGCTCGATCTCCAGGTGCGCGTCGGCGCCCTGGCTCACCGAGGAGAACGGCGTGGTGATCACCGGCGGCCTCCCGAATCCCCGATCCGGCGGTCGTTCCCGCTGCGCTCGGCCCGGGCGCACTCCTCTTCGTACCGCCGTGCCCACGCCTGGATGTGCTGGGTGAACAGCCGGGTGAACACGGCGCGGTCGTCGCCGTCCACCACGAAGTGCACCTCGACGTTGTGGAAAGTCACGTTCTTGGGCACGGTTTCTTCTCCTAGAGGACGGCCGTCAGGCCCTCGTGGGCGATTTCCAGTGACTCGATCGCGACCGCGTTCTGCTCGGCGTGCAGGTCCGGGCCGGTCCACTTGGCGGCCAGGCCGCCGTGGAAGAGCCACGACTTCGCGGGCAGCCCGGCCTCGTCGAGCATGATCAGGGCGCCGTCGCGGCGGGCGCCCAGCGAGTCGTGCAGGCCGGTCTCGTACCAGGAGTACAGGAGGCGGTCGCGGACCACGCCGCGCTTGAGGGTGATCGGGTTCCACGAGTGGCGCAGCGGCAGCTTGTGCACCGCGTCGTTGCGCCCGCCCTCGGGGTAGCTGACCACTTCCAGCTGCGCGCCCAGCCCGGTGACCTCCTGGAACGCGCCCGCCGCCACCACCTGCAGCAGGAGGGCCTGCGCCGGCGGCAGGTAGACGTCCGCCGCGGAGAGCGTCACGAGGAAGCGGAACTTGGGCAGCGGCTCGTTCAGCGCGAGCAGCTGGTCGGCCGGTGTCGTCACTGCTCGATCACCTCCAAGCCGCGGTCCTGGCCGAGCACGAGCCGCAGCGCGATGAACTCCATGGGTACCGCCGGCGCGACTTCGACCTCGCACACGACCTGACCGGGGTCCTGCTCCGGCGGGTTGTTGGTTTCGTCGCACACCACCCGGAACGCGTCCTCCGGCCGGGTGCCGGCGAGCGCGCCGGTGCGGAACGCCTCCAGCAGCACCGACGTGATCGCGCGGACCAGCGACAGCCGCAGCTCCGCGGAGTTCACCTCGAACACCAGCGGCGCGGCGGCCCGCCGGATGGCCCGCACCAGCAGGTGCAGCAGCCGCCGGTGGGCGACGTACACCCGGCGCGGGTCGCCCGACAGCGTCCGCCCGCCCCACACCACGAGCCCGCGGCCCCGCAGGCACCGCACCAGGTCGACGCCCGCGCCGAACAGCCGGACCTGCTGCGCTTCCGGGTACTCGACCTCGAGGTCGACCGCGTCCAGCAGCGTCGCGTTCGCCGGGGTGTACGCGGCGCCCCGCTCGGCGTCGAGCCGGGCGACCAGCCCGGCCACGTGCCCGGACGCCGGGACGGTCCGCAGCCCGGCGCCGTCGAGCGACGGGGCCCGCAGCGGCGGGTGGTACACCGCCGCCGCGGCGAGCAGCGCTTCGTCGCCGAAGTCCCGCAGCGCGCCGGTCCACTCGGCCACGTCGTCCACTGTGGACTTCTCCGGCGGTACGTCCAGCAGCACCAGCCGGTCCAGCAGCGGCGCCACGGTGCCGAGCAGGTCCAGCACCAGGTTCGTGTGATCGGCGCCGGTGAGGTCGGCGCCGAGGTCCGGGAGTGCGACCAGCGCCGGCTCCGGCAGTTCGGCCTGCGCCACGACCGCGTCGGCGTACTCGTTGCGCCCCGGCGGGCTGTCCGAGCCGCCGGTGAGCGTGAGGTCCCACGCCAGCGAGATCGGCGCGTCCGCGGGGATCGGGCTCCCCGGCCCGTCCGGGCGCAGCGGCACCAGCCGGATCAGCCGGGACGCGGTGAGCCTCGCGGAGACCTCCCCGGGGGCCATCCCGGCGAAGGTTTCCGCCGGCTCACCGGGCACCAGCACCCGCACGGTCACCGTCGGCGGGCCCGCGACGCTGCTCCCGCGGTACCGCACGGCGACCCGGCCGCCGTTCGCCCACGCACCGGGACTCGCGGCCACCACGAGGAAGTCGTCCGTCCACAGTGCACCGGCGGGCGCGGCCGGCCCGGACACCCGCAGCACCCACGCCGTCCGGCCCTGGTTCTCGAAGAAGCCGCGCAGCGCGTACGGCGTCGCCGACGTGCCGTCGGGCGGGCCGAACGCGCCCACGACGTCGTTCCAGCTCTCGACGCGCACGGGCGTGCCGACCGGGCCGCGCCGGGTGCGGCCGAGGAACACGGCCACGTCGGTGCGCAGCGGCTCGTCGCCGGTGGCCGCTCGCTCGAAAGTCAGGGAGACGCCGGGAAGCGCCGCGCTGGTCATCGCTGCCCGCTCACGTGTCGATGCCGAAGCTCTCGACCGTCAGCACGAGCGTCTCCATGGCGATCTCGTTCTTGGTCGCGTTGAACGACGGTCCGGTGTACTTCGTCGGCCAGGCCCGGTCGAAGTTCCAGCGCATGACCTCCTGGCGGTTCTCGTCGAGCATCACGATCGAGCCGGACGTGCGCCGCACCCGGCCGTCGAGCGCCTCCTTCACCCAGTTCCAGAAGCCGATGTGGCCGGTGATGCCGCGCTTGAACGTCAACGCGCTCGGGAACTTCTTGAGCCCGACGAGCTTGCGGACCGTGATGTCCTCGCTGCCGTTGCGGTACTCGATCTGCGGCATTTCGATGTCGAACCCGCTGGCCTCGGTGAACGACCCGCTCACCGCGACCCCGTCGTCGCTGACGTTGGTCACGATGACCAGGAAGTTGTACGCGGCATACGGGTCGTCGCGCGTCACAGGTGGCATGTCCCTTGCCTTTCAGTGGTCAGACGAGCTGGGGCTCGCGGGTCTTCTGCTGGATCCGGAAGATCACGAACTCCGCCGGGAACACCGGCGCCACCCCGATCACGCAGATGAGCCGTCCGTTGGCGATGTCGTCATCGGTCATCGTGGAGCGGTCGCACTGGACGAAGAACGCCTCGTCCGCGGTGGTGCCGGCGAGCGCGCCACTGCGCCACACCGTGGTGAGGAAGTTCGCGACCGTCTGCCGCACCAGCGCCCACAGCGATTCGTCGTTCGGCTCGAACACGACCCACTGGGTGCCTTCGTCGATCGACTCTTCGAGGAACAGGAAGAGCCGGCGCACGTTGACGTACTTCCACGAGGTGTCCGAGGACAGCGTGCGCGCGCCCCACACCCGCTGGCCGAGGCCGGGGAAGAAGCGCAGCGCGTTGATCCCCCGCGGGTTCAGCAGGTCCTGGTGCCGCTTGGTGACGTCCTGGGCGATGCCGTCGGTCAGCCGGATGCCGCGGATGACCGCGTTGGCCGGCGCCTTGTGCACCCCGCGCTCGACGTCGGTGCGGGCGTAGATCCCGATGATGTGCCCCGACGGCGGCACCTCGACGAACTGGTTGGTCGAGGGGTCGTTGACGACCAGCCACGGGTAGTACAGCGCGGCGTACTTGGTGTCGAACGGTTCCCGGAACGCCTGGATGCCCTCGATGTCGAGGCCGTCGCGCGGGTCGAGGACGGCGAACCGGTCCTTGAGCTGCTCGCAGTGCGTGACCAGCGCCGATTCGACGGTGCCCGCCCACACCCCGGGCACCGCGCAGATCGCCACCTCGTCGATGTCTTCGAGCGCCACGATGCCGGTGCGCTTGCCGCTCCCGCCGTCCGTGCCGACGAAGTCCCCGACGTCGAGGCCCCCGAACGCGTCGTCGCCGTCGTCGGCCAGGCTGAGCCACGAGCCGGTGGCGGGCGTGGGGAACTCGGTGGGATCGGTGCTCAGGTCCAGCGCGGTCGCCCGCACCAGCCGCGACCGGCTCGCCAGCGTGCCGGTCACCGTGCCGGGCGCGTCGCCGGCCAGGCGCAGGTTGCGGAACGTCTCGGTCACCGAGCCGCCGCCGGGGTCGCTGAACCGCGTGTCCACTGTGGACTCGACCAGCTGGAGCCGGGCGGTCTCGAAGACCTCCGCGGGCGTGTCGGCGTCGAACGTCACGAGGTCGTCGGGCTCGATCGCCACGACGTTCAGGGTGCTGAGCTGGGTGCCGGTGTCGAGCTGCGTGACCGCGCCCTCGTACAGCCGGCTCGAGCCGCTGATCCGCAGCTTCGGGCCGGCGGCGGCGTTGGCCCGGCGCACCCGGCGCACGGTCAGGCCGGTCTTCCACGGCGCGTGCGTGGTGCCGTCGGGGAAGGTGAGCGTCACCTTCCCGGCGTCCGGCTGCGCCACGGTGACCGGGAACCGCCGGTCGTTGATCAGGACCCAGACGTCGTGCGGCAGCTCGTCGGGGTCCAGCCCGGGCACCGCGTTCACCTGGATCGACGCGGCGTCGCGCTCGGCGTCGGCGGCGAGCGCGGTGATGAGCAGCGCCCCTTCGTTCGGCTCGGGCAGCACCGGCAGCGACGCGCTGACCGACGGCGTGATCCGCACCTGGACCGCCTTGCCCCAGGAACCCGGGCTCGACGCGGAGAACCGCAGGCTCGGCGTGGCCACCCGCGGGGCCTTCTGCACGTAGTCGCCGCGGGCCGCCTTGACCTCCGCCGGCAGGCCGGTGCCGAGCGTGACCCGCGCCTTGGCGGCGTCGTACGCGGTGATCGTCACCGCGCCGATCTCGACGTTGTCACTCCCGCGGAAGACCTTGAGCTGGTCCGTCCCGGTGAAGCCGACCAGGTGGGTCAGCTCCAGCACCTTCGAGCCGGCCGCGGCGTCCCGGGTGATCGCGCTGACCAGGCCGGTGCCGAGCGTGCCGGACGCCGCCTGCGCGGTGGCGCTGGCGACCCGCTTGACGTAGAGGCGCTGGCCGCCGTTGTCGAAGAACCCCTTGACCGCCAGCGGGAACAGCCACCAGCGGCCGCCCTCGGTCGGGTTTTCGGTCCAGGCGTCCCGGATCGCCGGGTCGGGCTCGGGCAGGAACCCGCCGAAGATCGTCTGGAACTCGAGGAAGTTCGTGACCAGCTTGGGCTTCCCCTCGGTCGGGCCGCGCTGGGTGACCCCGACCATGCCCGCCGTGCTGGTGCTCACCCCCGCGATCGGCCGCGGCCCCGCGTCGACCTCCTCGACGTAGACGCCGGGGCTCAGGTACTCGGGCATGGTTCAGCTCCTTCTCCACTACCGCTACTGCTCGACGATTTCGATGACGTGACTGCTGTTCCGTTCGGCGGGCAGCCGGACGTCCAGCGCTCCGGTCCGTCCCGGCCGTTCGGTGGCCGTCAGGTGGAAGACCTGTTCCGGCGGCGGCCCGGCGACGAGCTCGCCCTCCCAGCGCAGCGCGAGCCGGAACGCGCCGGCCGCGCTGGTCAGCGTCCGCTCCAGCCACGCGACGCCGTCCCGGCTGGTGACCCCCCGCGCCTCGACCAGGGCGTTGGCCACCGGTACGCCGTGCGCGACGACGACGCCGTACACCGTGCGCACGCCCGGCCCGTACGGGTAGGCGGCGCTCGGCAGCAGCCGGACCACCCGCGGCTCGCCGGTGACCGCGGGCGGGGTGTCGTCGTCGTACGGGTACGCGGTGAACTCGACGCCGGTCAGGCTCGCGTCGAAGTCCTCGCCGTCCGCCGGGTAGAGCGGCGCGAACCCGATGGCGCCGAAGCGGACGCGGAACCGCTCCGGCTGCGCGCCCGGGCCCCGGCGCCGGCCGAGCTCCGGGTAGGCGATCACGGCGCTCGGGGTCCGGATCGGCGGGGTGTCCTGGCGGACCCACGCGTTTTCCGCCGGGTCGAAGCGCTCCAGCTCGGTGCTCACGTCGGCGGCCCGCGCACGCTGGGCGAATTCGTCGAAGGGCACGAACCAGGCCGGGCTGTGCAGGACGGAGGATTCGAGGGGGTAGAAGCGGGTCATGGCACCGGCGCCCCGGTGATCGTGCGGCTGCGGACCAGCCGCAGCTCGGACACGTCGAGCGAGTCGAGGTTGACGACCCGGACCTCGTAGTTGAGGGACAGCCGGTAGGGCTTCTGGATCGCGTACCAGATCCACGACTTCTGATCGAGCGTCAGCGGCGTCAGCGTGAACTGCAGCGCGTCCGTGGTGCCGGCCAGGCTGCCGGTGAGCTCCTCGCCCGCCCAGATCGCGTCGTCGTAGAAGACCTGGAGCGCGCGGCCGATCATCTGGTGCTGCGTGGCCTGGCTGCCGCCCCACGGCGTGATCAGGTACCGCAGCAGCAACGCCATCGGCGGCTTGCGGCTCGTCGGCGGCGCCGGCGGCAGCGACCGCACCGGCGGCCGGTTGCGCGAGGTGGGGTCTTCGGCGATCTCGTACAGGAAGACGGTGAGCGTGGCCCGGCTCGGCCGGTCCTCGAGGTCGCTCAGCACCGCGGTCGGCGGGTCGTTCGGATCGAGCCCGCGCAACGCCTCGGTGAGCCGGTCGACGATGATCGTCGACACGTCGGCGACGACGCCGAAATCGCCCATGCCAGTCCTCCCCTTGGTCCTGCCGCGGCAGCATCGCAGGGGTGGCGTGGCCGGTCCGCGACCCGCGCGTCGCGCGAGCGTCACGACGGCGTTCCCGGAGCGGGCGTTGACGTGCCCGCACACGCGGCGGCGACGCCGCGGTGACAGGGCTGCGCGCATCCTGCGTCGGTGGAGGTCCCCGAGGAACGGTC
Source organism: Amycolatopsis solani (assembly GCF_033441515.1). Classification (NCBI taxonomy): domain Bacteria; kingdom Bacillati; phylum Actinomycetota; class Actinomycetes; order Pseudonocardiales; family Pseudonocardiaceae; genus Amycolatopsis; species Amycolatopsis solani. Next base: position 2,342,232 of record NZ_JAWQJT010000002.1, read on the forward strand.
CGGCAGCATGGTCCTGCGTGCGTGGCTGGAAGGCGGCGACCCCGGCGCCCTGCGGGTCCGCATCCTCTCCACGATCGGCACCGAAGAGGCCAGGCCCGTCGCGGTGACGTCCCGCGAGGCGGTGCACGCGGCCGTGCAGAGCTGGCTGGACGAGCTGGGAGCAGGGCCGACAACACTTTCGTGACGCCTCGACGACGGCGCATCGACGATGATTTCCCGTAACGTATTCCCTGCGGGTCGCGAATTGCCCCACAGTGGGGTCGATCCGATCGGTTGGGGCGTAGGTTGGGGAACCGATGCGCGTTGAAGCAACACAGATCGTGACACTGCGGCTGCTCAAAGGATTCACGCTGCTGGTGGGCGACGACCCCGTCGCGCTGTCGTACAGCGCGCAGCGGCTGCTCGCCTTCCTCGCGCTGCAGGACCGCCCGCGGACGCGGACGTACGTGGCGAGAACGCTGTGGCCGGAGGCGACGACGCCCCGCGCGAACGCGAACCTGCGCTCGTCGCTGTGGCGCGCGTCGCGCACCGGCCACCGCGTCATCGACGCGTCCGCGCAGGAAATGGCGCTGGCGGGCGGCATCACCGTCGACATCCACGACGCGGTCGCCCGCGCGCACTGCCTGCTGGACAAGACGTGCCTGTGCGACGACATCCTGACCCGCCAGACCCGCGACGACCTGTCCGCCGACCTGCTGCCCGAGTGGTCGGACAACGAGTGGGTGCTGATCGAGCAGGAGCAGTACCACCAGTTGCGGCTCTACGCCTTGGAAGCCATGGCCAAGCGCCTCACCACGGCCGGCCGCCACGGCGAGGCGGTGGCCGCGGGGCTCGCCGCGGTCCGCGCGGAACCGTTGCGGGAGAGCGCCCACCGCGTCCTCATCGACGCCCACCTCGCGGCGGGCAACCGCGCGGCGGCGCAGCACCAGTACGAGCAGTGCCGCTGCACGCTGCTCGAGGAACTGGGACTCGAGCCGTCCGACACCCTGCGCAGCCTCTTGCCGAACATGACCGCGCATTAGTTCCGGCGCGAAACAATGGGTATTGCCCTTTCGGGCGAATCCGATCAGGCGCATTTCCCGATCGGGCGCCACGACGATTTCGGTACATTCCGGGTTCCGGGCCGACGAGATCCGTTCGGCCCGGACCGTGATTCACCGACGGGCTCTCACCGCGGCGGAGCGGACTCGGCCGATCGGCCGAGCCCGCCGACGACCCGGACCGGGGTCAGGCCGGCCGCTCCGGGTCCAGCGAGTTGCCCGCCGGAATGTGCCCGCAGCTCGACGGGGCCCGCCGGCCCGCGAACCGGTCCGCGAGCCAGCCGATCGCCGCCGGGGCCCACGCGGCCGCGCCGCCGACGTGGCTGAGCGCGTTGTACTGGACGTACTTGATGGAGTCGTTGCCGGTCGCGCAGTACTGGCGGGCCAGCGCGCGCACGTCGCCGGCGACCATCACACCGTCGCCGGTGCCGATGCCCGGCAGGTTGCTGGTCGTCCCCTCGAGGAACCCGGCGTTGCCCTGGGCGATGAAGCCCGGGACCGACGGCGTCGGCGCCGAACCGAGGTTGACCTTGTTCACCGCGGCCACGAACGGCGGCACCGAGTTCGGGTTCGCGTACTCGGGCTTCGCGATCTTCTGCCACGTCAGCCCTGGGTACCGCCCGAGCGCGCTGATGATCGACGCGTGGTCCAGCTCGTCGAGCACCTTCAGCCCGTACTCGCTCGCGTACGGACGCAGGTCGATGCCGAAGCCGCGCGCGACGCCGATCAGCGCCATCGGGATCACCCCGGACCACACCGGGCTGCCGCTGACGTACTTCAGGTTGTGCGCGGGGTCGACGAGCACGCCGCCTTCGGTGAAGCCGACGAGGTTCTCGTTGACGTCCGGCGCGTAACCGGGCGCGAGGGCGGCCGCCCAGCCGGTCGCGATGGCCCCGCCCGAGTAGCCGAGGAGCCCGAACTTCGTGCGGCCGTCCATCCCCGTGGCGGCCGAGCTCGTCGCGGCGCGGATCGAGTCGAGGGTGGCCGTGCCGTACTCCGGCCCCGCGGCGAAGTCCGCGGTCTGGCCTTCGGTGTCGGGCACGACGACGTTGTAGCCCAGCAGCAGCGACGGGAGCAGCAGGAGCGACTCGCCGTTGGGCAGCAGCCCGCCGAGCGTGACGTCCCCGGCGATCGCGCGTGACGGCGAATCGGCGGGGTCGAGCGAGTCGTAGGCCGACTGGTACGAAACGGCTTTCGTGCGATCGCCGGTGATGCTGCGGACGACCGAGGTGACGTTGGCGGCCGGGCGGCCCTGCGCGTCGGTGGTGCGGTAGAGCAGCTGCACGGCCTGGACCGGCGTGGCGAGGCCGACGACGTGGTAGGCCAGGGTCCGGGTCTTGAGCACGGTCCCCGGTGCGAAGGAAGACAGCGGCGCGCTGCCGTCGTAGCGGTAGAAGGAATCGGACGCGGCGGTGGCGGCGGTCGCCGGCGTGGCGGCGGACACCAGCGCGAGCGCGGCGGCGAGCACCGCGAGGCGAACGGGCTTTCGGGTCATGACTCCCCTTTGAATCATGAAGTGGATCACTCGACGACGCCAAGCTACCAGCGAGTAGGTACGCGGTACAGCCGCGTACCCGAACCTCACCCACCCGTGGGGGACTACCGCGGGCGCCGGTCCGGTCTTAGCGTGGCGTTACCGGGTTCTCGGCGGAGGAGAGACGATGCACGGCACGCTCGACCTCGAGGTGGCTGCCCGGCCGCACTACACGTTGGTCACCGTCACCGGCGGCCTCCACCTCGGCAGCTACCGCCGGTTGCGCGACGGCCTCCTCGAGATCGCGGCGGACGGCCCGGACGCGGTGATCGCCGGCGTCGGCGACCTCGACTTCAGCGAGGTCGCCCCGGTCGGGGTGTTCGCGCTCGTCGCCCGCCGGATCCGGGTCTGGCCGGGGATCCCGCTCGCGCTGGCCACCGGCACCGCGGATCACGCGCGAGCGCTGCGAGAGCACGGCATCCACCGCGAGGCCGCGCTCGGCGAAGACGTCCCCAGCGCGGAACGAGCGCTGGGCAAACCGGCCCGGCGCCAGGCGGAACTGGTCCTGCCCCGCGGCACCGAAGCCCCGGCGATCGCCCGCGCCGCGGTGCGCCGGGCGTGCGCCGAGTGGGACGTCCCGCACTTCGTCTACGACGGCATCCTCGTCGCCGGCGAGCTCGCGACGAACGCGGTCCAGCACACGACATCCGCCGCCACGCTCCGCCTGGACCTCCGCCACGGCCGCCTGACCATCGCAGTCCTCGACGACGACCCCCACCCGGCCGTCCTGGGCCCCCGCCCCCGCCCCGGCTCGTCCGGCCTCGGCCTGCACCTGGTGGCGCATTCGGCGCAGAAGTGGGGCAGCAGCCCGCGGTGGTCCGGCGGGAAGGCCGTTTGGGCCGTTCTGACGAGCGAACGCCGCACCAGCGCACCGGAGTGACCGGACCCGCGACCACCCCCGGCCTGCACCCCGCCACGCACTCCGCGCCTGCACCTCGCCGCGCACTCCGCGCAAGTCGCCGAACGCGGCACCGCCGCACCGGAGTGACCGGACCCGCGACCACTCGCGCCTGCACCCCGCCGCGCAACCGCCGCACCGCCGCACCGGAGTGACCGGACCTGCGACCACCCCCCGGCCCGCACCTCGCCGCGCACTCCGCACAAGCCGCCGAACGCCGCACCGCCGCACCCGCCGGCACCGGACCCGCGACCACCCCCGCCAACGACCTCGCCGCACTCCGCGCAAACCACCGAACGCCGCACTGCCGCACCCGCCGGCACCGGACCCGCGACGACCCCTGGCCTGCACCTCGCCACGCACTCCGCGCAAGCCGCCGAACGCCGCACCGGACCCGCAACCACCCCGCGCCTGCACCCCGCCGCACACTCCGCGCAAGCCGCCGAACCGCCGCACCAGCGAACTCCGCACTGCCGCACCGGCCCAGCTGGCACGGCCCGGCGCGCCGGAGTGAGCGGGGTCAGCAGGGCTCCGGGTCCATCGCGATCGGCTCCGCCCGCACCGTGCACGGCCGGATCGTGCCGCTGCCGCAGTCGATCCGGGCCCACACCGTCTTGCCGGGTCCGGCGCTGCGCACGCCCCAGATCCGCGAAAGGTCGCGCACCAGCACCAACCCGCGGCCGCGCGGGGTTTCGGGGTCCGAGTCGGCGGGCTCCGGGCGTTCGCCGCCGTCGTCGTGGACCTCCAGCAGCGCCGAGCACGGGAACGGGTCGGCCGAAGCGGTGACCGTGACCGGGCCGGCGCCGTGCTCGTGGGCGTTCGTGGCCAGTTCGGTCACCACCAGCTGCACCGCCCACAGGTGGTCCGCGCCCAGCAGGGGCAGCACCCGTGCGGTCCACCGCCGGAGCGCGCTCAGCGGCGGTACGGCGTCCGGCTCGATCACGAACACCGACCGGTCTTCCGGCCCCGAGCTCATCCCGGTTCCCCGGTCACCGCCCGTAGCGCCTCCGCCAGCGTCGCGAACCCGCGGACGTGCTTGTCGGGCCAGAACCTGGACAATGCGACCGACACCGGGTGCGGCGGGACGACCAGCCACAGCCGGCCGCCTTCGATGCGCGCGCGCCGGGCGGCCTGGGCGAGGGCCCGCAGCCCGGCCGCGCCGAGCAGGGTCACGTGCGACAGGTCCACCACCGTGTCCGCGGCCGCGTCCTGCCACGTCGCGCGCTGCAGCAGCCGGACGGACACGGCGTCGATCTCCCCGACCGCGGTCACGACCAGCAAGCCCGGGCGCGGCTGCGCGCTTTCGACCGTCAGGATCTCCTTCGCCGCCTGCCGCCGGACAGCGGACGGCCCACGCCGGTCCGAGGACATGACGTCCTCCTCCTGTCCCGGGCCGGGCTGCCGGCCCGTCACCCCCAAGTCAAGCACGCCGGCGGGCCGCCCGCGGTGGGAGAACACGGTCTCCGCGCCCCGGATTTCGCCGCCGGAGGCCGCGAATGACTCATTCGCGACCCCCACCGGGAACTTTCGGCAGCTCAGCGCGCGTGCAGCACGGCGGCGCCGGTGACGCGGTCCGCGGCCAGGTCCGTCAGCGCCCGGTCGGCTTCCCCCAGCGCGTACGGCACCGTGCTGACGCTCAGCCGGTGCTCGCCCGCGAAGGCCAGGAACTCCCGCGCGTCGGCCCGGGTGTTGGCCGTGACGCTGCGGACCTGCCGTTCCTGGAACAGGTGCCGCTGGTAGTCCAGTGCGGGCACGTCGGACAGGTGGATCCCCGCGATGGCCAGCGTCCCGCCGCGGTCGAGGGCGGCCAGCGCGGGCGGGACGAGCCCACCGGCCGGGGCGAACAGGATCGCCGCGTCGAGGGGTTCCGGCGCGGCGTCCCCGGCGGACGCGGCCCCCAGCGCGAGCGCGAGTTCGCGTGCTTCGGCACTGCGCGTCACGACGTGCACGGTGGCGCCGCGGGCGAGCGCAACCTGGGCCGTCAGGTGCGCGCTGCCGCCGAAGCCGTAGATCCCCAGCCGGCCACCGTCGGGCACTTCCGCACGGGCGAGCGCGCGGTACCCGATCAGCCCGGCGCACAGCAGCGGCGCCAGTTCGTCGTCGCGGTAGCCGTCCGGCAACGCGAGCGCGTACGCCGCCGGGACGACGGCGAACTCGGCGTACCCGCCATCGGCGTCCCAGCCCGTGTAGCGCGACTCCGGGCACAGGTTTTCCCGTCCCCGCAGGCAAAACCGGCACCGCCCGCACGTGGCGCGCAGCCACGCGATCCCCACCCGCTCCCCGGCGGCGAACGCGGTGACGCCCTCACCGGCCGTGACCACCTCGCCGACGACCTCGTGCCCGGGCGTCACCCCCGGCCGGTGCACGGGCAGATCGCCTTCGGCCACGTGCAGATCGGTCCGGCACACCCCGCAGACCAGCACCCGCACCAGCATTTCCCCCGCCGCGGGCCGGGGCACCGGGACCCGCGCCCGGTCCAGCGGCCGCGAGGCCATCGGCCCGGGCCGGGTGACGCGCCAGGCCGTCATGGTCGCGGGCAGGTCCACGGCTCAGCCTCCTCGGATCGGTACCGCCAGCATGCCGCACCGCACGCCCCGAGCACCCGGCTCACCTCGCCGCTGCTCCCTGCGAGGCCGCCGCCAGCATGCCCCACCGCACGCCCCCGCCACCCGGATGTCGCCCGCCCCCGAGCACCCCGCCCTCCTCGGTGCCCGCACTCCCCAGCGAATCCGCGGCAGCGGGCGCGCCGCCACGCGCGAACGCCACCGCCGCCGGGGCCTCGGTCACCGCCGCGCGGAACCCACGCCTCTCACGAGCGTCCACAGTGGACGGGCAGCGGACCACCGGGATCACTGGTCCGGGCGGCGAAAGGGCAGCGTCGGGGGCCGTCAGTACCCGATCCTGCCCACCGGATATTGACCGGCCGCGAAGCGCTTACCTACGGTCCGTTCACTCTGTCCGGCGGACGCGCGGCGGCCTGCCACGCGAAACCCCGCCCTTCCCCAGGAGGTGCCATGCTGTCGAGGCGTACCTTCGTCACCGCGGGCCTGCTCGCCGCGGCGAGCACGCCGCTGTGGTCCGCCGCCACTGCCCCGCGAGCCCGGGCCGCCGCGGCCTTGCCGTTGACGCTGAAGAACAATTCGGGCAGCGGCACCGTCTACGCCTACATCAGCGGCGCGGACACCTCGGGCCGCCCCGGCTTCGTCACCGCCGACGGCCGGTTCCAGGCGCTGGCCAACCCGTCCTCGCCGGTGACGCCGGTCCCGGACTACGCCATCCCGCTCGGCGGCTCGGGTTCCCAGCTCACGGTGACGCTGACCGACTACCTCATCGGCGGGCGCGTCTGGTTCTCGGTCGACAAGAAGATCCAGTTCTTCGTCAACCCGGGCCCCGGGCTGGTCCAGCCCGGCTTCACCAGCTCGGACCCGAACTGGCAGACGAACTGGACGTTCGCCGAGTTCACCTACAACAGCGCGAACCTCTACGCGAACATCAGCTACGTCGACATGGTCGCGCTGCCGGTGTCGATGGCCACCACCGGCGCGGCGGGTTCGCAGTCGGTCAGCCCGCTGCCGAACGGCGCGCTCGGGAGCATCGCGGACGGGCTGCGCGCCCAGCACAACACCGACGGCGCGCCGTGGGACCGGCTGGTCGTCACCGACAGCTCGGGCAAGGTGGTCCGGGTGCTCGCGCCGGGCCACTCCCCCGTCGACTTCGGCGGCTACTGGACCAGCTACCTCAACGCCGTCTGGGACCACTACCGCTCGACCCCGCTGACGATCAACGGGCAGGGCGGGATCGGCTCCTACACCGGCACGGTCAGCGGCGACGCGATCGTGTTCGCCGGCCTGAACACCAACGGCGTGCCGTTCACCAAGCCGAGCGCGATCGACATCTTCGGCTGCGCGAGCGGGCCGCTGTACAACTCCGGCGCGGACGCGCGCGGCGCGGTCGCGGCCCGCCTCGCCGCGGCGCTGAACCGCAGCAGCCTCCTAGTCGGCGGCGGCAACAACCAGCCCGACGGCGTCGCGCCCGCCAACTACTACAAGGACGCGACGACCAACCACTACGCCCGCCTGGTGCACCAGTACGCGACGATCGGCTACGCCTTCCCGTACGACGACGTCGGCCCGACCGGCGCCCAGCCCGTCGACGGCCACCTCCAGGACCCGGCGCCGACGTCGTGGACGGTCTCGCTCGGCCCGGGCGCGGGCGGTGGCACGACTCCGCCCGGCAGCGGCGGCACGAGCGCGTACTCGACCATCCAGGCCGAGGCCTACAACGCCCAGAGCGGCACGCAGAACGAGTCGTGCAGCGAAGGCGGCGTCGACGTCGGCTGGATCGCGAACGGCGACTGGCTGAAGTACGCCCGCGTCGACTTCGGCTCGAGCTCGCCGCACCAGTTCGTCGCCCGGCTCGCCTCGGGCGCGGCCGCCGGGGTCAGCGGCGCGATCAAGGCGCGGCTGGACAGCGTGACGGGCCCGGTCGTCGCCGAGATCGACTTCGCGAACAACGGCGGCTGGCAGAACTGGCAGACGGTGCCGGCCAACATCACCGGCACGGCCACCGGGGTGCACGACCTGTACCTGGCGTTCTCCGGCAGCGCGTCGGACTTCGTCAACATCAACTGGTTCACGTTCACCCGGTAACGTCACCGGCGGGTCCCCATCCACCGCCCGGCCGGCTCCGAATGCCGGTGACCGTGACGAGGAGGGGACGTGCCCGTGTTGCTCGACGTAGCCGCCGCCGTGCTGCCCGGTGTCCGCCGGGTCCGCGCGCAGAAGGAACCGTACGCGCGGGCCTGGGCGGAAGCGGGGCGCACGGCGGTCGGCTCCGGCCGCCCGCTGTGGGCCGCGCTCGGCGACTCGATGACGCAGGGCATCGGCGCCGAGACGATCACCGGCGGCTGGGTACCCCAGCTGAACGCCCGCCTCGGCGAGCCGTTCGCGGTGGTCAACCTGTCCGCGTCCGGCGCCCGGATCGCCGACGTCCTGGACGACCAGCTGCCCCGCCTGCTCGCGCTCCCGTCCCCGCCGGCGCTGGTGACGGTCCTGGTGGGCGCGAACGACATGCTGACCCCGTCCCGCCGCCGCGGCACCCCGGCCCGCTTCGCCGACCTGCTCGCCCGCCTCCCGGCGGGTCGTTCGGTGGTCGCGACCCTGCCTCGCGGCAACCGCCAGGCCCGGGAGATCAACGCCTTGATCGAGGCGGCGACGGCCCACGGCGAGATCCACCTGGCCGAGTTGCGCGGCCCGGCGCTGGCCCCGCTGCGCGGCAGCCTGGCCGTGGACTGGTTCCACCCGAACGACGTGGGCTACGCGCGGATCGCGGGCATCTTCGAAGCCCCGGTCCGCGCGACTCTCACCGGCTGACCTCGCCCGGCCCACCGGATGCCGTGAATGACTCATTCACCTCATCTGACGACAGGAATGAGTCATTCACGTCATCAGCCGACCCCCGCCCCCGCGCCCGACCCCCGCAATGGTCGCGAATGACTCATTCGGGACCACCAAGGTCGCGAATGACTCATTCGCGACCCCAGCCAGCCAGGCGGCCGGGCCCCTCAATGCGCCACCTCCACCTCAAGCCCCATCAGCCGGACCGTGTGGCGACGGCGCAGCCAGCCGCGTGCGGGGATCGCGTCCGGGAGTTCGTCGAGGAACGCCTTGCGCTGCGCCGAAGTCGCCGTGCGCCAGCGCATCGCCAGTACCGGGCGGACCGGCGCGATGAACCCGCGCACCCGTTCGTGCGCGCCGGCGAGCCGGGCCTGGTACTGGTGGTCCGGGCGGTAGGCGAGCTGCAGGTCGATCAGCGGGTCGGCGCCGCCCGCCCGGTGGCGGCAGCGCGAAAGCCGCCGGGCGAGCTCGTCGATCGCGACCTGCACCAGGCAGGGCATCTGGTCCTGCCAGCGGCCGAGCCAGGGCGCGTGCACCGTCGCCGCGGTCATCTCGTCCGCGAGCACGATCAGGGCCCGGACCGCGGTGCCGGCGAGCTCGACGCGGATCCGCCGCCCGTTCGCGTCGACGAAGAAGTGCAGGACCCGGCCGGCCACGACGGCACCCGAGCGCAGCCCGACCCACTCCCCGACGGCGTCGGGCGAGGGGCAGGACGACACGAAGGTGAACGCGAGGTCGTCGCCGGCGAGGCTCATCGTCACCGGGAACAGGGAACCGAGGTCGTGCATGAACGCCGAGCCGATGACGAGTGCGGCGCGGGAGCCGCCTCCGGTCATCGCCGCCTCCTCCCGTGCGTGCGCGGGCTACACCTGCAGATCGGCTTCGATCCGTTTGAGGTAGTGGCGGGCGAGCGCCAGGTTCGCCCGCTCGCGGTCCAGCACCAGGTAGAGGAACAGCGAATTCCGCGACGAGTTCATCAGCCGGATCAGGTGGTACTGGCGGTGCAACGTGATCAGGATGTCCTCGATGGTGTCGTTGAGCGCCAGCGAGGACATGACCCGCAGCTTCGACCGGACGACCTCGGTGTTGCCGGCGGCGGCGACGTCGAGGTCCAGCCACTCGCCGCCGCCGCTGGTCCCGAGCGACATGCCGCTTTCGTAGTCGACCAGCGCGACGCCGACGGCGCCGGTGATGGACATGGCTTCCTTGAGGGCGGTGTCGATGTTCATCATCATGCTGCTTCCTTCCATTGTGCGGCTTCTCCGCTACGCGGCCAGGATCGTGCCGATGCGCTCGATGACGGGCCGGGCCTCGAACAGCAGGCGCCCGACGTTGAGTCCCTTGTCCCCGAGCACGACCATCAGCGCCAGCCGCCCCACGGCGTAGACGGCCATGTAGCCGTCGCTGCCGAACACGACGGTCTGGCTGAGCGTGCCTTTCCCGGTCATCTCGGCCGCCTGGCGCGCGATCCCCAGGTCGGCGGCGGCGAGCGCGGAGATCTTCGCCGGATCGAGGTGGTCGTCCGCGTCGGCGATGATGGGTATCCCGTCGACCGCGGCGAGCACCGTGCCGGTCACGCCGGCGACGTTTTCCCGGAGTTCGCGCAGTTGGGTGGCCAATGCTTCGAAATCCAAAAGTCATTTCTTTCTGGTTCATCAGCCATTCGGGTTTCTTCCGCCGAGCGACCCTACCGTCCTCGCTACTGCGCGCCAATAAGCACGGCAACGCCTAGAGCACTACTACACGATCGAGTGAAACGACACGGCGTTCGTAACAGAATCGAGTAACCACCGGGAATCGCCGGTCATTGATCACCGGAATCGCGGAATCGATGTTCGCCATTCCCGGGCGGCCGCGTGAAATGCCGCGACGCGGTTCGGCGGCGGCAGCGGCCGAACACCACCGGGGAAAGACGCCGGCGCCGCACCACGGCCGTCCGGCGGCCCGCGGCCATGGCCCGCCACCCTGCGCGACGGAGCTCGAAGCCCCTAGGGCAGCGCGAAACCTAGTTCCCGCCCGCGCTCCCGCAACTCCGCCCGCGCGTCCGGGTGCGCGACGCGGTCCACGATCTGCCGGGCCTGCTCCGCCGCGTCGTGCCCCCAGATCGCCGCGACGCCGTGCTCGCTCACGAAAAAGCTGTGCTGGAACGACGTCACCGGACCGGCCAGCCGCGGCACCACGGTCGACACGTCCGCCTTGGGGTGCCACGACGGGAGCGCGATGATCGCCCGGCCGCCCGGGGAGTGCAGCGCGCCGACCACGAAGTCCGTCTGCCCGCCGAAGCCCGAGTAGATCGTTCCGCGCACGCGGCTGGCGTTGGCCTGCGCGTACAGGTCGACCTCGAGCGCGCTGTTCACCGACACCAGCCGGCGCTGGCGGGCGATCACCGCGGGATCGTTCGTCTTTTCCGTGCGCAGCAACCGGACGCGCGGGTTGCGGTCGACCCACCGGTACAGCTCCGCGCTGCCGAACACGAACGACGCCGTCACCGGCTCGGCCGGGTCGAGCGCACCGGCGCGGTCGAGCGCGAGCACGCCGTCGCTGAACATCTCCGACCACACCGCGAGCCCGCGGCGGCCGGTCAGCGCGGCCAGCGTCGCGTCCGGGATGCCGCCGATGCCCAGTTGCAGCGTCGCGCCGTCGGCGACCAGGCCGGCCACCCGCTCGCCGATCTCCCGGGCGGTGTCCCCCAGCGGCCGCGGCACCGGCGACCGGAGCGGCTCTTCGGCCTCGAGCGCGAAGTCGATCTCGTCGAGTTGCAGCACGCCGTCGCCGTGGGTGAAGGGCATCCGCGGGTTCAGCTGCGCGACCACCAGCCCGCCGCGGGCGCGGGCGGCTTCGATCGCCGCGGGCAGGATGTTGACCTCGGTGCCCAGCGACACGACGCCGTCGACCGGCACCGACGTGTGCACCAGCACGACGTCCGGCGGCAGCGCCTCCTTGAGCAGCTGGGGCACCAGCGACAGCCGGGACGGGAAGTACCGCAGCCCGGCGCGGCCGCGCATCCCCGGCCCGACGAACGGGGTTTCGAGCAGCACGCCCGGCCGGTCCGGCAGGCCGCTCTGCGCGTTCAGCGCGAACAGCCGGTACTCCGCCAGCGCCGCGTCGAGGACGGCCAGCGCCCGGGACGGCGTCGCGAAGTTGCCGCTCACCACCACCCGCGGCACCGGCGCGGGCACCCCCGCCAGCACCGCGCCCAGCTGCTCTTCCGAGAGGACCCGCATGCCGCCATCCGATCATGGTCCGGCCTTCAGCCCGGCATCGGCACCGCTTTCTCCGCGGCGCGGCTGACCTCCTCCCAGCCCGCCCAGGTGGCCATGCGACGGCGCGAAAGGTCGAACGCGAGGTCGTAGACCATGCTGCCGAGCAGCAGCCGCAGCGGCGGGTCGTCGCTTCCGACCAGCTTCAGCACGGCTTCGGCGGCCAGCCGCGGCTCGCTGTCGACCGAGCCTTCGGCCCACTGCTTCGCGAGTTCCTCCCGCAGCTCGTCGTACCGCGGTTCCGGCGTGGTCGCGGTGCTGCTGGTGTAGAGCCCGGTCCAGTAGCCGCCGGGCTGGACGATGGTGACCTTGACCCCGAAGCCGGCGACCTCGGCGGCCAGCGCCTCGCTCATCCCCTCCAGCGCGAACTTGCTCGCGCTGTAGAGGCCCGTGCTGGGGAAGCCGCCGAGCGCGCCGATGGACGAGATCTGCAGGAGGTGCCCGCTCCCCTGGGCCCGCAGGTGCGGCACGACGGCCTGGCTCACCCAGAGCACGCCGAAGAAGTTGAGGTCCAGCTGCGCGCGGGCCTGCTCTTCGGTGAACTCCTCGACCATCCCGGCGTAGAGCGAGCCGGCGTTGTTGACCACGACGTCGAGCCGCCCGAAGTGCGCGGCGGCGCGGTCGACGGCGGCGAAGACCGCCGCCCGGTCGGTGACGTCGAGCGGGAAGGCCAGCAGCCGGTCCGGGTGCGCGGCGGCGGTTTCGGCCAGCGGCGAGACGTCCCGCGCCACGCCGATCACCCGGTCACCGGCGGCGAGCGCGGCTTCGGTGAAGGCCCGGCCGAGCCCCCGGCTCGCCCCGGTGACGAACCAGACGCGACGGGTTTCCATGGTGTCTCCTCTCGCGAGACGGACCGGCCCGTCTCGTTGGCGCCCAGAATGCCATGGGCTCGAGCCCGCCGTCAAGACGGTCCGTCTCGTCTTGCGAGTGCTAAGGTGCCCGCGTGCCCGGACCCCCCGACCCCACCCGCCGCAGCGAAACCGCGCGGCGCGCCATCCTCGCCGCCGCGCTGGACCTCGCCGGGACGCTCGGCTACGCGAAGCTCAGCATCGAAGGCATCGCCCAGGCCGCCGGCGTCGGCAAGCAGACGATCTACCGCTGGTGGCCGTCGAAGGGCGCGTTGCTGTTCGACGCCTTCCTGACGCTCGCGGGCGAAGGCGAGGACGCGGCCCTGCCCGACACCGGCGACCTGGCCGCGGACCTGAAACGGGTGCTGCGAGCCACGATCACCGAACTCGAAGACCCGCGCTACGACCTCCCGATGCGCGCCCTGCACACGGAAATCGTCCACGACCCGGCCTTGGCGGCGGACTACGCGAAGCGGCTGGACGGCCCGATGCGCGAGCTGAAAAAAGCGAGACTGCGCAGCGCCCAGCGGACCGGCGAACTGGCCGCGGACCTCGACCTCGACGTGGCGATCGACCTGCTGTGGGGCCCGCTGCTCAACCGCTGGCTCCAGCGCACCGGCCCGCTGACCCCGGAGTACACCGACCAGGTGGTGGACACCGCACTGCGCGGCCTCCGCTAACGGGCCCGGAACCCGCCCGGCGCCACCCCGAACTGCCGCTTGAACGCATGGGAAAACGCGAACGGCGAGCCGTACCCCACCTTCGCCGCGATCGACGGCAGCGGCAGCTCCGTGTCCTGCAGGAGGCGGGCCGCCGTCGTCAGGCGCCACCACGTCAGGTACGCCATCGGCGGTTGCCCGGTCAGCGCCGTGAACCGGCGGCCGAGCGTGGCCCGCGATAGTCCGACGCGGGCGGCCAGGTCCTCGATCCGCCACGGCGCCGCCGGGTCCGCGTGCAGTGCCTCCAGCGCCGCGGCGATCTCGGGGTCGCGCAGCGCCCGTGGCCAGCCCGTGCCCGGGTGCCCGGCCAGCCAGGCGCGGACGAGGTAGACGAGCAGCAGGTCCAGCAGACCGGTCAGGACCGCGGCCGAGCCCGGGCGCCGGTCGGCGACCTCGGCGCCGAGCAGATCGATCGCCGCGCGCAGTTCGGGGTGGCGGCCCGGCTCGGCGGGGAGGTGGACGACGTCCGGCAGGCTCGCCAGCACCGGGTGGCGCCGCGCGCGGGCCAGTTTGTACTTGCCGCACAGGAACTCCGTCCGCCCGTCCGGCTCGGCGACCGCCGTCTCGAACGGCACCGCGCCGGTCGCGTCCGGCGTCGCCGACAGCGTGTGCGGGCTCCCGTGCGGCACCAGTACGACGTCCCCGGCCCCGAGCGGCACCGGCTCGCCGTCGTCCGGGACGAGCCAGCCGCTGCCGCGCAGCAGCACGTGGAACCCGGCGCCGTCGTAGGGCGCGAACCGGTAGCACCACGCGGACCCGGCGCTGAGCCGGTTCGACGTCGGCTGCCCGATCCGGACGGCGGCGATCGCATCGCTGAGGAGGTCCACCGGCTCAGCCTAGAGCCGATCTCGTATCGAATCGAGCTTTTCACGCATGGAAACGCTCACCCAGGCGTCCTAACGTCGAGTCATGCACATCGGTGAAGTCGAAGTCGTGAAGGTCGTCGAGTGGGCGGGTGAGATCGCACCGGCGCGGACCATCGTCCCCAGCCCGCCCGAGCTCTGGGCGGACAACGCCGGCTGGCTCGCGCCCGACCACTGGAACCCGGAGACCGGCGGCTACGTCGGCGCGGTCCAGACCTGGGTGCTGCGCAGCGAAGGCCGCGTCATCCTGGTCGACACCGGCGTAGGCAACGACCGCGACCGCCCGCAGATCCCGCTGTTCGACCACCTGGCGACCCCGTTCCTCGACCGCCTCGCCGCGGCGGGCGTCCGGCCCGAAGACGTCGACGTCGTCGTCAACACGCACATCCACTACGACCACGTCGGCTGGAACACCGAGCTCCGCAACGGCGACTGGGTGCCGGCGTTCCCGCGGGCGACGTACCTGATCCCCCGCGCGGACCAGGTGTACTTCGACCCACGCAACGCCCACCGCCGCCCGGCGCCGCGCACCGGCCGCGACCGGCTGCGCCGGGAGGGCAGCCTGCTGGTCTACGCCGACAGCGTCGCGCCCGTGCTCGGCCGCGCGGTGCTGTGGGAGGGCAGCCACCGCATCGACCGGAACCTCACCCTCACGGCGGCGCCCGGCCACACGCCCGGTTCGTCGGTGCTGCGCGTCGCGTCGGGCCGGGACCGCGCGGTGTTCGTCGGCGACCTGCTGCACAGCCCCGTGCAGATCCTCGAACCGCAGCACAGCAGCTGCTTCTGCGAGGACCCGAGCCAAGCCGCCACCACCCGGCGCGCCCTTCTCGGACAGGCGGCGGACAGCGGAGAACTCGTCGTCCCAGCGCACTTCGCGGGCCCGGGGGCGGCGGAGATCCGCCGCGACGGCAGCCGTTTCGCGATCCGCCGCTGGAGCTAGCCCTCCCCAGCGCAGTAGCGGCCGGGGGTGCAGCCGACCAGGTCGGTGAACGCGTCGATGAAGCTGCTCGGATTCGCCCAGCCCAGGCGGATCGCCGTGTCGGTGACCGACGTGCCGTCGCCGAGTTCGAGCACCGCCCGCTGGACGCGCAGCAGCGTGCGCCACTGGTGGAAGCTCATCGACAGCTCGCCGGCGAACAGCCGGCTCAGGGTCCGTTCGCTCGAACCCGTCCGGTGCCCCAGCTCCGCCAGCGTCGCCGGGCCGGCCGGATCGGCGTGCAGGAGGTCGGTCACGGCCTTGAGGCGGGCGTCCTTCGGCTCCGGCAGGCGCAGCGGTTCCCGCCGGGCGCGGGCCAGCTCCGAGACGACGACGTCCAGCAGCAGCCGCGCGCGGGGCCCGTCGGCCGGCCCGTCGTCGGCGAGCAGCGCCAGGTAGGCCTCGCGCAGGAGCGGGCTGGCCGCGAACACCGAAGGCACCGGCGGCAGCTGCCCGGCCAGGTCCGCCGGCACCCGCAGCAGCCGGATGTCGGTTTCGCCGTGCGAGCGGCTGCGGTGCACGTGGAAGGGCGGCACCCAGGTGATCCGGTTCGCCGGCGCGACCCAGGTGCCGGCGTCGGTCGCGGTGACCAGCGCGCCCGAGGCGGCGTACCGGAGCTGGCCGAAGTCGTGGAAGTGCGCGGCGACGACCTCGCCGTGGGCCAGCGGGCCGCAGTCCGCCGCGCCGTCGGCCAGGAAAACCGGTTCGGTCACCACGCCCACCCTAGCGCTGGCGGGTTATCGGAACTTCCTGGCGCGGCAACGGTGGTTCGCGCCCGGCGCGGCGATCAAGGTGGGTGTCATGCGAGTCATCACCCAGCACGCGTTCGGCGGTCCCGAGGTCCTCACCGTCGTGGCCGCGCCCGAGCCGCGGGTCCTGCCGTCCGAAGTCCTCGTCCGCGTCGAAGCGATCGGCCTCAACCCCCTCGAACCACGCCTGCGCGCGGGCGAATTCCCGCTGCTCGGGCCGCCGCCGTTCGTCCTCGGCTGGGACGTCAGCGGCGTAGTCGAGGCGGCGCCGGGAACGTGGCGGTTCCGGCCCGGCGACGAGGTCTTCGGGATGCCGCTGTTCCCGCGGCCGGCCGGCGCGTACGCCGAGTTCGTGGCCGCGCCGGCCCTGCACCTGACGCGCAAACCGGCGGCGCTCTCGCACGTCGAGGCGGCGGCGCTGCCGGTCGCCGGCCTGACGGCGTGGCAGGGCCTGGTCGACCTCGGCGGCGTGACCGAGGGCGACCGGGTGCTGGTCCACGGCGGTGGCGGCGGCGTCGGCCACGTCGCGATCCAGCTCGCGAAAGCGCTCGGCGCGTACGTCGTCACCACCGCCGGCCCGGACAAGCGGGAGTTCGTCGAAGAGCTCGGCGCCGACGAAGTCGTCGACTACACGGCGGTCGACTTCGCCGAGGTGGTGCACGACGTCGATCTGGTCCTCGACACCCTCGGCGGCGACGCGGCGGCGCGCTCGCTCGGCGTGCTCCGCCCCGGTGGCCACTTCGTGACGGCGGTCGCCGACGAGGACGCGGAGCTCGCCGCCGCGTTCGAAGCGGCCGGACGGCGCTTCAGCGGCATCGCGGTCGACCCCGACCCGGTCGGCCTGCGTGCCCTCGCCGGCCTCGTCGAGCAGGGCAAGCTCCGCGTCCACGTGCAGGAGACCTTCCCGTTCGAGCGCATCGCCGACGCCCACCGGCTGATCGAGCGCGGGCACCTGCGGGGCAAGGTCGTCCTGACCGTCTGAAAGCTCAGCGCAGCGGTTCGAGCGCCTTCGCCAGCGGCTCCAGCACCGCCGGGGTGTGCGGCGGCGGCAGGTACACGATCGCCAGGTCCAGACCGGCCTCGCCGAGCGCTTCGGCCTCGGCGGCGACCTTCGCGTAGTCGCCGTCGGGGCCGAGGCGGACGTGCGAGGACAGCGTGATCTCGGCGGGATCGCGCCCGATGTCCGCGCAGTGGGCGTGCAGCACGTCACGCTTGTGGGCGAATTCTTCGGGCGTCCCGCCGACGAAGTTCCAGTGCTGGGCGTACTTCGCGGTCGTGCGCAGGGTGCGCTTCTCGCCGCTGCCGCCGATGCAGATCGGCGGGTGCGGCGTCTGCACGGCCTTCGGCTCGCAGCGGGCGTCGGTGAGCTGGTAGTGCTGCCCCTGGAACGTGGTCGTCTCCTGCGTCAGCAGCCCGACGAGGACCTCGCACGCCTCCTCGAACCGGTCGCTGCGCTCCTTGACCGTGCCGAGCTCCATGCCGTACGCGCCGGACTCCTCTTCGTTCCAGCCCGCGCCGATGCCGATCTCGAGCCGGCCGCCGGAGACGATGTCGAGCGTCGCGGCCATGTTCGCCAGCAGCGCGGGGTGGCGGTAGTGGATGCCGCTGACGAGCGTGCCCACCCGGAGCCGTTTGGTGGCCTGCGCGAGCGCGGTCAGGGTCACCCAGCCCTCCAGGCAGGGCCCGGTCGGGTCGGAGAAGATCGGGTAGAAGTGGTCGAACGTCCAGCCGGATTCGAACAGCTCGATCTCGTCGGCGGCCTGCCACACGGCGAGCATGTCCGCCCATTCGGTGTTCTGCGGCGAAGTCTTGATGGCGAATCGCATGATCTTCATCGTAAGCCTGGAGCTCCTCCAGCACGGTTCGGAGTTTTTGTCGGTGGCCCCCGGTAACGTCCTTCCCGTGAACGCTCAGGAACGCATCCAGGAACTCGCCGACCGCATCGTGGTGCTGCGTGACGCCTACTACCGGGGTTCGCCGCTGGTGGCGGACGCGGAGTACGACGCGGTCGAGGACGAGCTGCGGAGCCTGATCGAGGCGAACCCGGAGCTCGCGCCCGAGGTGAACCCGCTCGAGCAGGTGGGCGCGCCGGCGGTGCTGCACGCGCCGATCCGGCACTCGCGCCCGATGCTGTCGCTGGAAAAGGCGACCAAGCCCGAGCAGGTCGCGGCGTTCTTCGACCGCTTCCCCGGCCAGCCGGTCGTGGTCATGCCGAAGCTGGACGGCCTTTCGCTGGCCGTCGTCTACGAGAACGGCAAGCTGGCGCGCGCGGTCACCCGCGGCGACGGCACGACGGGTGACGACGTCACGGTCCTGGTGCGGGCGCTGACCGACGGCATCCCCGACCGGGTGAACGCGCCGGGCCGGGTCGAGGTCCGCGGCGAGGCCGTCATGCTGCGCTCGACGTTCGCCGCGTACAACACCGCGCACCCGGACAAGCCGCTGATCAACCCGCGCAACGCGGCCGCGGGCACCCTGCGCGCCAAGGATCCCGCGACGGTCGCCGAGCGGCGGCTGCGGTTCTTCGCCTTCGACCTGCACACCGACCCCGACAGCGCGGCCACCGACCTCGGGCGCGCGCTGGCGGCGCTCGGGTTCACCGCGGCCGACATGCGGCACTGCGACGGCGCCGAAGCCGCGCAGGCCGCGATCAGCACCATCGAAGAGCAGCGCAACGAGCTGGACTACGACCTCGACGGCGCCGTGCTGCGGCTGGCCGACCGCGACGCGTACGCCGCCGCCGGCACCCGGTCGAGCTCGCCACGCGGCGCGCTGGCGTTCAAGTTCGCCGCCGAGGAGAAGACCACCGTGCTGGCCGACGTGGTCTGGGACGTCGGCAAGACCGGCAAGATCGCGCCGGTGGCGTGGCTCGAGCCGGTGTTCGTGGGCGGCACCACGGTCACGCGCGCGACGCTGGCGAACCAGGAGGTGATCCGCGCCCGCGGCATCAAGATCGGCGACACCGTGCTGGTGCGCCGCGCCGGGGACGTCATCCCGTTCGTCGCCGGCGTGCTCGACGCCTCGAAGCGCACGGGTGCCGAGCGGGAGATCGTCCCGCCGGACGCGTGCCCGTCGTGCGGGCAGCCGCTGACCGAGCAGGGCAACAGCCGGGAACTGTTCTGCACCAACGTCTCCTGTCCCGCCCAGACCGTGCGCCGGCTGATCCACTGGGCGTCGCGGGCGGCGGCGGACATCGACGCCATCGGCGGGGTGTGGATCGAACGCCTGGCGGAGGCGGGGATCCTGGAGCACCCGTCGGACTTCTACGGGCTGACCAAGGAAAGACTGCTGGAGTTCGACCGCGTCGGCGAGGTCTCGGCGACGCGGATGATCGAGTCGATCGACGCGAGCCGCGCGGTCGGCCTCCGCCGCGCGCTGATCGGGCTCGCGATCCCGATGGCTTCCGAGGGCACGGCGGCCCGGCTGTGCCGCGCCGGGTTCGGGTCACTGGAAGCGGTCGCCGAGGCGGGCGAGGAGGGGCTCGTGGCGGTGGAGGACATCGGCCCGAAGGTCGCGGCCTCCCTGATCGAGCACCTCACCCGGCTGCGCCCCGAACTCGAACGGCTGCGGAAAGCGGGCGTCTCCCTGGACGTCCGCGAAGAGGACCTGCCCCCGGTCGTCGCGGCCGGCGCGCCGCTGGCGGGCAAGACGGTCGTGGTGAGCGGCGCGATCAACGACCCGCGCTCGGGCGAGAAGGTGGCCCGCCCGACGTTCCAGCGCCTGTGCGAAAAGGCGGGCGCGACAACGGCTTCGTCGGTTTCGGCCAGCACGGACTTCCTCATCACCGGCGCCGACGTCGGGGCCAGCAAGCTGACCAAGGCGGAGAAACTGGGCGTCGAGGTCGTCGACCAGAGCGTCATCTGGGAGCAGCTGATCGAGGCGGGCATCGTGTAACCGGGGGTGGTCACCCGGTCGTGGCGGGCCGGTGGGGACGACACTGGGTGGGTACATCGCCGCGTTCGGGAGGGACCCACGATGACGACCGACCCGCTGTTCGCCCGCCAGCTAGGCGTGCACGGCTTCCTCACCGCCCGCGGCTGGCACCTGGCCGGCGGCCGCGACCCGGGCCGCGACCGCTTCGCCGACGACCCCACCGCGGGCTGGCACTACCCCGCCAGCTTCGGCGGCCGCCACATCAACGAGGTCGCGACCACGACCCCGGTCCGCCTCCAGAGCTACTTCACCTTCGACGACAGCGGCCACGAGACCTTCGCCGTAGTCGCGGCGGGCAACCTCCACGCGAACGGCTGCCCGGTCCACGACACGGCGGAGCAGTTCGTCCCCTTCACCCCCACCGGCGAGGCCGACCTCGACCACATCGCGAGCTTGCTCGACGACCTGGAACCCCGCGCGGCTTCCCTTGACCCCCGCGCAGCCATCGAGTGCCTGTACTTCGGCCCCTGCCCCCACTGACCCGCCCGGCACCGGCCACCACGTCCGCACTCAGCACAACCCGCCGACCGGGTCGCCCAGTCCCGACCCGCGATGCCGGGCGCCGAGCCGCGGTCCGGTTCGCAGGGTGACTTCGCGCACCCAAGCCCCGGCCGTCAGGGTCTCCCGCCGCCGCGGCGGGCGGCCAGGAGCTGCCCGGCCGCCACGTCCGTGCCCACAGGGAAGCGGCGGCCGCGTCACCGGCGAAGGTCCCGTCATGACGCCCACCACCCGGTCGCAACGGCACGCCGGGATCTTCGCCGCGCCCCTGCGGTCAGAATCGACACCGTGAACAACGCCGCGATCACCTTCGGGCCCGCCCTCGTGGCCGTGCTGGTCCTCCTCACCGCCGCCGGGGCCGCCGTCGTGCGGTGGGGGGAACTCGGCCAAGGCCGGGCCGTGGTGGTCGCTGCCGTCCGGGCGGTTGCGCAGCTGGCGCTCGTCTCGCTCGTGATCACCGCCGTCCTGCGGTCGATCCCGCTCACCGGGCTGTTCGTGCTGCTCATGTTCGCCATCGCCGCGATCACGTCCGCGCGGCGCGCCGGGGGCTGGGCGAACCTGCCGTGGACCGCCGCGGCCATCGCGGGCGGGGTTGCGCCCGTGCTCGCGCTCGTTCTCGGGGCCGGCGTGGTCCCGGCGAAGCCGATCGCCGTCGTGCCGATCGCCGGCATCGTCATCGGGGGTGCGATGACCGCGACCTCCCAAGCCGCGCGCCGGGCGCTCGACGAGCTCGAGGCCCGTCACGGCGAGTACGAAGCCGCCCTCGCCCTCGGGTTCACGCCCCGCCCTGCCGCGCTGGAGATCTGCCGTCCTTCGGCCGGGCACGCGCTGATCCCGGCGCTCGACCAGACCCGCACCGTCGGCCTCGTGACGCTCCCCGGCGCCTACGTCGGCGTCCTGCTCGGCGGCGCGGGCCCGATCGAAGCGGGCCTGACCCAGGTGCTCGTCCTCATCGGCCTGCTCGCCGCGGAAGCCGTGTCGATCCTGGTGACCGTCCAGCTCGTCGCGGCCGGAAAACTCGGCTCCCGGCAGGAAACCGGCTGACAACGCGCGGCGAATGGGCGTACCCGCGCCGCCACCGACCTGCGATCATCGGGTACCGGGCCTTCTCCGAAAGGAACGCCGGTGCCATGTCGATCATCGTGTTCGTCGCCGGCGCCGCATTGCTGATCTTCAGCGCGGAAAAGCTCGTCGTGTACCTCGTCGGCGCGGCGGCCGGCTTGCACGTCTCCCTTTTCCTGCTCGCGATCATCTTCACCGGAATCGAATTCGACGACGTCGCCCTCGGCATCGCGCTGAACGTCGAAGACCTCGGCGAAGTCGCGCTCGGCACCGTGTTCGGCACGGCGATCTCGATGATCGGCATCGTGCTCGCGCTCGCCGCCATCATTTCGCCGACGAGAGTGGACATCCCGCGCCCGTACCTCGTCCTCTTCGCCGCCGCTCCCCTGATCCTGATCCCGTTCGTCGCGTTCGAAGCCCTCACCCCGTTCGACGGCGTGGTGTTCGTGCTGCTTTTCGCGGCTTTCCTCGGTTACGTGATGAGCCGGGAACTCAAGCGCACCACGCCCGTCTTCCGCAACGCGGAGATCCTCGAAGCCGGCGCGCCCTCGGACAGCACCAAGCCGCCGGTACCGCGCCCGATGCCCGGCTGGGCCGCGCTCGGGCTCGCCGTCGCCGCGCTGGCCGGGCTCGTCGCCGGCGCCGCGATCACCGGCTACGGCTCCCGCGGGATCCTAGCGGACTTCCGGCTCCAGGGCGCCCTCTTCGGCGCCACCATCGCCACCCTCGTGCTCACCCTCGAAGACGTGTTCCTCACCGTCGAACCCACCCGCAAAGGCGCGCCCGAACTCGGCGTCGGGAACGTCATCGGCAGCGTCGTCTTCGGCCTCACCGCGAAGCTCGGCATCATCCTGCTCGCGGGCGGCGGCATCGTCGTCGACGGCGACGTCCTCTCCTGGCACCTTCCGGTCCTCGTCACCATGACCACCCTCGCCACCTGCTTCCTCTGGACCCGGCGGCTGAAGCGGTGGCACGGGTTCCTGCTGCTCGCCCTCTACATCGCCTACTGGGCCCTCAGCTTCGCGCTCTTCGGCGGGGCACCCATCGAGCCGGACTAGCGGTCTCGATCGCGCGCTCGACGAGGTGGTGGTCGGGCGAGAGGTGGCAGACCGGATCGGTGCGCGCGGCGTCGCCGGTGAGCTGGAACGCCTGGCAGCGGCAGCCCCCGAAGTCGACCTCGCGCCGCTCGCAGCTGTGGCAGGGCTCCGGCAGCCAGTCCGTCCCCCGGAACGCCGTCATCACCGGCGCCCCGGCCCAGATCCGCGCCAGCGAGTCCGTCCGCACGCTCGCCTTCGGCAGCGGCAGGGACTGCGCGGCCGGGCACGGCAGCACGCCGCCGTTCGGCGTCACGGTCAGCTGCCGCGACGCCCACCCGCCCATGCAGGGCTTCGGGTAGCGGCTGTAGTAGTCGGGCAGGACGTAACGGACGTCCATGCGGTCCCGCAGCCGTTCGCGGGCCGCCCGGACGACGGCTTCGGCGGCGTCGAGCTGCGCCCGTGACGGCAGCAGCGCGGCACGGTTGTGCCAGGCCCAGCCGTAGTACTGGGTGTTGGCCAGCTCGACCCGGTCGGCGCCGGCCTCCTCGGCCAGCGCGAGCAGTTCGGCGACGCGGCCGATGTTTTCCCGGTGCAGCACCACGTTCACCGTCAGCGGCCAGCCCAGCTCCTTGACCACGCGCATGGCCTCGACCTTGCGCCGGAAGGACGCGATACCGGCGATCCGGTCGGACCGCACGGGTTCGTCGGCCTGGACGCTGACCTGCACGTGGTCCAGCCCGGCGGCGCGCAACTGCTCGGCTCGGCGCCGCGAAAGCCCGAGCGCGCTGGTCACGAGGTTGGTGTACAGGCCGAGGTCGTGGGCCTCCGCGACGATTTCGACGAGATCGCGCCGCAGCAGCGGTTCCCCGCCGGACAGGTGGCACTGCAGCACGCCCAGGTCACGGGCCTCGCCCAGGACGCGCCGCCATTCGCCGGTGTCCAGCTCGTCGGCGTAGCCGTCCAGGTTCAGCGGGTTCGAGCAGTACGCGCAGGCCAGCGGGCAGCGGTAGGTGAGCTCGGCCAGCAGGCCGAAGGGGCTATCCATCGGCGAGCTCCACGCAGCGCCGGGCGAGGAGCCGGGTCAGGAACTCCCGCACCTCGTCGCCGGGAACGCTCCCGTACCGCGTACCCAGCTCCGCCACGACGTCGGCGACCGTGCGCCGCCCGTCGCACAGCCCGAGGATGTCCGCGCCGCTGCCGTTCAGCACCACGACCGTCTCGGGGAGCAGCAGGATGGGCCGCTGCCGCGCCCGGTCGAAACCCAGCCGGACGTGGCGGGCCAGCCGTGGGCGATCCTCTGTGGACACTTCGGGCACGGTCACTCCGGGTACGCTCGGTCGATGGCGTCCATCAGGCTCCACAGGACGTCGCACTTGAACGACAGCGCGTCGACAGCGCCCGCCTGGGACTCCGCGGTCAGGCAGTACGCGGTGACCACCTCGAGCGCGTGCTCGCAGTCGCGCGGAGCCTGCTCGAGGCGGGCGCGGAAGTAGGCGAGGCCGTCCGCCTCGATCCACGGGTACCACCGCTCGAACGCCGCCAGCCGCTGTGCCATCAGGCCGGGTGCGAACAGCTCGGTGAGCGACGACGCGACCGCCTCCACCCACGGGCGGGTCCGGGCGAAGCTCACGTAGGCGTCGACCGCGAACCGCACCCCGGGTACCAGGTGCCGGTGGTCCCGGATCTCTTCCCGGGTCAGCCCGGCGGCCTCGCCGAGGCGCAGCCACGCCTCGATCCCGCCCTCCCCGGCGTGCCGGCCGTCGTGGTCGGTGATCCGGCGGATCCAGCGGCGGCGCACCTCGACGTCGGGGCAGTTGGCGAGGATCGCCGCGTCCTTGCGGGGGATGTTCTCCTGGTAGTAGAAGCGGTTGGCCACCCAGCCGCGCAGCTGCGCGGGGCTCAGCAGGCCGGCGTTCATCCGCACGTGGAACGGGTGCTGGTCGTGGTACCGGCGCGAATGGGCGCGCAACGTCTCGGCGAAGGTCGTCCCGGCTGTCGTCGTCACGGCCGTCACACCTCGGCCTCGAGGCCGTCCATGGCCACCTCCATGCCGCTCGCCGCCACGGCGCGCCGCTCGGGCGAGCCGGGGAGCAGGATCGGGTTGGTGTTGTTCAGGTGCACGAAAACCACCCGCCGCACGTCCAGCGCCGGGAGCCGGGCGAGGGTGCCGTCCGGGCCGTCGAGGGGCAGGTGGCCCATCTCGCGGGACGTCTTGGCCGCGAGGCCGAGCCGGGCCAGTTCGTCGTCGCGCCAGCAGGTTCCGTCGATCAGCAGGCAGTCGCAGCCCTCGATCTCCGCGCACACGGCCGCCGTCAGCGCCGGGAGGCCCGGCAGGTACACCAGGGTCCGGCCGTCGCCGGTCAGCCGGTAGCCGACGACGCGGCCGTGGTCCGTCCCGGAGCCGAACCGGTCCCGTTTGGTGGTGGGCACGTCGAACGCGCGGCAGGAAAGCCCGTCCGCCAGCGCGATCGCGGTGCCGGGGACCACCGCCCGCCAGTCGACCGGGCAGTAGCGTTCGAGGGTGCGGAGCACGCCCGAACCGTCGGACAACGTCTTGTGCACCGCCGGGGTCGCGTACAGCACCAGCGCGCGGGCCTCGCGCAGCAGGAGCAGGCCGAGCGTGTGGTCCAGCTCGGCGTCGGTGAGCAGCACCGCTTCCACCGGCGACGCGCGCCCCTCGCGGGGATGGAGCGCGGGGAACGCCTCGATCTGCGCGCGGACGTCCGGTGAGGCGTTGAGCAGGAACCACCGCCGCCGGTCGGCGCTCACCGCCACCGACGACTGCGTGCGCGCGGGCGCGGCCCCGGCCCGGACCGCCGTGCACACGAGGCAGCCGCAGTTCCACTGCGGGGAACCGCCGCCCGCGGCCGAACCCAGCACCCGAAACCACATCCCGCACCTCCCGTCCGACACGCCCGGTCGCGAGTGGGACACGTGGGTCCCACCCACGACCGGGCCCGGTGTCAGTCGTCGAGCTGGGCGACGTACATCGTCACCTCGGGCGCGACGGCGATCTCGTCGAACTCCGGCGTCTCCCACACAGCGAGTTGGGGCTCCATCGATTCACCTCCTCCGGCCCGGTTTCCCAGCGGTGTCAAGACGTTTCCGGCAGGGCGAAGACGAGCAGCGCGCTGCCGTGGCCCGCGCCGAGCATGCCGGGGAGGAAGCCCTCGGCCCAGCCGCCCCAGCCGACCGGCACGGCGATGTACTGCCGCCCGTCGATCGCGTACGTCGTCGGGCTGCTGTGGTGGCCACTGCCGCACTGGAACTGCCACAACAGCTTCCCGGTGCGCGCGTCCAGCGCGTTGAACTCACCGGAGGGCTCACCGGCGAACACCAGGTCACCGCCGGTGGCGAGGGTCGACGCGCACATCGGGAGCTCGTTGCGCCAGCGCCACTTCTCCTCGCCGTTCGCGTCGAAAGCGCTTACCGAGCCGGCCATGTCCTCGATGTCGACCGCGACACCCGCACCCCAGTACGGGATGCCCTCGCGGAACTCCCGGCGCCGCCGCGTCGCCGTGGCGCCGGTGTCCTGCACCGGGACATAGAACAGCCCCGTCTTCGGGCTGTAGGACGCGTGCGTCCACTCCTTGGCGCCGGCCGGACCCGGGTAGAAGTGGACCGGGACGCCTTCCTTCTCCGGGTACACCTTGGCCGTGACCTTGCCGTCGCGCGTGATCGCGCCCCAGGTGATGCGGTCCACGAAGGGGGTGATCCGCACCAGCGAGCCGTTCGTGCGGTCGAGGACGAAGAAGTAGCCGTTCTTGTCGAAGTGCCCGAGCAGCTTGCGCCCGTCGTGCTCGAACAGGATGCATTCGGCGATGCTGTCGTAGTCCCACAGGTCGTGCGGGGTGCACTGGTAGTGCCAGCGGATCCGGCCGCTGTCGACGTCGACGGCGACGATGCTGTCGGTGTAGAGGTTGTCCCCTTCCCGGACTTCACCATCGAAGTCGGGCGCCGGGTTGCCGGTGCCCACGTAGAGCAGGTTCGTCTCCGGGTCGAACGTGCCGGTGAGCCAGCAGTTCGCGCCGCCCCGCGCCCAGGCTTCGCCGTCGGCGGGCCAGGTCTCCGAGCCGGGTTCGCCTGGCTTCGGGACCGTGTAGAGGCGCCACTGGTGGTCGCCGGTCTCGAGGTCGAACGCGTCGAGGTGGCCGCGCACGCCGAACTCGCCGCCCGAGCTGCCCACGATGACCAGGTTCTTCACGATCAGCGGGGCGACCGTGGCGCTTTCCCCGGCCCGCACGTCACCGTAGGTCTTGACCCAGACCCGCTTGCCGGTGGTCGCGTCGAGCGCGATCAGCCGCGCGTTCGCCGCGACGAAGAACACCTTGCCCGCGGCCACCGCCACCCCGCGGTTGACGTTCCCGCAGCACAGCGAGACGTCGAAGGGGACAGCGTGCTTGTACCGCCAGATCTCCGTGCCCGTCTTCGCGTCGAGGGCCCACACCCAGCCGTCCCAGCCGGAGAGGAACATGACCCCGTCGACGACGATCGGGGCGGCTTCGAAGGAGTAGGTCGACGCGCCCGCGATCAGGCCGGTCGTGCCGGCCTGGAAGACCCACGCGGGGACGAGCCGCTTGACGGTCTCGGTGTTGATCTGGTCCAGCGGGCTGTACCGCTGCCCGTTGTAGGCGCCGTAGTAGGTGAGCCAGTTGTGGGGTTCCCGGCGGGCGTTGAGGATGCGCTCGTACCCGAGCCGGGCCACCACCGGCGGGGCGACCTCGCCGCCCGCGACCTTGCCGCTCAGCTTTCCCTGGTCGATGGCCTCGCCCGCGTCCACGTACTCGACAGGCATGTCTTCCTCCTCACTACGGCCGTGGTTGCTGGGGTCGGTCGAGGCGGGCCTCCGGCGGCGCGTCACCGAGGACGACGATCGCGCCGGTCAGCCCCCGGCCTTCGTCGTTGCCCGTCGGTGAGCTGAACCAGTAGTAGCCCGGCCCGTCGAGGTTGAGCGTCGCGCGGCCCTTGGAGTGGTTGACCAGCCAGATGAACTTCCGGTCGCCGTTGCTCGGCAGCAGCGCGCAGTGCGTGTTCCGGTCGTCGTTGATGAGCTCGAGTTCGAGGTCACCTTCGTGCGGCATGACCAGAATGGACGGATCCCAGGTCAGCTCGTCCGGGTTGATGCGGATGGTGGCGTGCAGCCGGCCGTCCCGTCCTTCGGTGGCCTGCCCGATGTTCCCGGTGCCCAGCACGGCGCCCAGCGCCGCCTTGTTCTGCGCGTCCAGCCCGATCTTGTTGAGCAGGTCGGTGCGCTCTTGGATGCTCGTCATCGGCCTTCGTCCTCCTCACCGGATCTCCGTGGCCGAAAATCAAGCTACGCCGGGAGAGGCGGGCGAGCGGGCCCCGCGCCGTTCACCCGCGACCGGCTACCGTTCACACCCGATCGCGCACCACTGGCGATCGAGGTTCATGACCTTGTCCCACGCGGCCACGAAGTCACGCACGAACTTTTCGCCGTCGCTCGCGTAGACCTCGGCGAGCGCGCGCAGTTCGGCGTTCGCGCCGAAGACGAGGTCGACCCGGCTGCCGGTCCACCTGACCTCGCCCCGGTCGACGCCCTCGAAGAACTCCCCGGCCGCCCGCCACCGCACGCCGGGGTCGAGCAGGTGCACGAAGAAGTCGTTGGTCAGTTTCCCCGGCCGGGTCGTGAAAACACCCAGCGGCGACTGCCCGTGGTTCGCGCCCAGGACGCGCAAACCACCCAGCAGCACCGTCATCTCCGGCGGGCTCAAGCCCAGCAGGTTCGCGCGCTCGACCAGCTGCCGCTCGTTCCCCCGGTAGTTGCGGAATCCGTCGGTGACCGGTTCGAGCGCGGCGAAAAAGCACGCGTCGGTCCACTCCTGCGTCGCGTCCGTGCGACCCGGCGTGAACGGGACTTCGACTCCGGCCGCGTGTTCGACCGCAGCGACGCCGCCGAGCACGATCAGGTCGGCCAGCGAAATCCGGCTACCGGACGCTTCCCGCACTTCCTCCAGCGTCCGCACCACCCGCCTGAGCTGCCCGGGTTCGTTGACCTCCCAGCGGCACTGGGGTTCCAGCCGGATCCGGGCGCCGTTCGCGCCGCCGCGCTTGTCGGTGACCCGGAAGGTCGAGGCGGACGCCCACGCCGTCGAGACGAGCCGGCCGACCGGCAATCCGGAAGCGAGGATTTCCCTTTTGAGGGCGGCGATTTCGCCCGGGGAGACGAGTTCGTGGTCCACGTCCGGTACCGGGTCCTGCCAGCGCAGCCGCTCCGCCGGGACCCACGGCCCGAGGTACCGCTCGCGGGGACCCAGGTCGAGGTGCGTCAGCTTGAACCAGGCCCTGGCGAAAGCGCTTGCGAGCCGGTCCGGGTGCGCCAGGAAGTCCCGCGCGATCGGCTCGTAACCCGGGTCCACGCGCAGCGCGAGGTCCGTCGTCAGGATCGTGGGCGCGTGGGTCTTCGCGGGGTCGTGGGCGTCGGGGACGGTCCCGGCACCGCCGCCGTCGCGCGGGATCCACTGCCACAGCCCGGCCGGGCTCAGCTCGAGGTCCCACTCGTAGCCGAACAGCGTCTCGAGGAAGCTGTTGTCCCACCGGGTCGGGGTCGGCGTCCACGTGCCCGACAGGCCGCTGGAGATGGTGTCCGCGCCCTTCCCGGTCCGGTAGCCGCTGCGCCAGCCCAGCCCCTGCTCCACCAGTGCGGCCCCCTCGGGACCGGGACCGAGGTGGACGTCCGGGTCGGCGGCGCCGTGGGTCTTGCCGAACGTGTGCCCGCCGGCGATCAGCGCGACGGTCTCTTCGTCGTCCATCCCCATGCGGCGGAACGTTTCGCGGATGTCCCTGGCCGAGGTGAGCGGGTCCGGGACGGTGTTCGGGCCCTCCGGGTTGACGTAGATGAGGCCCATCTGGTCGGCGGCCAAGGGGTGGTCCAGTTCCCGGACGCCGCCGTGGCGCTCGTCCCCCAGCCAGGTGTCCTCGGGACCCCAGTCGACGTCGTCGGGCTCCCAGGTGTCCTCGCGCCCGCCCGCGAAACCGAACGGCGTGAAGCCCATCGTCACCAGGGCGCGGTGGCCCGCGAAGACCATCAGGTCGGCCCAGGAGATCTTGCGGCCGTACTTCGCCTTCACCGGCCAGAGCAGCCGTCGCGCCTTGTCGAGGTTGCGGTTGTCCGGCCAGCTGTTCTGCGGGGCGAAGCGCTGCATGCCCGCCGACGGGCCGCCCCGGCCGTCGGCGATCCGGTACGTCCCCGCGCAGTGCCAGACCATCCGGAGCACGAGCGGCCCGTAGTGGCCGAAATCGGCGGGCCACCACTCCTGCGAGGTCGTCAGCACGGCGTCGACGTCCTTCGCCAGCGCGTCGAGGTCGAGGGTCCGGAACGCGGCGGCGTAGTCGAAGTCCTCGCCCAGGGGACTCACCGGCTCCCGGCGGAGCACGGTCAGGTCGAGCCGGTCCGGCCACCATTCGCGGTTGCGGTCACGCACGAAAGTCCTCCGCGGCTCAGATGTTCAGCGCGCGGCGCACGGCCGGGGCGTTGCGCCGGGAGACCGGCACGAGCTCGGCCGGCCCGCCGTCCATGATCAGCAGCAGTTCGCCTTTGAGCCCGCGCTCGATCTCCCGGACGCGGCTGAGGTTGACCACGTACCGGCGGTGCACCCGCAGGAAGCCGGCCCCGGCCAGCTCGGTGTCGAGCTTGTCCAGGCTCGGCGACGCGGCTCGCAGGCGGCCTTGCGCGGTGGACAGCCACACGTCGTTGCCCTCCGACTCCGCGAGGGCGACTTCCGGCAGCGGCAGCAGCACCATCCGGTTGTCGCGCACCCCGACCAGCCGGCGCGGCGGCGCGTGCGGCTCTTCGGCCTGCGGCAGCGGCGTGCCCTCGGCCACCCCGAACGACACCAGGTGCCCGATCAGGTGGGCGGAGGAGAAGACGGGCCGGATGCTGATCGCGGTCGGCTCGTCGGCGAGGTGGGTGAAGATCCGCGTCGAGCCGACCCAGGCGGGGTTGCGGGCCGCCTGCTCGGTGGCGTGCCGGGCGGCGCCGATCAGGTCCGGTAGCCCGGGGTTCCACCGCAGGCTGGCGTCGATCGCCGGGGTCGCCGCCGGCACGCCCATGAGCACGCTCGCCTTGTCGTCCGCGATCACCGCCTTGCCGGCGGTGTCCACCGCGGCCAGCGGCGTGCCGGAGCGGGCGCCGGCCTGGGTGTAGGCCGCGACCAGCTCGGCCCCGCTGTCCCGGGCCCGCCTCCGCAGCGCGCGCTGGGTCTTGGCGACGGCGTTCGCCAGCCACCCGCCCGCGGACGGCGGCAGCCGGCTGCGCCAGCAGGAGAGGTTCAGCCCGCCGATCGGCTCCCCGGTCACCACGTCCCGCACCGCGATGCCCGCGCTGACCCAGTTGTGGAACGCCTGGCACCAGTGCTCCGCACCGCTGATCAGCACCGGGCCGTGCGCCTCGAGCGCCGTCCCCATCCCGTTCGTCCCCGCCGCGCACTCCGACCAGCAGAACCAGGGCACCAGGTTGAAGTCGGTGGCCCGCGCGAGCGTGGCCTGGTCGCCCCACTCCCCCAGGATCCGCCCGGCGGCGTCGGTCACGCTGACGACCCCGTGCAGGCTGCCCATTTCGTGCGCCACCGAGGCCGCGCGAAAACCGAGCTCGGCGAAGACGACGTCGTGTTCCGGCGCGTGCTCGAGCCCGGCGGCGGCCACCGGCGCCTCCGTCAGGTGCGGGTCGACCCGGTACCGCTCCCGGCAGCGGTGCCACGAGATCGCCACGAGGGGCCGGACGCCGGGGACCTGGTCGTCACCCCGCACGAACCGTTCCCACGCCTCGAACACGGCTCCCGCCGCTTGTCCTTCGAACCGGTGTGCATCGATCATGGTGGAGAACCACCTTCGGCCCATCATCGCCGCGCCGCGATCGGCAATGACCACTTTAGGGACCGGGGCGGGATTCCGTATGTCCCTCGCCCAGCGGAACCGATACCCCCGAACGGCTGCGGGGCGGCGCCGGCGCCGCCCCGCAGCCGGCCCGTGCTACTGGATCGAGAACGGTGCCGACACGTCCACCGCGTACGGCGTCGTGCTGTTCTTGTTCAGCTGCAGCACATAACCGCCCGGCACCACGACGGGCGGACCGGACGCGTTGATGTCCGCCGCGCTTTCGGCCAGCGTGGCCGCCGGGAAGGAGACGCGCACGACCTGGGACCGGCCCGGGTCGAGCGTCACCCGCGCGAAGCCGACCAGCCGTTGCGGCGGGACGACCACCGGGCTCACCGGCTGGGCCACGTACACCGGCACGATGTCCGTGCCGGCGCGGGTTCCGGTGTTGGTGACGGTGAACGTCGCGGTGGCTGTGCCGTCGCGGGCGACCTTCGGCGTCACCGCCAGGTTCGTGTGGGTGAACGTCGTGTACGACAAGCCGTACCCGAACGGGAACTGCGGGTTGTAGGCGTTGCCCTGACCGGACGCGGTGCTCGGCAGCTGGTCGAAGAACTTCGGCTGGTCCCCGAGCGGGGACGGGGCCGTGCCGGCGAAGTCACCGCCGACGGCGGGCGCGTCGGACGGCCAGCTGATCGGCAGCTTGCCCGCGGGGTTCGCCTTGCCGAACAGCACGTCCGCCACCGCCGTGCCGGCTTCCGTGCTGCCCTGGTAGGCCATCAGCACCGCGTTCGCCTTCCCCGCCGGGCCCAGCCCGACCGGCCGGCCCGCGACGACCACGACGATCACCGGTTTCCCGGTCGCCTGCAGTGCCGAGATGAGCGCCTGCTGGTCGGGCGGCAGGGCGGGAGCCGGGTTGTCGCCGAGCCCTTCCGCGTACGCCTTCTCCCCCACCACCGCCACGTAGGCGCTGGTGTCCGCCGCCGCCGCGACGGCGCTGGCCTGGTCCGGCGCGTAGACCGCGGCCGGGTTCGCGGCCCGGATGCCGCCCAGCACGGTGGTGCCCGGCGGGATCTGGTTCTCGGGACCCATGCAGCACACGTGGCCGGCACCGGCCACGCCCTGCCAGCTCACGCTCCAGCCGCCGAGCTGGTTGGTCATCGAGTCCGCGCTCGGGCCGGTCACGACGACCTTCGCCCCGGACGGCAACGGCAGCGCGTTGTTTTCGTTGCGCAGCAGGGTGATCGACTCCCGCGCGGCCTTCAGCGTCTGGTCGCGGCCCGCGGTCACGGCGGCGTTGGCGGCGTTCGGGTCGACGCACGGTTTCGCCGGGTCGGCCACGCACGGCTGGTCGAACAGGCCGAGCTGGAACTTCAGCGTGAGGATGCGGCGCACGGCCTGGTCGATCCGCGCGCGCGAGATCTTGCCGGTGTCGACGGCCTGCAGGATCGCGGCCTGCCACCCGGCCGCGTCGGAGACCTGCATGCTCATGTCGACGCCCGCGTTCACGGCGGCGGCGATCGCCCCCGGCAGGTCCGGCGCGATGTGGTAGGCGGTCTGCAACGCGGTGACGTCCTGGTAGTCGCTGATCACGACGCCCTGGAAGCGCAGCTGGCCGCGCAGGATGTCGGTCAGCAGGTAGCGCGACGCGGTGGCGGGAACGCCGTTGATCGAACCGGAGTTGACCATCACCGTCCCGGCGCCCGCGTCGATCCCGGCCGCGTACGGCGGCAGGATCGTCGTCTGGAGGTAGTTCATGGGGAGCAGCGCTTCGGTCCGGTCGTGGCCGTTGATCGACTGCGAGTAGCCGGCGAAGTGCTTGACGGTCGCGCTGACGTTCAGCTCACCGCGCTTGCCGGGCGTCTGCATGCCCTTGATGTTCGCGGCGCCCATCGCGGCCGAGAGGACCGGTTGCTCGGCCCACGTCTCGTAGGTGCGGCCCCACCGGTTGTCGCGCGCGATGTCCTGGACCGGCGCGAAGTTCCAGTTCCAGCCGGTGGCGCGCAGGGCGTCCGCGGTCGCCTTGCCCCCGGCCTGGGCGAGCGCGGGGTCCCAGGTGGCGCCCATGCCGAGGGACTGCGGGAACAGCGGCGCCTGCCACGGGTGGCCGAAGCCGTGCACCGCGTCGATGCCGAAAACGACGGGCAGGTGCAGGCGCGAGTTCTTGATCGCGAACTGCTGGATGGTGTTGTACTCGGTGGCCCAGTCGTAACCGGTGTTGCCCACACCGCCCTTGCCCGTGGTGTCGACCGGGTTTTCGGTGCCGCCCGCGAGAATCGAACCGACGTGGGCGTCGACCAGTATTTTTCGCATGCATTCGGGATTCGGCAGGTTGAATCCGTTGTTGCCGCACGTCGTGCCGTTCGAGTCGGTCAGCGTGGTGACCAACTGCTGGTCCATCTGGCCGACCTTCTCGGGCAGCGTCATCGCGCGAAGCAACGCCTCCACCCGCGCCGGCACCGGCCGATGGCTGTCGAGCCAGGGCGTGACGGCGGGATCGGCACTGCTACTGGCGGTGAACGCGGGAACCGCGAGAAGGACCGCCGCCGCGAACACCGTGACGGTGGCGCGGGTACTGCGTCTGTGGTTGCGGAACACCTGACCTCCTTCAGCCGTGGTCGGCGCGGACCGGCCGCATTTGGCGCGAGCGCACGGTAGGACGTCCGGCCAGGACTGTAAAGCGCCGAACGCACACCACGCGGCGGCAGCGGTTCGACCATCCGGGTGGCGGTCCAGTCCTGAGCTAACCCACCCCGGCACGCCGAGCGTGCTGCGGACGGCACCACGCGGCTCGGATGCCGCACCCGAAGGAGGACACAGGATGCAGTCATCGATCAGCAGGGCCGCCGTTGTCGCGGCAAGCAGACGTGCGGCCAGAACGATGGCGATCGTCGGCGTCGCGGTCGGGTTGGCGATCCCCCTGGCCGGCACGGCCCACGCAACCGCAGCACGGGACGGCCACTGCGACGACGGGGAGTTCTGCCTGTACTGGGACCCGGTGGGCGCGGACGACGGCGGATCGGTGTCGGACTTCGCCGTCGGCGACATCCCCAACCTCGGTCCGACCCAGCCGACGTGCTACGAGTTCCGCGGCGACGGAGTCGGCGAGGGCGAATGCGTCTGGCGCCTCGCGGACTCGGCGTGGAACCGGACGGACCGCAACGTCCGGGTGTTCACCAACGTCGATTACAAAAACACCTCGGACCTGTTCCTCGCCAACAGGCAGCGGACGAACCTGAACCTCGCGTTCAGGCGGAACGAGTCCATCGACTTTCTCTGACTCGGCATGGCCGCGCTTCTCGGCACATCTTTCCACGCGCCGATGGAATCACGAGCTCGCCGAAGTGTTCCGGCACGAGCGGATACGGAGTGATCCGCTACCAGGTGTGTTTCCGCTACAACTGCGACAGCAACAGCTGCCATGTTCTCGGCTACCTGGGCTTGATCAACACGGCGACGACCGCGCGGACCGTGGCGTGGGACATGGACTACCGGCTGCAAACCACCGGAACGCTCAAGCACGATGACGTCGGCTTCCCGACTCTCGCCGCCGGAGAACAGCGGACGATCTATTCCGGCAACCCGCAGGTGTCCTCGATTTGCGGAGGTCACGTGCAGTGGGTCCACTATCTGGTGGTCAAATACGGCAGCGCCGACTGGAGTCCGCAGATATCCACGCTCGACACTCTGTTCTGCGCGTAGTCGGTCAGGCGCGTCGCCAGGCCGGAGCCGCTGGAACTCCTCCTCCGAGATCGGGAGCGTGTACTCGAGCAGCATTTCCCTGGTCGGCCGCCAGCCGTCCGGTGTCGTGGCTCCGGCCGCGGAACGCCGAGGTCGTCGGGCGGCTCGTCGGCCGATCCTTTGCGACGATGCCCGCAAGGCCGCCCCCTGCGAACCCGTCCCGCCGATCGGACCTCAGTGATCACCCGATCTTGGCACACTGATCACATGACACGGTTGACCGCCGAACTCGTCGTCGAGGGTCGCGTCCCGCAGACACCGGCGCTCGCCCCGGACGGGCATCGGCTCTGCTACGTTCTCGCCCCCATCAGCCGAATCGGTGACCACCTCGACACCGCACTCTGGCTCGCCGACATCGACGGCGACGAGGTGTGGAGCCGGGTGACCGCCGACACCGCGACGGAGTCCCGGCCCCGCTGGTCCGCGGACTCGCGCACGCTGTACTTCCTGTCCGACCGCGCCGAGCGGGGCACTCCGCAGCTGCACCGGTTCACCCCCACCGACGGCGTCGTGAGCGCGGTGACCAGCTGGCGCGCCGGCATCATCGACCACCTGCCGCTCGCCGATCCCCACCTGATCGCTCTGCTCGCCGACGACGAGCCCACCGAGCAGGACCTGCGGCGCGCCGAGGACCGTGACGACGCCATCGTCGTCGGCGAACGCGAGCCCCGGGCCCGGCTGCGCCTGCTCGACGTGCGCACCGGCCACGTCAGCACCCCTAGCGTGTTCGACGGCCGGCACGTCGTGGAACTGCGGCAACGACCCGACGGCGGTCCGCTCGCCGTGCTCACCCGGGCCGGCGCCGACAAGGACTACGGCCCCCGCACCGGCCGGCTGCACCTGTTCGACCCCGCCACGGGGACCGCGGAAGACCTCGGGCCGGTCGAGGTCGACGCACAATCCCTGGCGTGGTGGCCGGGCGAGGACGGGTGGCACCTCGGGTACATCGCCCTCACCCCGCCGGTGCTCCACGCCGGCACCGCCGTGTTCGACCTGGCCATGAGCAGCCGGGTCCGCCGCAATCGCACCGCCGGCTTGCCGATGTGCCCCGCCGAACTGTGCCAGACCGGCGCCGCCCCGCTGGTGGTCTTCCTCAACGGCCTCGACACGACACTGGCCCGGCTCGACCCCGACGGTCCCACGCCACTGTCGCAGCACCCCGGCCACCTCGACGCCCTCGCCACCACTCCGGAAGGCACGACGATCGCGGCACTGACGGGTAGCCGGTACCAACCCACGAACGTTCACATCGGGTCACCGGCCGGACCGCTGCGGAAGATCACGGACACCCGCCCCGAACTGGACGGCATCGTGTTCGGTACCCAGCGACCGCTGGCCTATCGAGCCGCCGACGGCCTCGAGCTGGACGGTCTGCTCGTGCTGCCGGCCGGGAAATCCGCCTCGGACGGCCCGTTCCCCCTCGTCACGATCGTGCACGGCGGCCCCGACGACCGGTACGCCGATCGCCTCCAGTTGTTCTCGTTCCCCGGTGCACGGGCACAGTGGCTGGCCACCGCCGGATACGCCGTGTTCCTGCCCAACCCTCGCGGCGGCCAGGGCCACGGTCACGAGTTCGCGGCGAGCGTCGCGGGCCGGGTCGGCCGGGAGGAGTGGACCGACATCGTGGCCGGCATCGACCTGCTCGTCGCCGAGGGCATCGCCGACCCCGACCGGCTGGGCATCGCCGGGGGGAGCCACGGCGGGTTCATGGCCGCCTGGGCGATCGGGCAGACGAACCGGTTCCGCGCCGCGCTGGTCGACGCGGGCATCACCGACTGGGGGATGCTCGCCGCGACCGGGGAGCACGGCCGGCTCGACGGCGCGCTCAGCGGCAGCATCGGGTGGGAGGGGACCGGCCCACACCCGCACGACGCCGTCAGCCCGATCTCGTTCGCCGGCCGCATCCGCACCCCGGTGCTCATCCTGCACGGCGCCGAGGACACCAACGTCCCGCTCGGCCAAGCCGTGTACTTCCACCGGGCGCTGCGCCATTTCGGCGCCGAGCACGAATTCGTGATCTACCCCAGGGAGGGCCACTCGATCCGGGAACGCAACCACCAGCTCGACGTCCTGCGTCGCACCCGCGCCTGGTTCGACCGCTGGCTCCAGCCCTGACCGGGGTTGTTTATGTCACCCCGGCACGGGTAGGCCATCCGATCGAAGCTTCCGGGATGACCCCGGACACCTAGGCGAGAGCGAGTCCGGCCTGTTCGCTTACCGAAAGGAAGGTCGACAATGCTGTCACTGCGCGCCCGTCACCGCCTGCGAGGCGAGCTCTGGATCGTTCCCCTGCTCTGCGTGCTCGCGGCGATCGCGCTGTCCGTGGTCACCGTGGCGATCGACCGGGCCTTCGGCGACCGCCTGATCCCGGCCGGGATCACCGGCAAGCCGGATTCGGTGTCCACCATCCTCAGCACGATCGCGTCGGCCATGGTCACCCTGACCACGCTCGTGCTGACCATCACCACGGTGGCCGTGCAGCTCGCCATGGGCCAGTTCTCGCCGCGGATCGTGCGAGCCCTGCTGCAGGACCGGGCCAGCCAATTCGCCTACGGGCTGTTCGCCTCGACCTTCACCTTCGCCATCCTGGCGTTGCGCGAGCTGGACACCCAGGGTGGCGGCACCGTGCCCGGCCTGACGGTCCTGGTGGCCTACCTGCTCATGCTGGCCAGCATCGTCACCCTGTTCGTCTACATGCACCACTCCGGGAACTCGTTGCGCGCCGCCGGCCTGATCGACCTGGTCGGCGACCACCTCCACGAGCAGATCGACCGGCTCTACGCCGCCGACGACCCCGCACCCACGTCGCGCGACGTCGTCGTCTGCCCCGAATCCGGGATCGTGGTCGACCTGGACCGCCCCGCTCTGGTCGCCGCCGCTCGCGACCCCGATTGTGTGCTCGAACTGGTTCCCATGATGGGTGACTTCGTGCCCGCCGATGCGCCGCTGTTCCGGATTCGCGGGGACGCTGCCCGGCTCGATCACGCGCAGCTCGCCGGGTTCGTCGTCCTGGCCGCCGAACGCACGCACGGCGACGATCCCGCCTACGGCTTCCGCAAGCTCGTCGACATCGCCGAACGCGGCATCGCCCAGCCGTTCACCGACCCCACCACGACCGTCATGGTCATCCACCGCCTGCACGACGGCCTCCGCCAGCTCGCCACCCGGCGCTTCCCGACCGGACGGCACCACGACGCCGACGGCGACGTCCGGCTCATCGAGCGCGTCCTCGGCTGGGACGGCTACGTGCGGCTCGCCTTCGACGAGCTCCGGCTCGCCGGCCCCGCCTCACCGCAGATCCCACGCCGGCTCTTCGCCGCGCTGCACGACCTCAAGGCCGTCGCGCCACCGGACCGGCATCCCCCGCTCGACCGGCAACTGGACCTCCTCACCGCCGCGGTCGAGCACCAGTACGACGACGGGCCCGATCGGCAGGCCGCGCTCGTGCCCGACCAACAGGGTGTCGGGTCCGGAGCCGACCTCGGCGGCGGAAGCCCGCCTGGGTCGCCACGCTGAACACCGCTCCGCCGGGGCCGGTTCGACGAGGCCCGGTCGGTGAGCAGCACGGTGCCCGGCACGTCAGACCCGGCTTGCAGGGTGGCGTTGAAGGTCGCGGTGTCCTCCCGCTTCGCGGGGTTCGCGGGCGGACGAACAGCACGCGCCGCGGCGGTGGGCGCCCACTTCAGGTGCGGTCGGGCATACCGACCGGGTGCGCGATGTCCTCCCGGATGGCGTGCAGCCCGGTCAGGGGGCCGTCGACCTGCATGAGGCGGCCCATCGGCAGCTGCCCGAGATCCACCGGCGCGTAGCCGAATTCCTCGACCACGGTGCGGAAGCGAGCCTTGGCGTCCGCGTCGTCCCCGGCGTGGAAGAGGATGCGGCGGCCCGCCGGGGTGACCGGGTCGGCCGCGATGACCGGCCCGTAGAGGTTGTCGAACGCCTTGATCACGTGGGCGTCCGGCAGGAGCGAGGCGACGAACTCGCTGCCGCCGACGTCCAAGCTGTCGAGGACGGCGGCGGGAGGCGGGTCCGCCCACTGGTTGGTCGCGTCGATGAGGATCCGGCCCGGCCGCGCGGGAAGCGCTTTCACCGCTTCGCGTACGCGGCGCCAAGTCACGGCCAGGACGACGAAATCGGCTTCACCCGCTTCGGCGATGGTGCCGGCGGACGCTCCCGGGCCGAGCCGGGAGACCAGCCCGGTCAAGGTTTCCGGTCCGCGGCTGTTGCTGAAGACCACTTCGTGGCCCGCCTTCAGCGGGTGGCTCGCGATGGCCTGGGACAGCGTCCCGGCTCCGATCATCCCGAACTCCGACCATGACGCGGGTGCGGTGGCTGGACGAGCGGGAACAACAAGCCTGGCGGAGCCTGATGGCGATGCAGGAGGGCCTCACGGAGTTCGTCGACCGCCAGCTGCGGCACCGGTGCGGTCTGTCCAATGCGGACTACCAGGTGCTCGCGCACCTGTCGGAGGCGGCGGAACCGCTGCGGTCCTACGAGCTCGGCCGGTTGCTGCACTGGGAAAAGAGCCGCCTGTCCCAGCACCTGACGCGGATGGAAAAACGCGGCCTGGTGCGCCGGGAACCCTGCGACACCGACCAGCGCGGCTCGGTGATCGCCAGCACCGCCGAGGGCACGAAGCTGATCGAAGCCGCGGCCCCCCAGCACGTCTCGGACATCCGCGAGATGGTCATCGACCACCTCACCCCGCAGGAACTCGACGCGCTCGCGGCCATCAGCGCCAAGGTCAACGCCCGGCTGGCCGCACGGGACCAGGACTGAGCGCTACGCCAGCTCTTCGACGTGCCCGCCGCGCGAGTACTCCGCCCACCCAGGATCACCCGCCCCGGCGAACGCGACCCACGAGCGGTGCATCCGGGTGGCGAGCGCCGCCGGCGGCTCGCCGGTGCCCAGCAGCTTCCGCGGCCCACGCAACGAGGGCAACGCAAGGTTGTCGAAGACGAACGGCAGCTCCATCACGTGACTGGCGCCCAGCTGCCCGTCGACCGCGTTCGACCGCCAGCCGAACTCGTAGCGGTAGGTCGTGCCCGACGTGTGTGCCGTGGCCAAGGCGTGTGTGCCGGTCCGGAACAGGCCGTCACTGAGCACCAGCGTCCGCAGTTCGGCCGGTCCGGCGTGCGGGTAGCGGCTCCGGTAGCCGCGCACGGCGTCGTCGGGGTCGCGGTGGAAGAGCGCCGCCGTCTCGCGGACGTCGAGGTCGGTGCTGCCCGCCAGCTTGCCCGCGGGCGCGAGGTAAAGGCGGCCCTCGTCGCGGTTGTCGCCGATCAGCAGGTCGACGGCGCTGTCACCGGCAGCCTCGGCCGGCTGGCGTTCGCTCACCAGGCTGAACGCCGTGATGCCGCCCAGCGGGTGGTGGTGGGTGGACGTCCGCAGATCCAGTCCCGCCAGGTCGGCCAGCACGGCGACCAGCCGGTCCTCCGGGACGTCGGCCAGCGCCGCGGCGGTGGGCGCGACACCGAAGTGCCGGCCCACCCGCCCGGTGACCATGGCCGCCTGCTCGGGCGCGAAAGCGGCGGTGCCGCTGCCGCTCTGGATGATCGCCCGGTGGAAGAGGCCGGCCGCGGCCGGCTCGGCGAGGACGCCACCGACGAGGATGGCGCCGGCCGACTGCCCCGAGAGCGTGACGGTGCCCGGGTCGCCGCCGAACCCGGCGATGTTGTCCCGCACCCACCGCAAAGCGGCGACGACGTCGAGCAGGCCGCGGTTGTCCGGCGCGTCCGGCAGGTGGAGGAAACCGGGGATGCCCAGCCGGTAGTTGACCGTCACGAGCACGACGCCGTCCCGGGCGAACGCCGAGCCGTCGTAGAGCGGTGCGCGGTTGGACCCGGCGACGAAACCGCCGCCGTGGACGAACACCAGAACCGGGCGCGGCGAGCCGTCCGCCGGCGGGGCCCAGACGTTCACCGTCAGGTAGTCGTCGCCGCGCTGCCACCCCGGGCCGAAGTACGGCGACATGTCCAGCACCCCGAAGGAATCCCGGGCCGGCTGCGGCGCGGTGGGGCCCGGCCGGGTTCCGTCGCGGACCCCGGACCACCCCGGGTGGGGATCCGGCGGGGCGAACCGCCGGATCCCGAGGGGTGCCTTGGCGTAGGGCACGCCGAAGTGGACGGTGCCGTGGTCGTGCCGGCGACCGCGGACCGGTCCCCCGGTGGTGGTGACCGTGCTGAATTCGGCCGGAGCCATCCTGCGTCTCCTGTCCGGCTCAGTACCGGGGGAACGGGGCCCAGTTCTTGATCCCGAACCCGCTGCCGCGGTGTTCGACCTCGAGCGCGCTGTGACCGCTGAAGTGGGCGGGTAGCACCAGCGCGGCGGAATCGGCGGCCCAGCCCAGCAACCGGCGGCGCGTCGCCCGTGCTTGCGCCGGGTCCTCGCAGAAGCAGCTGTTGTGCTCGGCGTGGGTGACCTGCAGCGGCGTGTGCAGGAGGTCACCCGCGAACAGCGCCCGGTCGCCGCCGGACTCCAGCTTCACCACGCTCGACCCGGGGGTGTGCCCGGGCGCGGCTTCCAAACGCAGGTTGGCGTCGATGACGTGGCCGGTTTCCCACAGCCGCACCTGACCGGCGGCGTGCACCGGCACCACGCTGTCCTCGAAGACGTTTTCGTTGACCCCGCCGGCGATCCCGGAATTGTTCGCGGGATTCCAGAACTCGAAGTCCGCCTGGGGCATCAGGTAGGTGGCGTTGGGGAAGGTGGGCACCCAGTTTTCCCCGTCCCAGCGGGTGTTCCAGCCGACGTGGTCGACGTGCAGGTGCGTGTTGACCACCAGGTCGACGTCCGCCGGCCGGACGCCGGCACGGGCGAGGGCGCCGAGGTAGTCGAGGTCGAGGTGGTCCCACGCCGCCACCGCGGGCCGGGCCTTGCCGTTGCCGACGCCGGTGTCCACGACGATGGTCCGGCCGCCACTGCGCAGCACCCACGACTGCATGGCGACGTGCACCATCTTGTCGTCCGCGCCGAGGTGGTCGGGCACCAGCCACTCGCGGTGCTCCTGCCAGGCCTCCTCGGGCACGTCGGGGAAGAACTGATCGGTGGGCATGATCGGGCCGTGCGTCTCCTCGACGCGGGTGACGGTGACCTCGCCCAGTGCGATCTGGTCCATGGCGGTTCTCCTTGCGGTGAAAGGGGTTCGGTCAGCAGCCGAGGTCGGCGACGACGAGGTTCGGGTCCCGCCCGGTGACGTACGCGGCGCTGAACACGTGGACGGTGCGGCCGCGCACGGCCACCGAAGTGGGGCTCTGCAGGCCGTCGGCCGCGGTCAGCACGATCGAGTGGCTCCCGTCGGACCGGACGAGCGCGACTTCGCTGGGGCCGTTGAGCGCGGCGAGCAGCTCGTCCCCGCGGCCGGTGAACGCGAAGTCGTCGATGCCTTCCAGCCCGGTGGCGACCGTCCGCACCGCGCCGGCGCCGCCGTCCCGCCGGATCGGGATGCGCAGCACGGTCCCCCGGTCGAGGTTCGTGGCCCACACCGCGCCCCCGCGCAGCTTCAGGCCGTTGGCGCCGAGGAAGCCGGTGGAAGCCAGTTCGGGCGCGGTGGACCAGGCGACCGGGGTGCCGCCGGCCGCGGGCACCCGCCAGAGGGTGCCGAGCACCGAGTCCGTGACGTACAGGGTGCCGGTGGCCTGGTCGAGGGCCAGGCCGTTGGGCAGCCCCTCGGCCGGCAGGGCGGCGATCCGCTGGGGCCGGCCGCCGGGCCGCAGCCGCCACACGCCGGTGAGGTCGGAAGTGCCGGTGGCGTAGAGGAAGTACAGCGTGCCGTCGGCCGCGCGGGTGATCCCGACGGTGAGCGGGAACCCGAGCACCGGGGTGTGGACTCCCCCGTCGGCGGGCGCGGGCAGGGTGGCCAGCACGCGGACGGACCCGGCCGGGGAGATTTCGGCGATCTGGCGCCCGGCCGCGAACGTGACGTCAAGAGCGTCGCCGGGCGTCAGGGCAACGTTCTCGGGCGTTTGCCCCGCGGCCAGGTCGAAGTGGGCGGCGATCCGCGCGTTGTGCAGCGGGGCGGTGACGGCGGACGCGGGCGTGGCGGTCAGCGCGACGCTCGCGGCGACCAGTACGGACGCCGAGTACCAGGGCAGCTTTTTGGACAACGTGGTTCCTTCACTCGTTTTTCGGGCGCGCGTCAGCGACACACCGGCGCGCGGGGGTGTGGTGGGGTCAGACCGGCGTCGACGCCGGGGCGGTGTCGCGCTCGACCGCTTGGGAGAGCAGCATCAGCGCCGCGCGGGCCGGCGAGCCCGGTTCCGTCGTGGCGACGACGACGGCGGGACCCGGCCCGCTGCTCAGGGTCTGCTGCAGGACGGTGAGGGTGCCGACGAGTGGGTGCCGCATCTCGTACGGGGCGACGGCGCAGGCCTTG
This sequence comes from Amycolatopsis solani, assembly GCF_033441515.1. Taxonomy (NCBI): domain Bacteria; kingdom Bacillati; phylum Actinomycetota; class Actinomycetes; order Pseudonocardiales; family Pseudonocardiaceae; genus Amycolatopsis; species Amycolatopsis solani. The sequence goes on from NZ_JAWQJT010000002.1 coordinate 2,385,992, forward strand.
ACCCGGTGGTCGGCCCACATCCCGGCGAACTCCGGGCTTTTGGCGCTGAGCTCGCCCACCAGGGCGTGCAGCACCGCGTCGTCCGGGTACTCCCCCGCCACCAGCCGCAGGTTCCCGACCACCGCGCGGGCTTTGCCCGTCCAGTCGGCGTAGAGCTCCCGGGTGTGGCTGTCGAGGAACACCAGGCGGGCCATGTTCGGACGCTCGGCGGGCCGCGCCGGGGCCGCGAAGTCGAGGTGACCGGCGAACAGCGCGTGCCCCAGCCGGTTCCAGGCCAGCACGTCGGTGCGCCGGCCGAGCACGATCGCGGGCACTCCCGCCAAGGCGTCCAGCAGCTGACCGGCCGCCTCGGTCACCCGCTCCGGCGCCGGACGCCGGTTCCGCGGACGCCGCCGGTCGGCGCGGGCCAGGTCGTGCAGGTGCCGCCGCTCCGAGTCGTCCAGCCGCAGCGCCCCGGCGATCGCGTCGAGGACCTCGGCTGACGCGCTGAGCGACTGTCCCTGTTCCAGCCGGGTGTAGTAGGAGGCACTCACCCCGGCCAGCAGGGCCAGCTCTTCCCGGCGCAGCCCCGGCACGCGACGGCGTTCGCCGTAGGTCGGCAGCCCGAGGTCTTCGGGTCGCACCTGGGCTCGCCGCGCCTGGAGGAAGGCCCCGAGCTGCGTCTTTCCGGTCATGGCTCCAGTATCGATCGCCTCGCCGCCGTCAGCCTGCCCCAGCTGGGGGTAGGCAACGGCGGGGCTGGTTGCCGGGCGCTCGGGCGAGTGAGCTGACCTCGTGAACACCATCGAGGAACTCGACGTGACCGGATTCGCCTTCACCAGGAGCGCGTGGGTCGACGCCGCCCCCGCCCGCGTCTACGAGCTGATCAGCGACGTCTCCGCCATCGGCCGGTGGAGCCCGACGGCGAGCGGCGTCGCCTACGACGACGGCGACGGCCCGTGGCCGGGCGCGTGGTTCAGCGGCGCCAACCGCCGGGAAGACCGGGAGTGGACCACCCGGTCCCAAGTGGAGCGAGCCGATCCGGGGTCCGCGTTCAGCTTCGTCGTCGGCGGCACCGAGGACGGCATCGTCCGCTGGGCGTGGGACTTCCGTGCCGAAGGGAGGGGAAGCCTGGTGCGCCAGTCCTGGCGGCTGCTGCGCTTCGACCCGGTGCTGGGAAAGTCCCTGGCCGAGCTGGAAGCTCTGCGCGAATACATGGCGGGCAGCGTCGAAACCACCCTGGCGGCGCTCGCGCGCTGGGTCGCCGAGCAGGGCGGATCGCCGCAGTAGCGGCGGAACGGCCGGTCAGCTGGGCTCGGTGCCGCCGTCGAAGCTCCACGCCGGCTTGCCCCCGGCGGCGGTCGAGGTGACCGCGGGCCCGATCAGCAGGAAACGGGCCTCTTCCTCCGCCACCGGGCAGTGCTCCGTCCCGCGCGGGATCACGTAGAGGTCGCCCGGGCGCAGCTCGACGTCGCCGGTGCGGAGCTGGATCCGCAACCGGCCGCTGAGCAGCAGGAACGTCTCGTCCTGGTCGTCGTGCTGGTGCCAGGTGGTCGAGCCGATGCCCTTCGCGACCTTGAACAGGTTGCCGTTGGCTTCGGCGAGGACCCGCTGCGACCAGAACTCCGTGAGCCCGGCCGCTTCGTGCGCGAGATCGATGGCCGTCATGAGCACCCTCCTTGTCGTGGTGTCCCGATCGTGCCGCCGGAGCCGTCGCGAAAACAGTGGTAGAAATGGCGGATGTCGCGCGATTCCTACCAGCCGGTTCCGGTCGGCCTGCTCCTCGACGAGGGATCGAACCCCTTCGAGTTCGCCTGCGTGTGCGAGGTGTTCGGGGCGCGGCGCCGTCCGGAGATCGGGCGGGAGCTCTACACACTGCAGGTGATCGCCGACGAGTTCCGCCGCCGCTTCCCCACCGTGGACCTGCGGGAGGACCTGCTCTACGTCGACGACGGCTCGGTCCTCACCTCGGCGGGCAGCGCGGCCGCCCTGGACCTGGCCCCGCACCTCGTCCGCGCCGACCACGGCGCCGAGATCGCCAACGCGGTCAGCCGGCGGCTCATCTTCTCGACCTACCGCGAAGGCGGGCAGAAGCAGTTCGTCGAGAAACCGGTGCCCGAAGCGCGTCAGCAGTCGCTGAGCGACACCCTGGCGTGGGCCCGGGAGCGGCTGGACACCCCGCTCACCGTCAACGACCTCGCCGCCCACGCCTGCCAGAGCGTGACCACCTTCCACCGCCGGTTCCGCACCGAGCTCGGCACGACCCCGCTGGCGTGGCTGAACCTCGAGCGGGCCGAACTGGCCCGGCGGCTGCTGGAAACCGGCTCCGGCGGCCTCGACCACGTGGCGGCCCGCAGCGGGCTGGGCACCGCCTCGAACCTCCGGCGGCTGATCCGGCGCAGCACCGGCCTGACGCCGAGCCAGTACCGATCGGCTTACTTGCGAACCGCCGCGCGGTGACCAGTCGCGCCGATCCTCAGTGGACGGTGGCGGGGACCTATCGATCGTCCCGCGACCGCGGCGCGACAAGCTGCTCGAGGCGGCCGGTCTTCACGTCGTAGCGGTAGCCGGACACCTTGATGCGCCCCGACACGGCCGGTGCGTCGAGGATCGCCTGCACGTCGGCCGGGACGGTGTCCGACGGCTCGACGACCGCGGTCCGCCGGATTTCCGCGTCGTCGAAGCCCAGTTCCACGAACCCCTTGCGCAGTTCCGGATCGGCCATCAACGCCGAACCGCAGTCCGTGTGGTGGACGACCGCGATCTCGAACCAGTCCGCGTCCGGGGTCTTCGTCTCGTGCAGGTAGCTGATCCACGCCAGATCGTCCAGAAAGGACTGGTTCGCGCGGCCGCCGACCGTGCGGGCGACGATCGCGTCCCCGAGTTCGAGGCCCATCGTGGCCGCCGGGTCGACCCGGGGGTCGATGCAGGTGAGGACGTAGACCTGCTTGTTCGGGATGAACGGGATGTCCGGAACCTTGGCCTTGGCGTCGGTTTCGGCGAAACGGGCGTTGTTGTCCAGCAGTTCCTCGAAGGTGCTCATGCCTCAAGACTGCTGACGGGGCGGGGATCGGACCAGGGGCAGGACAGCCAGTTGGCGAAAGGCTTCGGCCACTACGACGCGCGGGACTTCCGGTAGGCGGTCGGCGTCGTCCCGAGCTGGCGGGCCATGTGCAGGCGCAAGTTGGCCGCGGTGCCCAGCCCGGTGCGTTCCGCGATGTCCTCGACCGGCAGCGGGGTCGACTCGAGCAGCCGCTGCGCTTCCAGCAGCCGCTGGGTGGCGAGCCAGCGCATCGGGGTCATGTCCGTGCGGGCGCGGAACTTGCGGGCGAAACTGCGTTCCGGCATCCCGGCGTGCCGGGCCATCTGGGCGACGGTCAGCGGCCGGTGCATTTCGCCGACCATCCAGCCGAACGTCGCGGACAGGCCGTCGTCTTCGCTGACCTGGCTCGCGAACTGCGCTTGCCCGCCGGGCCGGTGCGCCGCGACGACCATGTACCGGGCGACCCGGGAGGCGGCCGCCGCGCCGTGGTCCTGCCGGATCATGTGCAGGCACAGGTCGATCCCGGCGGAGAGGCCGGCGCTGGTCAGCAGCCGGCCGTTGTCGACGTAGAGGACGCCGGGGTTGAGCCGGATCGCGGGGAACCGGCGCCGGAATTCGCCCGCCTCCCGCCAGTGCGTCGTCGCGACGTGCCCGTCGAGCAAACCCGTGGCCGCCAAGGCGAAAGCCCCGATGCACACCGAGGCGATCCGCGCGCCACGGGCGTACGCCGCCCGCAGCGCGTCGAGCACGTGCGGCGGCGGATCCGCGAGCGGCCGGAACCCCGGCACGACGATCGTGTCCGCCTGCTCCAGCGCCTCCAGTCCACATTCGACATCGATCGCGAACGGCGACTGGGTCGCCACCCGTCCCGGCTCCGGGATGCAGACGTCGAACCGGTAGAGGTCCGCCTGCTCCTGGTGCCCGAACGCCTGCGCGGCGATGGCGAGGTCGAAGGTGACCACCCCGGGCAGCACCAGCGCGACGACGCGGTGCGGGCCGGGTTCTGGCGGTGGCATGGGTTCGAGTATCCCACTCCGAGCCCGCGCGCCTCCGCCTCCCGGGCCGAACGTCGAGTACTCGGCAGGCCCGGCCCGGCGGGTCGACAACCACGCTCGATATCGGGCCCGGCGGGCTGATGCGCCGCGCGCCCGCACCGCCCGATGCTGACCTCCGGAGAGATCGAACGAACCGCAGGAGGCAGACATGTCCGTCACGGTGGGACTGCTGGTGACGCTGGAGGCCCAGCCGGGCAAAGAGGCCGACGTCGAGGAGTTCCTCAACACCGGTCGCTCGCTGGTCGAGGAGGAGCCGGCCACCTACCCCTGGTTCGCCGTCAAGCTCGGACCGACGACTTACGCGATCGTGGACTTCTTCCCCGACGACGCCGGCCGCACGGCCCATCTGCAGGGCAAGGTCGGCCAAGCGCTCGGGGCGCGGGCCGGCGAGCTGTTCGCGAAGCCACCCGACATCGCGCAGCTGGATGTGCTGGCGTCGAAGCTGAAGTGAAGGTGGTCAGGACCGGTCGACCTGCTCAATCGGCCGGGCGGTGTCGAGCAGGATCTTCAGCAGTTCGCCGGGCACGTCCCGCATGAGGTTGTGCCCGCCGTCGAGAGCGTGGGTGGTCCACGAGGGATCCGCACGCAGGCGCTGGTAGATGGGGGTGAAGGGCGATTCGCCGTCCCAGCCGGCGGCGTAGACGTAGTCCCGGCGCCGGAACCGGGTCGGGCCGCCGGACAGGCGGAGCGGCTGGAGCAGTGAGGCGAGTGGGTGCGGGGTGGCCCGCGGGTCGAAGAACGGCAGCGGGCGCACGGCGTACCCGGTGTCCACGACGTCGAGGTACCACCGGCGTTCCTGGTCGGAGACCAGTGCCCAGCAGGAATCGCCGTGCTCGGGCACGACGGCGTCGAGGTAGACCAGGCGGTCCACGCGCTCGGGCACGCGGTCGGCGGCCCCGGTGATCACCATTCCGCCGTAGCTGTGGCCGACCAGCACGGCGTCGTGGATGTCCTCGGCCGCCAGCAGCGCGGTCACGTCTTCGATGTGCGTGTCGAGGTTGACTCCGCCGGGCAGGAGGTGGCTGCGTTCGCTGAGCCCGGTCAGCGTCAGCGGATGGACGAGGTGCCCGTGTCCGCGGAGTTGCCCGGTCAGGTCGGCGAAACACCAGCCGCCGTGGCACATGCCGGGAACGAGGACGAAAGTGGCCATGATCGTGCTCCGGGTGGTCGTCGGGGGATTCAGCGGATCTCGGTGTCGGGTTTCGGGGCCGCCGCCAGCAGTGCCGCCACGGCGCACAGGACGGCGGTCCAGGCCAGGGGCGCGGCCACCCCGGTGTGATCGGCGAGGAGGCCGGCCAGCCACGGGCCCACGGTCTGTCCCGCGGCGAACAGCGTGGTGAACGCGGCGAGGGTGGCGGTCCAGCCGTCGGGTGGCACGACGGTCCGGATGCGCGCGGTGACGGCGGCGGGGACCGCCATGAAGGTCGCTCCGTAGGCGACCACGGAGGCGATCGTCACGGCAGGTGAGGGTGACACCAGCGCCAGCGCCGCGCCGCCGGCCAGCACGCCGAGCACGAGAGCCAGAGCACGCGTGCCGCGCCATCGTGTGATCGGGCGGCTCCACAGGGCGGGTGACGCCACGACGGCGGCGCCCAGCGCCGTCCACGTGAGCACCACCTCCACGACCGATGCGTGCCGGTCGGCCAGGTACACGGACAGGAAGGTGATGTAGGCGATGTAGCCGGCCGAGAACAGGAAGTAGGCCACGGCGATCCGCCACAGCGGGCGCACCCGCGCCCGGCCGACCTCGCCGGCCGGCCGCGGCTCCTCGCCGGTTCCCGCCACCCTCCAGCAGATCAGGGCCGCCACCCCGGCTGCGACACCCAGACCGATCCACGCCACCTGCCAGCGTTCCGCCAGTCCTGGAACGATGACGCCACTCAGGACGATCCCCAGGCCCGTGCCCGCGAAGTACACCGTGATGGGTGCGCTGGAGCCGGCACGCGCGGAAGCCCGGGCCGCGATGACACCCCCCGCGATGAACACCACCGCCCCGCTCGCGCCGGCCACAGCGCGGACCGCCAGCAGCACCCCGAAGACGTCACTCGCCGCCGTGCCGGCCAGTGCCAGCGCGGTGACGACCATGCCCCAGCGGAACGCCGCCGCGGTACCCCACCGGCGCACCACGGCCGCCGTCACCACGGCGCCGGCCAGGTAACCCAGCCCGTTCACGGTGCTGATCGCCCCCGCCTCGGCCAGCGTCCACCGCAGGTCCTCCCGCATGGCCGGGACGAGCAGGCCGTAGGCGAAACGCCCGAGCCCCAGCGCGGAGGCGGTCCCGAGCGCCAGCCGCGCCGCCTCCCGAGTCGCTGTCACGCCCACCCCCGCAGATCGAACCGATCGGTACGATCTGGACGCTAGCACACCGATCGAACCGATCGGTACCATCGTCTTGTGCCCGTTGCCAAAGGCTCGACCATCGACCCGGACCGCACTCGCGCCACGATCCTGCACGCGGCCACCGGCCTGCTGTACGAACGCGGACTCGACGGCATCGGCGTGACCGAACTCTGCGCCCGCCTCGGCGTGTCCAAAGAGACGCTCTACCGGCACTTCGACACCAAGGACGGCCTCGTCCAAGCGGTGCTCGAAGCACGAAGCGACCGGGTCATGAGCTGGCTGACCGGCGCCGTCACGGCCGCCGGCGACGATCCCGCCGACCAGCTCACCGCCCTGTTCGACGCCCTGCAGGGGTGGTACGGCGAGCCGGCCTTCCGCGGCTGCGCACTGCTCAACGCCGCCGCCCAGCACCACACCGGCACCGTGCGGGCCATCACCGCACGCCACCTCGGCCGCTACCTCGAACTGCTCACCGAGATCGCCGGCCGAGCCGGAGCCGCCCACCCGCACCGGCTCGCACGGCAACTGCTCATCCTCGTCGAGGGCGCCACCGTCGTGGCCGACCACCACGGCCCCCATGGCGTGGGCGAAGACGCCTGCGAGGCAGCACTCGCCCTGCTCGCCGCGGCCCGCCGCCCCTGACGGACGAGGCTCACCAGCACCAGCGAAGAGGGCCTTGCTTCCCTGCGCAGATACGGCTATCGAAACTTCAGTGGCCTCGACCACAGTCGGCCGTGTCGCTCCTTTCGGATGACGACAGCGATGATCTTGATTGGATAATCTCCGCGGGTCACTGGGGACACAGCAGAGGTACAGACGCAGGCGAAATATCGTGAAGTCTGCATCATTTCTTTGAGAATGGAATACTTTTGATTGCCGTCGTCGTCGCGGAGAGTCGAGAGCTCACCCGAGCGGGATTTTGCACCGTCCTGGCGAAATCTCGGCGTTGTCGACTGGCCGGGGAAGCCGACGACGCCCTCAGCCTGATGACCGTGGTGCGCGGAAGAGAAGCGCAGGTCGTGCTGCTGGACGCGGCGCTGCTGCGTCGACACGGCATCCTCCTGATTGACCAGGTGTTCGCCAGAAGCCGAAGGAACAGCCCGCGGATCATGGTGACCTCCACACCCGGGGACGAGGACCTGGTCCTGGACGCGGTGTGCGCAGGCGCAGCGGGTTCCGTGTCGAAGGATGTCGAGGTCGGCGAGTTGATCGAGGGCATCATCCAGGTCGCCGGCGGAAAACTGCGGCTGCCGCAGTGGGCGGTTCGGCGATTGGTGGCCGCACATCGCTGCGGCGTGCTGCCTGTCGGCGATCCCGCACCGGCGTTGACGAGATTGACGCCTCGCGAAACTCAAGTGGTGCGGCTGGTCGCCGCGGGACGAAGCAACGCCGACATCGCTCAGATCTTGGTTGTGAGCGAGTCGACGGTGAAGACCCACCTTCACCGTGCGATGCGAAAACTCGACGTGTCCAGCCGTAGCGAGATGGTCATATTCGCTTACCGCAATGGGTTGACCGGGCCGTTGTCGGCGACGGACTGACGAGCTGGTGGGGAGCCGCGATCACAGACAGGCCACAGCTCCCCCGGACCGCTCAGCCCGTCATTTACGAGGGACGCACGGCCCCTGGAGCTCAGTCGCGGCCACCGACTCGGCTGAACGACGAATTTGCCACTGTTTCTCCGTGACGGATCAGAACGTCAACGACTGTCGACGACGCGGTCGTCCACTCAGCACAGTGGATTTCAATCAACTTTCCCAGTAGGCCGGACACAACGTCGAAGGGTTTGCGGTGCGGCAGGACCGATTGGACGACATGGCGAGTGCGGACCCGAGGGACAGCGACAGAGCGGCCTTGAAGGCCGGTGGCCGCCGCCGGTCGAGCGTGAGCACGGTCGGCGGGCTCGGCGTGACGGTCGTCGCGACGTCGGCAATGAGCTATGTGCTGATCATCGGGGCAGGAAAGTACCTCGGTTCGGCTGACAACGCGATTTTCTTGGCTTTCTGGGGTTTGCTGATGGGCGTGGGCAGCGCCCTGTCGCCCGTCGAGCAGGAGTTGTCGCGGCAAACAGCTGCGGCTGCGACGCGGGGAGCCCGGCCCGGCCTGAGCGTGGCCAGGACGGTCGCGGTGACTCACCTGGTCGCGATCGCGGTGACCGCTTTGCTCGCAGTGCCGACAGTGAACGCGAAACTGTTCGGCCGGCACTGGGATTTGGCGCTGATCGCCGGGGTCGGTGTTGCGACGTTTCCCGCGCTCTACGCTCTGCGAGGCCTGTTCATCGGAGCCGCGCAGAACGGCCGTTACTCGGCGATCCTGCTCGCCGAGGCCGGAGTGCGGCTGGCGTTGTTCGCCGGATTCACCGTTGCCGGAATCAACGGCCTGACCTCGTTGGCGGTCGCTGTCGCGGCCGGATCATGCGCTTGGTTGCCCTTCGTGTTCCGGGCACGAGGCATGGTCGAGACGAGTACCCCGGGCGAGCCGTGGGGCGCGCTGTGGCGGCGCATGCTGGGTCTGATCGCCAGTTCCGCGTTGACGGCCAGCGTGCTGACCGGCTACCCGGCGGTGGTCAAGATCGCCGCACCCCCTGGGAGCGAGGAGATGCTCGGCGGTTTGTTCCTGGCCGTGTCACTCCTGAGGTCCCCTTTGCTGCTCGTGCTTTCGCCGATCCAGACGTTGGCGGTGCCGACGGTCGTCCGGATACTGCACCAGCCGGACGGAGGACGGCGGCTCAACCGGATCGCGGCTGCCGGAGCAGGCGCGACGGTGATCGTCGGCTTGGTCGTGAGCGCGGTGGCCTACGTCGCGGGACCATGGGTGTTCCACCTGCTGCACGTGTTCCACCTGCTGCACGAGGACCAGTTCACGGTACCCGCGTGGACGATGGCGGGTTTGGGTTGGTCCGGAATCATGCTGGTGGCAACGATGCTGGCGGGCGCGGTGCTGGTCGCCCGTAAACAGACAGGCCGGGTTGTCGCGGTGTGGGCGGTCGTGGCCGCGCTGAGTTTGCTGGTGGTGCTGGTATCGCCCGGTTCGATCGTGTTCCGCGCCGTTCTGGGTGCGACCATCGCCCCCACCGCCGGTTTGGTCGTTGCGCTTCTGACTGTGGTCACCACGCTGCCGCGCGGACATCGTCCAGGGTGACCGCCGCGGCCGGACGGTGTTGCTTCGAGTCGACGCCGGACCCACGGATAGTCGTGATTCACTCGAGTCAACCGGTTCGCCGGGCCCGACGTCATCGAAAAGGCGAGGGCGGTCGTTCGGCGCCGTGGACCGGCCGGATTGCCGCGGTCGCCCGATCGGAGCAGAAACCGTCCAGCTCATGGGCAGAATTGCGCATACCTGCATGCAGCGATCGACTCGGCGCGCACCATTCCGCCGAAGAAGGGATCGCTCATGTCGGTCACCGACGAGCTGCTCGCCAACAACGCCGAGTACGCCGCGCGCTTCACCGGACCGCTGCCGCTGCCGCCCGCCAAGCACGTCGCCGTGCTCGCCTGCATGGACGCCCGCATCAACGTCTACGGCGTGCTCGGCCTGCAAGAAGGCGAAGCGCACGTCATCCGCAACGCCGGCGGCGTCGTCACCGAAGACCGACTGCGGCCTGCTCACCTTCACCGACGACGACTTCAAGAAGTCCATCCAGCAGGACGTCGGCGTCAAGCCCGCCTGGGCCGCCGAAGCCTTCTCCGACCTCGACGAAGACGTCCGCCAGTCGATCGCCCGGATCAAGAACAGCCCGTTCGTCCCCAAGAAGGACTCCGTGCGCGGGTTCGTCTTCGCCACCGGGAAACTCAACGAGGTGAGCTGATCGCCCCGGGAACGTGACGACTCACCGCGGCGAGGATCCGGTCCACGCTGGTGGTCACGCCGGCTGACGTCGTGTCGATGGTGAGGTGCTCGCGATCCCAGGCTTCGTACTCCCGCGCCACGACGTCTCGCCACGTCGGGAGCCGGAGGCCGGGGACGTCGGCCTCCCGGCCCTCGACGCGGGCGCGGTGCTCGGTCACGTCACCACAGACCAGCTCGACCTCGAGCACCGGAAAGCCGGCGCCGGCCGCCCGCCACGCGTCCCTGGTGAGCTTCAGGGGATTCACGCACTCGGCCACGACGCCGACTCCGTTGACGAGCTGGTCGCGGGCCAGCGCGTAGCCGGCGACGTACCCCGCGGCCCGCGGCGGCGCGGCCAGCTCACCGGAGTCCACCAAAGCCTGTTCGATCGTGTCGATCCGCAGGTACGCCGCGCCCAGCGCCCGGGCCAGGGGCCGGGCCACGGTGGTCTTTCCGGTGCCCGGCAGGCCGCCGAGCACGATCAGGCCGACGGGCATCACCGGTCCGCGGGGTACAGCTCGCCGGCCGCCGGCACGGTCGCCCGGGCGAAAGCGTTCGACGCGGCCCCGAACAGCTCCGGTGTCGCGGTGGCGGGTGAAGTTCCGGTCGCCACCGCGAACCCGGGCTCGGCGGGGCCGCGAAACCGCGAGATGTCGATCAACGGCAGGGCGGTGGCAGCCCCGGAATCGTCGAGCGTCGTCACGTCCGGCAGCCTAAGCCGCTCTGGCGGCCGGGAAGGGCGTGCTCACATCGCGGACCCGGCGACAGCCACGGTTCGCCCCTTCGGTCAGCGGTCGATGGCGGCCATGTTGTCCGCGTCGTAGCGCTCGCCGGAGGCCGGGGGCAGGTCGTTCAGGCGGGCGACGTGGCCGGCCGTGAGTTCGATGGCGTCGGCGGCGGCGTTCTCCTCCAGGCGGGCGACTCGCTTGGTGCCGGGGATGGGCGCGATGTCGTCCCCCTGGGCGAGCAGCCAGGCCAAGGCGACCTGTGCGGGCGTGGCACCGATCTCGGCGGCCACGGCCAGGACCTCGTCGACGATGCGCAGGTTGCGTTCCAGGTTGCCGTCGGCGAAGCGGTGGTTGGTGCGGCGCCAGTCGTCGGCGTCGAGGTCGTTCAGGGAGCGAATGCCGCCGGTCAGGAAGCCGCGGCCGAGCGGGGAGTAGGGCACGAAGCCGATACCCAGTTCGCGCAGGACGGGCAGGATCCCGGCCTCCGGGTCGCGGGTCCACAGCGAGTATTCGGACTGGACCGCGGTCACCGGGTGCACGGCGTGCGCGCGGCGGATCGTGGCGGGGCCGGCCTCCGACAGGCCGATGTGGCGGATCTTGCCTTCGGCCACCAGTTCGGCCAGCGCGCCGACGGTTTCTTCGATGGGCGTGCCGGGGTCGACCCGGTGCTGGTAGTAGAGGTCGATGTGGTCGGTACCCAGGCGCTCGAGTGATCCCTCCACCGCCAGGCGGATGTTGGCCGGGGTGCTGTCCGGAGCCGAGCCGCCGGTGTGGGAGATCAGTCCGAACTTGGTCGCCAGCACGACCTCGTCCCGGCGCCCCCGCACGGCCCGGCCGACCAGTTCCTCGTTGACGAAGGGGCCGTACCCCTCGGCGGTGTCGATGTGGGTGACCCCGAGGTCCAGAGCGCGGTGGATCGTGCGGATCGACTCGTCGTCGAACCGGCCGGCGCCGGAGTAGAACGCCGACATTCCCATGGCCCCCGGGCCGATGCGCGAGACCTCGAGGCCGCCGAACGTAAGGGTTTTCATGCTCTGGACTTCCCATCCGATGAGTTAAGTACCGTTCGGTGCATAACTCTAACACATCAGGACCGATCGGTACCGAACTAAGCGCCAATATCTGTACCGAGTGGTACTGTTGTCGTATGAGCGACTCCGGCAAGGCCGTCATGGGTCGGCCGCGAGGCTTCGACGTCGACCAGGCGCTGGAACGCGCGATGCGGGTGTTCTGGGCCCAGGGCTACGAAGGTGCGAGCCTCGCCGAGCTGACCGGCGCCATGGGGATCACGAAGACGAGCATGTACGCGGCCTTCGGCAACAAGGAGCAGTTGTTCCGCAAGGCCGTCGAGCGCTACGGCGCAGGCCCGGCCGCCTACGCCACGCGCGCTTTGGAGGAGCCCACCGCAAGGGCCGTGGCGTCGGCGTTCCTCCGCGGCGCGGTCCGCGCCACGACCCCTCCCGACGGCCCCGCGGGCTGCCTGACCGTCCAGGGCGCGCTCGCCTCGAGCGACGAGAGCCGGACCGCCCACGACCTGCTGGCCGACTGGCGCAACGACGCGGGAGTCCGCCTCGAGGAGCGCTTCCGGCGCGCCGTCGACGAGGGTGACCTCCCCCGCGACGCCGACCCCCGGCGGCTGGCCCGGTTCATCATGACGATGGGGTTCGGCATCGCCGTGCAGGCCGCCAACGGCCTCTGTGCCGCCGAGCTCGACGAGATCGCCGACACGGCGTTGCTCAGCTGGCCTTCGTAGCGGCTGCGCTCCTTCGCTCACCTTTCGACGACAAGACCCTGAGGCGGTAGCTCGGTGCCTGACCCCCGTAAGCCGATCGGCGTCGGCATCGTCGGATTGAGCGCCACCGGAGGCTGGGCGGCCGGGGCGCACCTGCCCGCGCTGAAAGCCGTCGACGGCCTCGAACTTCGCGCGCTGGCGGCGAGCTCGGAGGCCTCGGCCCAGGCCGCAGGAGTTGCGTACGGCGTACCCGCGTACACCTCGGTCGAGCGCCTCGCCGGCGACGAGAACGTCGACCTCGTCGTCGTCGCCGTCAAAGTGCCCCGGCATCGCGAACTCGTGGTACCCGTGCTGAAGGCGGGAGTGCCGGTGCTCTCCGAGTGGCCGCTGGCCGTCGGCCTGCGCGAGGCCGAGGAGATGGCGGCGGCCGCCAGGACGACGCGGACCTTCGTGGGTCTTCAAGGACGCGCCTCGCCGACCTTCCGCTGGCTGGCCGACCTCGTGTCCGACGGATTCGTGGGCGAAGTGCTCTCCGCCACCGTCGTGGCGTCGTCGACCGAATGGGGCACTCCGGTGTCCCCGAACCTGGTCTACACGCTCGACCGCGAGCTGGGCGCCACGATGCTGACCATCCCGTTCGGACACGCGATCGACCTGGTGTCGATGGTCGTCGGCGAGCTGCGAGATGTGGTGGCCACGACCGCGACCCGCCGCCGCCGGGTTCCCCTCGGGCACACCGGGCAGGTCGTCGCGATGACCGCCGAGGACCAGATCGCGATCTCCGGCACCGTGGCGGGCGGGGCGATCCTGGCCGCCCACCACCGTGGCGGCGCGGCAACGGGTGCCGGGTTCTCCCTGATCATCGACGGCACGGCGGGAAGGCTCGAGATCACCGGCGCCGAATTCCCGCACCTCGGCCCGGTCACGGTGCACGGCACACGCAACGGCGGTCAGCCCGCGGAACTCACGCTGCCCAGCGGCTACGACGACTACCCCGCCCTGGCCGGAACCCCGATCCACACACTGGCGCACGCCTACGCCGCGATCCGGGACGACCTCGTCCACGGAACGGCCGTCGCCCCGGACGTCACCCACGCCGTCCGGCGCCACCGGCTCCTCGACGCGATCGCGCGATCCGCCGCCTCCGGCCGGCGAGAAACCCTCCCCCCACGGTAAGGGGGCGATTTCGGTGACGCGGTGGCCGGACCAGCTGGGTGCTTTTCTGCGGGCCCGCAGGGAATCCCTCGATCCGTCGAGCGTCGGAATCGCCGCCGACCGGGGACGGCGGGTGGCGGGATTGCGCCGGAGCGAGGTCGCCGCGCGCGCCGCCATCAGCACGGACTACTACACCCGGGTCGAGCAGGGACGGATCGCCGTCTCCGAACCGGTCCTGCACGCGGTGGCCCGGGCCCTGCGCCTCACCGGCGAGGAACGGCACTACGCGGCGACGCTCGCGGGTCACAGTGGACCGCGTGCGCCGGGACGGGTGCCGCCCAAGGCGTCGGCGACTCTTCTCCGGCTGCTCGACGAGCTGGTCCTGTCCCCCGCGATGATCCTCGGCCCCGGCACCGAAATCAACGACATCCGCGCCCGGCACCTCGACTGGCCGCGGGCGGCACGGCAGCAGGTGGCCGCGCTGCGCTACGACAGCGCCTGCCGTCCCGATGATCCCGCGCTGGTCGCCACCATCGCCGAGCTGGGCGAGCGCGACGCCGACTTCCGCCGCTGGTGGAACGAGCACGGTGTCGAGAGCCGTCACGACCGGCCCACCGGTTACCGCCACCACCACGCGGGCGAGCTGTGGCTCGATCGGGACGTACTGGTGCGTCCCGGCGATCCGGCCCAGAGGTTGCTGACCCTGACCGCCCCTCCCGGCAGCACCTCGGCGGCAGCCCTCCGGCGGCTCTCCGCCGCACCCAAGGGGGGATGAATCCCTCCCTCTCGTGATCGGAATGGCGGGCCGGAAGCCTGGGGTTGTGCGGGGCATGAAGGCAATCGGACTGCACGCATTCGGCGCCCCGGACGTCCTCGAGGTCTTGGAGCTCCCCGAGCCCCGAGCCGGCCGCGGTGAGGTGCGCATCCGCGTCCACGCGGCCGCGGTCAACGCGACCGACGTCCTGCTGCGCACGGGCGGGCACGCGGTGCGGATGCCGGGCAGCCGGCCCCCGTTCGTCCCCGGCATGGACGCCGCCGGAGTCATCGACGAAGTCGGCCCGGGCGTCGGCCCCCGGCTGGCCGAGGGGCAGGAGGTCGTGGCGATCGTGCCGTTCACCGGCCCGCACGGCGGCGCGTACGCCGAACAGGTCGTGGTGCCGGCGGCGAGCGTAGTACTCGCGCCGCGGGGGATTTCGCTCGCCGCGGCCGCCACCGTGCCGATGAACGCCCTGACCGCCCGGCTCGCGCTGGACACCCTGGCGCTGCCGCCGGGCGCTCCCCTCGCGGTCACCGGGGCCGCCGGGGCGGTCGGCGGCTACGCGGTCCAGCTCGCGCGGGCGGAGGGGCTCACCGTGCTCGCCGACGCCGCACCCCGCGACCGGGACCTCGTCGCCGGGTTCGGCGCCGACCACGTCGTCGAGCGCGGCGCCCTTGTCGCCGAGCGCTTGCGGGACCTGGTTCCCGACGGCGTCCCCGGCGTCGTCGACGGTTCGGTGCAGACGAGCGAGCTCCTGCCCGCCGTCGCGGACGGCGGGACGGTGATCGAGCTCCGCGGCTGGACCGGACCGGCCGAGCGGGGCATCCGGGTGCGCCCCATCATGACCTCCGACATCTGGACCGACACCGACGCCTTCGACACGCTGGCGCGTCAGGTCGAGGCGGGGACACTGACCCCGCGCGTCCACGCCGTCCTCAGGCCGGAGCAGGCCGCGTACGCCCATCGGCTCCTCGCCGCCGGCGGTCTGCGCGGACGTCTGGTCCTGGACTTCTCCTGATGCCATAAGACCTGGTCTCAAAACTCGGCGTGTCGCTGGGTGAACCAACGGCCCGCACCGCCCGCCGGTGGGCCCGGCCCGGCGGACCGGAGGCCCGTCAGGGAGACTGGGGGCCAATGCCCGCCCTCTCGACCTGGAGTCTTTGATGCCGCAAGGGACCGTCCGCTGGTTCGACGCCGAACGGGGTTTCGGCTTCCTCGCGCCCGAGGACGGCTCGCCGGACGTGTTCGTGCACGCCTCCGAGATCGTCGGGGACGGCGGCGGGAAACTGCTCCGCGAGGGTCAGGCCGTCGTGTTCGAGGTCGGCGAGAACGACCGCGGGCCGCAGGCGCTACGCGTTCGCGTCACCGGCGATGCTGCCACCGGCAGCGTTGTGGGCGTGCTCGGCACCGTCAACTGGTACGAGCCGGGCAAGGGGTACGGCTTCGCGTCGCCGGACGGCGGCGGCGCCGACATCTTCGTGCACAGCTCCGCCATCGTGACCGGCGGCGTGGTCACCGAGGGGCAGCGGGTGGCCTTCCTGATCGTCGAAGGCGAGCGCGGCCCGCAGGCCGAGCACGTGATTCCGCTGGGAGCAGGGGCCGGCTCACCCGCTGCGGCCGGTACCGCGGACGGTGCCGACGGCACGGTGGCCTGGTACGACGAGGACAAGGGCTTCGGCTTCATCAACCCCGACTCCGGCGCCGGGGACGTCTTCGTGCACGCCCGGGCCCTGGCCGAGGGGCTGACGTGGCTCACGGAGGGTGACCGCGTCGCCTACGAGGTGGCCAGTGGGGACAAGGGCCCGCAGGCCCGCGACGTGCACCTGGTCCGGGGCGCCGAGCCCCAGACGGCGCCGCAGCGGCCGGCACCTGCCGCGGCCGCAGGGCCGCCCGTACGAGGCGGCGAGGGCGTCGTCGCGCGCTACGACGGCGACCGCGGCTTCGGCTTCATCACCCCGGACGCAGGCGGCGACGACCTCTTCGCCCACGCGTCCGTGATCATGGGGTCGGAGCCGCTGCAGAAGGGTGACCGGGTCCGGTACGCGGTGCGGCAGAGCGACCGGGGCCCGCAGGCCGACCGCGTCGAACGCCTCTGAAGAGGCGGCCCCACCGGCTGATCACTTCCCGGCGAGAGTGCTCGTTCATCCCCGTCGATGGTCGCGGGGATCGCCGCCGCCCGGCGACACGGTCTCGGGAGTCCCGGCGAGGCGGCGCTGGAGGTCGAGGACGGCCTTGGCCCTGGCGAACTCCGCCGGGGTGAACGGCAGCAGCGACCGGGTCACCACCAGGCCGCCGTCGGCGTCGGCCAGCCGCATCACCGTTCCGTCGATGCCCTCACCGGCCCGCTTCCCGCGACGCCCCACCGGTTTCCGGACGATGTCGCACTCGCCCAGCACCGCCGGCAGCAGCTGGTCCAGGCCCGTTTCCCGGGCGGCCGCCAGTGTCAGCAACCGGGTCGGCAGGTCGACGAACTCGTGCACGTCCGCGGGGACGACGCGCACGTCCCGGCCGCCGCCGAGTTCGGTGACCGTCGCGATGTCCGCCGCGGTCGCCCCGGCCGGCGCCCGGACCAGGAACTCGTCCACCACGCCGTCCGGCACCGCGAGCACCTGCAGCGAAACGATGTCGTAGCGGTGCGCCGCCAGCGCGGCCGTCACCCCCGCCAAGCTTCCCGGCACGTCACGGACCGTGGCGCGCACCCGCCACGCCACGCCGGTCAGCAGCGGGTGTTCACCCGTGCCGCCGCGCGCCGGGTTCGGGCGCGGGCGATGCGTCCACCACCGGCGCCACGCGGCGGTGGCGATCAGGAGCCCGCCCAGCCCGAACAGCACGACGGGGCCGACGCGGTTGTGCGACAACGTGCTGACGAACAGATCGGCGACCCCGGTGGCGATGAACAGGGCCGCGAGCTCGATCAGCTCCCGGGTCATCGAGGTCCTCGCCCGCTGGACGGTCTTCGGCTGCGCCTCGGCTTCGGTCATGCGGCCAGCATCTACGCCCTCTTTTACGCCGCACCCGCCGACCTGTCACGATTCAGTTAACCCGGGAGGGCGTTCACGCCTGATCGAGCCGTGGGTACGTGACCTCGTGCAGGATCAGCAGCACCGCCGCCGCGATCGGGATCGCGACGAGCGCGCCGATCACCCCGAGCAGGACCCCGCCGAGCAGGACCGCGACCACCGTGACCAGCGCGGGCACCTTGACCACCTTCCCCATGATCCGCGGGACCAGCACGTAGTCCTCCAGCACCCGGTAGACGAGGAAGAACCCGACGGTGGCCGCCGCGACCGGCCAGGACACCGTCAGCGCCACCAGCGACACGGTGATCCCGCCGATGACCGTGCCGAGAACGGGGATCAGGTCGAGCAGAGCGACCAGGACCGCCAGCAGCAACGCGTACGGCACCCCGAAAACCAGCAGCCAGCCGAACGTGAGCGACCCGGCGATCAGGGAGATCAGCGCGTTGCCCAGCACGTAGCCGCCGACCTTGGCGAAGATCTCGTCGCCGATCAGGATCACCCGCGGCCGGCGCGAGTGCGGCACCAGCCGGTAGAAGGTCCGGCGGATGCGCGGCAGGTCGGCCAGGAAGTAGATCGTCAGCACGATCACGACCAGCAGGTCCCCCAGCGTCCCGAGCACGGCCTTGCCGGCCGACAAGGCCGTGTCGAGCACTCCCGTCCCACCGCTGAGCAGCTGCTGCAGGTGCTGCTGCAGCCCGAAGCGGTCGTTGAGCTGCCCCAGCGGGGAACTGTGGTCCTGCAACGTCTGCAGGTACCGGGGCGCCTGGTGCGCGAACGTCGTCGCCTGCTCCACGACCACCGGGATCGCCAGGGCGAGGAACCCGCCGACCACGACCAGCAGCCCGAGCAGCACGGCCAGCACCGCCGCCCACCGCGGGAACCGGCGGCCCACCAGCCACGACACCACGGGCTCCACGCCGAACGCCAGGAACAGCGCCAGCCCGATCAGCACGAGGGTGTGCTGGACCGTCACGATCGCCTGGGCGAGCACGTAGGCCACCGCCACCCCGGCGGCCCCGAGCAGTCCGACGAAGAACGGCGACTTCCGGTCGAGCCGGCGGCCGGGTTCGCCCAGCGGCCGGGCCGGGGTGCTCAGCCGCGCGGCCTCCGCCTCCGCCTCGGCCACCACGCCTTCGTCCTCGGTGTGGGGCTGCGCGATCAGGGCGTGGTGCCCCTCGCGCACGGGACCCGCGCGGTCGCCGGGTTCGTCGCCGCAAGACGCTGTCATGGTCGAGTCCCTCCGTGCCGCCGGTTGCCAACGGGCGCGAGTTCCCCGTTCCGGTGGTTTGAAGCGGGACCGGTGAGTTTCTTTCGGAATTCGGGGCGCCGGCCCGGCGGACGGCACCATCCCGCGTCCGGCCGGCTGACCACAGTGGACGGTCACTCCCGGTCCTCGCGCCTACCGCACACTGTCACGGTCGCGTATCGTCAGGTGGCCAACCGCTAAGTCCGCGTTTTTGCGACACATCACCACGAAAACGGCGTTTCGGCTTCGGCTTCGGCCCGCGCTCGCCTGATCGCCCACGGTCACACGCACGACACTGAGCGACGGCGGTGGGCCCGTGTCTGAGCATTTCGTTCCAGCCCTGGTACCCGCCGCACGTCCACCTCGGGCCGAGCGCCGCCACGGAGAGACCGCAGCCGCTCCCCCACTCGGCCTGATACACGGGAAAAGTCTCGGCGCCGCCCATGAAGTTGTCGAGACGACGAAGCCGACTTGTTCGGCGGCGCAACTCATCGACCTCGGATTTCTGGAGGCGGCCGAACCGGTACCTGCCCTGGTTCCGGACGCTGGGTGTAACCGCGCATTGGATCAGGTACACGACGCTCACGTGGGCTGCCGTCGAGGCGTTCTTCGACGGTGTAGCCAGTGAACGCTCCTCGCCGTCCTTGGTGTACCGCACGCACGAGGAACTGCTCTGGTCGTAACCAATGCGACGTCGACATACCCCTGCGCTTTGAGATCCCGAGCGATCAGCCGCAGGGACAGCGCGCCGATGCCATCGAACCGAACGGCGTGCGAATCACCTCGCGCGGCCAAAGCACGGATCGTCTCAGCGACCAATGTCAGGGGAGCGGTCTCGGCCAGCTGTTCCTGTTAACCCGATCGTGTGAATGCAGGAACTGGCTTCCCCACGGCGAAACACGGGACGCCACGCGGGCGACTACACGACGCCCACGTTGAACCACTCACGCCTTGGACACAGGTGACCGAGCAACCCCACGACGACGCCCTCCCGATCGTCCACAACGAAATCACCGGCCCGTTCAGCGGCACAGCCATCCAGACCGGCAGCGTCGGATCGATCAATCACGTCGAAGGCGATCAGCACCTGCACTACCTCGACGGCGCACGCGATCGGCTGCGCACCTCCCCGGGGACGGTGGCGAGTGACTGCCCCTACCCGGGGCTGGCGGCGTTCGAACCCGAGCAGGCAGCGTGGTTCTTCGGGCGGGACGCCCTGCTCGCGGAGCTGATCGCCGGCCTCGATCGGCGACTGCGCAGCGGCGGGGCGCAGGTCGTCGTGGCGCCATCAGGCGCGGGCAAGTCGTCGCTGTTGTCCGCCGGTCTGCTGCCCAAGCTCGGTCAAGGCGCTCTGCCCGGATCAGACCAATGGCCGACGTTGGTGCTCACGCCCACGGCTCATCCCCTGCGGGAGTTCGCCGGCCGGATCGCGTCGCTGATCGGTGACGACGTCGCCTCGAATCCCTCGCAGCTGTCAGCGGGGCTGGCCGCTCTGGTGAGCGAGGATCCGAAGTCTCGGGTCGTCGTGGTCGTGGACCAGTTCGAGGAACTGTTCACCCAATGCACCGATGACGAGCAGCGGCGGACGTTCATCGATCTGCTCGTCGAGATCAGTACTCCGAGCGACGCGCGCCGGTCGGCACTCGTCGTCATAGGACTGCGGGCGGACTTCTACGCGGCCTGCATCGACCACCCGCCACTGCGGGCCGCCCTGCAGGACAGCCCGCTGGTGGTCGGTCCGATGACCGAGACCGAACTGCGCGAGGCGATCCTGTTCCCGGCCCGGAGCGTAGGACTGGACGTCGAGCCCGGGCTGGTCGAGCTGCTGCTGCGGGACCTGGGTGCGACCGCGGCCGACGACGGCTCGGCCGCCTACGAGGCGGGCCGGCTGCCGTTGCTGGCGCATGCGTTGCGGGTCAGCTGGCAGCAGCGCAACGGTGCCACGCTCACGCTGCAGGGTTACCAGGACACCGGCGGTATCCAGCACGCCATCGCCGTTACGGCCGACCGTGCTCTCGCCGGTCTCGGCCAGGTCGCACCGCAGGCGCCGGAGCTGGCACGGCAGGTATTGCTGCGGCTGGTGAGAGTCGGCGAAGACAGCGAGACCACGCGCCGCCGGGTCGATCGTGCCCAGCTCGCGGCGGAGTTCGAGGACTCGGAAACACTGGACATGGTGCTCGCCGCGCTCACCGCCCCGGACACCAGGCTGCTCACAGCGGACGAGGACACGATCCAGCTCGCCCACGAGGCACTCATCGGAGCGTGGCCCACCCTGCGCGGCTGGCTGTCCGACAACCGCGCCGGAGTCTTGGCCGCGCAGCAGCTCGCGGACGCGGCCGAGCGCTGGGCCGCCGACGACGAGGATCCGGGCCAGCTCTACCAGGGCCTTCGCCTGGAGGTCGCGCAAAGCCTGCTCGAGGACACCGAGGCCGGTCCACCCATCGGCGTGCTGGGCCGGCGGTTCCTGGTGGCGAGCCAGGCCGGCCGGGACGCCGACCGAAGACTCGCCCGCCGACGACGCCGACGCGCCCGGATCACCCTCGCGGTGATCGTCGTGCTGCTGCTCATCGCCGGCGTCGCCGTGACAGCCAACGAAACCACCCGTGATCAGCGGGACGCCCAAGAGCTGCTGGCCACCGCACGCGCCGAGCTGGCCGCGGCCGACTCCCGCCGGGCGGACCACCCCGTCGACGCTCTGCGCTGGGGAATCACCGCCTCCTGGTTCGCCGCGAACACCGACGACCCGACGACGATGGAATCCGCCCACGGCGGACTGGTCCGGACCATCGCCGACTCCTGGTACTTCCGCGGCCTGCGCACGGTTCCGGATTTGCTCGGTATCGACACGGGAGAGGGCGACTGGCTGCTGACCTTGACCAAGCACGGCGAGCTCGGCCTGTGGGACACCGCCGGCGAACCCGGGACGGCGCGGAACGTGCCGCTGGGGCCAACCGGTGGCCCGATCTCCCAGGCCACCGTCTTACCTCGCCGAAACCTGCTGGTCACCGTGGCCGTCGACGGACCCCTGACCGTGTGGAACCTGGCAGATCGGCACGTACCGCAGCGCCTCGGAACCGCGGCGGCGGGCCCGACGGCGATCACCACACTTCGGTCGACATCGGACGGGAACCGGATCCTCTCCGGCGATGAAAACGGAGCCGTGGCGGTGTGGGATCTGGCCGAGCCCAGTCACCCAGTCCGTCAGGGCACTGGCGTGCCACCGTGCTCCCCGCACTGCAATCCGGTCCTCGACGTGGCGATCCGAGCCGACGGCGGCAGCATGGTCTCGGTCGATCGCAACGCGGTCACGACCTGGACCATCCCCGGCACGGGCAATCCACGCCGTGGCCGCCAGGTGCAGCTGCCCCCGCTGCCGAACCCCATCCAGAACGCCCGCAGCGCCGAGCACCGGAGCATCACCGCAACACCGGATTCCAGCATCGCCACCAGTCTCCGGCCCGACGGCGGCGCGGTGGCCGTCGGCGGGACCGACGGCCGCGCCGCATCCGCGATGCTGGCCGGTGACCCGGCCCAGCCCGACCCGGCGGCTACGGGCCGGCTTCGCACGCTGGCCGCACTACCCGGCCACGAATTGCACACCGACTTGGTCCTGTTCAGCCACGACGGACGTCAGGTGGCCACCGCGGGGACCGACCGTTCCGTGCGGCTGTGGGACGTCACCGACCCGGCGCATCCCGTGCTGCGGCACCAGTTCGCCGCCCAGCCCGGACCGATCGCGAGCCTGGCGTTCAGCACAAGCGATCAGCTGCTGCTGGTGGCGGGGCGAGACGGCACAGTCGCCGAGTACCTGACCGACGGCCTGGTCACGCCGCGGGACCCGGTGAACGTGCCGGCCGAGCGCCCTCTGGTGTGGGCCGACCCCGACCCCAAGGGGGGTGAGGCGACCGCGTCGCGGTCCGGCAGGCGGCTCTTGGCGATCGGTGATCCAGTAGGCCGGCTGATGGTCGTCGGCCGGGCCGCCGCCGAGTCGGCGCTGATGAGCGACTCGTTCGTGCCGTCCGATGAGTTCGACGGCTCGGTGTCGTTGTGGCGGCTCGGCGACGGTAAGCCCGCTGCGCTGGGGAAGATCGACCACCGGCACACCCCGACCGCGCTGGCACTGGGGCCGGCCAACCGGGTTCTGGCCGTGGGTGACGGGCTCGGCGGCCTCGGGCTGTGGGATCTCACCGATCCCGCGACCCCGCGCCTGCTCATCGACATGAACCACGACGCGCTGGGAATCGGACTCTCGGAGATCACCTCGGCTGCGATCACCCACGACGGCCGCCGCCTCGCCCTCGGCACCGCCGAATTCGGCGTACTGCTGCTGGACATCAGCACGCCCGACCATCCGGCGATCACCACCAGGTTGACCGAGCCGACCGGTTCCGTGCACGGCCTGGCCTTCAGCCCGGACGACGGCACGCTGACCGTCGGCAGCGGTGACGGGTTCGTGCGCTTCTGGGACATGCGCGGCGGCCAGGTCCTCGCGGCCGCCGTGCCCAGCGCGTCGGGTCAGGTGGTGTCCGCAGTTTATGCTCCGGGCAAGCCGTTGCTGGCCACCGGTTCCGTGACCGGCTCGGTCACGTTGTGGGACGTGACGAGTCCTCGCCAGCCAATAGCACTCCAGACGATACCCGGGCCGCCGAAGGGGGCCATGGTCGTGCAGTTCACACCGGATGGCGCCGGTCTGGCCGCCACCGACGGCTACGAGCAAGTGAACCGGTGGTCGGTGGTCAACGCCGGTCAGGCCGTCGCCGATCCCGCCCGGGTCGCCTGTGGCCTGGTCGGGCGGGGTCTGAGCCAGGCCGAGTGGGAAGCCGATCGCGACCTGTCCCACTACGACTACCAAGCCATGTGCTGAAGTCTTCGACCACGCAGCGGCAAACGCCGCGCGGTCCACTACTTCCGCTGCGGGATCCGGCGCCCAGAACCGAGTCACCGTCCTGTGGGTGCCGCACGCTGACGGCCCCGAACAGTTCCACCTGCGACCGGGCTTCACCCCGACCGGGCAGAGCCGGTCACCGTGAACCCGGACCGTGCGGCAAGCCGGCGTGGTGTTCCAGGAACCGCGCGACGTCCGACGGATCCTGGAGCGGCAGCGGGTAGATCACCAGGCGGTCCACTCCGAGCTCGGCGTAGCGCTGCGCAGCACGAGGTTCCACCACCACCGGATCCAGTGGTAGGTAACTGATCTCCAGCTTTCCCAGCCGCTCCGGGCGCTCAACCTCGCTCGCGGCCTGCCGTAGCCCGGCCAGGTGCCGGGGCAGGTCGTCGAGCGTGCCGTTGCCGAACCAGCCGTGGCCGCGGGTGATCGCGCGGCGGAAGGCGGCCCGGCTGTGACCGCCGATCACGATGCGCGGCCCGCCTCGCCGGGCCGGGCGGGGATGCGCGTCGACGTTCCGGAACGCGACGAACCGGCCCTGGTACGCGGGAGCCTGGTCGGTCCACAACGTCGTCATCGCATCGAGGTATTCATCGGTACGGCGCCCTCGTTCGGACATCGCGACGCCGACCGCGCGCATCTCGGGTTCGAGGTATCCGGCGCCGACGCCGAGCAGCAGGCGGCCACCGCTGAGCACGTCCAGGCTCGCGGCCTGCTTGGCGAGGACAACCGGGTTGCGTTGCGGCAGGATCACGATCCCGGTCCCGAGCTCCAGCCGCCGGGTGACGGCCGCGACGTAGGACAAGTGGACCAGGGGGTCGAGAATCGGGTCGGTCAGCTCCATCGGCGCCGCCGCCACCCGGGGGCTGGGCAGCACCACGTGCTCACCGGCCCACCACGACGAATAGCCGAGATCCTCGGCCAGCCGCGCCAGCTTGACCGTCTCGGCCGGGCCCAGCGTGGCTTTCGCGTTCAGTCCCGAGACTCCCAGTTCCATTACCCGTGCCCTCCTGCCGTCGATGATCACTTCCCATCGTCGGGCTGCTCGGGACCGGCCGTCCAAGACTTGTGGCTATAGCCTGTGGCTATGGATGTCCACGTCCGGGATCTGCGCTACTTCGTCGCGGTGGCCGAAGAGCTCAGCTTCACCAGGGCAGCCCACCGGCTGTTCATCGCCCAGCCGTCGCTGAGCAAGCAGATCCGCCGGCTGGAAACCTCGTTGCAGGTCGCGCTGTTCGAACGGGATCACCACGCCGTCGCGCTGACCGCCGCGGGTGCGGCGCTGCTGCCGCAGGCCCAGCGGATCATCGAGCAGTGGGCGGTCGCGCAGAGCGCGGTCTTCGACGCGGTCACCGCACAGCACACCACCCTGACAGTCGGCTTTCACACCAGGATCGGCCGTGGTCTCATCCCCCACGTGACGGCCAGGATGGCGACATCGCTGCCGGGCTGGAAGCTGCTGTTCCGGCAAGTCCCCTGGAGTGATCCCACCGTCGGACTCTCGAGCGGCGAGGTCGACGTGGCCATCGCCTGGCTGCCGATCCCGGACGACGGCGAGTACTCGTGGAAGGTCGTCGCCACCGAGCAGCGGTGGGTGGCGCTGCCCGCCGGTCACCGGCTCGCGCCCCGAACGGTCGTCGCGCTGGGTGAGCTCGCCGACGAGCCCTTCGTCGCGCTCCCCCGCACGGCAGGACCGCTTCGCGAGTTCTGGCTGGGAAACGACCAGCGCCCGGCACCGGCCCGGATCGTCGCCGAGGCCGAAACCGCCGAGGAATCCCTCGAAGCCGTCGCCTCCGGACTCGGGGTGGTGCTGCTGTCCGCCGGCAACGCCGAGATCTATCAGCGCGACGACATCGTGTACCGCCCCGTGACCGGGCTCAGACCGTGCGAACTCGCCGTGGCCTGGCGAGCCAAGGACGACCGTCACGCCGTGCGTGTCGTTGTCGAAGCGTGCACACGATGCCTCTGCGGCGAATCGGGCGCCACCTCTTCCGCCGGGTAGCGAGACCGCCGCCGGCCCCGGCCACCCGCGTCCGAAGCCCCTCTGGACGACGGACAGCAACACCCGGACAATCGGCAACTGACTCGGGGAGGGGTTGGACAGGCCATGCCACGTGCAGAGCGACCGTTGGATCCGGATGGCTCAGTCCTCACCCAGTTCGCCACCGACCTGCGAAAACTTCGAGAAGCAGCGGGTGGACCGCCCTATCGGGACCTGGCTCGGCTAGCGCACTTCTCGTCGACGACGTTGTCCGACGCCGCAAGCGGTCGCCGGCTGCCCAGCCTGGCGGTCACGCTGGCGTACGTCGCAGCATGCGACGGCGACCGGGCCGAGTGGCAACGTCGATGGCACGCGGTCTCCGCTGAGCTGAACGACCTCGAACTCGAACACGGCGACCAAGCCGCCACCACGGCGCCCTACGTCGGCCTGGCGGCGTATGGCTCTTCGGACGCCAGGCGGTTCTTCGGGCGCGAACGCCTGGTCGACGACCTCGTCGCCCGGCTTCGGCGACAACGTTTCCTCGCCGTGTTCGGACCCTCCGGAGCAGGCAAGTCGTCGGTGTTGCGGGCGGGACTCGTCCCGGCCCTGGAGGAGATGGACAGTGCCGGGCCGATCGTTCTGTTCACCCCAGGCACGCACCCGGTGCAAGAACTGGCGCTCCGGCTCGCTCCGCTCGTGGGCGCCATCGCGTCGAGAATCGAGGCCGAGTTGCTCGAGGGGCCTCAGGCACTGCGGGCGCTCAACAACCAGCTGCTGCTCGACCGGCCTCCCACTGCGGAAACCGTGATCATCGTCGACCAGTTCGAGGAGGTCTTCACGCTGTGCGACAGCCACGAGCACCGAGCCGCGTTCCTGGACCTGCTGCTCTCGGCGGCATCTCCCGGATCCCGGTTCCGGGTCGTGCTCGGTGTGCGTGCTGACTTCTATGCCCACATCGCCCAGCACGAAGGCCTGGTCACGGCTCTGCAGGACGCCCAGGTCACCGTCGGGCCGATGACCGCCGAAGAACTCCGCCGGGCGATCACCCGCCCCGCGACCGATACCGGCTGTGCGGTCGAGAGCGACCTGCTGAGCGTGCTGATCGCTCAGACCCACGGCCAAGCCGGCGCCTTACCGCTGCTGTCACACGCGTTGCGCGAGACGTGGCGCCGCCGCAAGGGCAACACGCTGACCCTCGCGGGATTCCAAGCCACCGGCGGCCTCGACGGTGCGCTCGTGCGCACCGCCGAAACTGTGTTCAGCGGGCTGACGGTGCCTCAGCAGCACCTCACCCAGCAGCTGCTCAAACGCCTGGTCGCCCTGGGCGAGACCACCGAGGACACGAAGCGCCGGATTCCCCGCGCCGAGCTCGAAAACGACGACGACACCATCGCCGTTCTGCAGGTCCTCGGTGACGCACGACTGCTGACACTGGGCCGGGACACGGTCGAGATCACCCATGAGGCGCTCATCGGCTCGTGGCCGCGGCTGCAACGGTGGCTCAACGCCGACCGCGAAGGACATCGGATCCACCGCGAGCTCGCCGACCGCGCCATCGACTGGGAAGCCCATGGCCGAGACCCTGCGTCCTTGCTCAGGGGCTATCGCCTGACCCTCGTCGCCGACCGGATGCGGCCGAGCGAGGAGCTGACATCCCGGGAGCGCGCCTTTCTCGCCGCTTCGCTCTCCGCTCGTGATCAA
Source organism: Amycolatopsis solani (assembly GCF_033441515.1). Lineage (NCBI taxonomy): Bacteria > Bacillati > Actinomycetota > Actinomycetes > Pseudonocardiales > Pseudonocardiaceae > Amycolatopsis > Amycolatopsis solani. The sequence continues at coordinate 2,413,442 of NZ_JAWQJT010000002.1, forward strand.
GAGCAGTCGGCGAGCCGGCGACGGATCCGACGCCAGCGAGCGCTCATCGCCGCACTGGCCGTCATCGCCCTCGCGGCCTCGGCCATGGTGGTCTTCGCCCTCGACGCCCAGCGCGACGCCACCCGGCAGCGCAACACCGCACTGGCACTGCGCGCGGCCGCCGCCGCGACCGATCTCCTCACTCGCGACCCGAAGCTGGCCGCCCAGATAGCTCTCGCCGCCTATCGCCTGCTGCCAGCCCGAGAGACCGAGGAAGCGGTCATCAGCACCGCGGCGATGGCGCACGGCAGTCAGATCGCACAATCCAGGGCAGAAATCTCGAACGACTCCCGGATCATCATTTCCGCGGATAATGCCGCACACACCACAACGATATACACGTTGAGCGACAAGGGAATCGAAAAAACGACCACGGTTCAGAACTCTGGAGCACCCAAAGATGTGACGATGAGTCCCGATGGCCGGCTTTTCGCCGTGCCAGTCACAGGAAACATGATGGAACTGTGGAAACTCGGCACCACGGGCGGCCATCCGGTACTGGCCTCCACCCTCAAGGGCGCGTCCGAAGTACGGTCCTGGACCCCGGACAGCCGATTCGCCCTCATCGGCAACACTCCTGAATACCCACCCGGCCCAGCCGGCTCGCCAGTGACCTACCCGGACAGTCCCGTAATCTGGGACCTGGCAGATCCGACCGTTCCGGTTCGCGGCAGGACCGTCGACAGCGACGGAACTTTCGTCGGCAACTCGCACACGCTGGCGATAACGCCCCGCCTGGAAGGCGTCAACGGCGTGCAGACCATCGAGCTCGAAACCTTCGATCGACCTCCACCAACTCGGCGGCCTTGGCTGATCGGTGATCAGAACTGGTCTTTCATGGAAATGCACTTCCTGCACAACGGCACCACCGCGCTCCTGTCCCAAACCACGGGCGTCGGAAAGTTTGCACTCGCCAAGTGGGACATCTCAAACAAGGAGCAGCCGGTTCGACTCGGCAAGTTCATCCTCCCCGACGGCGCCTTCATGAGGCCGGAAGCGGGGAGCGACCTGACCCCGGATCGGATCGTCATCACCCAAAACGGCACGCTCACCACCTGGGACATCGCAGACATCAACCACCCCAAGTTGACCTCTAGCATAGTGACGGCCAGCACTCAAATAGAGGCACTTCGACTCACTCCCGACAAAACAGCCCTGCTGGGCGTGGTGATTTTGGGCGGCAACAGACATTCTGTCGTACGCTGGGAATTCGATCCAGGTAAAGCGACCGCGAACATCTGCGCAAGCGCGGACAGGTTACCGCAAGCCGTATGGGACCAGTATTTTCCAGCGTTGCCCTATAAACCACCTTGCTGACGTCCACAACCGGAGCCGCCCTCGCGGCGTTCGCCATTACGCGACGTATCGCGAACAACAGTGCTACCGAGGGGAGCACCTGCGAGCACCTCAGCCAGTCGCGCCGCGCCAGCCGATGCCGGCGCGGTTACCGGCTGATCAGCGCGATATCCTCGACATCACACTTCGGTTTCGCCAAACTCCAGCAGCTGGCGCGCTCGATCATCGGGCGGCGCGTGCGTCAGCAGCTCGCCCGCTCAGCAATGGGAGTACTGCACGGGCGGGACCACACCGCCGGATCTGCCCTGCTGCGGGGCAGCACGAGCCGGGTCATCGCGCCGGGCGGGCTGAGCGAGGGCCTAGCCTCCGACGCCACCGAGCACCTCGGCGCCGAACTCGGTGCACGGCCGCCCGCCAGCGGTGTCACCGCCTGTCGGATTCGGCCCGGCTCGCTGCTGTCGGTTCTGCGCCTGCCCGACGCCCTGCGCTGCCACTCCGAACCCGCCGAAGGTGCCGGCATCAAGCACGTGATCCCGATGGTGGATGCCCGCGTGCAGCTGATCCAGCGACTCGCCGCCGAAGGAGACCCCCTGGCTCGCAATGTGGTTGGTACCCGTGAAAACCGGGTAGGAGCAGAGGCGTGCGATCAGCTTCGAGCGCACGCACCTGGAGGGGACCCGTGAATTTCATCTACCGCCGCTCGCACCGAAGACTTGCCAGCGCGGTTGCGCTCGTAGCGACCGCAACCACCACGGCGCTGCCCGCCACGGCATCGGCTGCGACCGACTCGCCGACATACAACTACACCAGCGAGGTCGGCGACTACCTCGGTCAAGGAAACGCTGAGCACTACAGCCCCGCCACCGCGGATTTCGTGCTGGAAAACTATTGGGGCAACACGGCCGTTCGCTTCACCGTGCTCGAACCTCGCCACGGCGGGCCGTACGCCGGCACGTATTGGGTGGTCTACCTGAGCCCGCCCAGCGGACAGCGGCTGCACACCGGCCACTACACCGGGGCAACCAGCTACCCCGGCGCCACCGCGACCGCCCCCGGGCTGAGGGTCGAGGGTGAAGGCCGCGGTTGCGGGACGACCTATGGCGAGTTCACCGTCCGAAACATCAGTTTCGACGCTACTGGTGACCCGACGCACCTCGACGCCACCGTGATCGCCCGCTGCGACTCGACGAGCGCACCGGCCTACACCGCTACGCTGCACTACTGAACACAGGCACCTTGCGGGCGCACTTCCGCCCGCAGGGTGCCTGACCGCCACTGAGCGGTAAACCTGATCCGAAAGCGCGTGCGGGCAGAGAGGGTTGGCCAGCGGGCTCGGCTGCGGGTGGTGCACGACGGCGTCGATGATCGCCAGGTCGGCGGCTGTCAAGGCGAGGAGGTACCAGCCTTTGCGGTCAGGCGTCGCCAACGAGTGAACCAGGCCATGGTTCGCTCAGTCACCCAGCGGTGCTTGCCGAGCTTGTCCTTGCATACGACGCCCTTGCGGGCGCCGCGGACCGTGATGCCGCGGGCCGGCTTAGGCCGCCGCAGGCCGCGGCCAGCAACCCGTCTCCGGAGATCGTAGTGCTTGCAACGGCAACCACCTGTCCATACTGGGCATCACAGGGGTACAACGACGTCAGGCACACCGACCAAGCCCGAGCGGCCAGCCGAGAAGCTCACCGGCGACCACTACGCGCCTGGCGGATGGGAGAGTGAGCTCGCCCGGCAGCGGTTGACACTGCCCACAACAACCCGAGCGTGCCCCGGTCGGAAGTCGGGCGGGTCGCCTCCGGCCGCGCCCCGTCGTCGGCGATGGCAACGACTCGCCGGCCTGGTCGCGCAAGCGCAAGGGCTACGTCAGCGCACCGGACTCGCTCGCACTGACCGGGAAGAGCGCGGACCTGACGTCCGTACTGCGCTTGAGATTTCCCTGCAGCTTGCTGCGCATGACAACTGGGGCGGACGGAAAATCGGACTGCCCGTCGAGAAACCGATTTGATCACCCATCATTCACCTGATCCGGGCACCAATATCCCCCAGGCGGGTGACTTCACTCAGGTGGCGGATAAGCGCCCACCGCGCGTCATTTCACTCGTTGAGTGCACGCGAGCCGCGTCCTCACGGTGGCACAATTATCAATGCCGTCAACCGGGCGATCCTAGGGGTGACACCATAACGGAAACCGGAAGGCCGCGTTCCGGATCACCACCGCAGGCGTGATCAAGAGGGTAAACTCAGTCGCCGGGCCGGCTCAGGCGGCGACGGCCCACTCGACTGTGGCCGCCATCGTGCCACACCTTTCCTGCGGTGCGAGATTCTTCTGTTCAGTGAATCCCACCGGCGGGTTCGCGCCTTGAATCGAGTTCTGAAAAAACAGCGGCTCTTTCACCGCCGCGCCGTTCTACAGCGACAGCGCCGGAAACCGGCGGGGGGATGAGAATGGAACAGCCAATCAAGCTCGACGTCAACGCCTCCGACGTGCACGCCGAAGGTGCCCGCCTCCGGGAACGGGGGCCGGTTACCCGGATCGAACTGCCCGGTGGCGTTCCGGCCTGGGCCGCCACCGGCAACGACGTCTTGCGCCGGCTGCTGGCCGACCCCCGGGTGTCCAAGGACGCGGTGCAGCACTGGCCCGCGTTCACCAACGGGGACATCGCCGACGACTGGCCACTGCGGATCTGGGTGTCGGTCCGGAACATGTTCACCGCCTACGGTGCCGACCACCGGCGGCTGCGTTCCCTCATGACCGCCGCCTTCACCGCCCGCCGCACCGAGGCGCTCCGCCCGGAAGTCGACGAGATCACCCGGGACCTGCTCGACGCCATCGAGGCGGATTCCGGTGACGCGCCCGCCGACCTGCGGGCGCGCTACGCCTACCCGCTGCCGATCGAGGTCATCTGCCGGCTGTTCGGCGTCCCGGGCGACAAACAGGCCAGGATCCGCGACGTGGTCGACGGCTTCTTCGACAGCGCGATCACCGCAGAACAGGCCCAGGCGAACGTGGCGGCCGCGTACGCCCTGTTCACCGAACTCATAGCCCAGAAGCGCGCCGCGCCCGCCGACGACCTGACCAGCGCCCTGATCGCCGCGCGCGACGACCGGGACGGCGCGCTGACCGAAACCGAGCTCGTCGACACGCTGATGCTGATGATGACCGCCGGCCACGAGACCACGGTGAACCTGCTCGACCACGCCATCACCGCGCTGCTGACCCACCCCGATCAGCTCGCCCTGGTCCGGTCCGGGCGAGCGTCCTGGACCGCCGTGGTGGAGGAGACGCTGCGCTGGCAGGCACCGATCCCGTACACGCCGCTGCGGTACGCGGTCGAGGACATCGAGGTGGACGGCACGGTGATCCGCCGCGGCGACGCGATCCTGGTCGGCTTCGGCGCCGCCGGGCGCGACCCCGTCCAGCACGGCGACACCGCCGACGAGTTCGACATCACCCGCGCGGCCGCACCGCACCTCACCTTCGGCCACGGCGTGCACCACTGCCCCGGCGCGCCGCTGGCCCGGCTCGAAGCCGAGGTGGCGCTCCCGGCGCTGTTCGACCGGTTCCCGGACCTGACCCTCGCCGTGCCGCCGGAGGAACTGACCACCCTGCCCACGTTCCTGTCTAACGGGCACACCAGCCTGCCCGTTCACCTCCGGACCACACCTCGCTGACACCGGGACCGTGAATCCGGACGCCTGACGGTTTTCGATCGGAGACGACACCGCCCGGCTCCTTCTTCAGCGGTATCCAGGAGACGACTTCGGCCAGCGCGTCGAGGGTCTCGCTGTCGAAGTGACCGGTGGCGTTGTCGGCCTCGGCGATCACCATCCCGTAGCCTTCCGCGCGGGAGGCGTAGTGCAACCCGGTCATCGTCACCCCGGCCACACCCAGCACCGCCGCGATCTCCCAGGGCCGGATGTCGCCACTGCCCTGCACCCGCTCGACTTCCTCGAACGCCTGTGCCTGCTTCTTCGACCGGAACCCGACCCGCACCACCGAGATCACCGCGGCGTTGCCGCGCCCATCCCCCACCGGCAACAGCGTGCGGTCCAACCGCGTACACCCGGCCGCGACGCAGTCGGCTTCGCGCTCGAGCATGTGGACTTCCCGGCGCAGCTGCTTGACCTTCAGCTTGCTCCAGGCCTCGTCGACGCCGGCACCCGGTTCAATCGCTCCCAGCGACGCCCCCGGTGACCGAAGGACGAGCTTTCTCGGATCGGGGCGGGGTCCACCTTGCGGACACTGCGCACTCGGCCGCCGTATCCACTCCTTGACCGGGGCCACCGAGGACCGTGCAGCTCCATCGCCGACGTGGTCGCTACCGGAGCCCACCAAGTAAGTCAAGGACGCGGTGGACCGGATTACCTGAAGCGGTTCCCCGAGCGGAGTAGCCGAGTTCCGGCCTCCAGACATGGCTATGATCCTTCGCATGGCGGCCCCACGCCGGGACCTATCTCGCGGTATCGTCGGGTGACCAACCGCTTAGTAGGCTCGCGGGCACGCGCCCGCTTCTCAACGACGAGGAGGTCCCCCGTGACCGATTCCCCTTCCCGTGTCGCCGTGGTCACCGGTGCCGGCCGAGGTATCGGGGCCGCTGTGGCGGCGCGGCTGGCCGAGGACGGTTTCGCCGTCGGGCTGCTCGATCTGGACGAGGCCGGCGTGAAGCAGGGCGCCGAGGCGATCGTCGCGAAGGGTGGCAAGGCCGTCGGTGTCGCGCTGGACGTCAGTGACGCCGAGCAGGTCGAGGCGGCCGTCACCCGCGTCGCCGACGAGCTCGGCCCGCCCGTCGTGCTGATCAACAACGCCGGCATCACCCGCGACAACCTGATCTTCAAGATGACCGAGCAGGACTGGGACTCCGTGCTCGGCGTGCACCTCAAGGGCTCGTTCCTGATGACCCGCGCGGTGCAGAAGTACATGACGCAGGAGAAGTACGGCCGGATCGTCAACCTGTCGAGCACCTCGGCGCTGGGCAACCGCGGCCAGGTCAACTACTCCGCCGCGAAGGCCGGCATGCAGGGCTTCACCAAGACCCTCGCCATCGAGCTGGGCAAGTTCAACGTCACCGCGAACGCGATCGCGCCGGGCTTCATCGCGACCGACATGACCGCGGCGACCGCCGAGCGGATCGGCATGAGCTTCGAGGACTTCAAGGCCGCGGCCGCGTCGCAGATCCCGGTGCAGCGCGTCGGCACGCCCGACGACATCGCCAACCTGGCGTCGTTCCTGGTCAGCGAGGGTGCCGGGTTCGTGTCCGGCCAGGTCATCTACGTCGCCGGCGGACCGAAGGACTGAGGACGGCATGCGCGAATTCGACAACCTCGACGCCTTCGCCGCCGCGGTCGGCGAGCACCTCGGGTACAGCGAGTGGCTCACGGTCACCCAGGAGCGGGTGAACCAGTTCGCCGACGCCACCGACGACCACCAGTGGATCCACGTCGACGAGCCGATGGCGACCGCGGGCCCGTTCGGCGGCACGATCGCCCACGGCTTCCTGACGCTGTCGCTGCTCTCGGCGTTCGGCCCGAAGATCTACAAGGTCAACGGCATCAAGATGGGCATCAACTACGGCCTCAACAAGGTCCGCTTCCCGCAGCCGGTGCGGGTCGGCTCGAAGGTGCGCGCCGGAGCCGAACTCGTCGAAATCACCGACATCCCGGGCGGCAAGCAGGCCGTCTCGAAGTGGACGGTCGAGATCGACGGCGAAGCGAAGCCCGCGTGCGTCGCCGAGTGGGTCACCCGGTTCCTCGCGTGACCGCCGGGAAGCGTCACTTTCCCTACGAAAGTGACGCTTCCCGGTGTTCTCTGTACGTCATACCGACTAGTCGGTATGCTCCCCGCAGAACGCTTGAGGAGGCTGGATGAACCCGACCGACCCGCCGGGCCTGGACCTGGGCCGCCTGCGCGCCCACCTGGACGAGCACCGGCCCGGCCTGGTCGCCGCGGAGCTGACCGCGGACGTCGTGGAAGGCGGCCGGTCGAACCTCACCTATGTGGTGGGCGACGGCCGGTCGCGCTGGGTGGTGCGCCGCCCGCCGCTCGGGCACGTGCTGCCCACCGCGCACGACATGACCCGCGAGTTCCGCGTGATCTCGGGCCTGCGCGACACCGCCGTCCCGGTGCCTGAAGCGCTGCTGCTCTGCGAGGACGCCGACATCGTCGGGGCGCAGTTCTACGTCATGAGCTTCGTCGAGGGCACGCCCTACCGGACCGCGGAAGAACTCGCGCGGCTCGGCGAAACGCGCACCCGCGCGATCGCCGACGCCTTGGTCGACACCCTCGTCGACCTGCACGCCGTCGACCCGGCCGCCGTCGGGCTCGGCGACTTCGGCCGGCCGGAGGGCTTCCTGGAGCGGCAGCTGCGGCGCTGGAAGAAGCAGCTCGACGCTTCCCGCAGCCGCGACCTGCCCGGCATCGAGGAGCTGCACGACCGGCTCGCCGCCGCGGTGCCGGTGTCGGGGAAGCCGTCGATCATCCACGGCGACTACCGCCTCGACAACGTCCTGGTCGACGGCGACGACGAGATCTCCGCCGTGCTCGACTGGGAGATGTCGACGCTGGGCGATCCGCTGACCGACCTCGCGCTGCTGGTGGCCTACGCCGAGCGCGACAAGGTGTCGCTGCAGTTCGTTTCCAACGCCAGCTCCGCCCCGGGCTACCCGAGCACCGACGAAGTCGTACGGCGCTACGCCGAACGTTCGGGGCGGGACGTCTCGCAGCTGAACTGGTACGTCAGCTTCGCGTTCTTCAAGCTGGCGGTGATCCTGGAGGGCATCCACTTCCGCTACACGCAGGGCAAGACGGTCGGCGCGGGTTTCGAAGGCGTCGGCGCCGGTGTCCCGCTGCTCATCACGCACGGCAACGAGATTCTCAAAGAGGAGAAGTAAATGGACTTCGCGTTCGACGAGAAGACCGAGGAGCTGCGCGGGAAGCTCCTCGAGTTCATGGACTCGCACATCTACCCCGCCGAGCCGGTGTTCGAGCAGCAGCTCGCCGAACGCGACGACCCCTGGGCCATCCCGCCGGTCGTCGAGGAGCTGAAGGCCGAGGCCCGCAGGCGCGGCCTGTGGAACTTCTTCCTCCCCGGCGACCACGGCGCGGGCCTGACGAACCTGCAGTACGCGCCGCTCGCGGAGATCACCGGCCGCAGCATCCGGCTCGCGCCGACCGCGCTCAACTGCGCCGCGCCGGACACCGGGAACATGGAAGTGCTGTCCATGTTCGGCAGCGACGACCAGAAGAAGCAGTGGCTGGAACCGTTGCTGGACGGGGAAATCCGGTCCGCGTTCGCGATGACCGAGCCGGACGTCGCCTCCTCCGACGCCCGCAACATCGAGACCGCGATCCGGCGTGACGGCGACGAATACGTCGTCAACGGCCGCAAGTGGTACATCTCCGGCGCGATGAACCCCGCGTGCAAGATCTTCATCGTAATGGGCAAGACCGACCCGGAAGCCGCGCCGCACAAGCAGCAGAGCATGATCCTGGTCCCCCGCGACACCCCGGGCCTGACGGTCAAGCGCGGCATGCACGTCTTCGGCTACGACGACAGCGACCACGGCGGCCACGCCGAGGTGCTCTTCGAGGACGTCCGCGTGCCGGTCGAGAACCTCATCGCCGGCGAGGGCGACGGCTTCGCGATCGCCCAGGCCCGCCTCGGCCCCGGCCGCATCCACCACTGCATGCGGGCCATCGGCATGGCCGAACGCGCGCTGGAACTCATGTGCCGGCGCGCGATCTCGCGCGAGGCGTTCGGCAAGCCGATCGCGCAGCAGGGCGTCGTGCAGGACTGGATCGCCGAGTCGCGCGTGAAGATCGAGCAGCAGCGCCTGCTGGTGCTCAAGACCGCGTGGCTGATGGACACCGTCGGCAACCAGGGCGCGCACACCGAAATCCAGGCCATCAAGATCTCGACGCCGGCCGCGGTCGAGTGGATCCTCGACAAGGCCGTGCAGGTGCACGGCGCGGGCGGCGTCAGCCAGGACTTCCCCCTGGCTGCCATGTGGGCGGGCAACCGCACGCTGCGGCTGGCCGACGGCCCGGACGAGGTCCACAAGCGGTCCCTGGCCCGACGCGAACTGAAGAAGTACCTCTCGGAGGGCGCGAAGTGACTGTCACCGCCGAAGACCTGACCCGCCAGGCGAGCGAGTTCCTCGCCGCGCACGACCCCACGTCGACCGACCGCCTGGACTTCCTGCGCGCCCGGTTCGACGCCGGGCTCGCCTGGATCCACTTCCCCGCCGGGCTCGGCGGGCAGAACGCGCCGCGCGCCCTGCAGTCCGTTGTGGACGGTGTGTTCGCGGACGCGGGCGCGCCGGACAACAACCCGCGCCGGATCGGCATCGGCCTCGGCATGGCCGCGCCGACCATCCTCGCCTTCGGCACGCCGGAGCAGCGCGAGCGCTTCCTGCGTCCACTGTGGACCGGCGAGGAGGTGTGGTGCCAGCTGTTCTCCGAGCCGGGCGCCGGCTCCGACCTCGCCGCGCTGGGCACGCGCGCGGTGCGCGACGGCGACGACTGGATCGTCACCGGCCAGAAGGTGTGGACGTCGGGCGCGCACGAGTCGCAGTGGGCGATCCTGGTGACGCGCACCGACCCGGACGTGCCGAAGCACCAAGGCATGACGTACTTCCTGTGCGACATGACCGCGCCCGGCGTCGAAGTCCGGCCGCTGCGCCAGATCACCGGCGAGGCCGAGTTCAACGAGGTCTTCCTGACCGAGGTCCGGATCCCGGACACCCAGCGCCTCGGCGCGGTCGGCGAGGGCTGGAAGGTCGCGCAGACGACGTTGATGAACGAGCGCGTCGCGATCGGCGGGCACGTCCAGCCGCGCGAGGGCGGGCTGATCGGCATCGTCGCGAAGACCTGGCGCGAGCGGCCCGAGCTGCGCACGCCGGAGCTGCGTGACCGGCTCGTGCAGCGCTGGGTCGAGGCCGAAACGCTGCGGCTGGCCGGCACGCGCCTGCGCCAGCAGCTGACGGCGGGCGCGCCCGGGCCGGAGGGCTCGGCCATGAAGGTCGCGTTCTCCGAGCTGAACCAGGCGCTCACCGGCCTGGAGGTCGAACTGCTCGGCGAAGAGGGCCTGTCCTACGACGACTGGTCGTTCCGGCGCCCGGCGATCGTCGACTTCACCGGCCGCGAAGCCGGCTACCGCTACCTGCGCGCGAAGGGCAACTCCATCGAGGGCGGCACCTCGGAGGTCCTGCGCAACATCATCGCCGAACGCGTGCTGGGGCTGCCCTCGGAGCCGCGCGTCGACAAGGACGTCGCCTGGAAGGACCTCCCCCGATGACTGACCTGCTCTACTCGGACGTCGAGGAAGACCTGCGGGCTTCGGTCCGGGACCTGCTGAAGGACAAGGCCGGCGCCGAAGCGCTGCTGGCGCGCGTCGAGACGGCCGAGGGCTACGACCTGAAGCTGTGGCGCACGCTGGCCGACGAGGTCGGCGTGGCCGGGCTGGCGGTGCCCGAGGAGCTGGGCGGGCACGGCGCGTCGGCCCGCGAGGTCGCCGTGGTGGCCGAGGAGCTGGGCCGCAGTGTGGCGCCGGTGCCGTTCCTGGGCAGCGTCGTGCTGGCGACGACGGCGCTGGTGGCCGTCGGTGCCCGCGAGTTCGTCGGCCGGCTCGCCGCGGGACAGGCGATCGGCGCGCTGGCCGTGCCGCTGACGACGGCGCCCGGCGCGGGCTTCCCGTCGTCGGTGACCGCGTCGCCGGAAGGCACGCTGAGCGGGCGGGTGGGCACGGTCGCCGACGCGTCGGTGGCGGACCTGCTCGTCGTCCCGGCCGCGGGCCCGGACGGACCCGCGCTGTACGTCGTCTCCGCCGCCGACGCGACGGTGTCGGAGCTGGTCTCGTTCGACCTGACCCGGCGGGTGGCCGACGTGTCGCTTTCGGACGCGCCGGCCACGCTGGTCGCGTCGGGCCCGGAGGCCGCGGCGGCGCTGGAGCAGGCCCTGCTGTTCGGGGCGGGCATCCTGGCGTCGGAGCAGACCGGGGTCGCCGAGTGGGCGCTCACAGAGACGGTGGCGTACCTGAAGGGCCGCTACCAGTTCGGCCGCCCGGTCGGCGGGTTCCAGTCGCTGAAGCACCGCCTGGCGAACCTGTACACGGACCTGGTGCTCGCCCGCGCGACGGCCCGCAACGCCGCCGACGCGCTGGCCACGGCCACCGACGTGCCGATCGCGGTGGCGGTCGCCCAGGCCCGCAACGCGCCGATCGCGGTGCGCGCCGTCGAGGAAGCGATCCAGCTGCACGGCGGCATCGGGATGACGTGGGAGCACCCCGCGCACCTGTACCTGAAGCGCGCGAAGGCGGACGAGCTGGCGCTCGGGACGCCCGGACGGCACCGCGCCCGCCTGGCGGACCTGGTGAACCTGCCCGCCTGACCCGTTCGTGGTGGTCACCCCGGGTTCCGCGGGGTGACCACCACGGCTGGTAGAAACGGGCTGACCGATTTCCGCCGTTCCCGGGAGCGCGATGACCACCAGCCCGGCCGGCTCGGTGGAATCCCAGCTGCGCGCCTCGGTCGCCCAGTTCGCCGGCCCGGCCCGTGCGGTCGCGACCGGGATCATCGGCGTCTTCGGGGTGGTCGCCACCCCCGGCGGGGCGCTCCCGCTCGCGTTCGCCCTGCTCGCGCTGACGTTCGGCGCCGGCGTCGCGGACGTCCTCGCGGGGCCGCGGACGTCGTTCGCGTTGTCGGTGCTGCGCGCCGGGGCGGTGTGCGCCGCTCAGCCGTGGATCACATCCGTGCCCGGCGAAGCGAGCCTGTGGGCGGTCAACGTCCTGACGATCACGGCGATCACGTGGCAGTGGGAGCATCCCCCGCGGTTCACCGGCCCGGCACTGGTGGCGCTGCTCGCGACCGGCGCCGTCGCCGGCCTGGGCGCGTGGCTGCCGGTGGCGCTGCGGGTGGTCGTGGAGACGGTGCTCGCGCGGCTCGCGTACGTGCTGCTGAGCCGATCGGCGGCCCGCACGGACGCGGCGCGCACCGAACAGGCGGCCGTCGAGCAGGCCGAGGCCCTCAGCCGGGACCGGCGCCGCCGCGAACGCGAGTACCTGGCCCTCCTGCACGACACGGCGTCGGCGACGTTCCTGGCGGTGGCCTCGGGCGCCACGACGACCCCGGCGGCGGTAGCCGGCTACGCGGCCCACGACCTGGCCATCCTGACCGGCGGCGAGGACCCGGTCGACCTCGAAGCGGGCCTGCGCATGGTGTCGGCGGGCCGCGCGTTGCCGGTCGAGGCGGAGTGGCAGCCGGTCCCCCAGATCCCGGCCGCGGCGGCCCTCGCCCTGGTCCGGGCGGCGGAGGAGGCCCTCCGCAACGCGGAACGCCACTCGGGAGCGAAGTCGGTCCGGCTGCGGTTGGCTCCTTCCCCGGCACCGGGCGGCGTGGAGGTGACGGTGGCGGACGCGGGTATCGGCTTCGCCCCGGCGGAGGTGCCTTCGTCCCGGCGAGGCGTGCGGGGGTCGGTGGTGGAGCGCATGCGCGCGGCCGGCGGAACGGCGGAGGTCACGTCCCGGCCCGGAGCGGGAACGACGGTGACGTTGCGGTGGTCCCGCGAGGTGCCGCCGGACGCGGCACTCCCGCCCGGCGCGGCTCCGGCTACCACCGCGCCGAGGGGGACCCGTGCCTGACACGCCAGCCGAGCCTGCGGGCCGCCCGGCGGGCGGCGTCGTGCCGAGCGGGCCTGACGCCGCAACACCGGCCGCGCGAGTCACCCCGCCGCCGCAGCCCCCGCCCGAACTGGCCACCCACCTCAGCCCGCCGAGCCAACCCCCGCCCGACCCGGCCGCTCGGCCAACCGGCACCACCTCGGCCAGCCGACCCGACACCGCAACACCGGCCGCTCCGCCGACCGGCGCCGCCTCGCCAAGCCAGCACGCCACCGCCACGCCGGCCGAACCGACTGCCCGACACTCGCCCGCCCCGCCGCCGCAGCCCCCGCCCGAGCCAGCTACCCGCCTCACCCCGCCGGGGCAATCTTCAGCCGAACCAGGCGCCCAGCCGACCGGCACCGCCCCGCCCAGCCACCCCGGCACCGCCACACCGGCCGAGCCCGCTGTTCGGCTGGCCGCCGCCATCCGGGTTGTGCTGCTCGGTGTCACCGCCGTCATCCAGCCCGGGCTCGGGCTCGCTCCTCTCCTCCGCCACCAGTCCGCCTACCGGCCGCCCCTCGCCGCCGACCTTGCCTTCGTCGTTCTCGCCGCCGTCACCGCCGCCTGTGCCTGGTGGGTGCTGCGCCGGAAACCCCTCCCGCTCGCCGTCTCGATCGCCGGCACCCTGGTCGTCCTGACCGCCTCCTCCGTCGCCACCGCCGCGCTGCCGCCGGACTCCTTCTTCCGGGAGCCCCACTGGTCCTTCGGGCTCGTCGGCTGGCACCTCCTGGTCCTGCTCGCCGACCGCGTGCCCGCGCTGCTCACCGCGCTCGGGGTGCACGTTGCCGCCAGCGTGACCCAGTTCCTGCTCGCTGGGCCCGTCGCGCGGACCGAACTCGGGGATGCCGCCATCGTCGTGTTCGGGGTGACCGTCTTCCAGCTCGCCGTCGCCGGGCTGATCACGCTGCTCGACCGGCGGGCCCGGGAAGCCGCCGCCGCGGGCGCCGCACGGGCCGCCGTCGCCACCCGGGCCGCCGTGGCCGCGCAGGCCGGGCAGGCGCTGCGGGCCGGGTTCGCCGAACAGCTCGGGGCGACCCTGCCGCTGCTGGCCGGGCTCGCCGACGGGACCGTCGATCCCCGCACCGCCGAAGCGCGCGCCCGGTGCGGGCTGGCCGCCGCGCAGCTGCGGCGGCTCTTCGCCGAGAACGACGACGTGCCCGATCCGCTCGTGCACGAGGTCACCGCCTGCCTCGACGTCGCCGAGCGGCGCGGGGTCGCGGTGGCGCTCGCCGTCAGCGGTGATCCCGTCGACGTCCCCGCGCCGGCGCGCCGCGAGCTGACCGGGCCCGTGCTCACCGCGCTCGCCGCCGCCCGGACGCGGGCCCGGGTGAGCGTCCTGCGCACACCCGAACTCGTCCGCGTCGCGGTCGTCGCGGACGGCACCTCCGAATTCAGCGGATCGGCGGCGGTCCCCGTCGCGTCCCACTCGCGAGACGGACAGACCTGGATGGAGGCGCGGTGGCGACCCGAGTGACGGCCGTGGTGGTCGACGACCACCCGGCGGTGCGCGCCGGCGTGGCGTACTGGCTGACCGCCGGCGACCCGCCGATCGACGTCGTCGCGGACGGCGAAGACGTCAAGGCCGCTTGGCTGGGCGCGGGCGCGACCGCCGACGTGGTCATCTTCGACCTGCACCTGGGCGGCCCCGCGCCGGCGTTCGGGGACCTGCGGCGGCTCGCCGAGGCCGGGCGCCGGGTCGTCGTGTACTCGATGCGCGCGGACGACGACGTCGCCCTGCAGTGCCTCGAACTCGGTGCGCTCTGCTACCTGACGAAGGCCGAGGGCGCCGGCCACCTGGTGGAGGCGACGCGGGCCGCGGCGCAGGACCGGCCGTACACGCCGCCGTCGCTGGCCGGAGCGCTCGCCGCGGACCGGTCGGAGACGCGGCCCGCGCTTTCGGCGCGTGAAGCCGAGGTGCTCGTCGAGTGGTTCCAGTCCGAGTCGAAGGAGTTCGTCGCGCACCGGCTCGGGATCTCCCCCAGCACGGTGAACTCCCACCTCGAGCGCATCCGGGTCAAGTACGCGCGCATCGGCCGCGAGGCGCCGACGAAGGCCGCGCTCGTCGCGCGCGCCATCCAGGACGGCCTGATCGGCGTCGACGATCTGTGATCTCCGTGTGGTGCGAACGGCCCACACCGGCGGCGCGGCGCCCGGGTTAGCGTCCCGCTGACGGAGCCGCGAGGGCACCCCGCCGGGTCGCCGCGACTGTCCTGGGGGCGGCCGCGGCGCTCCGGCTCCGCCCCGCCGGAACCCGTCCGGCGGGTTGCACGAGGAGATCCATGAAGCACGTCCGCACCACCGCCCTGCTCGCCGCCGCCTTCCTGCTCTCGGCGTGCGGCAGCGAGCCCGGCCAGGCGACGCCCGCCGCGCCGTCCGAGACCCCGGCGGCCCCCGCGTCGGCCACGGAGTCCTCGACGGCCGCGGCCGCCCCGGCCGGCAACGTCACCAAGCCCGGCACCGAACTCAAGGTGGGCGAGCGCGCGGTGGTCCCGTTCAAGTACGGCACGACCAAGTCCGGCACCATCGCGATCACCGTGACCGCGATCGAGAAGGGCGAGAACGCCGACCTGGCGAAGTACGGCGACAAGGCCAAGGGCATCACGCCGTTCTACCTGCGCGCGACGGTCGAGAACGTCGACGGCGCCGACCTGTCCTACGCGTCGGTGAGCCTGCGCGCCCTCGGCGCCGACGGCCGCTCGACCGGCGTGATCATCACCGGCAGCACCGACGGCTGCAAGTCCGGCACCGCGGGCAAGGACTTCACGGCGCCGGGCGCGAAATTCGAGACCTGCACGCTGCAGGGCGCCCGCGAAGGCGCCGAGGTGGCCGCCGCGACCTTCGACAAGGGCGACGGCTACGACAAGTCCCCGGTGGTCTGGAAGAGCTGACCGCGAGCCGGGAACGGAATTTTCGCTCATCTGAGCGAAAATTCCGTGAGCCACGCCACCCGAGAGGAAAAAGGGTGGCGAAAGTGCCCTTCTCCCCGTAGCTCTCCCGGCGGCCCCGATCTAGCCTTGGCGCCATGGAATTCGCCGTCGCGCCGACGGATGCCGGGGTGCCCGGTGCGCTGGAAGAATTGACGATCGCCGCCGGTGGGCGGCGGTACAGCGCGCTCGCGGCCGGCCCCGGAAGCGGTGAGTTCGTGCTCTTCCTGCACGGCTGGCCCGAGTTCGCCGACGCCTGGACCGAGCAGCTGCACGCACTCGGCGAGGCCGGTTACCGGGCGGTGGCCGTCGACCAGCGCGGGTACGCGGCGGGCGCGCGGCCCGACGGCGTCGAGCACTACACCCTGGACCAGCTGGTCGGCGACGCCCTCGCCTTCGCCGGCAGCCAGGGCGCGGAGCGGTTCCACCTGGTCGCCCGTGACTGGGGCGGCATGGTCGCTTGGGTGCTCGCCACCGCGCACCCGGACCGGCTGCGGTCGCTGACCGTGCTCTCCACCCCGCACCCGGCGGCGCTGCGGCGGGCGGTCGCGATCGACGACGGGCAGTTCCACGACCTCGGCTACATCCGGTTCTTCCGGCGGGGCGACGGTAAAGCCGAGAAATTCCTCTTACGCGACGAAGCCGCGCAATTACGCGCTGTTTACAGCAGGCGCATTCCGGTCGAACTCGTCGAACGGACCGTCGCGCGCCTTTCCGAACCGGGCGCGCTGACCGCGACGCTGAATTGGTACCGCGGCGCCACCGACGATGATTTTTCCGTTCCGGCGGGCCGGATCACCGTGCCCACGCTCTACCTCTGGGGCCGCGAGGACCCCTACCTCGGCCAGAGCACCGCCGAGCTGACCGTGCACCACATCGACGCCGAGTACCGGTTCGAAATCCTCGAGGGCGCGAGCCAGTGGATGGCGATGGAGGCCCCGGACGAGGTCATCGCCCTGCTGCTGGACCACATCGGCCGGCACTAGCTTCGCGCGCCGCAAGCCGCTGACGTGCGGGACGAGCGCCCCAATGTGGCGGGGGGGGGGGGGGGGGGGCCCCCCCCCCCCCCGGGGGGGGGGGGGGGGGGCCCCCCCCCCCCCGGGGGGCGGCCCCCCCCCCCCCCCCCCCCCCCCCCCCCCCCCCCCGGCGGGCGCCCCCCCCCCCCCCCCCCCCCGCCCGGCGCCCCCCCCCGTCGGTCTTGGTGGGGGGGGGGGTGGGTGTTGTTGGGGGCCCCCCCCCCCCCCACCCCCCCCCCCCCCCCCACGGCGGCAGGGCGGCTAGGCGGTGGTTCGGCGCACGGTGCCGTCGGGGTCGACGACGACGGCCGGGTCCAGGTCCCGGGACGATTCGGCGACCTGCGCGAGGATCGACGCGGCGACGTCCGGCCGGGGGAGGACCGGCTGGCTGTCCGGGTCGAGTTCGATCGGGTCGAGGCGGAGGGTGGGCCCGCCGGTGCCGCCGAGCCCGACGCGGAACACGGCGCTCTCGAACCACGGGCCGCGCACCAGGGCAGGCTGGTAGGGGGCCGCCGGGTGGGCGTCTTCCTTCGGCACCATCGCTTCGGCGTTCCAGCCGTCGCACCAGTCGAAGACGAAGTTGCCGGTCGAGTACAGGATCAGCCCGTTCCGGTAGAACTCCACGGGGTGCAGGCAGTGGGGGTGGTGCCCGATGACGAGGTCGACGCCCGCGTCGATCAACCGCCGGGCCAAGGGCTGCTGGTACTGGGCGAGCGGCCCCTGCGCGGCGGGCAGGTAGCAGTGCGGAACACCCCAGTGCAGCGCGACGACGACGAAGTCGTTGTGCCGCTTCGCTTCCCGGACCAAGGCTTCGGCTGCCTGCACGTCGGGCTCGTGGGCCTCGGAATGGACGAAGGGCGGCGTGCCCGGCGTCTCGTCCAGGAAGCCGCTGTCGTACTCGAAGGACTGACGCACCCGGATGGCGCCGATGCCCGCGCGGTCCGCGGTCGCGTCGAAACCCCGCGGTAGCGCGCAGCAGAAGCTGAAGAACGCCAGGCTTTCCCCGCCCGTCGAGACGACTCGGGCGCGCGTCGCTTCGGCGCGCGTTTCCCCGAAGCCGGCGTGGCCGACTCCCGCGGCGTCCAGCGCGCGGACGGTGTCGCGCATCCCGTCGGCGCCGTAGTCCAGCGCGTGGTTCATCGCCAGCGACACGAGGTCGAACCCGAGGCCGGCCAGCTCCGTGGCGCCCGACGTCGGTGCGCGCATGGCGACCAGCTTTTCCGCGCGCTGACCTCGTCCGGTGAGGGGAACTTCGAGGTTGCCGATCGTCAGGTCGCCGCCGCGCAGGAGCCCGAACGCCGAGCCGTCGCGACGGCGCGGCCACCCCGAGACGACGACGTCGCCCACAACAGTCAGATCCACGTGAACTCCGTTCCATGATGTGGCACGCTGTGCCGCAGGGTAGACCGACGCTGGCGACGTTGTAAAGCGCCGCTGTGCCGGGATGAGGTACGGCAGGTGCGTCCGGTGGTACGGTCGTGGCCTCATGAGCACAGCGGGCGACGACGGCGAAGCGGGCAAGCCGAACAGCAGCATCCGGTCGATGAACAGCGTGTTGAGCACGCTTCGCGTCTTCGAGGAAGTCGCGGTGCGCCAACCGATCGGCGTCTCGGAACTGGCCCGGGTGACGGGCATTCCCAAGAGCTCGGTCCAGCGCTGCCTGGTGACCCTCGAACAGGCCCGCTGGCTCCGGATCGTGGACCGGGAGCACGCGCGGTGGGGCGTCACCATGAAGGCGCTCGTGCTGGGCCTGCGCAGCGCGGGCGAGCAGGACCTGCGCGAAGTGGCGACGCCGGTCATCAAGGGACTGGCCGCCGAAACCGGCGAAACGGTGCTTCTCGGCCTGCGCGACGGCGACGACTACCTGATCGTCGCGCGCGAGGACAGCTCACAGCTCGTGCGCGTGTTCATGGAGATCGGCACCCGCGTGCCGCTCGGGGCGAGTTCGGGCGGCGTCGCGATCCTCGCCCGTCTTGAGCCCCCGGAGGTCGACGAACTCCTGCGGGCCGAGCCCCGGGAGTTCGAGGGTGCGCCGCTGCTCGGTCCCGACGAGCTGCGGGAGGAGATCGCCCGGACCGCCGAGCGCGGCTACGCCGTGAACATGTCGTCGTGGTACCGCCCGCACGTCGCTTCCCTCGGCGCGGCGATCACCAACGCGGCCGGACGACCCCTCGCGGCGGTCACGCTGAGCATCCCGGAGATGCGGTACGAGCCCGCGCGGGAGAAGCAGCTGGCGAAGAAGGTCGTCGCGGCCGCGGACGAGATCAGCCGCCTGCTCTCGTCCCCGTGACGGCCTGCGCGCGCACGACGCCGGCGATGAGCGCGGCCGTTCCCTCCGGTGCCTCCACCGGGAAGTGATGGCTGCCGAGGTCGACGCGCACCACGTCGACCCGGCCCGCCAGCCGGTCGATGGCCTCCTGGGTGACCAGTTCGCGCACCCCGAACACGGTGATCGGCTGCTGCACGGCGGCGAGTGCCTCGTCCATGTCCCAGGCGACGAGCCCTTCGAACGCCCGGGTCCCCGCCGGCTGCCGCACCGCGGCCATCTTGGCGAAGTGCGCGTCCTTGAGCGCCGGGTCGGTGCCCGGGGGCGAACCGGCCTCGACCATCGCGCGGACCAGCCCGGCGAAGTCGTCCCGCAGCGGTTGCAGCAATCCCCGGGCTTCCTCTTCGCCCATGGCGCCGAAGAGGAAGAGGTAGTGCAAGGCGTCGAGCGCGACGATGTGCCGGACCCGCCCGGGACGCACCCGCCCGGTCTCGACCGCCACCGCCCCGCCGAGTGAATGCCCGACAACGACGCTGTCGGTCACCTCCTCGGCGTCGAGGACCGCGGCGACGTCGCGCGCGAACTCCTCGATCGACCAGGCCTCGCGCGCCGAACGCGATTCGCCGTGCTCGGCGAGGTCGACCGCGAGCACGCGGTAGTCGTCCGGCAGGAACCCGGTCAGCGCGTCGAAGTCGGTCCGGTCGCACGCCCAGCCGTGGACGAGGACAACCGTGGGTCCCTCCTCCGGGCCGCTGATCGAATACCGGATGGACGTCTCGTCCGCTCGGTGGACTTCGCGGCTGTCC
Source organism: Amycolatopsis solani (assembly GCF_033441515.1). Taxonomy (NCBI): domain Bacteria; kingdom Bacillati; phylum Actinomycetota; class Actinomycetes; order Pseudonocardiales; family Pseudonocardiaceae; genus Amycolatopsis; species Amycolatopsis solani. The sequence continues at coordinate 2,433,437 of NZ_JAWQJT010000002.1, forward strand.
GTCGCCATGCCTGCTCCTCGTGCCACTATGCGATACGACGTATCGTTGAGTAGCATGACGGTAAGTGCGCCGTGGAGCCGTGTCAATCGCCGAGTCAAGGAGCAGCGGGATGCCGCCGACCCTCTTCAGCCCGATCGAGATCCGCGGGGTGCGCCTGCCGAACCGGGTGGCCGTGTCCCCGATGTGGCAGTACTCCGGAGTGGACGGCCGGCCGACGTCCACGCACACCGTCCACTACGGACGGCTGGCCGAAGGCGGCGCGGGGCTGGTCATCCAGGAAGGCACGACGGTGGACCGGCGTGGCCGGGGGACGGTGGGCGACCTCGGTCTTTGGGAGGACAGCGTGGTTCCGCACTACGCGCGGCTCGTGGAGGTCGTCAAAGCCGGTGGCGCCGTGCCGGGCATCCAGCTCATCCACGCCGGCCGCAAAGGGCGCCGGAACCCGCCGTGGCTCCCCGGCACGCCACCGCCGTCAACGGACTGGCCGCTGCTCGCGCCCAGCGCCGTCCCTCTGGGACTCGAAGGGGCCGAAACCCCGGTCGAAATGACGCTGCGGGACATCGAAGACACTGTGACGGCCTTCGCGGACGCAGCTCGACGGGCCGACGAAGCCGGGTACGAAGTCCTCGAACTGCAAGCGGCCCATGGCTACCTGATCCACAGCTTCCTCTCGCCACTGGCGAACCGGCGCACCGACCACTACGGCGGGTCGGCGGAGAACCGGTTCCGGTTCCTCGTCGAGATCGTCGACCGCATCCGGACGGTCTGGCCGGACGCCAAGGCGCTGTTCGTCCGCCTTTCGTGCGTCGACGTCGAGTGGACGATCGACCAGACCGTCGAGCTGGTGCGGGAACTGCGCGCCCACGGCGTCGACGTCATCGACTGCAGCTCCGGAGGAATCACCGGGCTGCCGTTCCCCGGCCTGAAAACCGGCTACGGCTACCAGGTGCCCTACGCGCACCAGATCCGCGAGCGGACGGGGAGCACGACGATGGCCGTCGGGCACATAGTCCACGCGGCACAGGCGGAGTCGGTCATCGAGCACGGCCGGGCGGACCTGGTCGCGCTCGGGCGAGAGCTGCTCTTCAACCCGAACTGGCCGCTGGACGCTGCCCGCAAACTGGGCGTGTCCGATCCCTATGTCGGTGCCCCGGCGCGCATTGCGCACTGGCTCGGCAAACGGGAGCAGAGCTTCCCGGGATTCGTGCCGTCCACCGAGGGGCGGGCCGCTGCCGGTGATCGAACAGCTGGAGGGCGCTGAGCCGGATTACCCCCGGACCGGTCGACGAACGTCGTCCGCTCCACGATCGTCACCGCGTGCCCGGCCCGCGCGAGATCGATGCCCGCGCACAGCCCGGCCGCTCCTGCCCGCTGATCAGGATCCGCAGGACAAGGCGTCCAGGGCCTATGCGCGGTAGCGGCCGCTGAGCACGCTCAGCACGTCGGCGTAGCGGCCTTCGGCCTCGGCGTTGCGCTGCCACTTCACGCGCTCGACGAGAACCTGCTCGGCCTTCGGGTCGGTCCCGAGCAGATCCATGACCTCGTCGAGGAAGTCCTCCAAAGGCATCGCCACCTCGGAGTTCTGCTGGTTCATCAGCGTGGTGCGGATGGCGGGCGGCACCAGCTCGATCACCTGGACGTTGCTGCCGGTCAGCTGCACCCGCAGGCTCTCGGTGTAGGAGTGGACGGCCGCCTTGGTGGCGTTGTAGGTCGGCGTGGCCGGCAGCGGCACGTACGCCAAGCCGGAGGTGACCGTCATGACGGTCGCGGCGGGCCGGGCGAGCAGGCCGGGCAAGAACGCGTGGATCAGCCGGATCGGGCCGAGCAGATTGACCTCGACGGTCCGCTCGGCGACGTCGAGCGCGGCCGGGTCGCGCAGGTCCTCGGGCTCCATGATGCCGGCCATCGTGATCAGGGTGTCCAGCGCCGGGTGGCGGGCAGTGAGCTCGTCACGGGCCTCGGTGATCGATGCCGGGTCGGTGGTGTCGATGGTGATGGTGTCGAGGCCGTGCTCGGTGCGGATCTGCTGAAGCAGTTCGGTGCGGCGGCCGCCGACGATGACGGTGTTGCCGTCGGCCTGCAGGCGGAGGGCCAGTCCGAGGCCGATGCCCGAGGTGGCGCCGGGGATGAAGACGGTGTTCACGAAAAGTCCTTCCGGTGAAAAGGGTGGAGCGCCCGCGTTCGCGAGGTGGGGGAAATCGGCTCAGGAGAACTTCTGATGGCCGAGTACGTCGAGGAAGGCGAACTGCTCGAACCCGTCCGATCCGGGCCGGGGCCGGAAAAGGACGAGCCGGTGACCGGTGGCCGGGCTCAGCACGACGTCGCATTGCAGGTCGAGTTCACCGACGAGCGGGTGCCGGATCAGTTTGGGTGCCGAGGTCAGCGCCGCGACGTGCTGCTGTGCCCACAGGCCGGCGAACTCGGTGCTGCGCCGCAGGAGATCGGCCACCAAGCCGTGCGCGAACCGGTCACCCGGCGAGCGCTGGGCGACACCGGCGCGCAGGTCGGCCGCATAGGCCCGGCCGATGCGCTCGTGTTCGGCCGGATCGTTGCCGTCCCGCGACGCGGGATCGGCGAACCAGCGCCACGTGACGTTGGATTCGTAACCGGGCAGCCCGGTCCAGACACCCAGCAGGTGCTCGGCGGCCCGGTTCTGCGCGACCACGGTGAGCAGGTCGTCGGCCACCTGGGCCGGCGTGTGCCCGAGCGCGTCCAGCAGGTAGATCATGGCCGGGTCGACGTGGGCCAGCGGGGAGCGCGGCTCCGGTGGCTGCTGCCCGGCGAGGCGGAACAGGTAGTCCTGCTCGTCACCGGTGAGCCGCAGGGTGCGAGCGAGACTGGCCAGCGCCGCTGTCGACGGCGTACGCACCCGGCCCTGCTCGAGCCGGGAATAGTAGTCGGGCGACAACGCGGCCAAGCTCGCCACTTCCTCCCGGCGCAAACCGGGGGTGCGGCGCCGGCCACCACCGGGCAGCCCCACATCCTCGGGCCGCAGCCGTTCCCGCCGGTGCCGCAAGAACTCACCGAGCGCGTTGTCATCCACGTCGACCTCCTTTCTCTCTGGCCTTTCTCCAGCATCTCCGTCCAGAACCGGGTCAGGAAGGTCAGGTTCTGCCTAGGTGCGCCATACCGTGGCTATCGCTTCCGTGCCGATACGGGGTCACCGCGCGAAATCGCCGAGGCGGCGGCGCAGCGCCGGCCACACCTCGTCCGGCGTAGGGCGCCGGCCCAGCAGTTCGGACGCCGCTTCCGCTCGTGTTCGCAGGGACGGCTCGTGCAGCATCGCCGACACCGCCGCGGTGAGGGTGGCCGGATCCTCGCAGACCGTGCCGGCTCCGAAACCGGAGACGAGGGACGCCACGAGTGGCTGGTTCGCGATGCGGGGCACGAAGACCAGGGGCAGGCCGCGGGACAGCGCGGCGAGCGTCGTGCCCGAGCCGCCCGCGGTGACCACGGCCTGGACCCGGTCCAGCAGCTGGCTGATCGGGGCGAACGAGACGACGTGGACGCGGCCGGCTTCGCCCCCGACCTGTTCGGGCGTCACGGTGAACCCGCTCGTGACCAGGGCGTTGGCGCCGGCGTCGAGCACACCGCGGACGGCGGCGCCGAGCAGTTCCGGATCTTCCACGACCGTGCCGAGGGTCACCAGCACCACCAGACGCCCGTCGTCGAACGCGGGCACGTCCATTCGTGCCGAGGTGTCGTACGGGCTGGTCCCGATCGCCATCGCGGCGCCTTCGCCGCGGGGGTGCTGTTCGAGCCATTCCGGCCACAGCTGGACGGTCGCCAGCCGGGCGGGCATGGCCAGCTCGCGCTGTTCCAACGCCATCACCAGGCCACTGTGGAGAGCCGCGTCGACCGGAGTGGCCGGGCTGTGCACGAAGCTCACCCACGGGATGTCGAGCCGGCGCGCGACCAGCGGCGCGACGTAGTCCCACATCTCCGCGACGATGACGTCCGGGCGCTCGTCGGCGACCACTTCGCACAGCTCGTCGAAGGCGAGGTCCGCGCGGGTCGTGGTGAACAGGGCGACGGTCGTGTCGAGAAGGCGGTCGCTGTCGGTGCGGTAACCGACAGCGTCCTGTCCGAACCGGCGGTCGTTCTCGGCGAGGACCTCGGGCAGCGACGGCCGGAGGGCGCGTACGGCCAGGCCGTCGACTGTCCCGTGCAGCTCGTCCGAAGTCACGACCACCGCCTCGTCATCGGCCGCGACCGCCGCCTTGGCGAGCGGAAGCATCGGCAGCAGGTGGCCGTAGGCGGGAAAAGTGGTGAAGAGCGCTTTCACGCAAAACCTTTCGGGCAAGGGAACGGAGGCTTTGTCCGAGACCCTGGGCCACGCCACCGTCCGATCTCCACCGCCCGCCGTGCCCACCGGTGCTCACTGCTGCCCACCGGCCCACTCCTGCGCGACGCGATCGGTGGTCCCGCGGCCGCGTCCGGCACGCCTAGGGCCCGATCAGGGCGCTGGGCAACGCGTCGTTGAGCCAGGCTTCGGAGGCGTCCAGTGTCCAGCCGAGGTCGTCGGTGCGGATGAAGTAGGCCGCGTTGCACAGGTGCAGCCAGAGCAGGTCAGTGGCGTGGGAAACGTCCATGCCGTCGCGGAGCGCGCCCATTTCCGCCAATCGACGGGCGGTCAAGGCCAGCCCGCCGCGCATGCTGTCGTGGGCGATCCGGAGGATTTCGCGCACACTCGGCTCCTGAGGAGCGGCGGCGACGACCTGTCGCATCAGGCCCGACCACTGCTCGAACTTGACCCGGGTGGCGTGCACGATGAAGCCGATCAGCTCTCGCGGCTCTTCGATCGACTCGATCCGGGCCAGGATGGCCGGGACGTCCTCGGCCGTGGTGCCGGACTCGACAAGCGTGCGGAGCAGTCCGTGTTTTCCTCCGCCGACCGCGTAAACGGTGGCCGGAGCGACACGGGCCATCCGGGCGATCTCTTCGACCTTCGTGTCGAAGTATCCCTTCCGGACGAACAGGTCGCGCGCCGCGTCCACAATGGCCTGACGGGTGAGCTGGGCGTATTCGCTCCTCCTGCCCGATGGGGCACTGCCGGCGTGCTCGCGAACCACGTCGTCGATCTTAGCTGCTACTGTTCGTCAGAGCCAGCTCTGACGAACAGACCTCGCTCTGCGGGGGTGGGGCGGGCGGTGCGGGGCGGACCTGCGATGCGGTCCGGGTACCGAACCGGACGAAAGGAGCGCCGGGTGGTTGCGACGGGTTTGGCGGCCCGCCTGGCCGAAGCGCGAGCCGGAGCGCTGGTGGGCCGGGAGCCGGAACGGGCGGTGCTCGACCGGATGCTCTCGGGGGCGGCCGACGCGCCGCTCGTGGCGTACGTGCACGGTCCCGGCGGCATCGGCAAGTCCTCGCTGCTGCGCTACGCCGCCCGGCAGGCCGAGCTCGCGGGGCGGCGGGTGGTGCCGGTCGACGCCCGGTTCCTCGACGCGGATCCGCGTCGCCTCGAGGAGGCCGCCACTCCGGCCTGCGCCGAGCCGGGCACCGTACTGCTCCTCGACACCTTCGAGCGGTGCCAGCCGCTCGAGTCGTGGCTGCGCGACACCTTCCTGCTCCGGCTGGCCGAGGGGGCTCTCGTGGTCCTGGCGAGCCGGGTCGCTCCGGATGCCGAGTGGTCGCTGGATCCGGGCTGGACGCCGCTGTTCACCGGGCTGGCCCTGCAGCCGCTGGATGCCGCCCAGTCCGATGCCCTGCTCGCCGCCCGCGGTGTGCCCGCCGGGCAGCGCGAGGCGTTCGTCGCGTTCGCCGGGGGCAGCCCGCTGGCCCTCTCCCTCGCCGCGTCGGTGCCGCTCGCGGCGCCGGACGCACCGTGGAAGCCGACCGGGGACGTGCTGAAGACCCTGGTCGACCGCCTGGTCGGCGACGTGCCGGGCACGGCCCACCAGCGAGCCCTCGAAGTCGTCGCTCAGGCTCACGTGACCCGCGAGTCGTTGTTGCGCACGGTACTGGCGGAGGAGGAAACCGCGGCGGTGTTCTCCTGGTTGCGGCAGCAGCCCCACATCGAGACCACGCCGGAAGGGCTGCACCCGCACGATGCCGTGCGGACCACGCTCGCGGCCGACCTGCGCTGGCGAGACCCCGAGCGTTACGACGACATCCGCGTCCGGATCTCGGTCGCGGCCCTGCAGGCGGTGCGTGCGGCCGCGGAGGACGACGCGCTGCTGCGGGCCGCGGAGTGGATGTTCCTCTGCCGCGCCCGAAGCGGCCCCGACCACCCGTACGACTGGCGGGCGCATCGCCACATCGAAGACACCCCGCTTCGGCCCGCCGACGTGCCCGATGTGCTGCGCATGGCCGAGGCAGCCGAGGGCCCGGCTTCCGCGGCCGCGGTCGCCCACTGGGTCCATCGGCAACCGGAGGGTTTCCGCGTCTACCGCAGTGCGGGAACCCCGGCCCCCTTGGGGTTCATGGCCATCCTGCACCTGGCCGTGCCGCTGCCCGAGGACCGGTCGGCGGACCCGGTGGTCGCGGCGGTCTGGGACGTCGTGGCCGCGGTCGCTCCACTGGGACCGGGCGAACACCTGGGTATCCGGCGGTTCGCCGTGTACCCCGGCCGGCACCAGCGGCCGTCGCCGCTGATGGATCTGATCAGCCGGCGCACCATCGCGGAGGAGATGCGCACCCGCGGCCGCGCGGTGACCTTCACCGTCTTCGAAGACGGTGAACGGTGGCGGGCCTATCTCGCGGAGGCCGGGCTGCGCGAGGTGGCGGTCGTGGACGTCGGCGGGCGGAGCCAGCACGTGTTCGGCCGGGATTGGCGGCTGCAGACGGTGGAACAGTGGGTGGAGCACCGGGTTCGCACCGTGGCCCCGCCGGTGGCCACGTGGCCGGCGGCTTCGCCGTCCGAACAGCCGGTGGGCCGGCCGCGCCGCGCGGCGTTCGAAGAGGGCGTGCTGGAGGCGCTGCGCCGGTGGCACGCTCCCCGCGAGTTCGCGACCAGCGTTCTGCTGCGCTCGTCCCTCGTGCCGCCGGATTCGGCCGACCCGGTGGCGGACCTGCGTGCCGCCATCATCACCGCGCTCGACGCGCTGCAGGTCGACCCGGCCGGCGTCAAGGCGCACGAAGTGCTCACCGCGACGTACATCGCGGCTCCTCGCACCCTCAAGGCAGCTGCCCGCCGGCTCGGCGTGCCCTACGGCACCTACCGGCGCCACCTCGCGACGGCCAAGGACCGGCTCATCGAGCAGCTCCTGAGCCCCGCGGACGCCGTCGTCATCGGTGCACGGGTGTCGCGCGCCGGCCACCCCGCCCCACGGAGGCCCGAACATGTCGGCTGAGCGGATTCCGGGCTCGTCGTCCGAACCCGCGGACCTGGTGGGCTGCGTGCCGTGCGACATGATGCGCGGGCGAGTTCCCCTGCCCGGCGGGCAGATCCACGCAACGCCGCGTTGGCTGGTCATGCACGTGCTCGGCACGTTCGGCCTGGGAGCGCTGGCCGTGGTGCCGCGGCGGCACGTCGTCCACGTCGCGGACCTGGTGGACGAGGAAGCCGCCGAACTGGGCGGCTTGCTCTCGGAGGCCGCCGCCGTGGTCACGGCGCTGACCGAGCCGGTGCAGGTCTACACGTGCCAGTGGTCGCACACCCACGGCGAAGCCGCCCACATCCACTTCATCCTCCAGCCGATCCGGCGCTCCGACATGGAGCGCCATCCCGGGCGGCTGGGCCCGGTGCTGCAGTCGGCCATGTTCACCGCGGAGAACAAACCCGGCCCGGCCGAGGTGGCAGCGTTCGCCGAGCTCGCCCGTACGGCGTTCGCCCAGCGGCGCACGGCGCGGTGAGCGCTGGGGAAAATGCCGCGGCCGATGCCGGAAGCGTCACTTCGGCTCGTCGGTCCGGTGGGCCGCGGCGCCGGCGAAGAAGGTGCGGCCGCTCATCATCATGAGCGGCTGGTGCGCGGCCATCAGCCGGCCGCGGATCGGGGAGTCCCGGAACTTCGGGTCGAGTTGGAACTCGGCCGCCAGCGACCACCAGGTGACCGGCACGATGCCCGACATGACCATGCGCTGGATCGCCGTCTCGTGCGCCTGCGCGCTCGTGGTGGCGGTGGCGTCCGCCACGACGTAGACCTCGTAACCCGCACGCAGCGCGGCGAGCGAAGTCTGCAGGACGCAGCCGTCGGTGGCGATCCCGCCGATGATCAGCCGGTTCCGGCCCGCGTCCCGCACCGCTCGCGCGAAGCCTTCGTCGAGGAACGCGTTGAACGCCTCGCCGCCGGTGCGCACGATCACCGGGATGTCCCCGATGGCTTCGGCCAATTCCGGGTACAGCGGTCCCGAAGGCCGCGAGTCGGCGCCGTTGGTGACCACGAGTTCCGCGCCGTACGACCGCGCCGTCCGGGCCAGGCCCACCACGTTGTTGATGTGCTCCCCGAGGTCGTGCGAGCGCAGGACGTTGGCGAAGCCGACCGCGTAGTCCACCAGCACCACGGTGCTGTCGTCGGGGGTCAGGGGTTCGATGTTCATCAGGTGCCGCCTTTGCTTGACGTAGCGACGAAGTCGGATCGCGGGCGCCGTCCTCTCGCCGCGATCCTGCCCCTCGTCGCTGCCCGATCGCCACGGTTCGCTGTGCTCAGCCGGGTCCGGGGGTGCTCGCCCACGACAGCAGGCGGTCGAGACAGAGGTCCAGCCCGGCTTCCAGGTGTTCCGTGGAGCCGGTGGAGAGCAGGACGGTGACACCGCCCTGGATGGTGCCGATCACGGCCGCGGCGGTGCGGTCGGGGTCGAGTCGCGGGTCGGCCTCGCCGGCCGCCTGGGTGGCCTCGATACCGGCCCGGATGCACTCCTGCCACCGTTTCACCAGTTGTGCCGCAACGGCTTGCGAGGCCGGGCTGTGGCGGCCGACGTCGGAGATCAGCACCCCGAGCGGGCAGTACAGACCCTGGTCGCGGTACTGGCTGACGATGAGGTCGCGCCACGCTTCCCAGGCCGCGCGCGAGGTGAGCTCGTCGAGGTACGGCCGCTGGCCCTCGAACACGCGGTCGGCTTCGTGTTCGGCGACCGCCAGCAGGAGCTCTTCCCGGCCTTCCGCGAAGTAGTGGAACAGCTGGCCTTTCCCGGTGCCGCTGCGCCGGCCCACGTCGTCGAGGGTGACGGCGTTCAGGCCGCGTTCCCGGATCTCGGCCGCGGCGGCCTCGACGATGCGCAGGCGGGTCGCCGCACCCTTCTTCGTGGTCATGGAAAAAGTGTACTTGCAGGTACATTTTTCGCGGCCTAGCTTCGGCCGCATGAAAGCGATGGTCGTCAGTGAAGCCGGGGGACCGGAAGTGTTGCGGCTGCAGGAACGGCAGGCCCCTCGGCCGGGCCCGGGAGAGGTCCTGGTGGACGTCCGGGTCGCGGGCGTGAACTTCTTCGACGTCGGTGTCCGCCGCGCACGGCTGGCCGAAGTGCCGGGCATGGAAGGCGCCGGCGTGGTCGCGGCGGTGGGCGAGGGGGTCGACGAGTTCGCCCCGGGAGACCGGGTCGCGTGGCTGACGATCGAGACCCACGCCAGTTACGCGGAGCAGATCGTGCTTCCCGTCGCCACGGTCGTCGCGGTGCCGGACGCCATCGATGACGAGACGGCCGCGGCCGTGCTGCTGCAGGGCCTGACCGCCCACCACCACTGCACCGTCTGCCACCCGGTGCGGCCCGGGGACGTCACGCTCGTGCACGCCGCCGCCGGCGGGGTCGGGCTGTTGCTGACCCAGCTGATCAAGGCCCGTGGAGGCACCGTGATCGGCCTCGTGTCGCGGCCCGAGAAGGCCGGGATCGCCACCGCCGCGGGCGCCGATCACGTCGTGGTCTCCACGGGTGCGGCGTTCGTCGAGCCGGTGCTGGAACTGACCGGGGGTGCGGGGGTGCACGCGGTGTTCGACGGTGCGGGCGGGCCGACGTTCGCCGCGTCGCTGGAGGTGTTGCGGACCCACGGCACGATGGTGTTCTACGGGCCGCTGATCGGTGACGTGCCGACCATCGCGATGAACGAGATCCCGCGCAGCACCCGGCTCACCTACGGCACGCTCCCCGATCACATCCGTACTCGCGAGGAGCTCGTCGGGCACGCGGCCGAGCTGTTCGGGCTGGTCGAGAAGGGCGAGCTGGTCGTGCGGATCGGCAGCCGTTACCCGCTGGCCGAGGCGGCCAGGGCCCACGCGGACCTCGAGTCCCGGGCGACGACCGGGAAACTGCTGCTGATCCCGTGACGGTGGTGCCGCGGGACGGGCAGCACTGGGCCCGGGTGGGCACTGTCCGGCATGGAGATCGAGCAGGGGGCGAGGGCAGGCTCGCGGGAGCGGAAGGGAGTTCGATGAAGGCAGTGCGTTTCCACCAGTACGGCGCCCCCGATGTGCTGCGGTACGAGGATGTGGAGGTGCCGGTTCCCGGTGCGGGGCAGGTGCGGGTGCGGGTGGCCGCGACGTCGTTCAACTCCGTCGACGGCACCATCCGCGGTGGGTTCATGCAGGGCCCGATCCCGGTGGTGCTGCCGCACACCCCGGGTCTGGACGTCGCCGGCACGGTGGACGCGCTGGGCGAAGGGGTGACCGGCGTCGAGGTCGGTGCCGAGGTGGTCGGGTTCCTGCCGATGGACAAGACCGGTGCCGCCGCCGAATACGTCGTCGCACCGGCTGAGGTCCTGACCGCCGCGCCGTCGAGCATCCCGCTGGCCGACGCGGCGGCGCTGCCGCTGGTGGGGCTGACGGCGTACCAAGCGTTGTTCGACCACGGCAAGCTGACCACCGGGCAGCGGGTGCTGATCAACGGCGCGGGCGGCGCGGTCGGGGGTTATGCGGTGCAGCTGGCCAAGGGCGCCGGCGCGTACGTGATCGCGACCGCGAGCCCGCACAGCGGTGCGGCGGTCAAGGCGGCGGGTGCGGATGAGCTGGTCGACCACACGGTCGGGAGCGTGCGCGAGGCGGTGTCCGAGCCGGTGGATCTGGTGCTCAACCTGGCTCCGGTCGAGCCGGCGGAGCTGGCCGCGTTCATCACGCTGGTGCGACCGGGTGGAGCGCTGGTCAACACCACGGTGTGGATGCCCGCACCGTCCGATGAGGACCGCGGGGTGCGCGGCATCGATTTGTTCGTCCGCAGCGACGCCGGCCAGCTGGCGAAGCTGGTCGCGCAGGTCGACCACGGCGAGCTGCGGGTCGGCGTCGCCGAGCGGGTTCCGCTGGCCGAACTACCCGCGCTGCACGCCCGGGCCGCCGAAGGCTCCGTGCGCGGCAAGGTCGTCGTCGTCCCGCGCACCGCCTGACCCCGACTGCGAAAGGCATCCTGTCATGGCACTCAGCTTGGATCCCGAAATCGCCGAGGCGCTGGCGCCGATGGCGGGCGCCACACCCCCGCGAGTGGGCGACATCGCGGCACGCCGCGCCCTGTGGGAGCCGATCATCGGCGCGGCCGGAACGGCCCAGCCGATCCCGGCCGACGTGCGGACGAGCGAGCACCACGCGACCGCCGGCGACGGCGCCCGGATCAAGATGCGCTGGTACACCAAGGAAGGCGCGACACCCGGCCCGGCGGTGCTGTTCTTCCACGGCGGCGGGTACATCTTCGGTCACATCGACCTGTTCGACGGACCGGTCAGCCGCTACGTCTCCGCCAGCGGCGTGCCGATGCTGTCGGTCGAATACCGCCGCGCCCCCGAGCACCCCTTCCCGACCCCGCTCGAGGACGGCTACGCGGCACTCACCTGGCTGCACGAGCACGCCGCCGAGCTGGACGTCGACCCCGCCCGGATCGGCGTCATGGGCGACAGCGCCGGCGGCGGCCTGGCCGCGGGACTTACGATCCTCACCCGCGAGCGCGGCGGGCCCCGGATCGCCCGGCAGATCCTCATCATGCCGATGCTCGACGACCGCACCACCACCCCCGACCCGCACATCGCGCCCTACGTGCTGTGGTCCTACGACGACAGCCGTACCGCGTGGCCGGCGTTGCTCGGCGACCGCACCGACGTCCCCGCCACGGCCGCCCCGGCCCGGCTCGAAGACGCCACCGGCCTCCCGCCCGCCTACATCGAAGTCGGCCAGCTCGACGTCTTCCGCGACGAAGACGCCGCCTACGCCACCAAACTCGGCCGCGCCGGGGTGGAGGTGGAATTCCACCTCCACCCCGGCGCCCCGCACGAGTTCGACTCGATCGCCTTCGGCTCGGACGTCGCCCGCCGCGCCATCGCCGACCGCGTCCGGGTCCTCAAATCCCTCTGAACGCCGGCCGGGCGCGGTCACCTTTCCGGCGTGCCGGCTTTCGCGCGTTGCCGGCGGCGATAGGCCGCCGTGTGGACGCGGTTCGCGCACGTTCGCGCGTCGCAGAAACGGCGGGAGTGGTTCTTGGTCGTGTCGAAGAGCACGTTCGCGCAGCCGTCGGCGGCGCAGGTTCTGAGGCGGTCCGATCCGCGGTCGCGGACCACGAGCAACAGGGCCATGAGGCTCGTCACGAAGACGCGCTGGGCCAGCGTTGCGCCGGGGCGGGCGTAGTGGAAGTGCCAGCCGCCGTCGTGGTCGGTCAGCTGGGGGAGGACGTCGCACTCGGACAGCAGCCGATTGAGGTGCGCCACCACCTCCCTCTCGTCCCCGCCCTCGAACGCGAAGCGCAGCCGGGGTCGCAGCGCCCGGAGAAACGCCAGATCCGCTGACGTCAGATCGTCGACGATCCAGCCGTGCTCGCCGAGGAGCTCGGCGCACGCGTCGAGGTCCGGCAGGCCGTCGTCGCCGGGGGTGAGGCTGTTGACCAACGCCACGACGGTGTTCACCGCTCGCTCGCCGTAAGGCTCAAAAGGCATTTGACTCCTGCTTCAGCTCGCGCTAGCGTCCCTCGCAACGACAGGAGTAAAACTATCATAGGTCCTGTTGCCGCGGTACGTGCGTGGCCAGGCTCCGAAGGAGGACGTCGATGGCCGCGCCCTTGCCCGACGAACCGCACCTGATCACCTTCGACACGTACGGAACGCTGATCGACTGGGACACGGCGTTGCGCGCCTACGTCGGCGCTCTCTTCGTCCGCAAAGGCGTCGGCCTCGACGTTTCGAGCTTTTACCGCGATTGGTACTACGGCCACGCATTGCCCGCGGTGTCAGGGCCTTTTGTGCCGTATCGAGAGTTGCTGACGACGACGTTGCGCACGGCCCTCGCCGCCGCGGACGTGCCGCTGGACGCCGATGACGGCCGTGATTTCGGGGATGCGATGGCGGCCGCCCGGCCGTTCCCGGATGCTGTCGACACGCTTGCCCGGCTCGCGCGTCACGTGCCGCTGGCCACGATCTCCAACAGCGAGCACGACATCATCCGCGAGAGCAGCAGGCTCTTGGGAGATCCGTTCACCTACGTGTTCACCGGCGAGGACGTGCGCGCGTACAAGCCGGACGCGGCGCTGTTCGAGCTCGTTCTCGAGAAAGCGGGCGTGCGTCCGCGGGAAACAGTTCACGTTGCCCAGTCACAATACGTCGACCTGCCGCGTTCGGTGCCGATGGGCATTCCGACGATCTGGATCAACCGGCACGGCCAGACGCTCGCGGACGGGACGCCGGCGCCGACACTCGAACTGCCGGACCTGACTCGGCTCCCGAGCGTGCTCGGCTTCAGCGCGAAAGGCGAAGAATGACCGGGGGAGCAGCCTTGACCAGTACGACGACCGAGCGGTTTGTCGCCTCGTTGCGCAACTACCGCTATCCGGCGTTGCCGGCCCAGGCGCTCCACGACGGCAAGCGCGCTCTGTTCGACTGCCTCGGCGCGGCGCTCGCCGCGACCGCCGATTCCTGGCCGATCCTCGGCCTCGTCGAAGGCGTCGCCGAGGAGACCGGCGGGACACCCGAGTCCTCGCTGATCGGGTCGAGCCTGCGGACGAACGCCGTGACCGCGGCTCTCCTCAACGGGACCCTGGCGTATTACTGCGACATCGAAAGCCATCACCCGACCGCGAACGTCCACGCGACCGCTGTCGTCGTCCCGGCCGCGCTCGCCGTCGGGCAGCGCACGCGGTGCAGCGGCGCCGACCTGCTGGCCGCCGTCGTCGGCGGAATAGACGCGGCCGCGCGGATCAGCTTCGCGCTCGGTCCGGCCGCGCAGTACGCGCGCGGGTTCCACCCCTCGACCGTCGCCGGCACGTTCGGTGCCGCCGTCGCCGCGGGACTGCTGCTCGGCTTGGACGACGAGACTTTCCTGAACGCACTCGGGCTCGCCGGGAACTCGGCTTCGGGGCTGCTGGCCTGGGTCGACGATCCCTCCGAACAGTCGCGGCCCCTGAGCATCGGCCTCGCCGCGCGAAACGGCGCACAAGCCGCGCTGCTCGCCGCCGCCGGGCTGAAGGGGCCGGCTGACATCCTCGCGGGCAAGTACCCGCTCGGCCGGGCGTTTTCCGACTCCTGGGACGAATCCGGGCTATGGCCTCGTGACCCTTCGTCCCTCGAAGTCAGTCAGCTGTTCTTCAAGCGCTGGTCCTGCTGCGTCTTCATTCCGGCCGGCGTCGAGGGCGTGCTCGCGGTCCTCGACGAGGACAACGTTGCGGTCGACCAGATCGAGAGCATCACGGTCCGCGCTCCCCAGTCGGTCTACCACGTGGTCGACGGCAACCCGTTGCGATCACACAACCTCCAGTACGTCGTCGCCGTCGCGGTCCATCGCGGAGACGTGCGATTCGACGACATCGTCAACGATCGCCGTCTCGAGGACGAGCGCATCAAGGACCTGCACGATCGCATCACCGTCGAGGGGGACAAGAGTCTCGACGAGGCCGCGGGCGCCGGTCGCCAGTCCGTCGCTTCGACGGTCTCGCTGACGACTCGCGACGGCAAGCGGCACTCACGTCACGTCACACATCCGCGTGGCGCCGCGGAGAATCCTCCTACCGAGGAGGAGCTTCGCGCGAAGTTCCGGCAATTGACCGAAGGCGTGGTCTCTCGTGACGACGCTGACGCGTTGTACGAATCGGTGTACGCCATCGAGCAGGCGTCCGATCTTTCGGAGCTGTTCGCTCACCTCACGAGACGACATGTCTGATGCCCGCCCCAAGGTGGCGGTCTTCGCGACCGGCGGCACCATGGCCTCGCCCGCGGAACCCGGCGTGGGATCGATTCCCCGGCTGACGGCCGAGGACTTGGTCGCGACTGTGCCCGATCTGGCCGACATCTCCGCGATCTCGTTCCGGCAGGTCCCCTCGTTCGAGCTGACCGTGCCCGACCTGGTCGACCTGGTGGAGAACATCGGCCGGCAGGTGTCCGCGGGAGCGACCGGAGCGGTCGTCGTCCAAGGCAGTGACTGCCTGGAAGAGATCGCTTTCCTGCTCGACCTGCTTTGGGACGGGGACCAGCCGATCGTCGTGACGGGCGCGATGCGCAACGACGAAATCCACGCGGCGCGGTTCGTCCACAAGACACACACATCGAGTACGGCAACGTTTCGCTCTACGCCCACTGGTCCGATCGGCTGGGTCTCCGAGGGCAACGTGCGGTTGGCGGTCCGCCCGATCGGGCGCCACCATGTTTGGCCGGATCACGCCCTCGCCCCGTCCGTCGCGCTTCTCAAAGTCGGATTCGGCGACGACGGGCGGCTGCTCTCTTCGATCGCGGAGGGCGGCTACTCCGGTCTGGTCGTCGAGGCTCTCGGTGGAGGGCATGTGCCTCGAACGATGGTCGAGCCGCTCGAACAACTCGCCGCGCGCATGCCGGTCGTGCTCGCCTCGCGGACGGGCAGCGGCGAGGTGCTGACCCGTACTTATGGTTTCCCGGGATCCGCGAGCTCGGAGCAAGTCGCCGAGGCGTTCTTGAAGGTGGGGACGCCGGGGAACGGCGATTTCCTTCTGGGCAAGCCATCGTGGAAGAGGTCGTGACCATGCCGGACGTAGTCGCGCTACAGCACGCCACCCTCATCGACGGGACCGGGCGTGCTCCCGTGCCGGACGCGACGGTCGTCGTAACCGACGGCCTGATCAGCGCGGCCGGGCCGACGGCGTCCGTCCCGGTGCCGGCCGGTGCCCAGGTCCTCGATTATTCAGGCAGTTACCTGATTCCCGGTCTCATGGACGCGAACGTTCATCTCGTCTCGGCTCGTACGCCGGACACGCTCCTGGAGTTCGAAGGCCGCTATGAGGAACTGGCGTTCGAAGCCGCCGAACTGGCCTTGAAGTACGGACTGACTACGGTGTTCGACACGTGGGGCCCGGCCGGTCCGCTGGTCACGGCACGCGACGCAATCGCCACCGGCCGGCGGGCAGGGGCGCGGTTCTTTTTCGCCGGCAACATCCTCGGTCTCAACGGCCCGATGTCCGAGGACTTCTTCAAGACCGGCCTGACTTTCGAGCCCGCGACCAAGCAGCGCATCAACGACGTGTGGGAGGTCGGGTGCGGCACCGACCTGATCTCGCTGACGGTGGACGAGATCGGTGAGGCGGTTACCGACTACATTCACGCCACCGGTGTCGACTTCATCAAGTACGCCGCGTCCGACCACCGCACAGAGGGCTTTCTGCTGTTCTCCGAAACGGCCCAGCGGAGGATCGTGGCGTCCGCGCACGCCGAAGGGCGGCTGGTCCAGGCGCACACGACCTCGGTCGAGTCCCTGCGGATGGAGGTCGAGGCGGGCGCTGACCTGCTCCAGCACCCGGACATCACCGGCGGCCACCCGATCCCCGAACCACTCGTGGACGAAATCGTCACCCGGCGGTTGCCGTGCATGGCCATGTTCCGCACCGAGCGCTACCTGGCGTGGCTCGCCGACGCGAAGCCCGAACTCGGCGCCCGTGCGGCGGTCAGCGACCAGAACAACCGCGCGTTCATCGCCAAGGGCGCTCGGGTCCTGCTGACCACCGACGCTTTTGCGTACGGGCAACGGGTGAAGAACCACCCGGGATTCCGCCCCGGCATCCTCGAAGACTCCGTGCCGGACATGCCGACGCACATCGGATCGGCCCACTTCCGGTGGATCCAGGCCGCGTGGGAGCGGGGTATGGAACCGATGGAGATCCTGCGCTCCGCGAGCGTTCACGTCGCGGAGGCGTACGGCAAAAGCGACCACTACGGCACCGTGACTCCCGGCAAGGTCGCCGACCTGGTGGTACTCGAGGGTGACCCGTTGGCCGCGCCGGAGAACTACCGCAGGATCCGCGACGTGATCAAGGACGGGGTCATCGTCGACCGCAGCTCCCTGGCGACCGAGCGGTTGCTTGCCGATGATCCCGGTGAGGCGCGGTAGCGGACCCAGCGGCCGGCCGGCGGCACCGCTACCGCCCTCCGGCTGAGGCACCGGGCTTCAGGCCGCGAAGGCGCGGAGCACCGTTTCGGCGGCCTGGTCGGCCACGGCGTCGATTTCGGCCGCGGGCAGTCGCCGGGTGCCGAGGTGCGAACGGTGCTCGAGCGGGCCGGTCAGCAGGGCGAGGAACTGCTCCGCGACCAGAGCCGGGTCGCAGTGCCGCAGCCGCCCGCTGACCACGAGCCGGGCGAGGCGGTCGGCCAGTGCGTCACCCAGCCGGCCCGCGGTGACGGCGTGGACGTCCACCAGGAGCTCGGGAAACCGGCTCAACTGGGCGTAGGTGAGTGTGCGCAGGGCGCGGGACCGCTCGTCGCAGCAGCGGCGGGCCAACGCCCGGGCTGCGCGCGTCAGGGTCCGCCGCGGGTCACCGTCCGGGGTGATGCGCTCGACCGCCGCGAGGTTGGCCGCGCCGACCTGCTCCGCCGCCGCGGCGAGCGCCGCGCGGAACAGCGTTTCCTTGTCGTGGAAGTGGTTGTAGACCGTCGGCTTCGCGACGCCGGCCTCGGCGGCGATCTCCTGGACGTTCGCCGCGTCGTAGCCGACCCGGGCGAAGACCGCGAAGGCGGCGTCGAGGATCGCCTCCCGCTTGTCGATCCGGCCTCGCGTGCTGGTCATGGACGTAGTTTACAACAGACGCATTGGTTCGCTAATTTGAACTCACGAGTTCATTCTAGGAGGCCGTCATGATCGTCAACCTGCTGCGGTTCCGCTTCCGTGACGACGTCACCGAGGCCGAGCGGGACACCGTCCTCGAGGCGATGCGGCGGACGGCGGGCGTCGAGTCCGCCGCGTTCGGCACGGTCGGGCGGGACCTCGGCGATCCGGCCGACGGGTTCACGCACGCCTACTGCGTCGGCGTCCCGGACCTCGCCGCGCTGGAGCGGTACCTGCACGATCCCGTGCACCTGGCCGGGGACGACGTCATCCTGCCGAGCCTGGCGCGGCTCTCGGCGGTGCGCTTCACCGACGACGCCGACCCGGACACCGGCGCGAAGATGGGCGCCTTGGTCCTCGCGAAACTCGCGAAGTACCCGGCCTGGGAACAGCAGCTGAACGCGATCCCGGGCTGAGTTCAGAATTCGGGCATCGTTGACAGTTCACGCACGCGTCCTTACTTTCGGTGCATGGCAACGGGATGGAGTTTCACACGATCGAGGTCGGACCGGATTCGGTGTCGCTGAACGTGACTCCGCGACCGATCCGTCCCGAGGAGCTCCCATGCGCCCCGTCGCCGAACGCTCGGCCGACCTGAACCGCCTGCTCGCCCAAGGCCCGTTCCCCGCCGCGCTGCGGGCGGCCATCGGGGAGAGCGGGCTGTCGCTGGATCGCATCCGCCACCGCCTCGCGCGGCGTGGTCTGACGGTCAGCGTTCCGACGCTGAGCCTCTGGCAGTCCGGCCGGCGGCGCCCGGAGCGCGCGGAGTCACTGCGGGTCCTCGCCGGCCTGGAACAACTGCTCGAGCTGCCGCCCGGTGCGCTCGGTACGTTGCTGGGGCCGCCACGGCCGCGGCGGCACGGCCGGTTGGTCGCGCTGAGCCAGCACGACCGGGCGGAAATCGACGAGAGCGGCCGGCTCACCGCCGTCCGCGTCCGGGTGGTGCTGCGAGCTGTCGAGGCGGGATCGGACCGCTGGCCGGTGCGCTGGGACCTGCCACCCCGCGTGACGCCGAAGATCGTGGCGGACCGCAACTGCCGGGTCGGCAGCGTCGTGCACGACCTCGACCGGAGCCGGCTGACCGCGGACCTCGTGCTGGACGCCGCGCCGGCACCGGGGGAGTCCGTCATCGTCGAATACGGGGCGACGTTCCCGGCCCGGCCGGCCGCGCACGAGTTCTTGCGCGTCTTCGCCCACCCGGTCCGCGACTACCTCTTGGAGGCGCGCTTCGCCGAGCTGCCGGCGCGGTGCGTGCGGCTGCCCGGCGGCGGCGCCGTCCGGGAGCTGTGCCCGGACTCCGGCGGAACCGTGCACGTCGCCGAAGCCGACGCCGCCGGCCGGATCGGGATCCGCTGGGAACCGTGAAGACGAGCGGGGCCCCGGCGTGTTCGCCGGGGCCCCGCTCTCCTTTCCGGTGCGGCGTCAGGGTGCGATGTAGAGGGTCCGGTTCGGGGTCCCGCTGCCCGGGTTCCTCACCAGGTTCGGCGTCGACGCCGCGACCAGCGCTTGGCCGACCTGGGCGGCGGTGGCGGTCGGGTGCGTGGCGAGGTAGATCGCCGCCGCGCCGGCGACGTGCGGCGACGCGAACGACGTGCCGTTGCCGGTGTAGGTGGCGGTGTCGTTGGTGTTCCACGCCGAGGTGATGCCGACACCGGGGGCGAACAGGTCGACACCGGCGCCGTAGTTGGAGAAGGACGCGCGGGTGTCGGTCTTGTCCGCGGCAGCGACCGTGATCGCTTCGGCGACGCGGGCGGGCGAGGAGGTCGAAGCGTTGGCGTTGGCGTTGCCCGCGGCGACGGCCCACGTGACGCCCGAGCTGATCGAGTTCCGGACCGCCGCGTCGAGCGCGGTCGACACCCCGCCGCCCAGGCTGGCGTTGGCCACGGCGGGCTTCTTCGCGTTGGAGGTGATCCAGTTGACGCCGGCGATCACCCCGGAAACCGTGCCGCTGCCGTCGGAGCCGAGGACCCGCACCGGGTACAGCTGGGCGCGCTTCGCGACTCCGTACTGCGAACCGGCGATCGTCGCGGCCACGTGCGTGCCGTGCCCGTAGCCGTCGTCGGCGTTCGTGTCGTTGTCGACGAAGTCGTAGCCCTGGTGCACGCGCCCGCCGAACGTCTGGTGGGTCGCGCGGATCCCGGTGTCGAGCACGTAGACGTTCACGTTCGACGCCGTGGTGCTGTAGGAGTACTGGTTGTTCAGCGGCAGGTTCCGCTGGTCGACGCGATCCAGGCCCCACGACGGCGGGTTCTGCTGGACCGCTTCCGCGTGAACGGTCTTGTCCTGCTCGACGAAAGCCACGGCGTTGTCGGCCGCGAGGCGCTTGGCGTGCTTTTCGTCCAGCCGCACGGAGAACCCGGCGAGGTTCTGCGAGTAGACCCGGGCGACGGTGCCGCGGTAGCGCCGGGCGAGGTCGCCGCTGTCGGTGTTCTTCGCGCTGTCCTTCAGCACGACGATGTAGCTGCCGGCGACGGTTCCGGTGTCGGTGGTCCCGAGCACCACGCCTTCGGCGGCCTGGGCCGGGGTGACGCCGGTGAAGACGACCGCGGCGGCCACGGCGACCGCGGCTCCGGTGAATCTCGCTGCACGCATTTCCTGCTCCTCGGGGAAGGGGACGTTCGCCCACCGAAGTTAAGGTCGCGCGTGTTTTCTCGGCAGCCGCGGGTTTTTGCGTTTTTGCGCTCGCTTTGCGGTTCCGCGCCGGCCGGATCTCGCCCTGCGAAGGGAGGTTCCCGCGACGTGGACCGGCGGCCTCGACCGGACCGCCGCCCGGACGGGCGACCCGATCGCGGCCGTGGCCGTTTGTCCGGGGGCTTGCCGGGTACGGGGGTGGCAGGCCGACGAGCGAGGAGAGTGCTGTGGACCAGGATCAGGTGAAGACCGTGCTGACCGCGGACGGCCCGTTCGCGTCGGTGTACCTCGAGGACTCGCACGACACCGAGGACGCGGACCGGCAGCTCGACGTCAAGCTGCGTGACATGGCCGGGGAGCTGGGCGAACAGGGGGTGGACGAGGCGACCGTAGAGGCGGTCGTGAGCGCGATCCGGGACGGTGATCCGCCGGTGGGGCGGAGCGGGCGCGGTGTGGTGGCCGCCGGTGGGCAGGTTCTGGTGGACCGGCGCCTCGCGGGGCCGCCGGCCGCCGAGGTGGCCCGCGTGTCGTCGCTGCCCTATCTGCTGCCGTTCTTCTCGCACGCTCCGGCGGGGATTCCGTACCTGCTGGTGACCGTGGACCACCGGGGTGCGGACCTGGTGACCCACGACCGCGACGGCCGGGAAGTCGCCACGGAGACGGTGGAGGGGGAGGACGCGCCGCTGCACAAGGTGCGTGGTGGGGGGATGGCGCACGCCGGCATGCAGGCCAACGTCGAGGAAACCCGTGACCAGAACCTCGAGCGGGTCGCCGAGCGGGTCGCGGCCACGCACCCCGGGCTGGTGCTGCTGGTCGGGGAGCAGCAGGCGCGGCGGGCGTTGCACACCAAGCTGCCGCCGGCGGTCCAGGACGTCACCCGCGAACTGTCGGCGGGCAGCCGGGCCCCGGGGGCCTCCCAGGAGGAACTGGAGCGGGAGATCCGGACCGTGCTGGCCGAGCAGCGGCTGCGGGTGCTGGACGAGCTGGCCGAGCGGTTCCGCATCGGGTCGGGCCGGGCGGACGGGCTCGCGGTGACCGGGCTCGCCGAGGTCGTCGGGGCGCTGGCCGAGGCCAACGTGGACGCGCTGCTGATCGGCGAACCCGGCGACGCCGAGGTCCGGGTCGGCCGCAACGCCGGTGAGATCGCCCTCGACCGCGACGGGCTGGCGGCTTTCGGGGTCGAGGACGGCCGGGAGGAGCGCGCGGACGAAGCTCTGCCGTGGGCGGCGCTCGCCTCGGGCGCGTCCGTGACGGTCATGGACGAGCGGATCGACCTGAAGGAGGGAGTCGGCGCTCTTCTGCGGCACACCTGATCGGGTGACGGCGAAGCAGAACCGCTTCCGCTCAGCGAAGGCTGGGGGGAGACCTGCGAGCGGAAGCGGTGGTCGAAGGTCGGTACGGGGGTCGCCTCTCGGCGAGTGGCACGACCCGGCTCCGGGGTGAACCGGTGGTCCGGGAAGGCGGAAGGGGTGAGGCCCGGGGGACTCCGCCGTACCGACACCCTGTACAACGCCCCGGGCGGCGCGGTGTTCCCCGCCGACGACGCCGGCCGGCGTGACGTGCGTCGCTCACAGGTCACAGTCACCGGCGACGTTCTGCGGATCGCGGTGTTTGTGCCGCCGCGGGGCGGGCACCCGGCCAGTCGCGCTCCCCGCGGGAAGACCAACGGGAGGTCGCGCGCGGCTGCCGCACGGCCGCGACGACCTCCCTGCATGAGGGTGACCCGGCGTGCGGTGACGGCCTGCAGGGGGCGGTCACCGCACCGGGTCACCCTCCCGGTCCCGCCGTCGACGGCCGACCCGGCCCGGCCGGGTTTTCCGGCGGGGCAGCCGGGTAACCGGACAGCTCACGGACGAGGAGCGACGCCATGGCGACCACCGGAACCGCGGGCCGGTCCCGCACGATCGAGCTGCGGGTCGACGGCACCGCGTACCACCCGGACGTCGACCCGCGGCGGACCCTGCTGGACCTGCTCCGCGAGCAGCTCGGGGTGACGAGCCCCAAGAAGGGCTGTGACCACGGCCAATGCGGCGCCTGCACGGTGCTGCTCGACGGCCGGCGCGTGCTCGCGTGCCTGACCTTGGCGCTGACCTGCGACGGCGCCGAGGTGACGACCGCGGCGGGCCTGTCCGGGGACGACGGCCTGCACCCCCTGCCGCAGGCGTTCGTCGACCACGAGGGGTTCCAGTGCGGCTACTGCACCCCCGGCCAGGTCTGCTCCGCCGCCGGGCTGCTGGCCGAGTTCGACGCCGGTGCGCCCAGCCACGTCACGCCGTCCGTTTCGGACAGTCCGCGGTGGACGGACGAGGAGATCGCCGAGCGGATGAGCGGCAACCTCTGCCGCTGCGGCGCCTACGTCGGCATCGTCGCGGCGATCCGGCAGGCGGGGGACAAGCGGTGAAGCCCTTCACGCTCGACCGGCCGGAAACCGCGGCCGACGCCGTCAGCGCGGTCGCGGCCGACCCGTCGGCGGCGTACCTGGCCGGCGGCACCAACCTGGTCGACCACCTCAAGCTCGGGATCACCGCACCCGGCCTGCTCGTCGACGTGTCGAGGCTGACCTCGTCGGACGTCCGCGAAGACGACCGCGGCGGCCTCGTCGTCGGCGCGGGCGTCCGCAACAGCGACCTGGCGGCCGACCGGCGAGTGCGGGAGCGCTACCCCGTCCTCGCCGAAGCGCTCCTGTCGGGCGCGTCCGGGCAGCTTCGCAACATGGCGACCACCGGCGGCAATCCGTTGCAGCGCACCCGGTGCGTCTACTTCCAGGACGTCAGCACGCCGTGCAACAAGCGGGCACCGGGATCCGGCTGCTCGGCGCTGGGCGGCTACACCCGCTACCACGCGATCCTCGGCGCCTCGGAGCACTGCGTCGCCACCCACCCGTCGGACATGGCGGTGGCACTGGCCGTGCTGGACGCCGAGGTCCGCGTCCTCGGGCCGGACGGAGAACGCGTGGTCGCCTTCACCGACCTGCACCGCCTGCCGGGTGACCACCCGGAGCGGGACACCGTGCTGGGCCACGGGGACCTGATCACGGAGATCGCCCTGCCCCCGGCGGCCTGGGCGCGCCGCTCGGCCTACCGCAAGGTCCGCGACCGCGCGTCCTACGCCTTCGCGCTGGTCTCCGTCGCGGCCGGGGTGTCCCTTGTGGACGGCGTCCTCGAAGACGTGCGGGTCGCGCTCGGCGGTGTCGCGCACAAGCCCTGGCGCGCCCACCGCGCCGAAGCGGTGCTGCGGGGTGCACGCCCGTCGCGTGAGGTGTTCCTGGCGGCCGCCGACGCGGAACTCGCCGACGCCCGGCCGGTCGAGGGCGCCGACGGCGGGAACGCCTTCAAGGTTCCGCTCGTGCGGCGGACGCTCGCGGCGGTGTTGCGTGATCTGACCGAGGAGGCGGACCGGTGACCGAACTGCTCGAACCCTCCGCGATCGGCCGGGACGACGTGCGCCGCGACGGCGCCGCGAAGGTCGCCGGCACCGCGCCGTACGCCTTCGAAGTGCCCGTCGACCAGCCGGTCCACTGCCACCTCGTCCAGTCGGCGATCGCGCTCGGCCGCTGCACCCGGGTCGGCACGGTCGAAGCCGAATCCCTCGACGGTGTACTGCGGGTGCTGACTCCGTTCACCGCCGAGCGGCTCGCCGACACCGACGACGCCGAGCTCGCCGTGCTGCAGGGCTGCGAAATCCCGTTCCGGGGCCGGGTGCTCGGGCTCGTCGTCGCCGAGACCTCCGAGATCGCCCGCCACGCGGCGGAACTGGTCGAGGTCGACTACGACAGCGAGACCGCCGACGTCACGCTCTCCGCCGACCGCGACGACCTGTACAAGCCGGACAAGGTCAACCCGTCGTTCCCCACCGACAGCGCCGAAGGCGACGTGGACGCGGCCCTGCGCGACGCCGAGGTCACCGTGGAGCAGACGTACACCACGGCGATGTACCACAACAACCCGCTCGAACCGCACACGACGACGGCGCTTTGGGACGGCGAAACGCTGACGCTCTGGGACTCCACGCAGGGCGTGCACCCCACGCGCAAGACGATCGCGAAGGTGTTCGGGCTATCGCCGGAGCGGATCCGGGTGATCAGCCCGTACGTCGGCGGCGGGTTCGGGTCCAAGGGCACCGTGCACGCCAACGTCGTGCTCGCGACGCTGGCCGCGCGGGCGCTGCCGGGCCGTCCGGTGCGGCTCGCGCTGACCCGGCAGCAGATGTTCGCGCTGGCCGGGTACCGCACGCCGACGATCCAGCGGATGCGGCTCGGCGCCGGCCGCGACGGGCGGCTTCAGGCGCTGCGGCTCGACGTCGTCGAGCAGACGTCGCGGATCAAGGAGTTCGCGGAGCAGACCGCCATGCCCGCGCGGATGATGTACGCCGCGCCGAACCGGAGCACCACGCACCGGCTCGCCGCACTCGACGTGCCGGTGCCGTCGTGGATGCGGGCGCCGGGGGAGTGCCCGGGCATGTTCGGCCCCGAGGTCGCGATGGACGAGCTGGCCACCGAACTCGGCCTCGACCCGGTCGAGCTGCGCGTGCGCAACGAACCCGAGCGGGATCCCGACTCGGGGAACCCGTTCTCCAGCCGGAACCTCGTCGAATGCCTGCGCACCGGCGCCGCGAACTTCGGCTGGGCGGATCGCGATCCGCGGCCCGGGATCCGCCGCGACGGGGCGTGGCTGGTCGGCACCGGCGTCGCGGCGTCGGTCTACCCGGCGAAGCGGATGCCGGGGTCGACCGCGACGGTCCGGTTCGAGGACGGCCACCACGTCGTCGAGATCGGCGCGGCCGACATCGGCACCGGCACGTGGACGGTGCTGCCGCAGATCGCCGCCGACGCCCTCGGCGTGCCGGCGGCGCGGGTCGAGGTGCGGATCGGCGACACCGACCTGCCGCCCGCCACGGTCGCCGGCGGGTCCACCGGAGTGGCCTCGTGGGGTTCGGCCGTGGTCGAGGCGGCCCGGGCGTTCCGCGCGAAGTACGGCCCGGACCCCGACGACGGCGACGAGGCCCAAGGCGACACCCCCGAGAACCCCGACGAAGAGCACTACGCGATGTACGCCTTCGGGGCCCAGTTCGCCGAGGCGCGCGTCAACGCCGACACCGGAGAGCTCCGGGTCGCGCGGCTGCACGGCACGTTCGCGGCGGGGCGGATCGTCAACCCGCGCACGGCCCGGTCGCAGTTGCTGGGCGGGATGACGATGGGCCTGTCGATGGCCCTGCACGAAACCAGCGTGGTCGATCCGCGCTTCGGGCACGTGGTCAACCACGACTTCGCGGAGTACCACATCGCGGCCAACGCGGACGTGGCCGACCTGCGGGCCGACTGGCTCGACGAGCACGACCCGCACCTGAACCCGATGGGCGCCAAGGGAGTCGGCGAGATCGGCATCGTCGGCACGGCGGCGGCGGTCGCCAACGCGGTGTTCCACGCGACCGGAGTCCGGGTGCGCGACCTGCCGATCACCTTGGACAAGCTGCTGCCGGCGCTGCCCTGAGGGCGACACATCAGTCCCTGAGGGACCTCAGCGGAACCGCTGGGGGGCGCGCAACCGCGGGTTCCGGGTCACGCCGCTGTCGATGCAGGCGCTCACCGACCTGACCGAGGCGCGCGTGGTCAACGAGGGTTCGGCGCTGCGGCTGTCGGCGCGGCGGCGTCACGTGGGAGTCGGAAGTGCCGGCCGCGCACCACCGGCTCGCCGGGCAGGCGATGCTCCTGCCCGGCGAGCCGGTGCGGCGCAACGAGGAGTGGGCGCGCGCACCTGAGTTCCACCACACGCTGATCAAGGCGTGCGGCAACGTCAGGCCGCGGCCCACGGCGGCTCGACGTCCTGTGCCAGCTCGACGACGTGCGGTTTCGCGTCGGACAACGTCCACTCCGGCAGGTACACCCGCTCGCCGCCGCGGAGGGCGGACTCGTGGGACAGGATGCCGGCGCAGGTGATGTTCGCGGCCTGCACCGCGTTCGGGTAGGGCTCGGCCTCACCGAGCACGGACATCAGCAGCCGGTGCGCCAGGTGCGGGTGGGAACCACCGTGCCCGCCGCCCTGGACGAACGAACGGTGCTCGGTCTCGCCGTCGTCGGTGTACACACCTGCCGTGGTGAACGAGCGGATCTCCTCGGGCAGCCGGTGCGCGAAGTCGGGTACCTCGACCCGCTCGGGCGTCTCGCCGAGGTACAGCACGTGGGCGGCGTCCTCGGTCTGGGCCCATTCGAAGGAGCGGATCGAGCCGTAGACGTCGAAGCTCTCCCGGTACTCGCGGGCGACGGCCCACAGGTGCCGGGTGACCTCGGCGACGACGTCGCTGTCCAGGAACTTGATGTGCGTCGACTCGATCGCGTAAGGCGAGCCGTAGGCGTCCTTCATGCGGTCGAACACCGAGCCCGAGCCCAGGCACTGCACGTACTCGGCCTGGTGCCCGGCGAGCGCGAGCGTCGGGCTGATCGCGTGGGTCGCGTTGTACATCGGCGGCATCCCGTCCCAATAGGACGGCCAGCCGGTCATGTCCTGGTGGTGCGAGGCACGGAAGAACTGGAGCCGGCCGAGCCGGCCACCGAGGTAGTTCTGCTCGAGGAAGAAGAACTCGCGGCTGTACACCGTGGTCTCCATCATCATGTACGTCAGCCCGGTGCGCCGCTGCGCCTCGACGATCCGGCGGCAGTCGTCCACCGACGTGGCCATCGGGATGGTGCAGCCGACGTGCTTGCCGGCTTCCAACGCGGCGACGACCTGGTCGGCGTGCAGCTGCAGCGGGGTGTTGATGTGGATGACGTCGATGTTCGGATCCGCCAGCATCCGCGCGTAGTCGGTGTAGCGCACGTCGACGCCGTAGCGGTCGCCGACCTCGTTCAGCTTCGACTCGGTGCGCTGGCAGATCGCGTACATCTCGGCGTGGGGGTGCCGCTGGTAGATCGGGATGAACTCCGCGCCGAACTCCAGCCCGACGATGCCGACGCGCAGCACCTTCTCCGAAGACATGCCTTGCCCTTTCTGGTTCATTTCTTGCTTTCGCCGGCGTCGACGGTCAGTTCCAAGCCGGTGATCATGCGCGCCTCGGCCGAGAGCAGCCAGAGCACGGCGGCCGTCGAGTCGCCGATGCCGAGGTCACCGGGCAGCAGCTGCCCGGCCCGGAACCCCGCCAGCAGGTCTTCGCGCGGCACCTGGTTCAGCTCGACCATCGCGGTG
Source organism: Amycolatopsis solani (assembly GCF_033441515.1). Lineage (NCBI taxonomy): Bacteria > Bacillati > Actinomycetota > Actinomycetes > Pseudonocardiales > Pseudonocardiaceae > Amycolatopsis > Amycolatopsis solani. The sequence continues at coordinate 2,461,134 of NZ_JAWQJT010000002.1, forward strand.
GTCATCTCGGTGTCGATGCCGCCGGGGTGCACGGTGTTGCACCGGATGCCGTACGGGCCGAGTTCGGCGGCGAGCGACGCGCTCAGCCCGCGCAACGCCATCTTCGCCGCGACGTAGTGCGCGAGCCGCGGGACCGGTTTGATGCCGACGCCCGAGCTGATCAGCACCAGCGCCGACCCGGCTCCCCGCTCGATGAGCCGCGGCACAGTCGCGTGGCAGGTGTGGAAGACGCCGGTGAGGTTGATGTCGATCATGGTCCGCCAGTGCGCCGGCGGCAGTTCCCAGGTGCGGTGGAAGCCGTCGGTGATGCCCGCGTTCGCGATCACGTAGTCGATCCCGCCGAGCCGGCGGACGGTCTCGTCCGCGGCCCGCACCAACGACGCGTGGTCGCGAACGTCCGCTTCGAACACTTCGGCCCGGCGGCCGAGCGCCACGATCTCCGCCCGGGTGGCTTCGAGGTCGTCGATCGTCGCGGTGCGGTACGGCGGGTTCGCCACCGTTCCGGCGCGGCCCAGGTCGAGCAGCGCGACGTCCGCGCCCTCGGCGGCGAGCCGCACGGCGTGACTCCGGCCCTGGCCACGCCCCGCTCCGGTGACGAAGGCGACCTTGCCGTCGAACCGGCCGCTCACCCCCGCTCCAGCAGGTGCTCGGCGCTCAGGTAGGCGAGCGCCTGGATCGTCTGGTTCGGGTTGTACCCGCCGTAGCTGACGAACTGCCCGCCACCGATCGCGAACAGGCCGCGGCATTCGTGCACCTCGCCGTAGACGTTCGTGACCGAGGTCGCCGGGTCCTCTCCCATGCGGTGCACGCCGACGTCGTGGGTGGACAGGTGGTACGGCGGCCGCGGGGCGTCCGTCCAGTAGTCCTTCGCACCCATTTCGCGGGCGATCTTTTCCTTGTAGCGGCCCATGAGCGTGACGGAGTTGGCGTCGTGGGCTTCCCAGTCGTGCGTGATCCGCAGCGCGGGCTGGCCCCAGCGGTCCTTGACGTTCGGGTCGAGGTCGCAGTAGTGGCGGGGGTGCGGGAAGTTCGTGGTCTGCGAGTACATCCGGTGCAGGTGCAGGTAGTTGTCGCGCAGCCAGTGCTTGAGCGACAGGCCCCACTTCGGCACCTTCGGGTCCATCAGGTGGTAGGCCTCGATGGGCTGCAGGTCCCCGGTGACGCTGATGATCGGCGAACCCCAGAGCACGCCGAGGTCGTTGTCCGGCACCAGTTCCGAGGTGTAGTCGTCGATCGCGCTGGAGGCGTTGAACGTGCCGAGGAACGGGTTCGTCGGCTCGGGCAGGACGGAGGTGAACCAGCCGAAGTTGTGCGTCATGAAGTTCCGGCCGACCTGGCCGTCGCGGTTGATCCCCGAGACCAGCAGCAGGCGCACGTTCTCCAGGGCGTAGGCGGTCAGCACCACCAGGTCGGACCGGACCTCGTGCGCGGTGCCCGTCGCGTCCACGTAGGTCACTCCGGTGACCCGGGAACCGTCGCCGGTCCGGTGGATCCGCAGCACCCGGCTCAACGGGCGCAGGTCGAGGTTCCCGGTCGCCTTGGCGGCCGGCACCGAGGTGACCTGCGTGGTCGACTTCGCGCCCACGTGGCAGGGATAACCGTGGCAGAACCCGCAGTTCACGCAGGCGGGCCGGCCGCGGTACTCGGTCGAGTTGATCGCCAGCGGCTGCCGGAACGGGTGCAGCCCGAGACGCCGGGCCGCCTCGACGAACGGCACGTCGCCCGGCCCCTGGGTGACCGGCGGCATCGGGTAGTCGTGCTCGCGAGGCGGCCCGAACGGGTTGTCCGCGGCCCGGCCCGAGATGCCCTGTTCCCGTTCGACCTTCTCGTAGTACGGCTCGAGATCGGCGTAGCTGATCGGCCAGTCCGCCAGGGTGCCCTCCGGCAGCGCCTCCTTGCCGAACCGCTCGGCGATCGCCGAGCGCATCCGGAAGTCGGCTTCCCGGAACCGGTACGCGGCGCAGCCCCAGTGGAGCGTGCCGCCCCCGGTGCCGATCGAGGGCAGGCCGTACAGCGGCTCGTCGGAACCGAGTTCGCCCGCGGACCACGGCAGCACGCTCGCCGTCTGGTTCTCCCCGGCCCGCCAGGTCACCGGGTCGACGTCGACCCCGGCGACGATGGCACCGCGCTGGTAGTACCGCAGCTCGTCCTGCTTCACCAGGAAGTCTTCCTGGGTGTAGTCCGGCCCCTTGTCCAGGCCCAGCACCCGCAGTCCCGCCTTGGTCAGCTGTTCGGCGATGATGCCGCCGGACGAGCCCATCCCGACGACGATCGCGTCGAAGCGCTCGGTCACCGCGCACCCCCGATCCGTGCGTAGAGGTCCTTGATGGTGAGCAGCGGGATCTCCCGGGCGTCGACGCCCGGGCGCATCTGCTCGGCCGAGTAGCCCCACTGCGCTCCCGGGAAGCCGACGAGCTTCCACCCGGCGAGGCCGCGGTTGCCGCCGTACGCCGGGTCGCCGAAGAACCCCTGGACGGTGTGCTCGCGCACGATCCGGAAGAACCGGCCGGCGAAGTCCGGGCTTTCGGCCAGCGTGGCCACGATCTCGCGCCGCGTTTCGGCGTCGAGGTCCGCGAAGGTGACGTCCCCGCTCAGCTCGCGCAGGGCGATCAGCCCCGCCCGGTAGACCGGTTGCAGGTCACGCAGGAAGCCGGCCAGCGAGCGGTCGATGTACTCGACGACACCAGCTTCGCTCGCCCCCGGCGAACCCTCTTCGCCGGGCAGGATCTCCTCGACCAGCGCGTCGAGGACGGCCGCTTCCTCGCGGTTGAGGAACAGCAGTGGGTGGTCCATCTTGTCTTTCTCCCGTGCTTCAGGAACTGATGCGGGCCTTGGTCCTGGCTTCGACCAGCGGGCGCAGGTACTCGATCGAGGTGCGCGCGTCCTCGTCCGGCTCGATGCCCCGGCGGTGGAAGCCCGTCTCCATCGTCAGGTAGCCGTCGTAGCCGGTGTCGAGCAGGGCGTCCACAAGGGACGGGAAGTCGCCGACGCCGGAACCGGGCGGGAGGCGCTCGCTGTCGGCGATGTGGATGTGCTTGAGGTGCTCGCCCATCTTGTAGACGTAGTCGCTGAGCACCTCACGCCGGTACAGCACGTGGAAGGTGTCGAACATGAGCTTCACGTTGTCCCGGTCGACGTCCTCCATCAGCTCGATCGCGTCGTCGGCGCTCTCGCAGAGGTTCGTGTCGTGGGAGGTCGGCTCGATGACCAGGGTGACGCCGGTGTGCGCGATCGAGTCGGCGATCTCGGTGAGGCATTCACGGCTCCACTTCAGCGCCTGCCGCCGCGAGGTGCCGAAGATGATCCAGCCGGGCAGGTAGATCAGCGTCTTGCCACCCCACTGCGCGGTCAGCTCCGCGAGCTCCTTGTAGTGCTCGACGGTCGCCCGGCGCTCTTCGGCGATGGGGGAAGCGGGGTTGTTGCCGGGACCACCGGACGGCGCGGGGAGCATGCTCGACAACGAGAGCCCGTGCTCGTCGAGCAGGTCCTTGACCTGGGCACGCCGGTCGGCCGAGAGGTGCGGCGGGTAGGCGTGCGGGGCGGCGGCGCCGATCTCGATGCCGTCGTAGCCGAGCCCGGCGATGCGCTTGATCGTCTCGTCGAGGGTGTAGGAGGGCACCCAGACGAAGAAGCTGGAGTAGGCCCAGGTGTTGTAGGAGATCTTCACTGCGTTGGTTCCTTTTCTGTTACTGCGGAGGCCGGCCGAGGAACCGGCCGACGTTGGTGCGGTCGATGAGGGTCGAGGCGAGCTTGATCCGGGGCGCGAGCGGCTCGCCCGCGCAGAGCTTCGCGGCGGCGATCGCGGCTTCCTTGGCCACGAGCGGATAGCCGACCGTGGCGGTGAGCGAGCCCGCGGAGATCCGGTCCAGCGCGTCGGCCTCACCGTCCACGCTGAACACCTTGATCTCGTTCTGCCGACCGGCTTCCCGGATCGCCTGCAGCGCACCGAAGGTCATCTGGTCGTTGTGCGAGTAGACGGCCTGGATCTGCCCGTGCGGGAAGCGCTGCAGCAGGTCTTCCATCACCTTGAGCCCGTCGGCGCGCTTGTAGTTGGCCGTCTGGGTCGCGATGATCCGGACGCCGGAACCGGCAATGCCCTGCCGGAAGCCGGCGCCGCGGGTGATGGTGGGGGAGGCGCCCAAGCTGCCGGACAGCTCGACGACCCCGCCGCGGCCGCCCAGCGCCTGGACGACGGCCTTGCCGTCGGTGACCCCGGCTTCGACGTTGTCGGAGCCGATGTAGCTGGACACGTCGCCGTCCACCTGCCGGTCGGCGGTGATCACCTTGACCCCGGATCGGGTGGCCTGCGCGACGATCCCGCGCAGGGCGGCAGTGTCCTGCGGCGAGATGACCAGGACCCGCACGCCACCGGCGAGCATGTCGGACACCTGGTTGACCTGGGCTCCCGCGTCGCCCTGGGCGTCGGACACGCTCACCTTCATGCCCGGCAGGAACTTCCGGGCGAAGTCCGGGAAGATCTGGGTCGTCTTCGCGCCGTAGGGAAAGGCCGTGCTGTTCCAAGAGACCCCGACGGAACAGTGCACAGTGGACGGATCGGCGTGCAGGACCAGCGCGCCCCGGCAGTCGGCCTCGCAGTAGACGCTGGGGGCCAGCCGGTCGCCGAGCTCGTCGGTCACCGGCGTCCCGTCGTGGGGGACCGTCGTGCAGCCCGCGGCGAGCAGCGCCAGGCTCAGCGCCGCCAGCCGGGCCTTCACGACTGCCTGCCCTTGCGGCGCCGGACCGCCTGCACGGCCAGCAGCACCGCCACGAGGATCACCGCGCCCTTGACGATCTGCTGGTCGAAGGGCGAGACCCCGATCAGGTTCAGCACGTTGGCCAGCACCGCGAGCAGCAGCGCGCCGAACACGGTGCCGACCGCGCCGCCGATACCGCCGGCGAGGCTGGTTCCGCCGATCACGACCGCGGTGATCGCGTCCAGGTTGGCCAGGCCACCGGCGGTCGGGTCACCGACCCCGAGCCGCGCCGCGCTCATGATGCCGGCCAGCCCGGCGCACAGGCCGCTGAGCGCGTAGGCCAGCACCAGCGTCCGGTCGGTGCGCACCCCGGAGAGCCGCGCCGCTTCCATGCTGCCGCCGATCGCGTAGAGGAACCGCCCGAACGGCAGGTAGCGCAGGGTCAGCACGCCGATGACGGAGACGAGGAGGAAGATCACGAACGGCCCGGGGATCCCGAGGACGTCGCCGCTGCCCATCAGGGTGAAGAACCCGCTGGCGGTGTCGAACGACTTCGGGCCGCCGTTGGTCAGGCGCAGCGACAGGCCCTGCATCGCGACCATCGTCGCGAGGGTCATGATGAACGGCTGCACGCCGAACCGGGCGACGCCGAGGCCGTTGAGCACCCCGACGCCCGCGCCGACCAGCAGCGACAGCACGACCGCGAGGGGCAGGACCATCCCGGCGTTCAGGAACAGCGCGGTGGTCACCCCGGTCAGGGCGAGGGTCGCGCCGACCGACAGGTCGATGCCGCCGGTGAGGATCACGAACGTCATGCCGATCGCGATCACCCCGACGACCGCGGACTGGCGGCCGACGTTGAGCAGGTTGGCGGGCTGGAAGAACAGCGGTACCGCGATCGCCACCACGGCGATGACGACAGCGGCGATGAGCAGCGGCAACCAGTTGCGCCGCACTCTCAGCGTCAGGGCCGGCATCCGGCCGGCTTCGATGGCCACGGCTATCGCCCTCCAACGGCGTGGGACATGATTTCCTCCTCGGTGGCGGTGCCGCCGGGCAGTTCGGCGGTGACTTCGCCTTGGTGCATCACGAGAATCCGGTCGGAGAGCGCCAGCACCTCGGGCAGTTCCGACGAAATGACGATGATCGCGAGGCCCTGCGCACACAGGTCCCGGATCAGGGTGTAGATCTCCTGCTTGGCGCCGATGTCGATGCCGCGCGTGGGTTCGTCGAGGATCAGCACGTCCACGCCCGCCTCGAGCCACTTGGCGAGCACCACCTTCTGCTGGTTGCCGCCGGAGAGCGTGCCGACCGGGGCCTGCGGGCCCGGCGTCTTGATGCGGAGCTTTTCGATGTGCCGCCGGGCGACGGCGTGGTCGGTCGCGGGCCGCACCGTGCGGCGCCCGCGTTTGAGCAGGCTGACCAGCGAGATGTTGGTGGCGCAGGACTGACCCACGACGAGCCCCTGCGTCTTGCGTTCCTCCGGCACCAGACCGATCCCCGCCTTGATCGCCTGCAGCGGGTCGGTGATCCGGACGGTCTTTCCGTGCACCCGCACGGTTCCGGTGTGCGGGTCGGCGCCGAAGATCGCGCGGGCCAGCTCGGTCCGCCCCGCGCCGCGCAGCCCGGCGATGCCGAGCACCTCGCCGGCCCGGACCGAGAACGAGATGTCCGACAGCACCCCGGGCCGGGACAAGCCTTCGACCTGGAGCACCGGCTCGCCGAGCCGGGCACCCGGTTCGCGGGTGCCGCGCACGAAGTCGCGGCCGACCATCCTTGAGACCAGCTCGTCGTGCGTCGTGTCCGCGATCGCGCCCTCGCCGGTCAGTTCGCCGTCCTTGAGCACGACGTACCGGTCGGCGAGGCCGAAGACCTCGTCCAGGCGGTGCGAGACGAAGATGACGCTCACCCCGCGCCGGGTCAGGTCGCGCACGAGCGCCAGCAGCCGGTCGACGTCGGCGCCGCCGAGCACGGCGGTCGGTTCGTCGAGGATGAGCACGCGGGCTCGGCGGCGCAGGGCCTTCGCGATCTCGATCATCTGCTTGTCGGCGACGCTGAGCTCCCGCACCCGCTGGTCGGGCGAGACGGTCAGGCCCAGTTCGGCGAGCAGGGCGGCGGCCTCCCGGCGCGCCGCCCGCCAGTCGATGCGGCCGCGGCCGGGATAGCTGTTGAACAGCAGGTTCTCGGTGACGGTGAGCTCGGGGAACAGGCTCAGTTCCTGGTAGACGGTCGCGATGCCGAGCGCCTCCGCGCCGGCCGGACCGTTGATCGCGACCGGGTCGCCGTCGAGGAAGACCTCGCCGCCGTCCGGTGCGTGCGCGCCGGAGAGGATGCGGATGAGGGTGGACTTGCCGGCGCCGTTCTCGCCGATGAGCGCGAGCACCTCGCCGGCCTGCAGGGAGAAGCCGACGTCCCGCAGAGCTTGGGTGCCGCGGAACGCCTTGGTCAGGCCGCGTACGGCCAGGCGGGCCGCCACTTACCCCACCCCCGGCGTCGGGACGCGGGTGACAGCGCTGTCCTCCGTGGATCTTGTCATGCGGCGAGCGTAAATTCTGCTGGCGAGAGCCAAAATAGGCCAGATTTATTTCTTTTTCGACATAATTAGGGCTAGGATCCCAGCCATGGGCTCCCTGTGGACTGAAGTCGGCATCCTGCTCGAGGAGCAGAGCCTGGCCCCCGACGCGCACGCCGCGCGGAGTGTCATCGCCCGGCTGATCGCGGACGACGCGCAGGTCAGCCGCAGCAGGCTGGTGCGCACCACGGGCCTGGCGCGCTCCACGGTGGACAAGCACCTCGAGGTGCTGCTCGACGCCGGGCTGATCGAGGACGCCGGGCTGGGCAAGCAGGACGCGCGCGGCCGCCCGGCGCAGATGTTCCGGGTCAGTGCCGCCAAGGGTGTCGTCCTCGTGGCCGAGGTGTCCCCGCGCCGGTCCCGGGTCGCGCTGACCACGCTGGACAAGGAGGTCGTCGGGCGGCGTGAGCTGGCGATCGACGTGGAAGCGGGCCCCGAAGTGCTGCTGGCCGCGCTCGTCGAGCAGTTCGAAGCCCTGCTGGCGGAGAACGGTCTCACGAAGGAGGACGCGCTCGCGATCTCGGTCGGCCTGCCCGGGCCGGTCGATTCGCACCTGGGCATCGCCGTGCGGCCGCCGCTGATGCCCGGCTGGGACGGTTTCGGCGTGTGCCGGTTCCTCGCCGAACGGCTCGGGTGCGACGTGGTCGTCGACAACGACGTGAACCTGATGGCACTGGGAGAGGCCCGGTCGCTGAAGGGCGCGCACCTGCCGCTGCTGCTCGTCCACATCGGGCCTGGCGTGGGAGGCGGCTTCGTCGGCGAGAACGGCCGGCTCCTGCACGGCGCGGACGGCGCCGCCGCGGACATCGGGCACATCCGCGTGCCCGAGCTGCCCGACGCGCTGTGCCGCTGCGGAAACCGCGGCTGCCTCGAAGCCATCGCCTCGACCGGCGCCATCGCGGCCCGGCTCGACCTGAGCGAGGACGACCTGATGGCCTCGGTGATCCGCGGCGAGGCGAACACGGTCAGCGTGGTCCGCGAAGTGGCCATCGTCGTCGGCCGGGTGATCGCCGACCTGGTCAACTTCTGCAACCCGGCGCGAATCGTGCTCAGCGGGCCGATCGCCCAGTGCACCGAAGAGGTGCTGGCGCAGGTCCGCAGCGTGGTCTACCAGCAGTCCCGCCCGCTCGCCACCCGCAACCTGTCGCTGGTGCACAGTTCACTGGGCGACGAGGCAGGCCTCATCGGCGGCATGGTGTCGGCGATCGAGCAGGTGCTTTCCCCGCGGGGGATCGCTTATCACACCCGGCCGCAGGACTCGCCCATGCTGCCGCTGGGGTTGTGACCGTCGACCGGCGACCGTCGACCGCGGGCCGCCGACTGCCCGACTGTCCACCGCGGATCGCCGACCGCCGGGTGGCGACCGCCGACTGCGGACTGCCGACCGCGGCCTCTGACTGCCGACTGTCGACAGCGGGCCGCCGACTGCGGACTGTCGACCGCGCACCGCCGACCGCCGACTGCGGACAGCAGGGCTGCCGACCGGCGACCACGGACCGCCGGCCGGTGACTGTCGACCGGCGACTGTCGCCGGTCGACCGCGGGCTCCGACCGCCCGACCGCCGACTGCCCGACTGTCCACCGCGGACCGCCGGCCGCCGGGTGGCGACCCGGAAGCCGCCGCGGGCCAGTCGGGGACGGCACCTCGGGCGGCTACCGGGCCGGGGTCTGCTTCTCGAGTAGCCGGAGGAAGGCGCGGGACCACTCGGGCAGGTCGGGCCAGCCTCGGCAGGACACCATCGGGCCGTCGACGACGTCCGGTGCGTCGGCGAACGTGGCGCCCGCCTGCTCCATGTCCACCTTCAGTGGCGGGAACGCCGCCGTGGTGCGGCCGCGCAAGAGACCCAGTGCCGCCGGAACCTGCGCGCCGTGGCAGATCGTGCCGATCGGGAGCTGCCTCTCGAAGAAGTGGGTGACGATCCGGGCCACTTCGGGGTCGGTCCGGAGGTACTCCGGTGCGCGGCCGCCGGGGATCACGAGGGCGTCGAAATCGCGCGGGTCCACGTCGGTGAACGGCAGGTCGGCCGGGAGCAGGTGCCCCGGCTTCTCGGTGTAGGCGTCCCACCCGGGTTCGAAGTCGTGGACCACCAGGTGCACGGGGCGCGCCGCCGGGGCGGCCACGACGGCCTCGTGGCCGCCTTCGCGCAGGCGGAAGATCGGGTACATCGAGTCGAGCTCCTCGGCGGCGTCGCCGACCAGGACCAGCACCCGGGCCATGTCTTTTCCTCCCTAACGCAACGTCCACCGCTGGTTCGCCTGCCCGCTGCAGGCCCAGAGGACCAGCTGAGTGCCGTTGGCGGTGCCCTGGCCGTACGCGTCGAGGCAGAGACCCGACTGGACGCCGGTGATCGTGCCGTTGGCGTTGACGGTCCACTGCTGGTTGGTCTGGCCGTGGCAGTCCCACACGATCACCGGGGTCCCGTTGGCCGTGCCGTGGCCGGACGCGTCGAGGCACTTGGTCCCGCCGACGGTCAGCGTCTGGCCGACTCGGGTCCACGCCTGGCCGGCCTGCCCGCCGCAGTCCTGCAGCCGCACCTGGGTGCCGTTGGCTGCGCCGGCGGCGTCGGCGCAGCGGCCCGACTGGGCGCCCACGATCTGGCGGGCCGTCGACGTCCCCGGGGTGCCGATGCTGCCGGACACCGACTGCAGCGCGCCGAACCAGGTGGCGGCCATCTTGTCGTACCCGGTGGCCGTGGGGTGGATGCCGTCGATCAGGTCGCCGGTGGTCACCGCGGAGTGCATGTCGACCAGGTGCACGTGCTTGCCCGCGTTCTGGTTGCTCTGCACGATGCCGGGGATCGTGGCGTTGAACGTGCGGACCGCGGACTCCTGCCCGGAGTTGGCGAGCGGGATGATCGTCGCGACGAAGACCTCGGCGTCCGGTGCCGTCGCGGTGATGTGGTCGATCAGCCCGGACAGCCGGGCGGGTGCGCGGCCGACGTCGTAGTTCTGCAGGACGTCGTTGGTACCGATGTGCAGCAGGACCGTGTGCGAGCCGGTGTTCCGCAGCCAGGTGACGACGTTCGCGTCGATCTGGTCGATGCGCCAGCCCGGGTGGCCCTCGTGGTCGTGGTCGCCGAGAGTGGCCGGGCCGTTGTACTGCGAGCCGGTGAAGTCGACCTGGTAGCCGCCCGCGCTCAGGCGCTGCCACAGCCCGATCCGGTAGCCGCCGGGTACCTGCGTGCCTTCGGTGATGGAGTCGCCGAGCGGCATGACCCGGACTCCGCCGTTGGAATCGGCGGCTGCCGGGGTGCCGGGGAGCAACGCGCCGAGGAACAGGGCCGTCGCGGCCGCGATGAATCGGATTCTCATGGCTCTCCTCGATCGTTCAGCCGAAGGCCCACTTCTGGTTGGCTTGCCCGGTGCAGGTCCACAGCCGGACGGTGGTACCGCCGTCGGGCACGTCCAGGCACAGTCCGGATTGGACACCGGTGACGGTGCCGGCCGAGCCGGCCTGCCAGCGCTGGTTGGCCCCGCCGTTGCAGGTCCAGATGACGACCTTGGTGCCGGGGGTGGTGCCCTGCCCGGACGCGTCCAGGCAGCGGGTGCTGTCTCCGCTGTAGACGGTCAGTTCCCCCGCGCTCGTCCGGGTCCAGGACTGGTTGGTCCCGCCGGTGCACTCCCAGATCTGCACCTGGGCGCCGGGGGTGGTGCTGACGCCGTTGACGTCGAGGCACTTGCCCGAACCGGCCGCGCGCACCGGGCTCGCGGCCGAACCGGTGCCGATGGGGCCCGCGCCGGCGATCACCTGCTGGGCGCCCGGCGGCCAGGCGGTGCCGCTCACCTGGACGTTGCCGCTGAGGACGTTGTTGTGCGGTGACCCGGTGGCCACGTTGGTCGCGCCGCCGTTGTACCAGTTGCCGCTGAAGGTGCTGTCGTTGGTGTTGTTGCTGCCACTGGCGTTGGTGAAGGCCCACACCCCGGAGTCCTGGATCACGTTGGCCGACAGGGAAACGTAACGGGAGCCTTCGTCCAGGTACAGGCCGACCGTGTGGTTGTTGTCGTAGACGTGGTTGTGGTCGATGGAGCTGCCGGGGTTGGCGGAGAGGTTGTAGATGCTCCCGCCGTCGTGCATGAGCTTCTTCGTGCCGTGCACCCGGTTGTAGCTGACGACGGTGTCCCGCAGCGTCGTCGCGGTGGAGTACACGGGCTGGTAGTTGTAGAGGCCGCGGTTGCGGTAGTCCTGGCTGCCGCCCGGGTCGTTCGCGCCCCAGCCCCAGCCGACGTCGATGCCGTCGTAGGTCAGGTTCGCCACGTCGTTGTGCGTGATCACCGCGTGCGTGACGTAGGTCGAGAGGATGCCGGCCATCTCCCGGTAGTCCAGGGCGACCCGGCTCACCGTGTTGTTCGACAGCGTGATGTCGCGGTTGGTCATCGCCGGGTCCGGCGGGTGGTGGGCGTCCGGCCGCACGCCGCCGACGACGATGCCCGCGCCCGAGTCCTCGGTGAAGGTGTTGCGGTCCACGGTGATCGCCGACGCACCGAGGCCGACGCCGGACGCGTGCGCGTTCGCGTCGTTGCCGATGCCCAGCGCCACCTGCCCGAGGTGGGTGAAGGTGTTGCCGCGGAACGTGATCCCGGTGGCGGCCGAGACCTGGACGGCGGCCGGCGCCTGCGCCCAGCTGTTGCGGGCGCCCTCGAACAGCGGGCAGCCCGACTGGCACGAGCTCAGGAAGTCGCCCGGCATGGTCGCCGCGGCCGGGAGGAACGTGCCGCTCTGCTGGTTGGCGTAGCCGGTCGACGTGCCCGGCGTGAGCCAGGTGGTGTGCTCGAAGTGCAGGCCGCTGAACGTGAGGCCGCGCACCGGATTGTCGTAGCTGCCGCTGATCCGCAGCAGCGACGTCAGCCGCGGCAGTTCGACGTCGTGGCTGCCGGGCACCCAGCCGCTCGGCGCCTTGTAGTAGAGCTTCCCGGCCTCCGGGTCGAGGTACCACTGGCCGGTGTTCTTGAGGAACGAGTAGGAGTTCTCCAGGAACAGCTGGCCGCCGCCGAAGGGACTGGCGAGGGTGTCGTAGCCCCAGTTGTTGTTGTTCCACGCGGGTTGCTGCATGACGATCGAAGTGCCGCTGACGTGGTCGACGGGGGAGTACCGGTCGGTGAAGGAGTTCTGGCTCTCCACCTCGATCCGGTTCTGCCGCGGCACCGTCGCGAGGTAGTTCAGCGCGGAGTTGACGATGGTCAGCCCGGACGTCGTGATCCGCACGTCGCCGCGCGAGATCGGGATCGACGCGCGCGGCGCCAGCGCCCCGTCCACGAACAGCTGCCGGGAGTCGGCGCCCGGCGGCACGGACGCCACCCAGATGTTCTGGGCCGCGTCCTGCACCGCCCAGCCGGTGACCGGCGAGCCGCCGGACAGGATCGGCGTCTGGCCGGGCGCGGCCTGCCAGGTGACGGTGTGGCCGTTCTGGCCCGAGTCGGCGCTGGTGAACGTCAGCGGGGCGGAAAGCCGGTACGTTCCGCCGTCGAGCTGCACGACGACATCGCCGGCGGCGGCCTGGGCGCGCGCCAGCTGCTGCGCCTTGGCCGGGGTGGCGACCGGCAGGCCGGGCGTGCCGGGGTTGGCGTCGTCGCCGGTGGGTGCCACGGCGATGGTGACGGTCGCGGCGGAGGCGGGCGGCGCGGCGAGCGCGGTCACCAGGAGGGCGGTGATGAGGGCGGCGGCCACGGATCCGGTGCGCGGCGACATGGCGAGGATACCTCTCCGGGGACGGGGTTTCGATCCTCTACAGTGGACAGTCGAAGCGGCGAAGATGTGTACGACTCATACGAGGTCAACACCGGTCCGGCGTCAAGGGACGAACGGATGCCTCGACGTCGTTCGATGATTTCACCTGCGGGAATGCATGTAATTTTCATTCCGGGCGGCTTCGGTGTTGACCGGACGGGCAGGCGGCGCGGTACAGTCACTGGTCGGCGCCCAGTGAGTCGTACTCATCGGCGATCCGCATCCCTGCGCGCATTCCTTTGTGGACCTTCGGGGCAGGCGCGATCCCGTTGCCCGTGAGTAAGTTTCACCGCACATTGACCTTTGCCGCCCACCGCTTCTATCTTGGCTCTTGCCCGTTTCGTTCGGTGACCGGACGATTTCGCGGCGCGCACCCCGCGCGCTCCCGCCACTCCTGAAGAGGAGTACTCGTGACGACGCTGTCTCGTGCTCTCCGTGCGGCTGCCCTGATCGCCGCCGTGGTCCTGGGCTTCGCGACACCCGTGGCCGCCGCGCCCGCGGCCGCTTTCAAGGTCCTGGTGTTCTCCAAGACCACCGGCTTCCGGCACGACTCCATCCCCGCCGGGATCGCCGCGATCCGGCAACTGGGGCAGCAGAACGACTTCGCGGTCGACGCCACCGAGGACGACGCGGTGTTCACCGACGCCGGCCTCGCCCCGTACGCCGCCGTGGTCTTCCTGTCCACGACCGGCGACCCGGTCGGCACGCAGGCCGCGAAGGACGCCTTCCGGCGGTACATCGAGCGCGGCGGCGGGTTCGCCGGCATCCACGCCGCCTCCGACAGCGGGTACGACTGGGCCTGGTACGGCCAGCTCGTCGGCGCCTACTTCAAGCAGCACCCCGCGCAGCAGAACGCCGTCGTGAAGGTCGAAGACGCGAACCACCCTTCCACGCAGGGGTTGCCGGCCCAGTACACCCACTACGACGAGTGGTACGACTTCCGGGTCAACCCGCGCTCGTCCGTCCACGTCCTGACCACCGTCGACGAATCGAGCTACTCGGGCGGCACGATGGGCGCGGACCACCCGACCACGTGGTGCCACGACTTCGACGGCGGCCGCGCCTGGTACACCGGCATGGGCCACACGAGCGAAAGTTTCAGCGAACCGAACTTCCTGCACCTGCTGCTGGGCGGGATCCGGACCGCGGCCGGTGCGGTCTCCGCCGACTGCTCGGTGACCACCACGCCGCCGCCGTCGGGCAAGCAGATCGTGGGCGCGCAGTCGGGCCGGTGCCTGGAGGTGCCGAACGCCTCGACGGCGAACGGGACCCAGGTGCAGCTGCGGGACTGCGCCGGCCAGGCCGCCAACCAGCAGTGGACCTACACCGGTGCCAAGCAGCTGACGGTCTACGGGAACAAGTGCCTGGACGCCTCCGGCCGGGGAACGGCCAACGGCACCCCGGTGATCATCTGGGACTGCACCGGGCAGCCGAATCAGCAGTGGAATGTTAGCGCGAACACGATCACCGGTGTTCCCTCGAACCGGTGCCTCGACGCCTCCGGCCGCGGCACGGCCAACGGTACGAAGATCATCCTGTGGTCCTGCGGCGGGCAGGCCAACCAGCAGTGGACCCTGCGGTGAACCGCCGGCCGCCCGCCTCGAGGAGGCCCGTCATGCCCGGATCTTCCGCACTGCGCCGCGGCGCGCTGGCGGTGGTCGCGGTCTTGGCCGCCGCCCTGGTCCCGGTGCTCACGACCCCGGTGGGACCGGCCGCCGCGGCGGCGCTGCCGCCGGACTCGAAGTTCCAGAAGGTCACGCTGCACACCGAGACGTCCAACCCGATGGCGCTCGACGTGGCCCCGGACGGGCGCGTGTTCTACATCGACCGACTCGGGGACGTGAAGGTCGTCAAGCCCAGCGGCACCACGGTCCTCGCGACGCACCTGAACGTCTTCACGGCCAACGAGTCCGGCGGGCTCAACATCGCGCTCGACCCGGGGTTCGCGACCAACCGGTGGGTCTACGTCTACTACTCGCCGAACAGCGGCGGCAACGTCGACCGGCTGAGCCGGTTCACCGTCAGCGGCGACACGATCGACCAGTCGACCGAGAAGGTCGTGCTGGACGTGCCGGTGCAGCGCGCCGAATGCTGCCACCACGGCGCGGGCCTGGTCATCGACAAGAAGAACGGGAACCTGTGGTTGTCGCTGGGCGACAACACCAACCCGTTCGCTTCCGACGGCTACAGCCCGCTCGACCAGCGGTCGGGACGCGCGTACTGGGACGCCGAACGCACGGCGGGCAACACCAACAGCCTGTCCGGCAAGGTGCTGCGGATCCACCCGGAGGCCGACGGCACCTACACGATCCCCTCGGGCAACCTGTTCGTGCCCGGCACGGCCGGCACGCGCCCCGAGATCTACGTGATGGGTGAGCGCAACCCGTTCCGGATGGGCCTCGACCCGAAGACCGGCTACCCCCTCGTCGCCAACTACGGTCCGGACGCGCCGAACGCCAGCTCGAGCCGCGGCCCGCAGAACACCGTGGAATGGGACGTCGTCAGCAAGCCCGGCAACGCCGGCTGGCCGTTCTGCGTCGGCCCGAACCTGGCCTACCACCAGTACAACTTCGCCACCGGCGCGTCCGGCGCGCAGTTCGACTGCGCCGGCGGTCCCACCAACAGCTCGCCCAACAACACCGGCCTGACCAAGCTGCCGCCGGCCATCCCGGCTCAGGTGTACTACCACTACCAGGCCGACCCGGCGCACTTCCCGCAGCTGTCCGGCGGGGCGCCGATGGCGGGCCCGGTCTACCGGTTCGACCCGAACCTCGCCTCCACCCGCAAGTGGCCGGCGGACTTCGACGGGCGCGCGGTCTTCGCCGAGTGGAACACCAGCTCGATGTACACCTTCCAGCTCGACAGCGGCGGCACGGCCGTCACCTCCATCGACGCGCTGCTGCCTTCGGTCGAGTTCAACCGGCCGATGGACTTCGAGTTCGGCCCGGACGGCGCGCTCTACGTGGTCGAGTGGGGCACCGGGTACGGCGGCGGCAACAGCGACGCGGCCATCGTCCGGGTCGACTACCTCGGCGGCGGTTCGGCCGCGCCGGTCGCGAAGGCGGCCGCGGACCGCACCAGCGGGCCCGCCCCGCTCACCGTGAACTTCTCCAGCGCCGGCTCGGCCGACCCGGGCGGCTCGACGCTGCGGTACAGCTGGAACTTCGGGGACGGCACGACGTCCACCGCGGCGAACCCCAGTCACACCTACGCCGCCGGCAACTACACGGCGGTGCTCACCGTGACGAACGCGGCGGGCGCCACCGCGACCGCGAGCGTCGCCGTCACCTCGGGCAACACGGCACCGGCGGTCACCATCACGACCCCGCCGGCGGGCGGCCTGTTCGAGTGGGGCGACAAGGTGAACTTCGCCGTCACGGTCAGCGATCCCGAGGACGGGACGATCGACTGCGCGCAGGTGACCGTCCAGGCCTACCTCGGCCACGACGAACACGGGCACCCGCTCGAGCAGTACCACGGGTGCACCGCCCAGGTGCAGACCACGCTTTCCTCGGGGCACAGCGAAAACGACAACCTCTTCTACGTCGTGGAAGCGTCCTACACGGACAAGGGCGGAGCCGGGGGAGCCGCCCCGGTCACCGGCCGCGCCCAGGCGCTCCTGCAGCCCAAGATGAAGCAGGCCGAGTTCTTCGGCGCCACCGGCCGCACCGCGGACGGGAAGGGCACCGACACCGCGGGCGTCACCGTGGAAACCGCGACGGACCCGGCCGGCGGCGGCAGCAGCGCGGCGTTCATCCAGGACGGCGACTGGTGGTCCTTCGACCCGCTGGCTCTCGACAACACCACCGGGCTGCACGTCCGGGCGTCGTCGGGCGGCTCCGGCGGCACGCTGGAGGTGCGCCGCAACGCGCCGGACGGCGCTCTGGTCGCCTCGGTGCCGATCACCGGCACCGGCGGCTGGCAGAACTGGCAGGACTTCGCGGTCGGCCTCTCGAGTCCGCCCACCGGGACCGGGAAGCTCTACTTCGTGGCCCGCAACCCCTCCGGCCAAAGCGGAGCCGCCTACCTGTTCAACGTCAACTGGGTCCACTTCACCGGCTCCGGTGTCGGCCAGCCCGGCACTCCGCCGTCCGGCAAGCAGATCGTGGGGACCCCGTCCGGCCGGTGCGTGGAGGTGCCGAACTCGTCGACGGCCAACGGAACACAGGTGCAGCTGCGGGACTGCGGCGGCCAAGCCAACCAGCAGTGGACCTACACCAGCGCCAAGCAGCTGACGGTGTACGGCAACAAGTGCCTGGACGCGTCCGGGCAGGGCACGGCCAACGGCACCCCGGTGATCATCTGGGACTGCCACAACCAGGTGAACCAGCAGTGGAACGTCAACGGCAACGGCACGATCACCGGCGTCCAGTCCGGATTGTGCGTGGACGCGAACGCGCAGGGCACGGCGAACGGCACGAAAGTCATCCTCTGGTCCTGCGGCGGCCAGGCCAACCAGCACTGGAGCTTGCGATGAAACGGCTGCTCGCCTTCCTCCTCCTGGTGCCGCTGGCGGTGGTGTTCGTGGTCGCGACCGCCCGTCCGGCCGCGGCCGCCGCGTTGACCCGCGTCACCGGCTTCGGGGCCAACCCGACCAACCTCGGCATGTACCTGTACGTGCCGGACAACGTGGCGCCCCGGCCCGCCCTGCTCGTGCTGGTGCACTACTGCGGTGGTTCGGCGAGCGCGATCTTCACCGGCAACGGGCACGACTACGCGACGGCCGCCGACCGGTACGGCTACCTCGTCGTCGTCCCCGAGGCGACCCGGGACGGCCACTGCTTCGACGTGTCCACGAAAGCGGGCTTGACTCGTGACGGCGGCAGCGACACCACCGGCATCATGGCGATGGTGGCCTGGACCCGCCAGCACTACGACGTGGACCCCGGCCGGATCGTGGTCAGCGGCTTCTCGTCAGGCGCCATGATGACGAATGTCCTGGCCGCGCAGTACCCCGATGTTTTCTCCGCCGGTTCCGCGTTCTCCGGGGTGCCCGCGGGGTGCTTCGCCACCACCGACGGCTCGCTCTGGAACAGCCAGTGCGCGGGCGGCAACGTCGTCAAGTCCGCGCAGCAGTGGGCCGACCAGGCGCACGCCATGTACCCCGGTTACGCCGGTGCGTATCCCCGGATGCAGCTGTGGCACGGGAACCAGGACACCACCCTGGCGTACCCGAACTACGGCGAAGAGATCAAGCAGTGGACGGCGTTGCGCGGGGTGAGCCAGACGCCGTCCGCCACCGATCACCCGCAGTCGTCCTGGACGCGGAACCGCTACGGTGACTCCGTCGAAGGCATCACCGTCGCCGGGACCGGCCACACCCTGCCGCAGGCCGGGATGATCGCGTACGCGATCTCCTTCCTCGGCCTCGACGCCGGCGGCGGGACGAGCACCGGCGGCCCGGTGCGGTCGGTGGCCGCGGGCCGGTGCCTCGACGTGCCGGGCCAGTCGACCACCCAGGGCACGCGAACCCAGGTCTGGGACTGCCACGGCGGCGCGAACCAGGCGTGGACGACCACGGCGGCCGGGGAGCTGACCGTCTACTCCGGTGGCTCACTGCGGTGCCTGGACGCCGAGGGCGCCGGGACCACACCCGGCACGGCCGCGATCATCTGGCCCTGCCACGGCGGAGCCAACCAGAAGTGGCGGATCGACTCCGGCGGCAGCGTCACCTCGACGCAGTCCGGACTGTGCCTGGAGCTCGCGGGCTCGACCGCGAACGGCACCGGCGTGCGGCTCGGGACCTGCACCCACGCCACCACCCAGCAATGGACCCGGAACTGACCGGGGAAAGGAGCGCACGCGATGAGGTTCGGACGTTTACTGGTGTCCTTCGCGCTCGGTGCGCTGCTGGCCGCGCCCGGGCCCGCCGAAGCCGCGGAGCCGGCGGTGACGGCGGCGACCGCGGGCTGTGGCCAGGCCCCCGGGCTCGCGAGCGGCACCCACACGATCTCCAGCGGCGGCCAGAACCGCAGTTACGTCCTGCGGGTCCCGGCCGGCTACGACAACGCTCACCCGTACCGGCTGTTCGTCGGGCTGCATTGGCGCGGCGGCACGGCCAACGACGTCGACTCGGGCGGGACCGACGGCTACAACTGGTCGTACTACGGGCTCCGGCGGCTGGCGGACAACGCGGGCAACACCACGATCTTCGTGGCACCCCAGGGCAACGGCAACGGCTGGGCCAACCCGGGCGGCCAGGACGTCACGTTCATCGACGACCTGCTGAGGCAGCTCGAGGCGGCCCTGTGCGTCGACACCTCGCAGGTCTTCGCGGGCGGGTTCAGCTACGGCGGCGCCATGAGCTACGCGCTCGCCTGCGCCCGGCCGGCGGTCTTCCGCGCGGTCGCCGTCTACTCCGGGGCCAACCTCAGCGGGTGCAGCGGCGGCACCCAGCCCGTCGCGTACATCGGCATGCACGGCACCGGGGACAACGTCCTGCCCATCGCTTCCGGCCGTTCGCTGCGCGACCAGTTCGTGCGGAACAACGGTTGTGCCGCGCAGAACCCGCCGGAGCCCGCGGGCGGCAGCCGGACCCACATCGTCACCGCCTACTCCGGCTGCCGGACCGGGTACCCCGTGGTCTGGGCCGCGTTCGACGGCGGCCACGACCCCGGCCCGCGCGACGGGTGCGCCTGCAGCGGCTGGCAGACCTGGACGTCGGGCGAGGTGTGGAAGTTCCTCACGCAGTTCGGCTCGTCGACTCCGCCGTCCGGGGCCCCGGTCCAGGTCGGGGTGAACTACACCCTGGCGGCCGAGCACAGCGGCAAGCTCCTCGACATCAGCGGCGTCTCCACCGCGGCCGGCGCCCTGCTGCAGCAGTGGCCGGCCACCGGCGGCCAGAACCAGCAGTTCGACTTCCTCGACTCCGGCGACGGCTACTACCGCGTCCGGGCCCGCCACAGCGGCCTCGTGCTCCAGGTGGCCGGCTCGGCCACCGGCGCGGACATCAGCCAGCAGCCGGACTCCGGAGCCGCCGCCCAGCAGTGGCGCGTGGTCGACCTGGGCGGCGGCGTGGCCGGCATGGTCAACCGCCTGAGCGGCCTGACGATGGACGTCTGGGGCGCCTCGACCGCCGACGGCGCGCGGATTTCCCAGTGGACGGCCACCGGCGGGGCCAACCAGCGGTTCCGGATCCAACGCGCTTGAGGCACCCCGGCGATATCCTCGAGCGAGCCCGCAAAGACAACGACGTCTTGGGAGAGCGAACGTGTCCTCCGTCGAGTTGCCCCAGCTCCGTCCGACCCTGGCCGACGTCGCGCGAGCGGCCGGGGTGTCGACCGCCACCGCGTCCCGCGTGCTCAACGGCTTTCCCCGGGTCCGGCCGAAGACCCGCAAGCAGGTGGAGTCGGCGATGTCGGCTCTCGGCTACGCCCGGCAGAGAGCCGCGCGGGCGACGGCGGGGCGCACCGGCTCGGTCGCGCTGGTCGTGTGCGAGGAGGTGCTGCGGCTGTTCGCCGACCCGTACTTCGCCCGCATCTCCGCCGGCGCCGGGAAGCAGCTGACCGAGGCGGGCCTGCAGCTGGTGCTGCTCACCGTGCCCGCGACGGAGAACTACGAGGCCCCGGTGGTCCGGTACCTCGACGGCGGCCACGTCGACGGCGCCCTCGTCGTCGGCATGCACGGGCGGCGCCCGCTCGACCTGGACTGGCTCGGCATCCCGGTGGTGTTCGGCGGGCGCCCGGTCCGGCCAGGGGGCTGCTCCTCCTACGTCGACGTGGACAACCGGGGCGGGGCGCAGCGGGCCACGCAGCGCCTCATCGACGCGGGACGGCGCACCGTGGCGACCATCGCCGGACCCCAGGACATGACCGCCGGCGTGGACCGCCTGCTCGGCTACCGGCAGGCGGTGGCGGGGGTCGGCCGCGGCGACCGCGGACTGGTGGTGTTCGGCGACTTCGGCCAGGCCTCCGGCGAGCACGCCACCACCCGCCTGCTGAGCCGCCGTCCGAACGTCGACGCCATCTTCGCCGCCTCCGACATGATGGCGGTCGGCGCGCTGCGCGCCCTGCACCGCGCCGGGCGGCGGGTGCCCGGTGACGTGGCCGTGATCGGGTTCGACGACCTGCCGATCGGCCGCCGGACGGATCCGCCGCTCACCACCGTGCGCCAGCCGATCGAGGAGATGGGCGCCCGGATGACGGGCGAGCTGCTCGCGATGCTCGACGGCTCGGCCACGCCCCGCTGCGCCGTGCTGGACACCAAGCTCGTCCTGCGCGCGACGGCTTGACCTTGATTGTGTTAGCGCTAACAACCTGAGTGCGGGAGGATTCGTGACGATTCGAGTCAAGCCGGTGCGCGCCATTTTGGTGGTGGCCGCCGTGCTGGCGGCCGCGCTGAGCGGCGCCCCACCGGCGTCCGCGGCGTCGACGTCCCTCACGAGCGTGGCGTCGGGGCGGTGCCTGAACGTGACGGGCGGCGCCGACACCCCGGGAACGGCGCTGGAGATCCGGGACTGCACCGGCCAGGCGAGCCAGTCCTTCGAGTTCACCTCCGCCGGTGAGCTGCGGGCACTGGGCGGAACGCGGTGCGTGGACGCCTACGGCAACCAGACCGCACCCGGCACGGCGGTGATCAGCTGGTCCTGCACGGGCGGGGCGAACCAGCAGTGGCGGCAGAACTCCGACGGGTCGATCACCGGCGTCCAGTCGGGGCTGTGCCTGGACGTGAACGGGGCCGGGACGGCGAACGGCACCGCCGTCATCCTGTGGACGTGCCACGGCCAGAGCAACCAGCGGTGGACCACGAACACCCCGCCACCGGCCGGCGCGGGCCCGTGCGACATCTACGCTTCGGGTGGCACGCCGTGCATCGCCGCGCACAGCACGGTCCGCGCGCTTTACGGCTCCTACACCGGAAATCTCTACCAGGTCCGGCGCGCGTCCGACAACACGACCCGGAACGTCGGCGCCGACGCCGGGGTCCAGGATTCCTTCTGCGCCGGCACTTCCTGCGTCATCACGGTGGTCTACGACCAATCAGGGCGGGGGAACGACCTGTGGTACCAGGGATCGACCGTGGTTCCCGGGTCCAGTCAGAGCAGTCCGGCGAAGGCGACCACGGAGTCGCTCACGGTCGGCAGCCGGAAGGCGTATTCCCTGTACATCAACCCCGGCAACAGCTACTGGCGCGACGGTCACCTGACCGGCGTGCCCACCGGCAGCGCGCCCGAGGGCATGTACATGGTGACCAGCGGGACGCACGTCAACAGCGGCTGCTGCTTCGACTACGGCAACAGCGAGACGACCCGGAAGGCCGACGCGGCCGGCGCGATGGACGCGATCAACTTCGGCAAGCAGTGCTGGTTCGGCGGGTGCTCCGGCAGCGGCCCGTGGGTGCAGGCCGACCTCGAATGGGGGCTCTACCCCGGCGGCAGCCAGACGTGGAACCCGAACCAGCGGGCGTTCACCGGCAAGTTCGTGACGGCGGTGCTGAAGAACAACGGGACGTCCCGGTTCGCCATCAAGGGCAGCGACGCCCAGTCCGGCAGCTTGACGACGCTCTGGGACGGCGGGCTCCCGAGCGGGTACAGCCCGATGAAGAAGCAGGGAGCGATCGTCCTGGGCAGCGGCGGTGACTGCTGCAAGCCCGGCGGCGGCGCGAACCTGAGCGCGGGGACCTTCTACGAAGGGGCGATGGTCGCGGGCTACCCGTCCGACGCGACCGAGAACGCGGTGCAGGCCAACATCGTGGCCGCCGGTTACCGCTGAGGCCACGTTCCCGGGGAGAACTGGACGCCCGAGCCGGCACGGCTCGGGCGTCCGGTTTTGTTCAGGGCGTCAGCGGAGGGAACAGGACTTGCCGTTGAGAGCGAAGGCCGAAGGTGCGGCCGCGTCACCGGTGTGGGTGGCCTGGAAGCCGATCGTGATCGAGGCGTTCGGCGCGAGCACCGCGTTGTAGGGCGCGTTCCGCGCGGTCACCTGACCCGACGCGGGGGAGTAGGTGGCACCCCAGCCGGAGGTGACGCGCTGCCCGCCCGGCAGGGTGAAGACCAGCGACCAGCCGTCGATCGCCGTGCTGCCGGTGTTCGTGAGGGTGAGGTTCTCCGTCAGGCCGGTGTTCCACGCGGACACGGTGGCCGTGACCGCGCACGAGCCGGCCGGGGTGACCGTGCCGGTCAGCCCGAAGAACGCGATGGCCTGGGCGGCCATGCCGGTGGCCGGGAGGCTGTGCCCGGCGCCCTGGATGCTGTACGCCTCGACCGTGTCGCCGTACCGGCGGCGTTGCCAGCCAGGCTGCGGGGTGTCGCTGGACGTCGGTGTTTGGCTCAGCCCGAACACGTCCGTCCACTGCTCGATCTCCTCCTGCAGCAGCGAGTAGGGCACGAGCGTGTCGGCGGTGCCGTGCCACAGCTGGACGCGCGGACGGGGACCGCTGTAGCCGGGATAGGCCTGGCGGACGGCGTCGCCCCACTGCTGCGGCGACCGGTTCATGCCGCCGCCCGTGCACTTGCTGACCCCGGGCGGGTAGTCGGCGGCGCCGGCGAAGCAGTCGAACGGCACGCCCATGAACGCCGCACCGGCCTGGAACACGTCGGGGTAGAGGGCGAGCATCTCGTTGGTCATCATGCCGCCGGAGGACGACCCGGTGGCGAAGACCCGGCTCGGGTCGCCGCCGTAGTGCTGTTCGGTGTAGGTCACCATCGAGACGATCGAGACCGGGTCGCTGCCGCCGCCGCGGTGCTTCGCCGCGTCGGACCAGGTGTCGAAGCACTTGCCGAAGCCGGCCTGCTGCTGGGCGCTGGGGTAGATGACGACGAACCCGTACCGGTCGGCCAGCGAGGCGAACTCACTGCCCGAGTGGAAGCCCGGGCCCGAGCCGCCGCAGCCGTGCATGGCGACCACGATCGCCGGCCGGGCCGGGTGCGAGTCCGGGACGTAGACGTGCATGCGCATCCCGCCCGGGTTGCTGCCGAAGTCGCTCACCTCCACCAGGGACGCGGCCGCCGCCGGCGGGGCGGCCGTCCCGGTGACGGCGAGCAGCAGAACGGCGGCGAGCGTCGTTTTCAGTCCGGCCATCGTGGCTCTCCTTCCGGATGGGTTCAGGCGCGGCTCCACCGCTGGTTGGGCTGCCCGTTGCAGCTCCACAGGATCGCGTGCGTCCCGTTGGCGGTGGCCGCCCCTTCGGCGTCCAGACACAGTCCGGAGTGGACGTTGCGCACCGAGCCGTCCGAGCCGAACGTCCACTTCTGGTTGTCCTGCCCCGTGCACGGCCTGCTCGTCACCTGGGCGCCGCTGGTCGTGGCGTCGAGGCACTTGTCGCCGAAGACGCGCACCTCGCCGCTGCCCCACGTGGTCCACAGCTGGTTGGCCGCGGTCTGGCAGTCCCAGATCAGCGTGCCCGCGCCGGCGGCCGTCGAGGCGTTGTCGACGTCGAGGCAGCGCCCGGATCCCGTGCCGCGCAGCCGGGACGTCGTCGAGGCCAGTGGGGTACCGCCCGATACCCGGTACGCCGCGACGCCGTGCGACGGCACGCTCGCGCTGATCGGGCCGCCGGTCGTCGACGTCGCGCCGGTCCACAAGTCGGTCAGGGTGAACGCCGTGCCCGACAGCCCGATCTGCGCCGCGGTCGTGCTCACCGTGGCCGTGGCGCTCCCGCGGTTGAGCAGCCCGACCGCCACCGATCCGTCGGCCAGGGGCTTGGCGAAGACCTCGGCGTTGCCGTCGTCGCGCACCCGGCGGCCACCGGACCCGAGGCGGTCCTGGTCGACCGCGAGCAGGCGCGGATTCCGCAGCACCGCGCTGATGTCGGCGGACATCGTGCGGATGTCGTTGCCCGCCATCAGCGGCGCGGCCATCAGCGCCCACAGCGCGAAGTGGGCGCGGGACTCGGTCAGCGACAGCCCCGGCCGCCCGACGACGAGCATGTCCGGGTCGTTCCAGTGCCCCGGGCCGGCCTGTGCGGCCAGCGGAGC
Organism: Amycolatopsis solani; assembly: GCF_033441515.1. Classification (NCBI taxonomy): domain Bacteria; kingdom Bacillati; phylum Actinomycetota; class Actinomycetes; order Pseudonocardiales; family Pseudonocardiaceae; genus Amycolatopsis; species Amycolatopsis solani. The sequence goes on from NZ_JAWQJT010000002.1 coordinate 2,486,039, forward strand.
CGTGACGTCCAGGACGTTGCCCACGCCCATCGGGTAGCTGTTGGTGTTGCCGTTCTGCCAGATGTCCAGCAGGTCTTCGGTGGTGCGCCAGAGGTCCGCGACCTGGCCCCAGTCGTACTTGTCGCCGGTGATGGCGTGGTAGCTGTTGGGGTTGATGCTGTAGACGATCGGGCGCCCGGTGGCGCGCACCGCGTCCCGCATCACCGTGAACCGGGCGACCTGCTCGTCGCGCGTGCCGGCGGGGGAGCACCAGTCGTACTTGAGGTAGTCCACGCCCCAGGACGCGAACGTGGTGGCGTCCTGGACCTCGTGTCCCGCGCTGCCGGTGGACCCGGGGTAGGTGCCGGTCCGCTGGGCGCAGGTGCGATCGGTCGGCACCTGGTAGATGCCGAACTTCAGGCCGCGCCCGTGGATGTAGTCGCCGAGGGCCTTCATGCCGCTCGGGAACTTCGACGCGTTGGCGCGCAGCGCGCCTTGGGCGTCGCGTTGCGGGTCGAACCAGCAGTCGTCGACGACGACGTACTGGTAGCCCGCGTCTTTCATCCCGGACGAGACCATCGCGTCGGCCGCCTGGCGGATCGCGGTTTCGGTGACGCCACAGCCGAAGCTGTTCCAGCTGTTCCAGCCCAGCGGCGGGGTCAGCGCCGGGCTGCCGGGTGCGGCCGTGGCGGCCGGTGGCGCGGTGAGCACGGCCAATGCGGTGGCCGCGGCGGTGAGCAGGTGGCGGAGTCGAGCGGGCATCGTCGCCCCTTTCCGGGAGTGGTCAGGCCGCGAACTGCCACCAGTTCACGTTGAACAGGTAACCGCTGCCGCCGGTGAACCGCAGGTACAGGTCGTGGGTGCCGGTGGCTCCGGTCACCGGGCAGGACACGCTCGTCCAGGTCTGCCAGCCACCCGTGCCGCCGACCGTGCAGGTGCCGGCCAGGGTGCCCCCGGTGCTGTCCAGCCGCAGCTCGATCCGGCCGCCGGACGCCGCGGAGGCGACTCGGGCGGTGAAGGACCGGGCGCCGGAGCCGAAAGCGGCGCCCTTGACCTTGATCCAGTCCCCGTTCTCGAGGTAGCCGACGTTCATCCCGCCTTCGGTGGAGGGCTCGGTCTCGACGCCGGACTCGAAGGCGATCGTTTCCGCTTCCTGCCGCGTGTACGGGTTCAGCGTGCCGACCTGTGGCGCACCCGCGGTGCTCATGGTGATGGTCGGGATGGAGCCGTCGGCGTTGTAGGAGAACTTCTCCACGGCCACCGAGCGCGTGTAGCCGCTGCCGCCCGGCAAAGCACCGTTGTGGTAGAAGAAGTACGAGTTCCCGTTGAAGTCGATCACACCCGGGTGGTTGGTGAAACTGGCGCCCTGGGTGGGCATGACCGTCCCGCGGTACGTCCACGGTCCGGTGGGGCCGGGCGCGGTCGAGTAGCCGATGAACTCCGAGCAGCACTTCGCCGCGAACACGTTGTAGTACAAGCCGTTGCGCTTGTAGACCCACGGGCCTTCTTCGAACAGGGTCGGCCGGCTGGTGTTCCCCGGCCGCGTGCCGAACCCGGCGGTGGTGAGCGGGATCTGCTTCACCCCGCCGGAGTAGGAGATCATGTCGGCGTTGAGCTTCACGTACCACAGATGCGGGTTGCCCCAGTACAGGTAGGCCTGGCCGTCGTCGTCGACGAACACCGTGGGGTCGAACTCGCCGTTGGCGACGAGCGGGTGCCCGAGCGCGTCGCTGAACGGCCCGGTCGGGCTGGTCGACACGGCCACGCCGATGCCCATCGCGCCGGTCGCCCGGACCGTCATCGGGACGTACCAGTAGAACTTGCCGTTGCGGTAGACGGTCTGGCCCGCCCAGGCGTTGGCGCTCGCCCAGGAGAAACTGGCCAGGTTCAACGGCGATCCGTGGTCGGTCCAGTTCACCATGTCCGCCGACGACCACACCCGCCATTCCTTCATGGTGAAGTTCGTCGAGCCGTCTTCGTCGTGGCCGGTGTAGAGGTAGACCCGGCCGTTGTACACCAGCGGTGCCGGGTCGGCGGTGTAGATCGTCTGGACGATCGGGTTGTCCGCCACGGCCGCGGCCGGGAACAGTCCGAGAGCGCACAGCAGCGCAACGACGAGGGTGACGACTTTCACGGGCGCTCCTTCGATTGTGGTCACCGTTGCTCGCGCTCCGAGGCCAGGCGAAGAGCAGTGTGGCACGGTGATGTTCACGCTCACAAGCATTCGTCGCAGCGCATGAAAGTTACAAGTCGTCCAAGAGGTTCACGCTGGGATTTCGCCGCCTTCCTCTTTTCCGTGCGCGGGAAAAGCTTGACCGCCGGCATCTCCGGAGCCTAAACCCATCGTGTTAGCGCTAACTCAATACCGCAGCCGAGGAGGCTTTCCCGCCATGCCCGAGTTCAGCCGTCGCACGATGCTGGGTCTGATCACCGTGAGCGGCGCGGCGACAGCCGGCCTCCTGCGCGGCGGGGCCGCGTGGGCCACCGCCGGGCCGAGCAGCTACACGCCCTCCTGGTCGTCGGTCGACCAGCACCCGCCCGCGGCGGAATGGTTCCAGGACGCCAAGTTCGGCATCTACTTCCACTGGGGCGTCTTCAGCGTCCCCGCGTTCGGCAACGAGTGGTACCCGCGGAACATGTACGTCAGCGGGTCCGGCGAGAACAACCACCACAAGGCCGTGTACGGCGACCCGTCGGCGTGGCCGTACCACAACTTCGTCAACGGAGCCCGCGACAAGGCGGGCAACTGGGTCCAGTTCGCCCCGAAGCTCAAGTCCGCGGGCGGGAACTTCGACCCGGCGGAGTGGGCGCAGCTGTTCGCCGACGCCGGCGCGAAGTTCGCCGGACCCGTCGCCGAGCACCACGACGGCTTCTCGATGTGGAACAGCGCCGTCAACGAGTGGAACTCCGTCGCCAAGGGGCCGCGGCTGGACCTGGTGCGGCTGCACGCCGACGCGATCCGGGCCCGTGGCCTGAAGTTCATGGTGTCGCTGCACCACGCCTACCACTTCACCGGCTTCTACGACCACGTGCCTTCGCAGCCGGACGCGAGCCTGCGCAAGCTGTACGGCCAGCTGGGCTCGGCGGCGGAGAACCAGCTCTGGTACGACAAGCTGGCCGAGGTCGTCGACGGCTACCAGCCGGACCTGCTGTGGCAGGACTTCAACCTGCCCCGCGTCGACGAGTCGCGGCGACTGAACTTCCTTTCGTACTACTACAACAAGGCCGTCGCGGGGAACAAGGACGTCGTCGCGACCTACAAGGACGGCTTCAACAATCGGGGCGAGGTGTTCGACTTCGAGCGCGGCGGGCCAGGGGACATCCAGAACCCGTACTGGCTGACCGACGACAGCATCTCCAGCTCCAGCTGGTGCTACACGGTGGGGATCGGGTACTACTCGATGAAGGCGATGCTGCACTCGCTGATCGACCGCGTCAGCAAGAACGGCACGATGCTGCTGAACATCGCGCCGATGGCCGACGGCACCATCCCTTCGGGACAGCGGACGATCCTGCTCGGCATCGGCGACTACCTCGCCCGCTTCGGAGAATCGATCTACGCGACCCGGGCGTGGTCGGCTTACGGTGAGGGCCCGACGCAGATGGGCGGCGGATCGTTCACGACACCCCGCGAAGGCACCAACCGGGACATCCGGTTCACCCGCAGCAAGGACAACACGGTCCTCTACGCCACGGTCATGGGCTGGCCGGGCGGCACGCTGGACATCGCGACGCTCGCCTCGGGCCGGATCACCCTCGGTTCGCTGAACTCCGTGCAGCTGCTCGGTGCCACGGCCGGGTCGTACACCGACCTGCCCGACCGCACCCAGGACGGCTCCGGGCTGCACATCCGGCTTCCGTCAGTGCCGTTCAGCGCCCCGGCGTACGTGGTGAAGCTGACGTTCTCCGGCCAGATCCCGGCCCTGGGCTCGGGTCCGGTCCCCACGGGCTGGGTGCGGATCGCCAACGTGACCACGGGTCTGGTGCTCGACAGCGGCGGGAACGTCGCGGCCGGGTCGGTGCTGAAGCAGTGGTCCTACGACGGTTCGACCAACCTGCACTGGCAGCTGGCCGACCTGGGCACCGGCTACCACCGGATCGTCAACCGCACCAACGGCATGGTCGCCGACAGCGGCGGCCGGACCGGCAACGGCGTCACCGCCGTCCAGGCCGCGTGGACCGGGAGCGACAACCAGCAGTGGCGGCTCGCTGCCCTGGGCAACGGCCGCTACCAGATCGTCAACCGGGCCACCGGCACCGCGCTCGACGGCGCGGGCAGCACGGCGGCCGGCTCGGCCGTGGTCCTGTGGGCCCCGAACGGCAGCACCAACAACCAGTGGACCGTCACGGCCGTCTGATCCCCTTCGTCGGAAGCGAGAGCTGCCATGTTCCGAACCCTGCCGCGGATGCTGGTTGCCGCCGTCGTCCTGGCCGCCGGTGTGGTGGCCGCGGCCGCGCCGGCCGAGGCCGCCACGTCGATCACGATCAACGGCGGTTCGGCGGGCCGCACGTTCGACGGTGTCGGCGCGGTCAGCGGCGGGGGTGGCAACAGCCGCCTGCTGATCGACTACCCCGAGCCGCAGCGCGGCCAGATCCTCGACTACCTCTTCAAGCCGGGCTACGGCGCCGCGCTGCAGATCCTCAAGGTGGAGATGGGCGGGGACACCAACTCCACCAGCGGCGCGGAGCCGAGCCACGCGCACTTCCGCGGCGACCTCGACTGCAACCGCGGCTACGAGTGGTGGCTCATGGAGCAGGCCAAGGCGCGCAACCCCGGCATCAAGCTCGTGGGCCTGCCTTGGGGCGCGCCGGGCTGGATCGGCAACGGCACTTTCTTCTCCGACGACCTGACCGGCTACTACCTTTCGTGGCTCGGGTGCGCCAAGCAGCACGGGCTCACCATCGACTACCTCACCAGCGTCCAGAACGAGAAGCAGTGGAGCGCGGACTGGACCGTGACCCTCCGGAACGCGCTCAACGCCAACGGGTACAGCGCGGTCAAGGTCATCTCCGGCGATTCGTGGCCGGGGGACTGGGGGCCCGCGAGCGCGATCTCGACCAACACGGCCTACCGCAACGCCACCGACGTGCTGAGCGCCCACTACACCTGCGGATACCTCAGCGCGCAGACGTCGTGCAGCGTTCCTGCCAGCGTCATCGGTACCGGAAAGACGTTGTGGTCCAGCGAGAACGGCTCGCAGGACTACAACGACGGCGCCAAGCCGCTGGCCCGCGGCATCAACCGCGTCTACCTCGACGGCAAGATGACCGCGTACCTCAACTGGGACCTCATCGCCGCGACCACGCCGAACATCCCGTGGCCGACCGTGGGCCTGATCCTCGCCAACCAGCCGTGGTCGGGCTTCTACTCGGTCGGCAAGGACGCCTGGGCGCTGGCGCACACCACGCAGTTCACCGCGCCCGGCTGGAAGTACCTCGACGCCTCGAGCGGCTACCTCGGCGGCAACCGCGCGAACGGCAGCTACGTCACGCTGAGGTCCCCGAGCACCGGTGACTACAGCACGATCGTCGAGACCATGGACGCCACCGCGGCCCAGACGCTGAACCTGAACGTCACCGGCGGGCTCTCGACCGGCCAGGTGCACGTGTGGGCGACCAACCTGAACTCGAACAACCCCGCGGACCACTTCGGGCACACCGCCGACATCACGCCGTCCGGAGGGGCGTTCTCCCTGACCGCGCAGCCCGGTTACCTGTACACGATCACGACCACCACCGGACAGGGCAAGGGAACCGCGGCCAGCCCGGCGCAGGGTTCGTTGAACCTGCCCTACAGCGACGACTTCGACGGGTACGCGAAAGGCAAGGAAGCCAAGTACCTGATGGACATGGAGGGCGCCTTCGAGACGTCCGCCTGCGGTGCCGGCCGCTCCGGCACCTGTGTGCGCCAGGCCGCGCCGCAGAAGACGATTCCCTGGAAGAAGTTCGTCGATCCCTACGCCCTGCTGGGCAACGTGGCCTGGAGCACCTACACGGTCAACGCGGACGTGCTGCTGGAGAAGCCCGGGTCGGTCCAGCTGCTCGGCCGGGTCGGCTCGCAGGACACGGGCAACCAGGGCGCGGTGAACGCGTACTACCTCCGGATCAGCGACGCCGGCGCGTGGTCGATCCAGCGCAACAACACCAGCCAGCAGGTCACGACCCTGCGCAGCGGCACGGCGACGGCGCTGGGCACGAACAGCTGGCACAAGCTGTCACTCGGGTTCTCCGGCAGCACCATCACCGCTTCCCTCGACGGCGCCGTGCTCGGCACGGTCACCGACAGCACCTTCCCGGCCGGCCAGGTCGGGATCGGCACGAGCACGGGGGAGACCGCCCAGTTCGACAACCTCGCCGTGACCGGTTCGGGCGGCGGGTCGACGTCGGTGCTGCGCAACGCCGCTTCGAGCCGGTGCCTCGACGTCCCGAACGTGTCCCAGACCAACGGCACCCAGGTCGCGTTGTGGGACTGCAACGGCGGCGGCAACCAGCAGTGGACGCTCACGTCCGGGAAGCAGCTGCTGGTGTACGGCGCCAAGTGCCTCGACGCGGAGGGCGCGAGCACGTCGGCCGGTACCCGGGCGATCATCTGGGACTGCACGGCCGGCACGAACCAGCAGTGGAACGCGAACGCCGACGGCACGATCACCGGTGTCGCATCAGGACTGTGCCTCGGTCCGGGCGGCACCGGGAACAGCGCACCGGTGACCCTGCAGGCCTGCACGGGCAGCAGCGCCCAGAAGTGGGCTCGGAGCTGACGGTGTTCCCCTCCGGACAAAGGAGTTCGATGAAGACACGATGGAGAAAGTCACTGCAGACTGCGGGTGCGGCGGTGGCGCTCGCCGCGGGCGCGCTGGCCGGTCCGGCCGCGCCGGCGCAGGCCGCCACGCAGGGGCCGTGCGACCTCTACGCCGCGGGCGGCACGCCGTGCGTGGCCGCGCATTCGACCACGCGGGCGCTGTACGGCGCCTACAACGGTGCCCTGTACCAAGTCCGGCGGGCGTCCGACAACGCGACGCGGGACGTCGGCCTGCTGAGCGCCGGCGGCGTCGCGAACGCCGCGACCCAGGATTCCTTCTGCGCTGGGACGACCTGCCTGATCACCGTGATCTACGACCAGTCCGGCCGAGGCAACCACCTCACGCAGGCCCCACCCGGCGGGTTCCAGGGGCCGGCCGCCGGCGGGTACGACAACCTCGCCAACGCCGCGGCCGCCCCGATCACCGTGGGCGGGCAGAAGGCCTACGGCGTCTTCGTGGCTCCCGGCACCGGGTACCGCAACAACAACGCCACCGGCACGGCGACCGGTGACCAGCCGGAGGGCATGTACGCGATCTTCGACGGCACGCACTACAACGGCGGCTGCTGCTTCGACTACGGCAACGCCGAGCGCAACAGCCGGGACAACGGCAACGGCACGATGGAGGCCATCTACTTCGGCAACATCAAGGTGTGGGGCTACGGCGCCGGGAACGGCCCGTGGATCATGGCCGACCTCGAGAACGGCCTCTTCTCCGGGATCAACCAGCGCTACAACGCCAACGATCCCAGCATCAGCCACCGCTACCTGACCGCGATCATCAAGGGCGGACCCAACCACTGGGCCATCCGCGGCGGCAACGCGCAGTCCGGTGGCCTGTCGACCTTCTACGACGGCGCTCGCCCCAACGTGTCCGGGTACAACCCGATGCGCAAGGAAGGCGCGATCATCCTCGGCACCGGTGGCGACAACAGCATCGGCTCCGCGGGGACGTTCTACGAAGGCGTGATGACGTCCGGCTACCCGTCGGACGCCACGGAGAACGCGGTGCAGGCCAACATCACCGCGGCCGGCTACGGCACCGGCGGCAGCGGCACCACGACCGGGCCGCTGCACGCGGTGGGCGCCGGCAAGTGCCTCGACGTCCCGGGCTCCACCACGACCCCCGGCACCCAGCTGCAGATCTACAGCTGCTCCGGCCAGGCGAACCAGAGCTGGACCCGCACGTCGTCGAACCAGCTGACGGTCTCCGTCGGCGGGCAGACGCTCTGCCTGGACGCCTCGGGCAACGGCACCAGCGCCGGGACGAAGGTGGTGACCTGGTCCTGCCACGGCGGGGCCAACCAGCAGTGGACCGTCAACTCCAACGGCACGGTCACCGGCGCCCAGTCCGGGCTGTGCCTGGACGTGACGAGCGCGTCCACGGCCAACGGCGCGCTGGTCGAACTGTGGACGTGCAACGGCGGCAGCAACCAGCAGTGGACGCTGGGTTGAGCACTTCGGACGAAGGAACGAGGTTGTGATGACCACCAGCCCATCCCGGTGGCGGAGCGCGCTCGCCGCCACCTGCCTCACGGCGGCCTCCTTGGTGCTGTTCCCCGGCACCGCCGGAGCGGCGAGCACCCTCGGCGCCGCGGCGGCGCAGAGCGGGCGGTACTTCGGCGCCGCGATCTCCACGAGCCACCTCGGCGAGTCGGCCTACGTGAACACCTGGACGGCGGAGCACAACGGCGTCACGCCCGAAAACGAGATGAAGTGGGCCACGGTCGAGCCGAACCGGAACCAGTTCAACTTCGGGCCGGGCGAGCAGATCGTCAGCCAGGGCCGGGCCAAGGGGATGAAGATCCGCGGCCACACGCTGGTGTGGCACGGGCAGCTGGCCGGGTGGGTGAGCGGGCTCGACGCGAGCAACCTGCGGTCCGCGATGCAGAACCACATCAGCCAGGTGGCCGGTCACTGGAAGGGCCAGCTCTACGCGTGGGACGTCGTCAACGAGGCGTTCGAGGAGAACGGCACCCGACGGCAGTCGGTGTTCCAGCAGAAGCTCGGTGACGGCTACATCGAGGACGCGTTCCGCGCCGCCCGCACGGCCGACCCGAACGCCAAGCTCTGCTACAACGACTACAACACCGACGGTGTGAACGCGAAGAGCACCGGGATCTACACCATGGTCCGGGACTTCAAGAGCCGGGGCGTGCCGATCGACTGCGTGGGCTTCCAGAGCCACCTCGGCTCGAACTCCGGTCTCGGCAGCTACCAGGCGAACCTGCAGCGCTTCGCCGACTTGGGCGTCGACGTGCAGATCACCGAACTGGACGTCGGCGGTTCGGGTTCCGGCCAGGCGAACGTGTACCGCCAGGTCACCCAGGCGTGCATGGCCGTCACCCGCTGCACCGGCATCACGGTCTGGGGCGTCACGGACAAGTATTCGTGGCGCTCGGGCGACACACCGCTGCTGTTCGACGGCAACTACGGCAAGAAGCAGGCGTACACCGCCGTCCTCGACGTGCTCAACGGCGGTGGCAACGGCGGCGGTGGCACCGGCGCGGTCCGCGCCGCGGCCGCGAACCGGTGCCTGGACGTGCCCGCGTCGTCGACCGCCGCCGGTACGTCGCTGCAGATCTGGGACTGCCACGGCGGGACGAACCAGCAGTGGACCCGGACGAGCTCCGGGGCGCTGACCGTCTACTCGGGTGACTCGCAGCGCTGCCTGGACACCGCCGGCGGCGGGACGGCCGCCGGCACCGCGGCGGTGATCGCGAACTGCACCGGCGGCACCGGCCAGCGGTGGACGTCGAACGCCAACGGCACCGTCACGAACGGCCAGTCGGGCCTGTGCCTGGACGTCAAGGGCGCCGCGACCGCCGGCGGCACCGCCGTGATCATCTGGACCTGCAACGGCGGGGCGAACCAGCAGTGGACCGGGCCGGCGGCCTGACCGCACCGGGGACTCGTTCAGGTCATCGGTGGCGCTTCGGCGAGCGGCCACGCCCTCGGTTGTGGATCATGCTCTCGTGCTGTTGACCCTCGCCGCGTCCGGAAAGGACAGCTGATGACCTCCACCATTCCCGGGCAGGTCCGCCACGACCGGTCGTCCCGGCTCGACACGGTGCAGGCCGCGATCGCCGACCTCAGGTCCGGGCGGCCGGTGATCGTGGTCGACGACGAAGACCGCGAAAACGAAGGCGACCTGATCATGGCGGCCGAGCACGCCACGCCGTACGCGATCGCTTTCTTCATGCGGCACACCAGCGGCCTGATCTGCGCCCCGATGCCGCCGGAGACGGTCGGCCGCCTGCGGCTCCGGCCCATGGTCGAGGCCAACGAGGACCCCGCGGGGACGGCGTACACCGTATCGGTGGACGCCGCCGACGGCATCGAGTCGGGGATCTCCGCGGCCGACCGCGCCCACACGCTGCGGGTGCTCGCGGATCCCGCCACCACACCCGGCGGGCTCTGCCGTCCCGGGCACGTCTTCCCCCTGCGGGCCAGGGAAGGCGGCCTCGCCGAACGGCGCGGGCACACCGAAGCCGCGGTGGAGCTCATGCGCCTGTGCGGCCTCACCCCGGTCGCGGTGATCAGCGAGGTGTGCAACGACGACGGAACCGTCTCCAGGCTGCCCGAACTGCGCGCGTTCGCCGACCGGCACTGGCTGAAGGTCGTCTCCATCGAGCAGGTCGCCGCGTTCGTGCCGCAGGTCGTCCACTGATGCCCGACGCCACCGTCTTCGACCTCGACGACACCCTCGTCGACAGCGCGGCCACGTGGAACCACGTCATCGGCACCGTCGCGGCCCGCCACGGCCACACCTGGACGCCGCGGGACTGGGCCGCGATCCAGGGCACCAGTACCGGTAGCTGGAGCGGCTACCTGGCCCGCCGGTGCCGGGGCCTCACCGCCGGTGACGCCGTCACGCAGTGCGTCGAGGGCATGGTCTGGGAGGTCGGCCGCGGGGGATTCGGCCTGGTGCCCGGAGCGGCGGACCTGGTCGCCGCGGCGACCGCACTCGGTCCGGTCGGCCTGGTTTCCGCGTCGCCGCGGCGCTACGTCGAGGCGGCCGTGACCGCCTGCGGGCTCGTGCCGCACCTCGCGACGGTCGTGGCCGGCGAAGACGTCGTGCGCGGCAAACCGGCCCCCGACCCGTACCTGCTCGCGGCGCACCGCCTCGGCGTGGCCCCGGCGCGGTGCCTCGCGGTCGAGGACTCGGCGTCCGGGATCCGCTCGGCCCACGCCGCCGGGATGACCGTGCTCGCCATCCCCAACGCGACGACGGCCGCCGACTTCGCGGTGCTGGAGCTCGCGCACCACCACGCCACGGATGCGCGCATCGCCGCGAAGACGCTCCGCACGCTCGCCGCCGTTGCCGGCTAGCGGGACGTCAGCTCGGCCGCGCCGAAGGAGACGTCGAAGCGGTCGCACCAGATGCTCACACTGGTGTACTTCGTCAGGTCGACGTCCGCGGGCAGCGCGTAGTTCTGGTTCCCGCGGTTGCCCTTGAGCTTGCCCGCGTCGAGGTGGCGGCCGTCGTCGAAGACGGACCAGCCGGCCTGGCCCGGCTTGACCGGTGCGTCGGTGAGCCAGACGTGGACGTCGGGGCCGCTGCTGGTGGCGAGGTTCTCCAGGCGCAGGACGAGTGAGCCGTCGGCCGCGCGGACGATGCGGACGGTGCCGCTCGTCTCGTGTTCGTGGCTGATCAGCGTCCCGGTCGCCAGCTCGGCGGGCTGCGGCGCCGGAGCCGACGCCGACGCCGACGTCGGAGCCGGCGCCGCGGCGGCGGCGGGTGGCAGGTCCTCCTGCACCGCCTCGTCGACCCAGAGCTGCCACGGCTGGAACCAGTACAAGCCCGCCGCCACCACGACCAGTGCCACCGCCGTGGCGCCGAGGAACCAGGGGCGGGTGAGCAGACGTCGTGCGCGGGTCATCGTGTTATCTCCTCGGGTCTCGTCCGGTGCCGCTCAAGTGAACCGGACGAATCGCCCGATCGTCGCCGAGACGGGGTTACCGAACTCTTACCGGCGGCCCGCGTCCAGCTAGGCTGAATGCCATTCAGCAGGACGGGAAGGACCGGACGTGGTGGAGCCACCGGTGCGCAGCGTGGACAAGGCGCTCGCCGTACTTCAGCTGCTCGGCGAGAAGGGGCCGGACGGTCTGTCCCTTGTGGACATCGCGCAGGCGCTCGGCAGTCCCAAGAGCGGGGCCCACCTCACCCTGTCCGCGTTGCGGCACCGCGGTTTCGTCGCCCAGGACCGGGAAAGCGGCCGGTACCGGCTCGGCGGTGAGACGTTGCGGGTCGCCGCGTCCTATGAGGAGAAGCTGAGCTTCCGCGCCAGCCTGCTGCCCCTGATCAGGCGGTTGTCCGAGGAGATCCGGCAGGTGTGCCACGTCGGCATCCTGGACGGCGCGGACATCATCTACCTCGAGAAGGTCGAGGCCGACCGGTCGGTGACGGTGGGCTCGAAGATCGGCGGCCGCAACCCGGCGGCGAGCACCGCGCTCGGCCGCGCGGTGCTCGCTTGCCACGATTGGGACAGCGGGGCGTTGCGAGCCCAGCTGGGGGGCACGAAGGCCGGTCCGCTGCCCGGACTCGGCTGGGCGCACCTGCAGGACGTGCTGGCGCAGGCGCGGGCTCGCGGTTACGCGCTCGACCTCGAGGAGAACGAGCCCGGGATCGCCTGCGTCGCGGTTCCGGTGCTGCTCAACGGAGTTCCGTGCTGCGCGATCTCGATCTCCACGCTCGCCGGGGAAACCGATCCCGGCACCCTCGCGGACTACGTGGCGCGGCTGCACGCGCTCGCGGCCCAGTACCTCGTGCCGCCGCTCCAGCTCCCGGCCCGCCCCTTGCGTTGACGGGGTGCTCACGGAACCGTAGGGTCTGTCTGATACTGAACGACGTTCAGTATCGCTGAACTCCGAAGCTGCTGACGCACAAGGAGAAAAGCGTGACCCAGCTGGTTCGATTCGCCGAGCCCGGCCGTCCGTCGGACATCCGCGTCGGGGTGCTGGACGACGAAGGTGAGCGCCTGCGCGCGCTTCCGGTGGGCAGCATGAGCGAGCTGCTCGGCCGGCCGCTGACGGAGATCCGGGAGCTGGTCGCCGCGGCCGCCGGCGCGCCGGACGTGCCCGCGGCCGGTGTGCGGCTGCTGCCACCCCTCGACGGGCGGATGGAGGTGTGGGCGGCCGGCGTGACCTACCGCCGGTCGGAGGAGGCCCGCCGCGAGGAAAGCGCGGACGAGGACGTCTACGCCCGCGTTTACCACGCCCAGCGGCCCGAGCTGTTCTTCAAGTCCGCGGCCTGGCGCGTGGTCACCGAAGGCGACCCGATCGTCATCCGGGCCGACTCGCCCAACAACGTGCCGGAGCCCGAACTCGGCCTGCTGCTGACGAGCCGCGGCGAAATCGCGGGCTACCTGGTGGTCGACGACGTCAGCTCGCGCAGCATCGAGGGCGAGAACCCGCTGTACCTGCCGCAGGCGAAGATCTACCAGGGCTCCTGCGCGGTGTCGCCCGGAGTGCGGCCGGCCTGGGAGATCGACGACCCGCTGAAGCTGGACCTGAGCATGCGGATCCTGCGCGACGGGGCAGAGGTGTTCAGCGGCCGCGCCACTACCGCCGAGATGAACCGCAAGCCGGCCGAGCTGGTCGAGTACCTGATGCGCGACAACCTTTATCCGGACGGAGTGGTGCTCTCCACCGGCACGTCGATCGTGCCCGGGCTCGATCTCGGCCTGGCCGAAGGAGATGTGGTCGAGATCGAGATCGAGCAGGTGGGCACTTTGCGCACGCCGGTGGTGCGAGGTGCGCGCCGGCTCGGCCAGGAGTGATGGCCCGGCGGCCGAAGTTTTCCGTCGCCCGGATTTCGAGCAACGAACAGAAATTTTTCTGAAACACGTTTCTTTTCCGTCGTGTCCGGCGCCGGGCGGTAAAGGGTTTCCCTGCGTTCCGCTCTGCTGGTGAAAATATTGCTATCCGGATGGGTGCATTCCGGCCGTGCCGTCGCGGATCGAGGACCCCTATCGGTGCCGATCGACCCCGGAATCCGCATGATGAGGGCGTCGGTCGGCCGGGGACTGGTAAGTTGTCCGTGGTACAGGGGGAGTTCCTAAGCGCTGATCCGATACCGCGAGAAGTGGGATGGCTCTCGCGGAGGTCCGGACGACGTCCGCGGGCGGTGCGGGAGTGGCGGGGACAATGAACTCTCGAAGGGCGAGCCGATCGGGCTGGGTCGGGAGGGGGATCGCTGGTGGCGCAATTCCGCGACGCGCACTGGCCTGCCGGGGGAGAACCGGAGCGGGTTTCGATCGATTCGCTGCGGCCTTCGGACTCGCCCCGGCTCGACGGGGAAAGCACCGAGCACGTCCGGACGCTGGCCGCGTCCGGTGCGTCGCTGCCGCCCATCGTCATCCACCGCGCCACGATGCGGGTCGTCGACGGGATGCACCGCGTGGGCGCGGCGATCCTGCGCGGTGAGGACGAAATACTCGGTCACTACTACGAAGGCAGCGAAGACGACGCTTTCATCATGGGCGTCGAGGCGAACATCGCGCACGGTCTTCCGCTGTCCACGGCCGATCGCACCGCGGCGGCCGAGCGCATCATCGTCGCGCGGCCGCAGTGGTCCGATCGGCGCATCGCCGCCGTCAGCGGGCTCGCCGCGACGACCGTGGGGGCGTTGCGGCGCCGTTCGACCGGGCGGGACGGACAGTCGAACAGCGCGCCGAGGGTCGGCATCGACGGCCGGGCCCGTCCGTTCGACGCCGCGGCGGGCCGGATCGCCGCCGGCGAGCTGATCACCTCGCGGCCGGACGCGTCGATCCGCGAAATAGCCGCCGCGGCGGGCATTTCGCCGTCGACGGTCCTCGACGTCCGGCGGCGGCTGCGGAACGGGGAGGACCCGCTCCCGAAGCGCCAGCGGGCGGCGGCGGGCGCGCCACCGAAACCGGGACAGCACACCGACGCCGGTTCGTCCCGGCAGGTCGTCGCCGAAGTCCAGACCATCATGCGCCGGCTGCGCAAGGATCCGTCGCTGAGCCTCAACGACGCCGGCCGGATGCTGCTGCGCTGGCTCGACGCGCACAACCCCGCGCTGCGGGACTGGGAGCGGTACCTGAACGTGGTGCCCGCGCACAACAAGCGCGCGATCGCCGAGCTGGCCCGGATGAACGCGCTGGTGTGGGAAGAGTTCGCGACTCAGCTCGACTGCGGTTCGTGACGGGCGCCGCGGGGCGCATTCGGTCCTGGGGAGGGAACAGCCGAGGTGCAGGCCGTTCAGGTGATGGAAACACTGGAACGCTACCTGGCGTTCGACGCCGACTTCGGGCACCTGACCGTGATGGTCAAGGGGGCACCGGCGGCCGGGCAGTCCGTGGTGCACCTGGGGTTCGGGCGGCTCGCGGAGGCGCACGGCGCCCTCGTGCTGGGCACCGTGACCGGCTACGGCGACGGGGTGCGCGACGTCCTCGACGCACTGCTGCACTCGCTGTCCGGCGCCGCGTTGTCCGGTGAGCAGGCGGCGCGGGTGAAGGAGTTCCGCCCTCCGGCCGGACCCGCCGCCGGGCGGGCGGTGGGGGGACTGCTGGCGGACCTGGCCGGGGCGCGGCCGATCGTCCTGCTGATCGACGACTTCCAGTTCGTCGACGTCGAGACCGCGGAAATGCTCGCGTACCTGCGGCGAGGCACCGGGAAGGCGCAGCTGCTGCTCGTGACGACCGAAGCCTGCTGCGCGGAGGTCAACGGCCCGCACGCGTCCTGGGAGCTCATCCGGTACCCGCACGTTTCGCTTTCGCTTTCCCCGCTGTCCGAGCGGGAGGTGGCCGCGGAGCTGGAACGCGGCTGCGGACGCGAGGCGGCGGCCCGGTGCGCGACGACCGTGCACGAGCTGAGCGGTGGCAACCCCGTACTGGTGAACGCGCTCGTCGAAGCCGTCCGGTCGACCGGCTCCGCCGAAGACCCGGCCTGCCACGAGTACGGGGCAGCCGTGCTCGCGATCCTCGACGGTGTCGATCCGGCGACCGCCGCCGTCGCCCGCGCGATCGCGGTGCTGGACGCGGACGCCGGCTCCGCGGTGCTGGCGCGGTTCGCCCGGCTCTCCCCGGAGGTCACCGGGCGGGCGCTGGAGTGCCTGGACCGGGCCGGGATCACCCGGGCCGGGCGGTTCCGGCACGGCGCCGCACGGGCGGCCCTGCTGGAAAGCATGACGGCGGCGGACCGGGCCGACGCGCACGTCCGCGCCGCCGAGCTGCTGCACGCCGGCCGGGTGGGCGCGGAAGCCGTCGCCGGGCACCTGGCCGCCGCGGACCGGGTCCCCGGCCCGTGGGCGCTGACGGAGCTGCTGGACGCGGCGGAGAACGAAATCGAGTGGGGTGACGCCGGTTCCGCGTCGCGGTACCTCGCGCTGGCCCACCGGTACGCCGATGCCGGCCTGCGGGCCCGGGTGACGCACGCGCTGGCCCGCGCGGGCTGGCGGGCCGGTCCGGCGCGGGCCGCCGAGCACGTGCGTGCCCTGCGTGCCGCGGCCGACGGCGGCACGCTGGACGGACCCGGCGCGCGGACCCTGATCCGGTACGCGCTGTGGGACGCCGACGGGGAGACGGCGGCGGCCGCGCTCCGGGTCCTGACCGCCGCCGGGCTCGACGCCGGCGAGCGCGCCGAGCTGCGGACGGCCTGGATGTGGTGGTACGGCGCGGTACCCCGTGCGGTGCCCGGCGTCGCGGACGACCCGTGGGGCCGGGCCGTCGAGGCGCTCGAGACGCTGTGGTCCGGCGACGCGAAAGCGGCGTCCGCGGCGGAAACGCTGCTGCGCAACACCAAGCTGGGTGACAGCTCGCTCGAGCTGGTCGCGACCGCCGTCACCGCGCTGACCATCGCGGGGGAAACCGGGCAGGCCGCCGAGTGGTGCGACCGGTTCCTGGAGACCGCGGCCGAGCGCGGGGCGGTGACGTGGCAGGCCCTGTTGTCGGTCTTCCGCGCCCGGGTCACCTTCCACCGCGGCGAGCCGGTCCGGGCCGCCGCGCAGGCCGAAGCCGCGCTGGCGGCGCTCGATCCGCGGGACTGGGGCGCGACGATCGCGGTGCCGGTCGAGACGGCGATCGGGATCAACACCGCCATCGGCCGGAACCTCCACGCGGCGGAAGCGCTCGAGGTGCCGGTACCGGACGCCGTGTTCACCACGGTCCCCGGGCTGCGGTACCTCTGCGCGCGCGGCCGCCACCACCTCGCCGAAGGGCGGCTGCTCACCGCGACCAGCGAGTTCGCCCGGTGCGAACGGCTGGCTGTCGAACTGGAGCTGGACCGGCCGGCGTTGGTCCCGTGGCGCACCGGCATGGCCGAGGCCCGGTTGCGGCTCGGGGACACCGACGTCGCGAGACGGCTGCTGCTCGACCAGCTCGACCGGATCGACGCGGCCGACCGCCGGACGCGCGGCAGCACCCTGCTGGTGCTCGCGCGGGTGAGCCGGGCGGCCGAACGGGCGCAGATGCTGGACACCGCGGCGGCCTGCCTCGGCGACGTCGGCGGGCCGGGGGAGCTGGCCGACCTGGTTTCCGCGTTCACCGACGCGCACGGCGAAGACCGGGGGTGGGAACGGCTGCGGTCCCTCACCGACCCGGCCGCGTTCGACACCCTGGTCACCGTGGTGTGCCGGCTCCTGCAGGCCCGGGGCGACTTCACCCGGGCGCGCACGGCGTCCGCCCGTGCGTCCGGTGCGGCCGACGACCGGGCGGGACGGGCGGTGCGGCCCGCCCCGCCGGGCCGGCTCAGCGACGCCGAACGGAGAGTCGCGGAGCTGGCCGCGGGCGGGCACTCCAACCGCGAGATCGGGCGCCGGCTCCACGTCACCGTGTCCACGGTGGAGCAGCACCTGACGAACGTGTACCGCAAGCTCGGCGTCGACGGACGCGCACACCTGCCCTCGGGCCTGGCCGGGCGGGACGGCGGGGAACGCCGGTAGGGGTTGGCACCGGCGCCGGTCGTTCCTAGCCTCGTCCGGCGAAGGGGAGCCCGGCCGGGACGAGCCGTCCGCCGGGTGGGTGCAACCGAGGACAAGGGGGATGGGCCGTGCTCGACATTCGTGTGCTGGGACCGATGACCGTGACGGGGCGCTCCGGCGCCGCCGCGCCGACGGCGCGCAAGCCGCGGCAGGTGCTCGCGCTGCTGGTGCTGGGGGAGGGGGAAGTCCTGTCCGTCGACTCGATCGTGCGGGAGCTCTGGGACGGGCAGCCGCCGAAGAGCGTTCTGACCACGGTCCAGACCTACGTGATGCTGATCCGGCGGCTGCTGTCCGCGGGTCTCGGGATGACCGGCGCCGAGGTCGCCCGGCGCGCGCTGATCACCCGGAACAGCGGCTACCTGCTGACGCTGCCGGACGCCGGTGTCGACCTGCGCGCGTACCGCTCGCTGGAACGCGAAGGCATGCGCGCGTTCGAGAGGAGGGACGACGAACGGGCGGTGCGCCTCTTCGACGACGCGCTCGGGCTGTGGCGCGGCCGCGCTTTCGCCGACGTCGAACTGGGCGGCGTGCTGGGGCCCGAGGTCGCCGGGCTCGAGCAGTCGCGCCTGACGCTGAAGGAGTGCCGCATCGAGGCGGAGCTGCGGCGGGGCCGGCACCGCGAGATGTTGAGCGAGCTCACCGTGCTCACCGCGCAGAACAGCTACAACGAGAACCTCCACGCGCTGTACATGCTGGCCCTGCACCGGTCCGGGCACCGGGGCCGGGCCCTGCAGACCTACCACGACCTCCGGGCCCAGATGATCGGCGAACTGGGGGTCGAGCCCTCGCGCCGGGTGCAGCAGCTGCACCAGGCGGTGCTGACCGGTGCCGCGGCGGCGGAACCGCCGGCGCCGGCGGGCTGAGCCGGCGCCGGGCGGTCGCGGGGGTCAGTAGTTCCCGAGGCCCCCGCACACGTTCAGCGCTTGCGCGGTCACCACGGCCGCTTCGTCGCCGGCCAGGTAGTCCACCATGGCGGCGACCTCGGCCGGGGTGCCGTAGCGGCCCAGCGGGATCTTGGCGTTGAACTTGGCCAGTACGTCCTCTTCGGACACTTCCCAGATGTTCGCGTAGGTGGCCCGCACCCGTTCGGCCATCGGCGTCTCGACGTAGCCGGGGCAGACGGCGTTGACCGTGATGCCCGTCTTGGCCAGTTCGAGCCCCAGCGCCTTGGTGAAGCCGACGACGCCGTGCTTCGAAGCGGAGTAGGGCGCGCCGAGGACGACGCCCTGCTTGCCGCCGGTCGACGCGATGTTGATGACGCGCCCGCGACCGAGGCCGAGCATGCCGCCGTCGGTGAGAACGCGTTTGGTCACCGAGAAAACGCTGTTGAGGTTGACGTTCACGACGTCGAGCCACAGCTCGTCCGGCAGGTTCGCGGTCACCCCGCCGCCGCTGCGCCCCGCGTTGTTCACCAGCACCGAGATCGGGCCGAACCGGGTCCGCGCCGCTTCGACCAGCCGGTCGACCTGGGCGGCGTCGGTCACGTCGCAGACCGCGCCGTCGGCCGCGTGGCCGTCGGCCCGCATGCTCTTCACCGTCGCTTCGACGGCCGCTCCGTCCCGGCCGCAGACGAAGACCCGATGCCCGCTCCTGGCCAGGCGCTCCGCCGTGGCCCGTCCGATACCGCTCGTGGCGCCGGTGATCAGCGAAACCCGGCCGTGTTCCTTCGGCATGAATCCTCCCTGTGTGGTCGCCCGCCCATGGTGATCCAGGCTTCTCGAACCGGCACCGGATCGTTCTCGAACCCTTTTCGCGCGCGTCTCGAAATCGCCCGGTTGACGAAAATTCCACGATTCCTGTAGCGCGCGGGTGCCCACTGGGGCGATGACGATTCAGGAAGAGGACATTCCCGGCCACGACGCGGTCATCGGGGTGCGTGAGCTCGCGCTGGGGGCGGCGGGCGCGTCGGCACTGCGGGCCGCGGCGCGGATCGGGGTCGCCGAAGCGCTGGGTTCGCGGCCCCGGACGGCCGCGGACCTGGCCGGCGAACTCGGGGTGGACCCGGAGGTGCTGGGGCGCGTGCTGCGCGCGCTCGAACAGTACGGCGTCTTCGCCCGGACGCCGGAGGGGTACGTGCACACGCCGTCGTCGCGGCTGCTGCGGGAGGACGATCCGCGCAGCCTCAAGTTCTACGTGCAGTGGGTGACCGAGCCGTGGACGTGGGAGCTCTGGCCGCACCTCGACGCGGCGACCCGCGCCGGGCGGGGCGGGTTCGACGAGCGGTACGGCGCGGACTTCTTCACCCACCTGCACCGCACGTGGCCGGAGTCCGCGACCGTGTTCGACCGCGCCCAGACCGAGCTGAGCAGGCTGGCGGCCGACGCGGTCGCGGACGCGCTCGACCTGCGCGGGGTGGGCACGCTCGCCGACGTCGCCGGCGGCCGCGGGTACACCCTGGCGACCCTGCTGGAGCGGAACCCCCAGCTGCACGGGACGCTGCTCGACCTGCCGCCCGTCGTGGCCGAGGCCGACGGACGGCTGCGCGACGGCGGGCCGCTCGCGTCGCGGGCCCGGCTGGTCGGCGGCGACTGCCTCGAGGAGATCCCGGTCGAGGCGGACGTGTACCTGTTCAAGAACATCCTCGAATGGGCCGACGAGAAGTCGGTGGCCGCGTTGCGCAACGCGGCGCGGGCGGGCCGCGGCGACAGTCGGTTCCTCGTCATCACCAACCTCATCGACGGCAGCCCGGAGATCCGGTTCACCACCGGGACCGACCTGCTTTTCCTGCTCAACTCCGACGGCCGGAAGCACACGAAGGAAACCATCACGAAGGTGGTGCGGGACGCGGGTCTCCGGGTGGTCGGCATGCGGCCGGTGAATTCCTACCTGCACCTCTTGGAAGCGGCGCCGTGACGGTCCGCTCGACGATTTCTCCAGCTGCGCCCGTGGTCCGGTTTTAAGGCGATTCGAGCAGACCCCAATAGGTTCACTTCGCGAGGACGCGGAGATTGCGGAGGGAAAAACGATGTGCGGTATCACTGGCTGGGTCTCGTTCGGCCGGGACCTGAGCGGGCAGGCGTCCGTGCTGGACGCCATGACCGCGACGATGGCCTGCCGGGGCCCGGACGCGTCGGGCACGTGGCTCACCGCGCACGCCGCGCTGGGCCACCGCCGGCTCGCGGTGATCGACCTGCCCGGCGGGGTGCAGCCGATGGTCGCGGAGACCGCGGACGGCCCGGTCACGCTGGTCTACTCCGGCGAAACCTACAACTTCACCGAACTGCGCGACGAGCTGCGCCGGCGCGGCGCGGTGTTCCGTACGGACTCCGACACCGAGGTGGTCCTGCGCGGCTACCTGGAATGGGGCGAGGCGGTCGTCGACCACCTCAACGGCATGTACGGCTTCGCGATCTGGGACGGCCGCACCGGGAAGCTGGTGATGGTCCGGGACCGGATGGGGATCAAGCCCTTCTACTACTACCCGACCGAAGACGGCGTGCTGTTCGGCTCCGAGCCGAAGGCCGTGCTGGCCCACCCGCTCGCCGACCACGTGGTCGGCATCGACGGCCTGCGCGAGATCCTCACCTTCGCGAAGACGCCCGGCCGCGCGATCTGGGAGGGCCTGCGCGAGCTGCCGCCCGGGCACCTCGCCGTGCTCGACCGCGGCGGGCTGCGCGAAAAGCGGTACTGGCAGCTGGAGGCCGGCGAGCACCGGGACGACGAGCAGGCCACCGTCGCGCACGTGCGCGAGCTGCTCGACGACATCATCCGGCGGCAGCTGGTCGCCGACGTGCCGCGGTGCACCCTGCTGTCCGGCGGGCTCGACTCGTCCGTCATGACCGCGCTGGCCGCCCGCGAACTCGGGCGCCAGGGCGAAGCCGTGCACAGCTTCTCGGTCGACTTCGCCGCCCAGGCCGAGAACCTCCGGGCGAACGAGATCTCGCCGACGCACGACGCGCCGTACGTGCACGCGCTCGCGGAGCACGTCGGCGCCGAGCACCGGGACATCGTCCTGGACGGTGCCGCGCTGTCGGATCCCGCGGTGCGGGTCGCGTCGGTGGGTGCCCGGGACTTCCCCGGCGCGTTCGGCGACCGCGACAACTCGCTTTACCTGCTGTTCAAGGCGATCCGGGAGCAGTCGACGGTGGCGTTGTCGGGCGAATCCGCGGACGAGGTGTTCGGCGGCTACCCGTGGCTGCACAACGAAGCCGCCCGCACCACCGAAGGCTTTCCCTGGCTGGGCAACCGGAACTCCCCGCTGCGGGCCACCGGCCTGCTCGACGCGGGGCTCGTCCGCGAGCTCGACCTGGACGCCTACGTGGCGGACCAGTACCGCAGCGCGCTGGCCGCGGTGCCCCGCACCGGCGCGGAAACCGGGCTGGAGCGGCGGATGCGCGAGCTGTGCCACCTCGCGCTGACCCGCGTGCTGCCGATCATGCTGGACCGCAAGGACCGGATTTCGATGGCCGTGGGCCTCGAGGTGCGGGTGCCCTTCTGCGACCACCGGCTGGCGCAGTACGTGTTCACCACGCCGTGGTCGCTGAAGACCTACGACGGCCGGGAGAAGAGCATCCTGCGGGGCGCCGCCCGCGACGTGCTGCCGGACGTGGTCGCCGACCGGAAGAAGAGCGGCTACCCGGGCAGCTTCGACCCGGGCTACCTGAGCGCCGTCCAGGCCCAGGTGCGGGACCGCGTCGAAGGCGATCACCCCGTCCTCGGCCTGCACGACCGCGCCGCGGTGCTGGCGGCCGCCGAGGTGCCCGCCGGCGCGATCACCCCCGCGCAGCGCTTCGGGCTCGAGCGGTTCCTGGACTTCGCCACCTGGCTGGACATCCGCGGCCCGCGGATCAAGCTCCCGTGAGCGCCGCCGAGCGTTCCCCGGTGCGGGCCCGGTCCGGCCGCCGCACCGGACCGAGAAAGGAGAAGACCGTGGACCGGAGTGTGGTGATCACCGGCATGGACGTGCTCGCGCCGGGCGGCGCGGGCCGGAAGGAGTTCTGGGACCTGCTCGTCTCCGGCCGCACGGCCACCCGGCGGATCTCCTTCTTCGACCCGAGCCCGTTCCGCTCGCGCGTGGCGGGCGAGTGCGACTTCGACCCGGCCGCCGCCGGCCTGCGGCCGCGGGAGATCCGGCGGCTCGACCGGGCCGCG
This sequence comes from Amycolatopsis solani, assembly GCF_033441515.1. Lineage (NCBI taxonomy): Bacteria > Bacillati > Actinomycetota > Actinomycetes > Pseudonocardiales > Pseudonocardiaceae > Amycolatopsis > Amycolatopsis solani. Next base: position 2,508,853 of record NZ_JAWQJT010000002.1, read on the forward strand.
CAGTTCGCCGTCACGTGCGCCGGGGAGGCGCTCGCCGACAGCGGCCTCGACCCGGGCGCGCTGGACCCCGGCCGGATCGGGGTGAGCCTCGGCAGCGCCGTGGGGGCGACCACGAGCATCGAGCGGGAGTACGTCGTGCTCTCCGACAGCGGCCGTGAGTGGCTGGTCGACGAACGGCACCTGTCCCCGCACATGTACGACTACATGGTGCCCAGCGCCGCCGCCGCCGAGGTCGCCTGGCGGGCCGGCGCCGAAGGGCCGGTCGCCATGGTCGCCACCGGGTGCACGGCCGGGCTGGACGCGATCGGCCGCGGGTACGAGCTGATCATGGACGGGGTCGCGGACGTCGTGCTCGCGGGCGGCACCGACGCCCCGATCTCCCCGATCGCCGTCGCGTGCTTCGACGCGATCAAGGCGACCACGCCGCGGGAGGACGACCCGGAGCACGCGTCCCGGCCGTTCGACCGCACCCGCGACGGGTTCGTCCTCGCCGAGGGCGCCGCGGTGCTGGTGCTGGAGGAGGCCGGGCACGCCCGGGCACGCGGCGCGCACGTCTACGCCGAGGTCGCCGCCCACGCCACCCGCTGCAACGCCTACCACATGACCGGACTGCGCCGGGACGGCCGCGAGATGGCCGAAGCGATCGGGCAGGCGCTCGCCCAGGCGCGGTGCGCGCCGGAGTCGGTCGACTACGTCAACGCGCACGGCTCTGGTACTCGCCAAAACGACCGCCACGAAACGGCCGCGGTCAAGCTCGCGCTGGGCGAGCACGCGTACCGCGTCCCGGTCAGCTCCATCAAGTCCATGGTCGGGCATTCGCTCGGCGCCATCGGCTCGATCGAGGTGGCCGCGTGCGCGCTGGCCGTCGAGAACGACGTGGTCCCGCCGACGGCGAACCTGCACGAGCCGGACCCCGAGTGCGACCTGGACTACGTGCCCCTCGAAGCGCGGGAGACCCGGGTGGACACCGCGCTTTCGGTGGGCAGCGGGTTCGGCGGGTTCCAGAGCGCGGTGGTGGTGCGCGCGTGGCGGGGGGACCGATGAGCGTCTCCGCGGTCGTGACCGGCATCGGCGTGATGGCCGGTGACGGCGAAGGTGCCGAGGCGCACTGGAAAGCCGTGCTCGACGGCCGGTCCTGGATCCAGCCGCTGCGGCGGTACGACGCGTCGCGCTACAGCGCGCGCCTGGCCGGCCAGATCGCGGGGTTCGAGGCCGCGGCGGTCCTGCCGAGCCGGCTCGTGCCGCAGACGGACCGGGTGACCCGGCTCGCGCTCGTCGCGGCCGACGAGGCACTGGCCGACGCCGGAGCCGCCCACCGCGGCTACGACGACTTCGAAACCGGGGTCGTGACGTCGAACGCGTCCGGTGGCTGGGAGTTCACGCACACCGAGATGAACAAGCTGTGGCGGCAGAGCCCCGACCGGGTCAGCGTGTACGAGGCCTTCGCCTGGTTCTACGCGGCCAACACCGGCCAGATCTCCATCCGCCACGGCCTGCGGGGCGCGGGTGGCGTGCTCGTCGCCGACCAGGCGGGCGGCCTGGACGCGATCGGCCAGGCCCGGCGCAGCCTGCGCCAGGGGGCCCGGCTCGTGGTGACCGGCGGCCTCGACTCCTCGCTCGATCCGTGGGGCTGGCTTTCCCACGTGTCCGGCGGCGAAGTGAGCACCGCCGAGGACCCGGCCGCGGCGTACCTGCCGTTCGACGCCGCGGCCCGCGGCAGCGTGCCGGGCGAGGGCGGCGCGCTCCTGGTGCTGGAGCGCGGCGACGCCGGCCGGGCCGCGCACCAGTACGGCCTCGTGGCCGGGTACGCGGCGACGTTCGACCCGCCGCCGGGCAGCGGCCGACCCGGCACCCTGGCGCGCGCCTTGCGCCTCGCGCTCGCCGACGCCGGAGTTACGCCGGCACAGGTCGACGTCGTGTTCGCCGACGGCGCGGGCATCCCGGCGCGGGACCGGGAGGAGGCACGGGTCCTCGCCGAAGTCTTCGGCCCGGGCGGCGTCCCGGTCACCGTGCCCAAGGCCGGGGTGGGCCGGCTGCTGGCCGGCGCCGGCCCGCTCGACGTGGTCACCGCGCTGCTGGCCGTGCGGGACGGCGTGATCCCGCCGACGCCCCACGTCCGCACGGTCCCCGGCGACTACGGCATCGACCTGGTGCGCGCACCGCGGCGCGCCGAACTCGACGTCGCCGTCGTGCTCGCCCGCGGCCGCGGCGGCTTCAACTCCGCACTGGTGATCACCCGGTGAGCCCGGGCGCCGAACCCGACCCGAACGAAAGCAGGCTGGCCATGGCGGCGAGACGGTCTGCCGAGCCGGGTCCGGTCACAGACCGAATCGGTGCGCCGGTTGGTCAAAGTTCTCGCCACCGAACGAAATCTCGTCCCCCGCGCGCAGCGGGCTCGCCGGGACAACAGCCACTGCCGCTGTTGCCGATCACCACGCGGTGGTGGTGTTCCTTGCCGATGTCCGCGCCGACACCGTCCACCGATCCGCCGAATGACCAGTTCGGACCCACAAAGAAGGTAGGACCACCATGACCGAGCAGACGGCGAGCAAACCGGCCGTGAGCACGATGAAGGAGCTGCACGGCGACTCCGCGTTCAGCGACATGATCTGGCTGCTCAGCGGCTTGCCCATCGCCTACATGCTCCAGACGGTCGCGGAGCTGGGCATCGCCGACGAGCTGGTGGCGGAGCCCCTGCCGGTGGAGGAGCTGGCGGAGCGCACCGGCAGCGACGCGGACGCCCTCTACCGGGTGCTCCGGGGCGTCGCGACGAAGGGCGTCTTCACCGAGGTCGCCCACCGCACCTTCGGCCTGACGCCGCTGGGGGACATCCTCCGCTCCGACGTGCCGAACTCGCTGCGTGATGCCTTCCGCATGCACGGGCAGCAGTGCATGCGCGACACCTACGCGGAGACGGCGTACTCGGTGCGCACCGGGAAGCCGGCTTTCGAGCACGTCAACGGCGCACCGCTGTTCCCGTACTTCGCGCAGCGGCCGGACCTCAAAGACCTCTTCGCCAGTTTCACCGGGACGGCGGCCCTGCGCATGCAGCTCGCCGCCGCGGAGACCTGCGACCTGACCGGCGTGCACCGGCTGGTCGACGTCGGCGAGCTGCACGGCAGACTGCTCGCGACGCTGCTGGTCCGCTACCCGCACCTCGAGGCCGTCTACGCCGACCAGCCGTTCGCCGTGCCCGGTGCGGAGCAGGCGTTTCGGGAGGCCGGGGTGGCCGGGCGGGTGGAGGTGGTCGCCGGGGACTACCTCCGGTCGATCCCCCCGGACGGCGATGTCTACCTGCTGCCGCAGCTGCTCCACCGGCTGAGCGACACCGACGCGGTCACCGTGCTCGCCGGCATCGCCCGGGTGATGTCGCCGGCCGGGAAGGTCCTGGTGATCGATCCCGTGCTGCCCGAAGGCGATCTGCCGCACCTGGCGAAGGTCCTGGACTGCACCCAGCTGCTGCTCGGGCCGATCCGGGACCGGACCGAGGCGGAGTTCCGCGAGCTCTTCGAGGAGGCGGGACTGCGGCTGGCGGGCATCAGCGGCCGCGCCCTGCCCTCGAGCGTGCTCGTCGCCCTTCCCCGGCCGCGATGACGACGAAACGAGGAGGGACGGTCATGTCCGAGTCCACTGTGGACGACAAGCGCGACGAAGCACTGCTGAACCGGATGATGGACTTCCACGGCGGGCTGCGGATGGGGTTCCTCCTGTCCGCGGTGGCCGAGCTCGGGGTCGCCGACCGGCTGGCGGACGGCCCGCTCCCGGTGGCCGAACTGGCCGCGCGGACCGGAAGTGACGCGGACGCCCTCTACCGGGTGCTGCGTGCGATGGCGAGCAAGGGCGTCTTCACCGAGGTTTCGAGCCGCACGTTCGGGCTCACGCCGCTCGCGGAGATCCTCCGGTCGGACGCGCCGAACTCGCTGCGCGACGTCTTCCGGTTGCAGGGCAAGCCGTTCATGCGCAACGCGTACGCGGAGATCGGCCTCTCGATCCGCACCGGCCTGCCCGCCTTCGACCAGGTGAACGGCACGGACCTGTTCAGCTACCTCGCCGAGCGGCCGGAGATGAACGAACTGTTCAGCCGGGCGATGGGCAACGCCGCCGGCCACTCGCAGCGGGCGGCCATCCAGGCGTACGACCTGACCGGCGCCCGCAAGCTGGTCGACGTGGGTGGCGCGCACGGGCACCTGCTGGCCGCCGTCCTGACCCGGTACCCGGACCTGGCGGGCGTGGTGTTCGACCAGCCGCACGTGGTGCCCGGCGCGGAGCGCGTGCTCCGCGACGCGGGGGTCTTCGACCGCGCCGAGCTGGCCGGGGGCGACTACCTGCGCGAGGTGCCCGGCGGCGGGGACGTCTACACGATTTCCCACGTGCTGCACCAGCTCGGCGACGCGGAGGCGGGCACGCTGCTCGCGAACGTCCGCCGGGTGCTGCCCGAGGACGGCCGGGTCGTGGTGATCGACCCGGTCATCCCGGACGGCGACGTGCCGCACCCGGGGAAGTTCATGGACATCACGATGCTCGCGCTGAGCCGCGGCCGGGACCGCACCGAGGCGGAGTTCGCGGAGATCTTCGAGAAGGCGGGGCTGCGGCTGACCGAGACGATCGGCCTCGCCGCGTCGTCGAGCGTCGTCGTGGCCGTCGCCGCCTGACGACCCGGAAGCTGGGAGAACCATGAGTGACCGCATGACGTTCGACGACTTGCGCTCGATCCTCGTCGAGGCCGCGGGTTCGGCGGGCGAGGCGCCGCTGGGGCCGGAGGCCGTGGACGCCGACCTGTACGAACTCGGCTACGACTCGCTGGCGCTGATGGAGACGTCCGCGTACATCAGGGCCCGGTTCCGGGTGGACATCCCCGAAGCGGAGCTGGCCGAGCTGCGCACCCTGCGCCAGATCCTGAACTGCGTGAACGCGCTGGTCCTCGCCGGGGAGGGGAGTCCGAGATGACGTCGCCGGAGCTCCACACGCGGCACGAGACGATCGTCGAAGCGGACGCCCCGGCGGTCTACGACTTGATCACCGACGTGGTGTCGTGGCCGGTGATCTTCGGCCCCACGGTGCACACCCGGGTGCTGGAGCGATCGCCACAAGGCGACCGGTTCGAGATCCGGGCGCTGATGCCGGACGGGGTGGTGCGGGCCTGGCGCTCGCACCGCGAGTTCGACGCGGCCCGCCGGGTCACGTTCGCGCAGGACCACGACGACCCGGCGTTCGGGCGGATGGCCGGCGGGTGGACCTTCGTCCCGCTGCCCGGCGAGCGGACGAAGGTGGTGCTGGAGCACGACTTCACGCCGCCGTCGGACCACGACCGCGACGCGGTCCTCGCGCGGCTGGACCACAATTCGACGGCGGAACTGGCGGCTCTGCGCGCGGTCGCCGTCCTGCCCGGCGGGGTGGGCCGGTGGCTGCTGACCTTCACCGAGTCGCTCGCGCTGGCGGGGCCGGTGTCCGCCGCGCGCGAGTTCGTCTGGGCCGCGGATCGCTGGCCGGAGCGGCTTCCCCACGTCGACGGCCTCGACCTGACCGGACTCGGGGCGGACACCCAGTCGCTGATCATGCGGACGCGTGCGGCCGACGGGTCGGTCCACACCACGCGCTCGCTCCGGGTGCTGCTGCCCGGTGGATCCATCGCCTACAAGCAGAACCAGCCGCCGCGGGGACTGCTCGGCCACTGCGGCCGCTGGGACTTCCCGGCTGACGGGACGTCGATCCGCTCCACGCACACGTTCCTGGTGGACCCGGCCGCGGCCGGCGCACCGGAGGCGGCGCTGAACCGGTTCCGCGCCGCGCTGGCGGCGAACAGCCGGACCACGATGGAGCACGCCGCCCGCTTCGCCGCGTCGATCGGCGCGGTGCGATGAGCACGCCGCTGCGGGCGCCGCTGGGCACGCTGCGGGAGGTGGCGGACGGCGTCCACGCTTTCCTGCAGCCACCGGGCGGCTGGTGCCTGAGCAACGCCGGGGTGATCACCGGGCCCGACGGGCTTCTCGTCGTGGACACCGCCGCGACGAGACGGCGTGCCGAGGCGCTGCGCGCGGCGGCCGAAGGGCTCGGCCGTGGCCCGGTGCGGGCCGTGGTCAACACCCACAGCCACGGTGACCACGTCTTCGGGAACTGCGCCTTCGACGCCCCGGTCATCGCCCACGAGCTGGCCGGGCCGGAGATGGCCGCCGCCGGTCTGGGGCTGCGCGAGCTCTGGCCGGACGTCGAGTGGGGCGAGCTGGCCCTGCGGCTGCCGACGGTGACCTTTTCGCGGAGCATGACGCTGTCGCTCGGGGGACGGGTCGTCGAACTCCACCACGTCGGTCCCGCGCACACCACCCACGACGTCGTCGTGTGGGTGCCGGACGCGCGCGTGCTCTTCGCCGGCGACGTGGTGCTCCCGGGCTGCACGCCGTTCTGCTTGACGGGTTCGGTCCGCGGGTCGCTGCCGGCGCTCGACCGGCTCCGCGGCTTCGGCGCGGAGACCGTCGTCGGCGGGCACGGCCGGATCTGCGGCCCCGAGGTGTTCGACCGGACGGAGAGTTACCTGCGCCGGATCCTCGCGCTGGCCGAGGAAGGACTCGCCGAGGGACGCACGCCGCTGCAGCTCGCGCGGCGGCACGGGCCGGGCGAGTTCGGCGGGCTGCTCGACCCGGAGCGGCTCGTCGGCAACCTCCACCGGGCCTGCCACGAGCTCGCGCACCCGGAAGCGCCGCTCGGCGCGGCCTTGGACGTCTTGGCGGTGTTCGGCGAGATGGCCGAATACAACGGCGGGCTCGTGCCGGAGTGCCTGGCATGACGGACGCGCTGCCCCTCGCGACCCACTACGAGCTCAGGCGGTTCTACGCGGACCAGCTCGAGGCCCGCGACCGCGGGGGGACCGAAGAATGGCTGGCCGTCTTCGACGACGACGCGACGATGACGACCAAGGTGCTCGGCCGCGATTCGCCGGTGCGGAAAGCGGAGTTCGCCGCCGAGGTGCGCGCGCTGGACGCGTCCTTCCACGAACGGGAAGTCCAGCGACGGCACTGCGTGCACGGGTTCGCGTTCAGCGCCCGTGACGGCGTGGTCGAAGCCCGCTTCTACGCGCTCTTCCTGGTCGTCGACGCCGCGAGCGGTGCGCGGCTGCAGTCGGCGGCGATGATCCACGACCGGCTGCGGCGCCACGGCGGCACCTGGCGGGTGCTGTCCCGCGTGATCGAACGCGACGACCTCGGCCGGTTGCGCCCCGGCCCGCCGTCGCCCGGATGAGGGAGGAACCCACCATGCAGCAGCAAACCGTCCCGGCCGCCGTCTCGGCCGAGATCTGCGCCCGGATCGACCAGTTCTACGCCGCGCAGATGCAGATGCTCGACGAAGGGAACGTCGGCGGCTGGGTGGCGACCTTCGCCGTCGACGGGGTGTTCGAGTCCAACGGCCTGCCGGAGCCGAGCCGGGGCCGGGCGGCGCTGACGGCGCTGGCCGCCGCGGCGGTGGCCCGGCTCGACGCCCAGGGCGCGATCCGGCGGCACTTCGTCTTCAACGTCATCGTCGAACCGCAGGACGGCGACGTCCTGCGCACGACGTGCTACGTCCCGGTCTTCGACACCGTCGGCGGCGTGACGACCCTGACCACGAGCACCGTCATGCGCGACGAGCTCACCGTGTCCGGTGCGGAGCTGCTCGTCCGGCACCGCACCGTCACGCGCGACGACCTCCTGGTGCGGTCGTGACCACCGCGCGGATCCGGCGGCTCGCGCTGCGCCGGGGGGACGACGGTTTCGAGGCAGCCCGCACCGGCGTGCAACGCGCCTACCTGCACCGGCCTTCGGTGGCGGTGCGCGCGACCGGCGTGGCCGACGTGCGGGCCGCGGTCCGCCACGCCGCCGAGCACGGCCACGCGGTCGCGGTGCAGGCGACCGGGCACGGGCTCACCGTGCCGCTCGAGGACGGGGTGCTGATCGACACCTCGCGGATGACCGGCGTCCGGGTCGACCCGGTGGCCCGGACCGCCCGCGTGGCGGCGGGCACCCGCTGGGCGGAGGTGATCGAAGCCGCGGCCACGCACGGCTTGGCCCCGTTGTCCGGTTCCTCGCCCGACATCGGGGTGGTCGGCTACACCCTCGGCGGCGGGCTCGGGCTGTTCGGCCGCGAGTTCGGCTTCGCGGCCGACCACGTCCGCCGGCTGGAGGTCGTCACCGCGGACGGCGAGCTCGTGACCGCGGAACCCGGCTCCGACCTGTTCTGGGCGCTGCGGGGTGGCGGCGGGAACTTCGGCGTGGTGACCTCGCTGGAGTTCGGGCTGTTCCCGGTCGGCCGGTTCTACGGCGGCGGCCTGTACTTCGACACCGACCGGGTGCCGGCGGTGCTTTCGGCGTACCGGGAGTGGACGGCGACGGTGCCGGACCGGATGTCGTCCAGCATCGGGATCGTCCCGCTGCCGGACGTGCCCGCCGTGCCGGCGCCCCTGCGCGGACGCCACGTGGCGCACGTCCGCATCGCCTACCCGGGCCCGGTCGCCGAGGGAGCGGAACTGGTGGCACCGCTGCGAGCCGTGGGGCCGCGGCTGGTGGACACGGTCGGGGAGATGCCCTACACGGCCTCGGGGACGATCCACAACGAGCCGAAGCAGCCCCGGAACTTCTACTGCGCCAACGTGCTGCTGAAGGACTTCGACGCGTCGATCCCGGACGCCGTACTGGACCTGGTCGGGCCCGGCCGCGGGGTCTTCGCCGTCGTGCAGGTCAACCACCTGGGCGGCGCGCTGGCCCGCACCCCGCGCGAGCCGAACGCGGTGGGGCACCGGGACGCCGCCTGCCTCCTGCGGGTGGTCACCCTTCCCCAGGGCCCGGACCGGGAAGCAGCTTACGAAACGGCGCGCGCGGTGACCCGGGTCGCGGCACCGTGGACGGTCGGCCGGTCGGCCGGCTTCGTCCAGGGCGAACGGCAGACCTCGGAACTGGCGCGGGAGTGCTGGGAGCCGGAGACCTTCGCCCGGTTGTCGGCGCTGAAGGCCGTCCACGATCCGGGCAACGTCTTCCGGTGCACCGTGAACATCCCGCCCGCGGGACGGGCGACGGGCTCGCTCTGGTGGCGTTTCCGGCCCGGCGCCCCGATCGCGTAGGCGAGTGCCCGGGGCAGCCGGGTGAGCTGTGGGCAGGCCGGGTGGGCTGCCGGGCTGGAGCGGGCCCGGCTGGTGGTGCCTCCGTGGCCGCACGATCCGGCGCGCCACCGGTTCAGGGGTGCGCGCGAGCCCGGGTCAGCCGAGTGAGCTGTGGGCAGGCCGGGCCGGCTGCCGAGCTGAACCGGGCCCCGCTGGGGGTGCCTCCGTGGCCGCACGATCCGGCGCGCCACCGGCTCGAAGGTGCGCCCGGGTCAGGCCGGGGGCCGCGGCCTGACCAGGCCGGTCGCGTAGGCGATGACCACCAGCTGGGTGCGGTCCCTGGCCCGCAGCTTGGTCATCGCGCGCTGGACGTGCGTGCGGACCGTCAGCGGGCTGACGACGAGCTCGTCCGCGATCTCGGCGTTCGACTTGCCTTCCGCGGCCAGGACCATGATCTGCCGCTCGCGCGCGGTCAGGACGGCCAGCCGCTCGATCGGCTCCGCCGGGGCTTCCGGCCGGGCGGCCGTGAGGAACTGGGTGATCAGCGACCGCGTCGCCGTGGGGGACAGGAGGGCGTCGCCGGCCGCCACCGTGCGGATGGCGTCGAGGAGGGCGTCCGCCGAGACGTCCTTGCCGAGGAACCCGCTCGCGCCGGCCCGCAGGGCACGGGCGACGTATTCGTCGGTCTCGAAGGTCGTGAGGATGAGCACGCGCGTCGCCGAAAGGCGCGCGTCGCTGCAGATCGCGGTGGTCGCGGTGAGCCCGTTCGTGCCGGGCATGCGGATGTCCATCAGGACGACCGTCGGCTGGTGGGCCCGGGTGAGCGCGATCGCCTCCTCGCCGTCGGCGGCTTCGCCGACCACTTCCATCCCGGGCGTGGCTTCGATGAGCATGCGGAAGGTCGTGCGCAGCAGCGCCTGGTCGTCGGCGAGGAGCACCCGGATGGTCACGGCCGGATCGGCAGTTCGGTGCGGACGGTGAACCCGCCCTCGGGACGCGGTCCGGCGTGCAGCCGCCCGCCCGCGGACTCGGCGCGCTCGCGCATGCCGAGGATGCCGAAGCCCGGGCCCCGGCTCGCCGGCGCGGGGTCCGGCGGCCCGGCGTCGTTTTCGACGGTGACGGTCAGCCGGTCGCGCCCGTAGGCCAGCCGCACCGCCGCCGTCTTCGTGGTCGCGTGCCGGACGACGTTGGTGAGCGCCTCCTGCACGATGCGGTACGCCGTCAGGTCCGCGCCCGGCGAAAGCTCCTGCCGCACGCCGTCGGTGACGACCTCGACGTCGAGCCCGGCCGAGGCGAACGCCGCCGTGAGCTCGGGGAGCTGCCCGAGACCGGGGGCCGGTTCCAGCGGGGAGCCGTGGTCGTCCGGGTGGCGCAGGAGGCCGACGGTGGCCTTCAGCTCGCGCAACGCCGAGGACGTCGTCACGGCCAGTTCCGCCAGGATCGGCTCGACCTGGTCCGACCGGTTCCTGGCGAGGTAGGCGGCGGTGCCGGCCTGGGCGTTGGCCAGCGCGAGGTGGTGGGCGACGACGTCGTGGAGCTCGCGGGCGATGCGCACGCGTTCCTCGGCGACGCGGTGGCGGGCCTCCTCCTCGCGGTTCTTCTCGGCGTACTCGGCGCGGGCCGTCACGGCGGCGACGTAGTCCTGCCGGAGCCGGGTGAACCCGGCCAGCACGATCGGGAGCAGCAGGAAGAGGATCGGGTTGAGGACGGCGAGGAACCACGGGTAGCCGCCCTGCCCGCCGAGCACCTCCGACACCACGACGAGCGCCGTCGTCCCGAGGTAGAACCCCCAGGCGGTCCGCGGCGGGACCTGCCCGGCCAGTTCGTACAGCGCGATCATCACCGGCGCCAGCAGCAGCGGCGTGATCAGGTAGCCGAAACCGCCGGCGACCGCGGCGCAGAGCGCGGTGACCACCACGACCGTGCGCGGGTAGCTGCGCCGCCACAGCAAGGCCAGCAGGGCGGTCGCGGCCGGCGGAACCGCGGACTCCCACGTCAGGTTGTCGGTGTCGGAGAGGTCGGCGTTGAGCACCGCTGGACCGGACACGGCGAGGAACAGCACGGCGCTCAGCGCCACGTCGACGACGCGCGGGTGGTCCTTGCCGTAGTGGCGCCAGCTGAACGTCGTCACGTGCGCCGGCCGCGGTGTCCGGTCCATGGTCGCTGCTCCCCGCACCGGAACCTCCCCGCCGGGCCCGGCCGCTCAGGCGTCCGGCTTTCCGGCGCCCGCCGGGTCCCGCTCGGCCTCCGCCGGCACCGGCCGGACGGCCGGCGTCTCCGCAGTATATCGGCGGCGCAGCGCCGCGCCTTCGAGATCGACGTGGGGCAGGAGCCGGTCCAGCCACCGGGGGAGGGCCCAGGCCCGTTCGCCGAGCAGGGCGAGCAACGCGGGCACGAGCGCCATCCGCACGACGAACGCGTCGAACAGCACGGCGGCGGCGAGGCTGAAGCCGATCATCTTGATCATGGCGAGGTCGGCGCCCACGAACCCCGAGAACACGGCGATCATGATGAGCGCGGCGGCGACCACGACCCGGGCACTGTGCCGGAAGCCGGTGACCACCGACCGCGCGGCGGATTCGCCGCCCGTGTACGCCTCCCGCATCCGCGAGACGAGGAAGACCTCGTAGTCCATGGCGAGCCCGAAGATCATGCCCACCAGCACGATCGGCATCAGGCTGATGATCGGCCCGGTCTGCTGCAGGCCGACCAGGTCGGCGGCCCAGCCCCACTGGAAGACCGCGATGACCGCGCCGAGGGCGGCGAGCACGGACAGCAGGAAGCCGAAGACGGCCTTGAGCGGCACGATCAGCGACCGGAAGATCATCAGCAGGAGCAGGAAGGCCAGGCCGAGCACCACCGCGAGGTACCGCACCAGTCCGCCGGGCACCTTCGAGGCGACGTCGATGTTGACCGCCGTCAGGCCGCTGACCAGGAAGCTCGCGCCCGTGCCCGCTTCGGTGGCGGCCCGCTCGCCGCGGATGCGGTGGACGAGGTCCTCCGTCGCTTCGCTGGTCGGCGCGGTGGCCGGGACCGCGGTGAACAGAGCCGTGTCGCCCGCCGGGTTGAACTGGGGTGGCGAGACCGCGGCCACGCCGGGCGTGCGGCCGACGGCGGCGGCGATGGTCTTGGCCGCGCCCTGCCGGTCCGCGGCGCCGCGCGCGTCGACCACGATCGCCAGCGGGCCGTTGACGCCGGGGCCGAAGGCGCGGGCGAGCGCGTCGTAGGCCCGCCGCTCGGTGGTCGCGGTGGACTTGGCTTCGTCGCCGGGCATGCCGAGCTGCAGCTGCGTCACCGGCAGGGCGAGGACCACCAGCAGGGCGATCGAGCCGGCCAGCACGAGCACCGGGCGGCGCAGGACGAACCGCGCCCACCGCGTCCCGGCGTTGTCCGCGGTGCCTTCGGGCGGCGGGGTCGGGCCGTCCTTGCGAGCCCGGCGGGCCAGCACGACGTTCGGCCAGAAGCCCAGCAGGGCGGGCACCAGGGTGAGCGCGATGAGGACCGCGACGGCGATGGCCGCGGCGGCGGTCAGGCCCATCCTGGCCGCCGCCGGGATGCCGATCAGCGCGAGCCCGGCCAGCGCGATGATCACGGTGAGCCCGGCGAAGACGACGGCCGACCCCGCGGTGCCGACGGCGAGGCCGGCCGCCTCCTGCGCCGGATGGCCCTTCGCCCGCTCCTCGCGGTAGCGCGAGACCACGAGCAGCGCGTAGTCGATGCCGACCGCGAGGCCCAGCATCGAGGCCAGGGTGCCGCTCGTCTGGGAGAGCCCCAGCGCGGCGCCGGTGGCGAAGACGGCGAGCGTGCTGATGCCGACGCCGAGCAGGGCGGTCAGCAGCGGCAGGCCGGCGGCCACGAGCGAGCCGAACGTGACCAGCAGGACCAGTGCGGCCAGCGCCACGCCCACCAGCTCGCTCACGCCGCCGATCGACGGCTTCTCCGCCAGCACCGGCCCGCCGACCTCGACCGTCAGCCCGGACGCGCGGGCGGCGTCGACGGCGGTGCGCAGCTGGTTCCTGGTGGTGTCGTCGATGTCGTCCGGTTTCACCTTGTACGCGACGCTGGCGAAGGCGGTGGACCGGTCGGGACTCACCGTCTGAGCCTGGAACGGGCTGAGCGCGGCGGCCACCTGCGGTCCGCGCGAGACCCGGCCGACGAGCGCCTCGATGGCCGCCCGGTTCCCCGGGTCGGTGACCTGCCGCCCGGCGGGGGCGACGAACACGACGCGCGCGGTCGCGTTGTCGATGCTGCCGGCGTTGCCCGGGAACCGTTGCTGCATCAGGTCCAGCGCCGCCTGCGACTCGATGCCGGGCATGGACCCGCTTTCCCCCGGCAGCGGCGGCGCGGTGCTCGAGGCGAACCCGGCGGCGCCGAGCAGGGCCAGCCACAGCAGCAGGAAGAGCCGGCGACGGCGGAAGGCCAGCCTGCCCAGCCGGTACAGATAGGTAGCCACGGGACGGAGGCCTCCTCGTCGGATCGGGGAACCCCGTCAGGCTCGCGCAGGGCGGCGTGTCCCGTCGTCGTGCGACTGCTGGCATCGCCGTACTGAAATCGCAGTACCCGGGCCGGTTGAGGGAGAGCCGACGCCGGCTGTAGCCGCCGGGCCGATCGTGGGTCGCATGACGGAAACTGCCTCTCGCGGAACCGAGCCCCTGCGTGTGCTCTTCGCCGTGCCGCCGGGAATCGGCCACGTGTTCCCCGTTGTCCCGCTCGCTTGGGCGCTGCGCGCGGCCGGGCACGAAGTACTGGTCGCCACCGCGGCCGACGGCGTGGCGGCGGTCGTGCGCGCCGGCTTGCCCGTCGTCGACACGGCCCCGGGGCTCGACGTCAAAGCCGTGTTCGGCGCGGGACAGGACACCGGCCGGGCGCTGGCCGCGCAGCTGCGCGAACACGGCGAGGAGTTCGTGCGCTCCGGCGGCCGCACCCCCGACTTCGTCCTCGGGCTGTACGCACGGATCAGCGACCGGATGGCCGGCGAGACGGTGCGCCTGGCGCGGTACTGGCGGCCGGACGTCGTGGTGCACACCGCCGATCAGGGCGCCGGCCTGCTCGCCGCCTGCGCGACGGGCGTGCCCTCGGTCGAGCACGGGATCAACTTCGTCCGGGAAGACGCCCTGCCGGAGCGGTTCCTGCCCTTCCTGGCCGAGACCGCGGCCCGGCTCGGTGTGCCGGACCGGCTGCCCGAACGCGCGGCGCTCCACGTCGTCCCGGCCGAGTTCCTCGTCGGCGATGGCGAGGGCTGGCCGCTGCGGTACGTCCCGTACAACGCGGGCGGCGTGCTGCCGGACTGGCTGTGCCGCCCGGCGGAGCGCCCGCGCGTGCTGGTGACCTTGGGTACCGTCCTGCCGTCGCTCGGCGGGCTCGGCGGGGTGGCGCCCCTGCTCGCGGCGACCGCCGAGCTCGACGCGGAAGTCCTGCTCGCGTTCGGTGACGGCGTCGACGCCGACGCGCTGGGCCCGCTCCCGGCCAACACCCGCCTGACGGGCTGGGTACCGCTGGCCGCCCTGCTCGCGTCCTGCTCGGCGATCGTCCACCACGGCGGCTCCGGCACGACGTTGACGGCGCTGGCCGCGGGCGTGCCCCAGCTGGTCCTGCCGCAGGCGGCCGACCAGTTCGTCAACGCGGAGGTCGTGGCCGCGCACGGGCTGGGCGTGCGCCGCGATCCGTCCGAAGTGGACACCGCCACGATCCGGAGCCTCGTGGCCGACGGCGAGCTCCGGGTGGCGGCCCGGGCCGCGGTCGCGCGGATCCGCGCCCAGCCGGCGCCCGCCGCGGTGGTGCCCCGCCTCGAAGCACTGGCCCGCCGGGTGCCGTCGCCCGCACCGGCTTGATGAACTTCGCGGTTCTCACGGAGAAGTCGCGCTCGGTCTTCACCGCGATCGGCGGCTGGCGCACGGTCGCCGAAGGGGTGGCGTCCCGGCTGCTGTTCCTGGTCGGCTACCTGTCGACCGGCCACGTCTTGGTCTCGGCCCTCGTGGCGGTCGCCGGCGTGCTGGTGTTCGCCGTGGTCCGGGTGTGCACCGAGCGCAAGTGGTGGCAGGCGGGCGTGGGACTGGCGGTGGTGGGCCTGTCCGCGGCCCTGGCGGGCGGAACGGGCCACGGCGCGGACTTCTACCTGCCGGACATCGTCCGCGGCGCGGTGGCGGGTGCGGTGTTCCTGCTGTCGATGCTCGTGCGCCTGCCGCTGGTGGGCGTGCTGGTCGAGGTGGCCCGTGGTGAGCGTTTCGCCTGGCGGCGAGACGGCGCACGCCGCCGCTGCTACCAGCTCTGCACGGCACTGCTCCTGGCGAAGTCGGTACTGGCGACGGCGGTGATGGTGCCGTTCTACGCCGCCGGCGAAGTGGTTCCGCTGGGGATCGCGAGCACGGTGCTGGGCGCTCCGGCGATGGGCCTGTGCGTGTACTGGGTGTGGCGGATCCTGCGTGCGCGCGGGGTGCTGCCGGCTGCCGGGGTGGGGACCCGGCGTCGTCAGCCGTGACCGGGAACCGGTTCGCCGGTGCGTGCCTGCCGTCCGGCGAGGATGTCGTCGAGGCGGGAGCCGACTTCGGTGCAGTTCGCGCGGACGGTGTCGAGGAACGCGGCGAGCACGGGGGAGTCGTCGGCCGCGCGGAAGGACAGCTGCAGGTCCGGCAGGCGCACGCGCGGGGTGACGTCGCAGAACCAGATGTCCTTGCGGATGACCAGCCGCATCCGGGCCGGGCCGAGGCCCACGCCGACGTCGCAGGCCGCGAGTCCGATGATCGTGTGGATGTCGCGCGACACCGTGGCCGCGTCCAGTGCCGTCGTGCCGGGGCCGAACAGGCTGCGCAGGTGGGCGGCCACCGCGGGTTCCTGCTCGGGTGCCGACACGATCAGGCGCTCGGCCGCCAGCTGCTCCAGCCGGATCTCCGCGCGGCCCGCGAAGGGGTGCGCGAGACTGACGACGGCGACCAGGTGGTCCGCGCCGATCGGAACGGTTACCAGCCCATCGGCCCCGGCGCCGCGCGGGAAGCCGCGGCCGACGGCGACGTCGAGCTGACCCTCGACCAGCGCCGCGGTCGCCTCCGGGCTGCTCATTTCGCGCAGGTCCAGCCGCACGTCCGGCCGGCCGCGGCCGAACCGGCTCAGCACCCCGGGCAGGGGGGCGAGCAAGGCCGAGCCGATGAAGCCCATCCGCAGCTGGCCGGTTTCGCCGCGCGCCGCGCGGCCGGCCTCGACCGCCGCGGCCGTCATCTCGCCGAGGGCCCGCCGGGCCCGGACGAGGAACGCGGCGCCCGCGGCGGTGGGGAACACGCCCCGGGCCGTGCGGTCGAACAGCCGCTCGCCGACTTCGCGTTCCACCGCCGCGATCTGCGTGGACAGCGGCGGCTGGGCGATCCCGAGTGACGCGGCCGCGCGACCGAAGTGCTGGTGCTCGGCCAGCGCCAGCGCGTAGCGGAGGTGCCGTGACTCCATACTTTGAAAGTATCACGCGACCTTGATCCAGATATGGAAGTGGATGACCGGCGCCGAGGCGCGGTGAGGTGGAGCTCGTACCCCACTGCCTCCGAAAGGTCGTCATGAACGAGCCCGCCGCCTGCGTTTTCGTCCACGGTGCCTGGCACTCTTCGCTGCACTGGGCCGCGACCCAGCGAGCACTGGCCGCACACGGCGTGGCCGGCGTGGCCGTGGACCTGCCCGGCCACGGCGTGACTGCGCCGCTGCCCGCCGGGTACCTGCGGCCCGGTCAGCCCGCACTGGCCACCGAACCGTCCGCGCTGGCCGGGCTCACCACCGGTGCGCTGGTCGACGCGCTGGTCGCCGAACTCGCCGAGGTGCGCCGCCGGTTCGCGAGGGTGGTCCTCGTCGCCCACAGCGCGGGCGGCGGTCCGGCGTCGGCGGCCCTCGAACGGCAGCCGGAGCTGGCCGACCACGTCGTCTACCTGTCGGCGTTCGTGCCGGCGGGCCGGCCGCGGTTCCTCGACTA
Source organism: Amycolatopsis solani (assembly GCF_033441515.1). NCBI lineage: Bacteria > Bacillati > Actinomycetota > Actinomycetes > Pseudonocardiales > Pseudonocardiaceae > Amycolatopsis > Amycolatopsis solani. The sequence continues at coordinate 2,525,862 of NZ_JAWQJT010000002.1, forward strand.
CGTCAGCGCGCCGGAGAACGCCGGCGCCGTGCGGGTGCCCAACTCCGGCGATCCCGAGGTGCTCGGCGCGTTCCGGATCAACCCCCTCTCGCCGGATCCCGCCGAGGTGGCGGTCATCCGGCGGGCGTTCCTGAACGACTGGCCCGCGGACCGGCCCGGCTGGCGGCTCACCCTCCACCCCGACGAACCCCTGGCGTCGCTGAACGGCGAGTTCCCGGTGACCGCCGGGCGGTGGGGCCGGGTTCCCCGCAGCTACATCCGGCTGACCGACGACCTCGCCCTGCCGCCGGCCACCCAGGACCTGATGATCGCCGAGGCGGACCGGCTGGCGCCGGACGCCCCGTTCTCGGTGTTCTCGTTGCCGGGCGGGCATTCGCCGTTCCTGACCCGGCCCGGCGAGCTCGCGGAGCTCGTCGCGCGGATCGCGAAGCAGGCATGAGGCCCGCCGCGCAAGCCGTGCTGCTGTCGGGGACGTTCGTGCAGCTGATGAGCGTCACCGTGATGCAGCTGGCCGTCCCGCGCATCCGGCACGACCTCGCGGCCGGCTCGGGAGCGGGGCAGCTGGCCCTGGCCGGCTACACGCTGACCTTCGCGTGCACGCTGATCACCGCGGCCCGGCTCGGGGACCGGTTCGGCTACCGGCGGCTGTTCGTGTTCGGCACCGTCGTGTTCACCGCCGCGTCACTGGCGGCCGCCGCCGCGCCGGACGCGGGGACGCTGGTGGTCGCCCGGCTGCTGCAGGGAGCGGGCAGCGGTGTGGTCGCACCGCAGATCCTGTCGCTGATCCAGACCGCGGTACCCGCGGACCGGCGCGCGGGTGTGCTGGGCCGGTACGGGGCGACGATGGCCGTCGCGTCGCTGGCCGGGCCGTTGTGCTGCGGCGTCCTGCTGCACTTCGACCCGTTCGGGGCCGGCTGGCGGGTGGCGCTGGCCCTGCCGGTGCCGGTCGGGCTCGCCGCGCTCGGCCTGGTCCGGATCCTGCCCGACGGACGCGGGCCGGCCGGCACCGGCCGGGTCGACCCCATCGGGGCCGCGTTGTCGCTGACCGGGCTGGTGCTGCTCGTGCTGCCGCTGACCCTGGGCCAAGACGCCGGCTGGCCGGCGTGGACCTGGCTGAGCGCGGTGCTGGCGATCGGCCTGCTCGTGGCGTTCGGCGTCTCGCAGCGGCGAGTCCGCCACCCCCTCGTGCACCCCGAAGCGCTGACCGCGGCGACGACCCGCTGGGGCATCGCCGCGGTGCTGCTGTTCAACGCCGGCATCCCGTCGTTCAGCCTGCTGCTTTCCCTGCACCTGCAGGGCGCGCTGCACCACGACCCGCTGGTGACCGCGGCGACGGTGGCGCCGTACGCGATCGGTGCCGTACCGGGCAGCCGGCTCGCCGAAGCCGCGGCACGCCGGTTCGGCGCCGTGATTCTGGCCGCCGCGTCGGGAGGCCTCGCCGTGGTGTCACTGCTGGTCGTCCCGGCGCTGGCCGCGCCGGCACCGGTCCTGTGGACGGTGCTGGGCGCGGGCGGGTTCGCGTTCGGCCTGTTCACCGCGTCGGCGTTTTCCCTGGTGCTGAGCCGGGTGCCGCCGCCGGCCGCCAGTTCGGTGTCGGGCCTGCTGCCGACGGCGCAGCAACTGGGCGGCACGGTGGGGGTGGCCCTGGCCGGTGTCGTCTACACCGAGGGAGCGATGGGCGCGGCGATGGGTTACGAGGCTTTCGTTTTCTTACTCGCCGCTGTGGCTACGGTGCGTCTGCGCCGCAGGCCCGCCGATCGGGCGGCTCCGGACACCGCGCTCCCGTCGTGGAGGAACGCGGGTTCGTGAGCCGCGAGCCCGACCCGGTCGACCGCCGCCGGATGCGCCTGCACGGCACCGAAACGTCTAGAAGAACCCTTCGCGGCCGGCGCCGGGCACGGCGCGGTGGCCGAGGTCGGCGCTGATCCGCGCGGCGGTCCGGACCACCAGCGGGACCACCTCCTGGCGCAGCTTCTCCACGTCCGAGCGCCCGCTCGACGTCGACGAGGCCAGCGCGGCCACCACCGCGCCGCTCGCGTCGCGCACCGGGGCCGACACCGAAATCAGGCCCTCCTCGAGCTCTTCGACGACGAGGGACCAGCCCTGGTCCTGCACCATCCGCAGCGCCTTCCGGAAGCCGCTTTCGTCGGTGATCGTCCGCGCGGTGAACCGCGGCAGCCCGGCCGCGACGACCTCGTCCACCAGTGCCGGTGGCGCCCAGGCCAGTAGCACCCGGCCCATCGACGTCGCGTGGGCCGGTACCCGCGTGCCGATCGACACGTTGATGCTCATGATCCGCCGCACCGGGACGCGGGCGACGTAGACGACCTCGGCACCGTCCAATGCGGCCAGTGACGCCGACTCGCCGGTCTCCTCCGCGAGGCTCAGCAGCCGCGGCTGGGCGGTCTCGATCATGCCGTGCGAGGCCGAATAGTGCTGGCCGATGCTGAGCACGCGCGGGGTCAGCGACCAGCGCGGGCCGTCGCCGCGGACGTACCCGAGCCGTTGCAGCGTAAGGAGGATCCGCCGCACCGCCGGGCGGGACAGGCCGGTCGCGGACGCCAGCTCGGCGAGCGTCGGGTTCGCGCGCTCGGCGTCGAACGCCATCAGGACGGCGAAGCCCCGCTCGATGCTCTGGATGTGGTCGCGGTCGGTCTCCATCGCCTCATCCTTCCGCACCGGCCGTCTTGACAACGCGGACGCGCCGGGGGACTCTCCTTAACGTGTCCGCATAGCGTTCATGATGTACGCACAGCGTACAGGAGGTAAGGGCAATGACGCTCGACCAGCGCGAGATCCGCAACGCCTTCGGCCGCTTCGCCACCGGCGTCACGGTGGTGACGTGCCGCAACGACCAGGGCGAACCGCACGGGGCCACGGTGAACGCCTTCACCGCCGTCTCGCTGGAACCGGCCCTGTGCCAGGTGACGCTGACGCGCCGGTCGAAGGCCTGCCGCTACCTCGACGGCGCGCCGTTCGCCGTCAACATCCTCGCCGCGGACCAGCTCGACACGGCCTGGCACTTCGCCGGCCGGCCCCAGGACCGGGCGCCGGAATGGGCCGAGGGAGTGGTGGCGCCGGTGCTGACCGGTACCGCGGCCACCCTCTCGTGCCGTCCGTGGCGCCTTTACGACGGCGGTGACCACCTCATCGTCATCGGCGAGGTCGAGCACCTCGAAACCAGCGACGCCGACCCGTTGCTGTTCTTCGCCGGCGGGTTCCGCGAACTCGGCCCGCGCGGCCACGCCCACTGGTCGGCCTCGGTCGACTGCCCCGACCTCGGCTGGTTCGGCTCGGCCGCCGAATTCGCCCCGCTCACCGCAGCAGCTTCCTGAACCGTTCACCGACGAAGGGTTGGCCCGATGACCATCCAAGAGCACGACGCACCCGCGAAGGTGCGCACGACCCGGCCGATGACCGGGGACGAGTACGTCGAGTCCATCCGGGACGGCCGGGAAGTGTTCATCTACGGGGACAAGGTCGACGACGTCACCACGCACCCGGCGTTCCGCAACTCGGTGCGGATGACCGCACGGCTCTACGACGCCCTGCACGACCCGGACCAGCAGTCCGTGCTCACCGCGCCGACCGACACCGGCAGCAGCGGTTTCACCCACCCGTTCTTCCGCACGCCGAGGTCCAAAGAGGACTTGTTCGCCGACCGCGACGCGATCGTCGCCTGGGCGCGGATGACGTACGGCTGGATGGGCCGCAGCCCGGACTACAAGGCCGCGTTCCTCGGCACGCTCGGCGCGAACTCCGACTTCTACGAGCCCTTCGCCGACAACGCCCGGCGCTGGTACACCGAGTCGCAGGAAAAGGTCCTGTACTGGAACCACGCGATCATCAACCCGCCGGTGGACCGCGACCGCAACCCCGACGACGTCAAGGACCTGTTCATCCACGTCGAGGAGGAGCGCGACGACGGCCTGATCGTCTCCGGCGCCAAGGTCGTCGCGACCGGCTCGGCCATCACCAACTACAACTTCATCGCCCACTACGGCCTGCCGATCAAGAAGCGCGAGTTCGCGCTCGTCTGCACGGTGCCCATGGGTGCGCCGGGCATGAAGCTGATCTGCCGCAACTCCTACTCCAACGTCGCCGACGCGACGTCGAGCCCGTTCGACTACCCGCTCTCGAGCCGGTTCGACGAGAACGACACGATCTTCATCCTCGACAAGGTGAAGATCCCGTGGGAGAACGTCTTCATCTACGGCGACGCCGAGAAGGCGAGCACGTTCTTCCCCGGGTCCGGCTTCCTGCACCGCTTCACCTTCCACGGCGTCGCGCGGCTGGCCGTCAAGCTCGACTTCATCGCCGGGCTGCTGATGAAGGGCGTGGAAGTCACCGGCACCAAGGACTTCCGCGGCATCCAGACCCGCGTCGGCGAGGTCATCGCCTGGCGCAACCTGTTCTGGGCGCTCTCGGACGCGATGGCCGCGAACCCGGACGAGTGGAAGAACGGCGCCGTCCTGCCGCACCTGGACTACGGGCTCGCGTACCGCTGGTTCATGACGCTCGGCTACCCGCGCATCCGCGAGATCATCATGCAGGACCTGGGGTCCGCGCTGATCTACCTGCCGTCGTCGGCGAAGGACTTCTCCTCGCCGGAGATCCGCCCGTACCTCGACCAGTACGTGCGCGGCTCGAACGGCTACAGCGCGGTCGAGCGCGTCAAGCTGATGAAGCTGATCTGGGACTCGATCGGCAGCGAGTTCGGCGGCCGGCACGAGCTCTACGAGCGCAACTACTCCGGCAACCACGAGGGTGTGCGCGCCGAGCTGCTGTTCGCCGCCCAGCAGTCCGGCTCGGCCGAGGCGATGAAGGGCTTCGCCGAGCAGTGCATGGCCGAGTACGACCTGGACGGCTGGACCGTGACCGACCTCTACAACCCCGGCGCCACCTCCCTTTCCCGCTGACGAAGGACCGGCCATGACCACCACCGAACACCACGCACCCACCGCGGCGGGCTCGGGCAGCTCCGCCAGCGCGGCCTTCCGCGCGGCCGCCCGGACGAGCCAGGACGTGCCGCCCGAGCGCGTCGACGAAGTCGCCCGTGCCGTGCTGCACGGCGTCCACCAGGCGATCCGCGACCACGACGTCACCTACCCGGAGTTCCAGGCCGCGAAGCAGTGGCTGATGGACGTCGGCGAAGGCGGCGAATGGCCGCTGTTCCTCGACGTGTTCGTCGAGCACGTCGTCGAAGAGGTCGCCGCCCGCACCCAGGACGGGACGAAGGGCAGCATCCAGGGCCCGTACTACCTGCCGGACCAGGAGAAGCTGCCGTGGCAGACGGCCCTGCCGATGCGGCCGGACGAAAAGGGGACACCGCTGGTGTTCGCCGGGCAGGTCCGCGACGTCGACGGCGCCCCGGTCGCCGGCGCCGAGCTCGACATCTGGCACGCCGACGACGACGGCTACTACTCGGGCTTCGCGCCGGACATCCCCGAAGGCACCCTGCGCGGCGTGGTCGTGAGCAACGGCGAGGGCCGGTTCGAGATCACGACCGTCCAGCCGGCGCCGTACCAGATCCCGACCGACGGCCCGACCGGCCGGCTCATCGCCGCCGCCGGGTGGCACGCGTGGCGGCCGGCGCACCTGCACCTGATGGTGCGCGCGCCGGGCCACCGCACGATCACCACCCAGCTGTACTTCCAGGGCGGGCAGTGGCTCGACAGCGACGTCGCCGAAGCCACGAAGCCGGAGCTCGTGCTCGACCCGCGGCCGGACGGCGACGGCCGGCTGCGTGCGACGTACGACTTCGTGCTCGAACGCGCCTGAGGCCCCGCTTCCCTTCTGCCGAAACGAGGATCGATGACCGACCTGGGGATCGAGCGCGTCGAGACGGTGCTGCTGGACGTGCCGCTGCGCCGTCCGCACCGCTTCGCCCGCACCGGCATGGCTGCCCAGCCGGTGCTGCTCGTGTTCGTCCACACCCGCGGCGGCGCCGTCGGCGTCGGCGAAGGCGTGGTGCCGGGCGGCCCGTGGTGGGGCGGCGAGTCCGTGGAGACCATGCGCCTGGTCGTGGAGCGCTACTTCACGCCGGTCCTGCTCGGCCGCCGGGTGGACGACGTCGCCGGGATCCTGCGCGATCTCGGCGACGTCGTCGCGGCCAACCTCTACGCGAAGGCGGCGGTGGAGGTGGCGCTGCACGACGCCTGGGCCCGCGGGCTCGGGGTGCCGGTGCACACGCTGCTGGGCGGGCTCGCCCGGCGGTCGGTGCCGGTGACCTGGGCGCTGGGCACCGAACCGGCGCCGGTCGTCGCCGACGAGGCACTGGCGAAGCTCGACGACGGACACCGCAGCTTCAAGCTCAAGATGGGCGCGCAGGATCCGGCCGACGACGTCGCGCGGGTGTGCGCGGTCGCCGAGAAGCTCGTCGGGGTGGCCAGCGTGCGGGTGGACCTCAACGCGCGCTGGGACCTGCTGACGTCGCTGAAGTACCTGCCGCGGCTGGCCGCCGCGGGCGTTGACCTCGTCGAGCAGCCGGTGCCGGGCGCGGAGGTCGAGGCGCTCGCCGAGATCAACCGCGCCCTGCCGATCCCGGTGATGGCCGACGAAAGCCTCCGCACCCCGGGCGACGCCCTCCGGCTGGCGAAGGCCCGCGCCGCCGACGTGTTTTCGTTGAAGACAACGAAGTCGGGTGGCCTGCGCGCCACCCGTGCTATCGCCGAGGTCGCCGCCGCGGCCGGGATTCCGTGCCACGCGGGCACGTCGATCGAGAGTCCGGTCGGGACCGCGGCGACGCTGCAGCTGGCGTGCTCGACCCCGGCGGTGACGTGGGGGAGCGAGCTGTTCGGCCCGCTGCTGATGAGCGAAGGGCTGTTGACGACGCCGTTGCGCTACGACGGCGGCGAGCTGCACCTGCCGGACGGCCCGGGCCTGGGCGTCGAACTCGACCTGGCGGCGGTGCGCCGCCTGGAAAGGCGCTGAAATGCTGTTCCACGTGCGGATGGACGTCTCGATCCCGCCGGGGCTGGACGTCACCGATCGGGTCGCCGAAGAAAAGGCCCGCGCGCTGGAGCTGCAGCGCGCGGGCGTGTGGGTGCACCTGTGGCGGATCGTGGGGCGCTACAGCAACTTCAGCGTGTTCGACGTGGCCTCGAACGACGAGCTGCACGGGATCCTCTCGGGTCTGCCGCTGTACCCGTTCATGAAGATCGAGGTCACCCCACTGGCCACGCACCCGTCGGATCTGGCCGTCGCGGGCGGCCAGGAGCGGTAGCGGCGCCTCGCTGCTTCGAGGCGATCACCGGGGCCGGCTAAACCGATCGTGGAACCACGGCGTTTCTCCTGCGGCAAGCTGTTACATTGCCGCCAGATCGTGTCACTTGCGGGAGGAAGTCCGGTGGGTTTCGAAGTCGACGTCGCGGACATCAGCAACGCCGCGGCCAAGCTCGCCGAGGGGAAGCCGCCGGTGCTCTCCGCGGAAGGGGCGCCGAACGTCGGGAGCACGGCGAGGGCCGGCGGCTTCGCCGGTGACTACGACGTCTGGCTGGCGACCAGGAAGGACGATCTGGACGCCGCCCAGCAGCAGGTCGAGACCCTGGTCGAAGCCATCCGAACCGCCGCGAAGGGCTACCACGGCTCCGACTCCGAAGCCCGTGACGCGTTCCTGAAATCCCTCGACGGCAGCTTCGGACGGATCGACCGGTGAGCGTCTTCGACGACATCTACGCGCTCGCCGACCAGGTCGAGAAGGGCAGCACCACCGAGCTGGACGACCGCGCGCGGGCGTGCCGGGCCACCAAGGAAATGGTCCAGGACACCAAGGCCCTGCTGGAGAGCGTGCGCGTCCAGCTCAGCGAGGGCTGGCACGGCGGAGCCGGTGAAGCGGCGCTGAAGTCGCTGGACGCGTTCAAGAAGAACCGCGACGACCAAGCCCAGGACCTCGAGGAGTCGGCCAAGTCGTTCGAGACGATCCGCGACGCGCTGGCGAAGGCCCAGCAGGACGCCCGGAGCAAGCGCGCGGACGCCCAGGCGCTCCAGAAGAAGAGCGACGACGGGTGGCACGGCTTCGGGATCCGCCCGGTCGACCTCGCCGCCACCTGGGCGCGGGACAAGGTCCTCAAGGCCGAGGCCCTGGTCCTGCTCGCCGACTTGGCGCGGGTGACCACCACCTACGACGCGATCCTGCTCATCGAGGGCCAGAAGCTCCGGTTCAAGACGGGCCAGGTGTGGGAGCTCGCGGGCTCCGAGAAGCGGAACCTCGCCGAAATCGGCGCGATCATGCTCCGCGAAGTACCCGGTCTCGCCGCGTTGGTCGCGAAGAACCCGGAGCTGCGGGACGCCCTGCTGCACGGGGACTGGGACAAGCTCATGCAGAACCCGGAGATCGCCCAGAAGATCTATGACTACCTCGGCTTCCGGTACAACGCGGAAGGCGACTTCTACACCACCGGCGAGCATTCGGTGCAGAGCTACCTGGGCTGGCGCGACTTCTACGACAAGCTCGGGCGGCTCGGCGGGATGGAGCTCGACGAAACCGGCACCGACGGCGACAACATGGAGTTCACCGACCCCGAGACCGGGAAGACCTACCGGCTGGAGCTGTGGAAGGGCAAGTACAGCAACCAGGCGTTCGGCGGTGAGGTCGGGTTCTACACCAGCGACTCGCCGAACAACAACGGGCACTTCAACGCGGCGCAGGGCGACGACCAGATCAAGGTGACCCAGACGATCTACAACAAGGAAAGCGGCGAGGTCTACTTCACCAACGACGGCCAGGGCGCCGACGGCACCGACAAGAAGCACTTCTGGAACCTGGCGATCCGCACCGACCCGGACGTGAACCCGGACCAGCTGGGCCAGCGAGCCACGGTCGAGGTGCGCGACGTCGGGCTGCGCGACCGGATGTACGCCGAGATGGTCCGGTACGCGGCCGCGCACCCCGGCGACCACCTCACCGTCACGAAGGGGTCCGACCACCCGCCCACGCTCAGCTACGACTGGCGGAAGTGACCGCTCCTAGGAGGTCACCGGCCTGAACTCGTACGGCCCGTCGTCGTCCTCGTCGCGGCGCCGGGCGGGTTTCCCGGTCAAGCCGGCGAACACCCCGTCGACGTCGACCAAGGCCGCGACCTGGTCGGCGACGTGCTGGCCGTGCCGGTCTTCGATGTCCTCCAGGCCCGAGCGCAACGCCGTGGTGGCGGCGCTCCTGGCCCGGTCCCGCAACGTGCTTGCCAGCTCGTCCGGCGTTTCGCCGGATCCCCGCCTCGAGTCGGTCATGCCCCCAGCCTAGTCCCGGAGTGAGTACTTCCCGATCTCGAACTCGCCCCGGGCGACGCGCTCGAGTACGCCGCGCCAGAATTCGAGCGCCGCGTATTCCATGCCCAGCCCCAGTTCCAGGGTGATCATGCGGCCGGCGACCTCTTCGATGTGGCCGAAGCGGCGCTGCATCTCCTCGTACTCGGCGATCCGGCGCTCGTGCTGCTCGACCTGGCCCTTCGCGAGCCGCGCCACGTCGTCCGGGCCGGCCAGCTCGCTGAAGAACAGCTTGATCTCCGCCACGTCGCGCAGCTCGAAGTGCTCGTCGACCGGCTCGGCCATCCAGCCGCGCAGGGCTTTGCGGCCGGCTTCGGTGATCGAGAACGTCTTGCGACGGCGCCCCGAGTCCTCCTCGTCGAGCTCCAGCAGGCCGGCCTCCTCGAGCCGCTTGGGCTCCGAGTACAGCTGCGCGTGCGGGAAGTTCCAGAAGTAGCCCACGGACCGGCCGATCGCGCGCTTGAGGTCGTAGGACGTGGAAGGGCCGCGCAGCGCGATCATGCCGAGCACCACGTACGACGTCGTCGACAACCGAACCGTTGACATGCTCCGAATCGTATCGTAGGTTCGCAACCATCCGAAACAGATGGTCGGTCTCGTACCATCGAGTGCGCACTGTCGCGTTGGAGGAACGGTCATGGATCTGGGTACGGTTCTGCGCTGGACGGCGGAGCGTTATCCCCGGCGCCGCGCGGTGGGCGGCAGCAGCCCCATGACCTACGCCGAATGGGACGCGCACACCGACCGCCTGGCCTGGGCACTGGCCGCGCTCGGCGTCCGGCCCCGCGACCGCGTCGTCCTCGCGCTGGCCGGCGGGGAACCGCTGGCCAGCCTGCACCTGGCCGCGCAGAAGCTCGGGGCCGTCTCGGTGCCGCTGTCCTACCGGTTCGCGCCACCCGAGCTCGCCTACTGCGTCGCCGACGCCCTGCCCGCACTGGTGATCACCGACGCTTCGACCGCGGTTCTCGCGGACGAAGCGCTGGCCGACTTGCCCCCGATACCCCGGACCGCCTCCGGGTCGCCCGACGAGGACACCATCGAACGCCTGGCCCTGCGCCAGCCGGGTGGCGCCCCGGACGTCCGGGTGGCCGACCAGGACACCAGCGTGATGCTCTACACCTCCGGCACCACCGGCAAACCGAAGGGCGTGCCGCGCACGCACTCCGCTGAGCACCACGCGGCGATCGCCCACCTGATCCAAAGTGGACAGTCCCGGTTCGACGCGACGCTCGGCGTGATGCCGCTGTTCCACACCATGGGGCTGCGCACGCTGCTGGCCACCCTGGTCGGCGCGGGAACCTGGGTGCCGCAGGTGAAGTTCGACGCGGACGAAGCCCTGGAGCTGATCACCGCGGAGGGCATCGGCTCGCTGTACCTGGTGCCGACGATCTACTGGTCGCTCGTGCGCACCGGCCGGCTCGCCGAGGCGCGGACCGTGCGACGGCTGGCCTACGCGGGCTCGTCGATGACCCCGGCGCTGGCCGAGCAGCTCGCCGGCGCGCTGGAACCGGAGTCCTTCGTCAACCACTTCGGCAGCACCGAGATCTACACCTTCACCATCGGACCGGACGTGCTCGCGAAGCCGGGGTCGGCGGGCCGCGCCGGCATCTTCTCCCGGGTCCGGCTGGTGGACCCGGACCCCGCCGCGCCGCCGGACGCCGAGGTGGCACCGGGGGAGCAGGGCCAGATCGCCATCTCGATGGCCAGCCCCGAGGCGTTCGCCGGGTACTGGCACCGGGCGGACGCCAACGCCAAGTCCATCCGCGACGGCTGGTACTTCCCCGGCGACCTGGCGAGCGCCGACGAGGACGGGGACCTCTGGGTCGCCGGCCGGGTCGACGACATGATCAACTCCGGCGGCGAAAACATCTACCCCGACGAGATCGAGGACGCGCTGATCCGCTGCGCGGCGGTGCGCGAAGTGGTCGTGGTCGGCATGGCCGACGACCGGTGGGGCCAGGCCGCCACCGCGTTCTTCGTCCCGGGTGACGGCATGACCCCCGAGCACGCGACGGAGGTGCTGGCGGCCTTCGTCCGCGAGCAGTCGGGGCTGCCGTCGTTGAAGCGTCCCAAGCGGTTCGTCGCCGTCGACACCATCCCCAAGTCCGGCGTCGGCAAGATCCTCCGCCGCGAACTGAGCTCCGGGAACTACCGCGCGCTGTTCGACAGCGCCGCAGAAGCAGGCAGGTGAACCGCATGACCGCAGTCTCCGACAAGCCGGCCAGGAGGACGGCGCGGATCGAGGACCCCGCGCTCCTCACCGGCCGCGGCCGGTTCCTCGACGACATGGACCCGTTGCCCGGCACCCTGACCGCGGCGATCGTGCGCAGCCCGCACCCGCACGCCCGGATCCGCGGCGTCGACCTCGAGCGGGCCCGCCGGCACCCCGGGGTCGCCGCGGTGATCGGCCCCGAGGAGGTCAAGGCGGCCCTGCGCCCGTTCCCGCTGGCCCTCAAGGCACCCATGCCGTACTACCCGACGGCCACGGACAAGGTGCGCTTCGTCGGCGAACCGGTCGCGGTCGTCGTCGCCAACGACCGGTACCTGGCCGAGGACGCCGCGGAACTCGTCGAGGTCGACTACGAGCCGCTGCCGCCGGTGGTCGACGTGGAGAAGGCGCTGCGGCCGGACGCGCCGCGGCTGCACGAGGACGCCGACGGCAACGTCGCGACCGACCGGACCTTCAGCTTCGGCGACGTGGACGACGTCTTCGCCAAGGCCGATCACGTCGTGAAGGGCAAGTACGACTTCCCGCGCTACTCGTCGACGCCGATGGAGTGCTACTCGGTCGTCGCCGAGTGGCAGGACGAAGGCGACGGCCCGGCCATCCAGGCGTGGGCGAACTTCCACGGCCCGTTCTCGATGGTCGCGGTGCTGGCCGGCGCGTTCGGCCTGCCCGCGTCGCGGATCCGGCTGATGATCCCGGCCGACAACGGCGGCAGCTTCGGCATCAAGGCGGGCATCTACCCCTACGTCGCGCTGATGGCGCTGGCCAGCAAGCACGCGGGCCGTCCGGTGCGCTGGACCGAGGACCGCATCGAGCACCTGCTGGCCAGCTCGGCCGGGTCGGACCGGGCGATGTGGTTCGAGGCGGCCGTCTCGGCCGACGGCACGGTGCAGGCACTGCGCGCCGATTTGGTCGACAACGTGGGCGCCTATCTGCGCCCGCCCGAACCCAGCACGCTCTACCGCTGCTTCGGCAACATCACCGGCGCTTACAAGATCGACGCCGTCGAGATCCGGTCGCGCGCCGTGGTGACGAACAAGACGCCCACCGGGCTCAACCGCGGCTTCGGCGGCCAGCAGCTGTACTTCGGCCTGGAACGGCTGATGGACAAGGTCGCCGAGACCTGCGGCCTCGATCCGATCGAGCTGCGCAAGCGGAACTTCGTGCGGCACGAGGACTTCCCGTACGCCACCCCGACCGGCGGCATCTACGACTCCGGCGACTACCACCGCGCCCTCGACATGGTCGTCAAGAACGCGGACTACCAGGCCCTGCGCGAAAAGCAGCGGGAAGCGCGGGCCCGGGGCGAGTACTTCGGCCTCGGCGTGGCCACCATCGTCGACCCGTCCGCGACCAACATCGGCTACGTCGGCTTGGCCACCCCGGCCGAGCAGCGGGCGTCCGGGCGTGGCAAGTCCGGCTCCACCGAGCACGTCCGGATCAGCGTCGACCCCAGCGGGCAGGTGTCGGTGCTGCTGGGCACCGTGCCGCAGGGCCAGGGCCACGCCACCGTCGCGCAGCAGGTGGTCGCCGACCAGCTCGGCCTTCCGCTGGAGCGGGTGCGCCCGCTCGTCGAGATGGACACCGCCACCACCCCGTGGACGATCAGCTCGGGCAGCTACTCCTCGCGCTTCGCGCCGCTGCTGACCAGCGCGCTCGTGGAAGCGGCCGAGAAGCTCGCGGTGACCGTCAAGATCGCCGGGGCCACGCTGCTCGGCGTCGCGGCCGAGGAAGTGGAACTGGCCGAGGGCCAGGTCCGGCTGCTTGCCGATCCGACCCGGGCGGTCCCGTTCAAGCACGCGGCCGGGCTGGTGCACTGGGATCCCGGCGCGCTGCCGGAAGGCACCTCCGCGCGGCTGTACGAGGAGGCCGCGTTCACCCCGCCGCAGTCGAAGGCGGCCAGCCGCTCGGACCAGATCAACTCGAGCCTGTGCTACGGCTTCGTCGCCGAACTGGCGGTCGTCCGGATCGACCCGGAGACCCGCGAGGTGAAGCTCGAGCAGGTGGTCACCGTGCACGACGCCGGCACGATCCTCAACCCGACCCTGCTGGAAGGCCAGGTGCACGGCGCGCTCGCGCACGCGCTGGGCGGCGCGCTGTTCGAGGAGATGCGCTACACCGACGCCGGGCAGCCCACCGCCACCTTCATGGACTACCTCTGCCCGACCACCGCCGAAACCACCTTCGAGCTGAACAGCGACCACCTGGAAACGCCGTCGCCGCTGACCCGGCTAGGCGCGAAGGGCTGCGGCGAAGGCAGCTGCATGAGCCTGCCGGTCGCGATCGCCAACGCGGTCGCGGACGCGCTCGCCCCGGCCGGTGTGGACATCACCAGCCTGCCCCTGCACGGAAACGTGCTCCACGAGCTGCTGAGCGGCAGCACCACGGAAACCGAAAGGAACCACTGACGATGGCACTCACCGGAGGCGAGATCCGGCTCGACCGCGGCCACGACGGCCGGGTCGCCTACCTGACCCTCGATCACGGCAAGTACAACATCATCACCTGGGAGACCCGCCAGGTGATGGCCGACCGGTTCGCCGAGATCGACGCCGACGACGAGATCAAGGTCGTCGTCATCCAGGGCGAAGGCGAGCACTTCTCCTCCGGCGGCGACATCGCCGGGTTCATGGAGGTCGACCCGATCGACTTCACCGACCTCGGCCAGAACGTCACCGCCCCGGCGCGCAGCCCCAAGCCGGTGATCACCGCGGTCGACGGCTACTGCTTCGGCGTCGGGCTGGAACTCGCGCTGTCCACCGACATCCGGGTGGCGACCAAGCGCGCCGAGTTCGCGCTGCCGGAGATGCGGCTGGGCATGATCCCGGGCTCCGGCGGCACGCAGCGCCTCGCCCGGCTGATCGGCCTGTCCCGCGCGAAGTACCACGTGATGACCGCGTCGCGGATCAACGCGCAGCAGGCGGGCGACTGGGGTCTGGTGGCGAACGTGGTCGAGGACCGCGCCGCCCTGGACGCCGAGGTGGAGCGGATCGTGGGCGTGCTGCTCGGGTTCTCCCCGCTGGCCGCCCGCACCGCCAAGGAGGTGCTCGACAAGGGCGTGGACGCGCCGCTGTACTCCGGGATCGAGCTGGAGCGCAAGGCGTACGCGATGCTGCGTTCCAGCAACGACTTCGCCGAGGGCGTCGCCGCGTTCACCGGCAAGCGCGCGCCGAAGTTCCAGGGCCGGTGAGCTGACACCATGAAAGCCGCACCATTCGCCTACGTCCGGCCGTCGAGTCTGCCCGACGCGATCGCCGAACTCGCGAGCACGGGCGGCGGCGGCAAGGTCATCGCGGGTGGGCAGTCGCTGGTCCCGGTGCTGGCCATGCGGCTCGCCCGCCCGGAAACCCTGGTGGACATCACTTCCGTCCCGGAGCTCGACCACCTCGGCGTCGCGGGCGGGTACCTCGAGATCGGCGCCACGGTGCGCCAGCGGCGGATCGAGCGCGACCCGGTGAGCGCGGCGGTTCCCTTGCTGGGCATGGCGTTGCCGTGGGTCGGGCACCGGGAACTGCGCAGCCGGGGCACCGTGTGCGGCAGCCTCGCGCACGCCGACCCGGCCGCCGAACTGCCGGCCGTGGCGTGCTGCCTGAACGCCGAACTGACCGTGACCGGGCCTGGCGGTGCCCGGCGGGTGCCGGCGCGGGAGTTCTTCTCCGGCGCGATGACGACCGCGCTCGGGGCCGACGACATCCTGACCGCCGTGCGGTTCCCGGTCGCGGCGGCGGGCGAGGGGTTCGGGTTCGCCGAGATCGCCCGCCGGCACGGCGACTTCGCGCTCGCCGGGGTCGTCGCCCGGGTCCGCGTCCGCGGCGGGGAAACCGACGCGGAGCTGACCGGGTTCGGCGTGTCCGACCGGCCGGTCACCCGCTCGGTCAGTGGTGAGCTGGCCGCCGCGCTGAACGAGAGCGGCGGCGACGTGAGCCGTGCCCTGTCCGGCCCGCTCACCGCGGTGGCGGAGGAACTGGTCGACACCGAAGGCGACGCCCACGCGTCCCGCGACTACCGCCGCCGGCTGTTCCGCACGCTGGCGGGCCGGGAACTGGGCAAGGCATACGAGCGCGCTCGCAAGAGCGCCGGTGAGGTGGATTCGTGACCGAAGTGGTGGCACAGAACGGGAAACCCCGCGCCGTGAAGGCGGCGGCGGACGACCTCGTCGAGGTCAGGATGACGGTGAACGGCACACCCGCCGTGCTCAGCCTGCCCGCGCGGGTCACGCTCGCCGACGCCCTGCGGGACCACCTCGGGCTCACCGGCACGCACGTGGGCTGCGAGCACGGCGTGTGCGGGATGTGCACCGTACTCGTGGACGGGCAGGCGGCCCGTGCCTGCCTGCTGTTCGCGGTCCAGCTCGACGGCTCGGACGTCGTCACCGTCGAGGGCCTCGGCCGGCCGGACGACCTGCACCCCCTGCAGGAGGCGTTCGGCCGCAACCACGCGCTGCAGTGCGGTTTCTGCACCCCGGGGTTCCTGATGAGCTCCTACGACCTGCTCAGCACGAAGCCCGAGGTGACGGAGGAGGAACTGCCCGAAGAGCTGTCCGGGGTCATCTGCCGGTGCACCGGCTACCGCAACATCCTCACCGCCGTCAACGAAACTCGCGAGGCGCACCCCGACGGCATCCCCGCCCCGGGCAACTGCGCGCACCGCGCGCTCGTCGGCCGGGCCACCGGTCAGGCGGGCGGCAGCACCGACGGCCGTGAAGCCATCGAGTCCACAGAGGACACCCCCCGGATCGACATCGTGCTGCCGGACGGGGACCCGACGATCGCCGTCGACATCGAGACCGGGATCGGCGTGCCGGTGGACGCGGTGTGGCGCGTGTTCGACGACATCTCGCTGCTCGCCCGGTGCCTGCCCGGCGCGGAGCTCACCGAAGACCTGGGCGACGACCACTACGCCGGCCGCGCGCGCGTGTCGGTGGGCCCGATCAAGCTCGCCTTCAAGGGGGTCGCGCACGTCGTCGAGCACGACCGCGCCGGTCAGTGCCTGCGCGTGCTCGCGCAGGGGCAGGACACCGGTGGCGCG
Source organism: Amycolatopsis solani (assembly GCF_033441515.1). NCBI lineage: Bacteria > Bacillati > Actinomycetota > Actinomycetes > Pseudonocardiales > Pseudonocardiaceae > Amycolatopsis > Amycolatopsis solani. The sequence continues at coordinate 2,542,381 of NZ_JAWQJT010000002.1, forward strand.
CAGACCCAGGCCGACATCGTGCTGCGCACCGAGGCCACGGCCACCGGCACCGCGATGCGGGCCGAGGCCAAGGTCTACCTCACCGGCCGCATCGCGCAGTTCGGCCGGGCACTGGCCGGCGACGTGAGCCGGCGCATGTTCGAGCAGTTCGCGGACGCCCTGCGCGAAGCCGCGACGTCCGGGCAGGCACCCAGCGGCCCGGTCAAGGCGCCCAGCGCGCTGAAACTCCTGTTCGCCCCGCTGTTCGCCCGGATCCGGACCGCGCTGCGCCGCAAGTCCCGCTGATCCCTGTCCCGTGAGGGGAAAACCTTGACACCCGATATCGCACCACGGCCGAAGTCGCCTCGTGCCGCGGTATTCGCTTCCGTCGCCGGCTGGTCCTTCGACCTGTTCGACCTCTTCCTGCTGCTCTACGTGGCCGGTCCGATCAGCAAGAACATCTTCCCGAGCACCAGCCCGACCCTCGGCATCGCCGCGGTGTTCGGCTCGTTCGCGGTCACCGTCGTGATGCGCCCGGCGGGCGCCGCGCTCTTCGGGGAGCTGGCGGACCGCAAGGGACGCAAGGGAACCATGGTGCTCGTGATGAGCGGCGTCGGCGTCACCACGGCCGCGATGGGGCTGGTCCCGTCCCACGCCTCGGTGGGCGTGCTCGCCCCGATCCTGTTCCTGGCGCTGAGGGTCGCGCAGGGGCTGTTCGTCGGCGGCGTCACCGCGACCACGCACACGCTCGGCACCGAAAGCATCGGCCCGCGCTGGCGTGGCCTGATGAGCGGGCTGATCGGGGCCGGGGGAGCGGGGCTCGGGGCCGCGCTGGCCAGCACGGCCTACATCGTGGTCTCGGCGATCTTCCCCGGCCCGGCGTTCGACCAGTGGGGCTGGCGCGTGCTGTTCTTCTGCGGCCTGCTCAGCGCGCTGCTGAGCCTGTTCGTGCTACGCAAGGTCGAGGAATCCCCGGAGTTCGAAGGGAAACGGGAGGCTCCGGTGCCGTTCCGGGAGCTGGTCCGTGGTCGTGGCAAGAAAATCCTCGCGCTGAACATCGCGGTGGCCGCCGGCGGCGGTGCGCAGTACTACCTGACGTCCGGTTACCTGCCCACCCTGCTCAGCGAGGTGGTCCGGATCCCGGCCGGCCTGCGCGGCGCGATCCTGCTGGTCAGCAGCGTCGTGGTGGTCGGCGCGGCGATCGCCGCGGGCGAGCTGAGCGAACGGCTCGGCCGCCGCCGGACCATGCTCGGGTTCGGCCTGGTCAACCTGGTCGCGCTGCCGGTGCTCACCTGGGGCATCGCCGCCGCCGGAAGTGGCCGCGGCGGGCTCGTGGCGGTGCTGTGCGCGCTCATGGTGATGCTGTCGAACGCCGCGTACGCGCCGCTGATGATCTTCCTCAACGAGCGGTACCCGACCGGGCTGCGGGCCAGGGGCACGGCGGTGAGCTGGAACCTCGGCTTCATGCTCGGCGGGCTGATGCCGACCCTGGTGAGCCTGCTCAGCCCGGAGCTGCCGGACGTCCCCTCACGGCTCGCGCTCTTCTTGGCGGGCGCGGCCCTGGTGTTCCTCATCGCGCTCCTGGCGAGCCCGGAGACCCGGGGAGCGCTCGATCGCGACCGTGGCGTCCGGACCGCCGCCGACGACGCCACCGCGGTCTGACGGCGGCCAAGGGCGCGGGGAGCGGCCGAGGAGCCGGCGGTCCCGCCGCGGCAGGACCGTCTGCGCCAGGTGCCGCACCACCGGCGCGTCACCGGTGACGGTCAAGGCTCGCACGCGCTGGTCGAGCTGGCGGTCCAGCTCCGTCGACCGCTCGTAGTGCTGGCGCAGGTGCTCGTCCCAGCTCGGCACGACGAACTGCTCGACGAACAGCTCCGGGTCGTCCAGGTCGCGGTGCAGGCGCCACCGGGTCGCGCCGCTGCGGCGCCGGGACCAGCCGACCGGCTGCATCGCCCGCTCGAACTCCGCGGTGCGCTGCGCGGGGACTCGCCATTCGATCTGGACCTGCACCGGACCGGACGCGGTCGCCTCCGGGGGTTCCGGCCAGTAGCGGGTGCGGCCCAGCTCGAACGAGCTGTCGGGCAGCCGCAGCGCGCGGCCGCCGACCAGGGCCGCGACGACCAGGCCGGCACCGGGTACGGCGAACGCCGTCGCGAGCCCGGCGACGTCGGCGACGAAGCCCCACACCAGCGCGCCGAGGGCCTGGCCGCCCATGAACACCAGCTGGTAGTAGGCGAGTGCCCGGGCCCGGGTCCACGCGGGCAGCAGCAGCTGGGCCGCGGAGTTCAGCGTGGACAGCACGGCGATCCACGCGACGCCGGCGAGGAACAACGCCACCACCACCGCGGGCAGCGAGCCGGTCAGCCCGGCGACGAGGTCGGCCAGTCCGTAGAGCACCGTGCCCGCCGCGATCACGGTGTTGGTGCCGAGCACCGCCCGCAGTGACGGCAGCACGACCGCCGCGGTCACCGCGCCGGCGCCGAGGCAGGCCAGCAGCACGCCGTAACCGCCCGCGTCCAGGCGCAGCGGGCCGCGGGCGAGCGACGGCAGCAGCGACCACAGCCCGCCCGCGAAGAGCATGAACGACGCCGAGCGGGCCAGCACCGTCGCGAAGGCCGGCGCGCTGCGCACGTACCGGGCGCCCGCCCGCGTCGCGGCGACGAGGCGTTCCGAGCCGAGCGGGCGGTCGGTGCGAGGACGCCGCCAGGCGAACACGACCGCGAGCACCCCGAGGAAGGAGACGGCGTTCAGCGCGAACGTCGCCTCCGCGCCGACGGCGGCGATCAGCACGCCACCGAGCGCCGGCCCGACCGCGCGGGCGATGTTGGCGTTGGCGCTGTTCAGCAGTGCGGCCGTGGCGATCTCGGCGCGCGGGACGAGTTCGGGCTGGATCGCCTGGAAGCTCGGGACCGACAGGGCCTGGCCGACGGCCATGGTCGCGGTGAGCGCCAGCAGCGAGCCCGGCGAGACGTGGTCCGCGGCGGTGACCGCGGCCAGGGCCGCGGCGCCGGCGAGCATGACGGTCTGGCCGGCCAGCAGCAGCCGGCGCCGGTCGAAGATGTCCCCGAGCGCCCCGGCCGGGACGACCAGGAAGAACACCGGCAGCGTCATGGCCGTCTGGACGAGGGAGACCTCCAAGGCGGAGCCCCCGAGGTCGCCCATCAGCCACTGGGCACCGACGGTCTGCGCCCACGTGCCGACGTTCCCGGCGAACTGGGCGATCCACAACGCCCGGAACATCCGCCGCCGCAGGGGCGCCCACGCCGTGGCGGCCGGCATCGGTCAGCTCGCCGGCACGGCGGTTTCGAAGGTCAGGCCGCCGTCACCGGCGTCGACCCGGACCGTGGCGCCCTGTTCGAGGCGGCCGTCGAGGAGCATGGTGGAGAGCCGGTTGTCGACGTGGCGCTGGATCGCCCGGCGCAGCGGCCGCGCCCCGAACTCCGGCTCGTAGCCGGTTTCACTGAGCCAGCGGATCGCCGCGGGCGTGAACTCGACGGTGACGTCGTGGGCGTGCGCTCGCCGCTTCGTGCGTTCCAGCAGCAGTTCGGTGATCCGGTCGAGCTGCTCGGGCTCGAGGCGGCGGAAGACGATGATCTCGTCGATGCGGTTGAGGAACTCGGGCCGGAAGCTTTCGCGCAGCCGCCGCATCAGCCGCTCGCGCAGGTTCGCGCTCGCGTCGTCGCGGGCCGGGCCGAAGCCGAGCGCGCCCTGCGTGGAACTGGTGACCAGGTCGGAGCCGAGGTTGCTGGTCATGATGAGGACGGTGTTGGCGAAGTTGACGGTGCGGCCGCGGCCGTCGGTGAGCCGCCCGTCGTCGAGCACCTGCAGCAGGATGTTGAACACGTCGGGGTGCGCCTTCTCGATTTCGTCGAGCAGGACGACGGAGTAGGGCCGGCGGCGGACGGCTTCGGTGAGCTGGCCGGCGTCGTCGTAGCCGACGTACCCGGGTGGCGCGCCGATCAGCCTGCTGATGGTGTGCCGCTCGGAGTACTCGCTCATGTCGACGCGGATCATGTGGTCGTCGTCGCCGAAGAGCGCTTCGGCGAGTGTCCGGGCGAGTTCGGTCTTGCCTACACCGGTCGGGCCCAGGAAGAGGAAGCTGCCGAACGGCCGGTCCGGTTCGGCCAGTCCCGCGCGCGACCGGCGGACGGCCTCGGCGACGGCGTCCACCGCTTCCTCCTGCCCGACGACCCGGCCGTGCAGGTGCTCTTCGAGCTTGAGCAGCCGGTCGCGTTCGGACTCGGTGAGCCGCGCCGCCGGCACGCCGGTCAGGCGCGAGACGACTTCGGCGATGTCGGCGTCGGTGACCTCCACGACCCGGTCCGGGGTGCGCCGGTCCGCCGGTTCGAGCCCGGCCCGCAGTTCGGTGATCTCGTCACGCAGGGCTGACGCGCGTTCGAAGTTCTCCTCGGCGACGGCTTGGTCCTTGTCGCGCTGCAGCTCCTCCAGCCGGGTCTCCAGGTCGCGGACGCGGTCGGGCCGGGTCCGGGAGCGCAGCCGGACGCGCGCGCCGGCCTGGTCGATCAGGTCGATGGCCTTGTCGGGCAGGAACCGTTCGGTGAGGTACCGGTCGGACAGGTCCACCGCGGCGTGCAGGGCTTCGTCGGAGTACCGGACCTGGTGGTGGGCCTCGTAGCGGTCGCGCAGGCCGCGCAGGATCGCGACGGCGTCTTCGACACTCGGTTCGGGCACGAGGATGGGCTGGAAACGGCGTTCCAGCGCGGGGTCGCGTTCGATGCCGGTGCGGTACTCGTCGAGGGTGGTCGCGCCGACGACGTGCAGCTCGCCGCGGGCCAGGGCCGGCTTGAGCATGTTCCCGGCGCCCTGGCCCCCGCCTTCGCCGCCGCTGCCCGCGCCGACGATCATGTGGAGCTCGTCGATGAACACGATCAGCCGGTCGCGGTTGTCGCGGATCTCCTTCATCAGCGCGGACATCCGCTCCTCGAAGTCGCCGCGGTAGCGGGTGCCGGCGACCACGGCGGTGAGGTCGAGCTGGACGACGTGGCGGCCGCTGAGGATGTCGGGGACGTCGTCGTCGGCCAGCCGCTGGGCGAGCCCTTCGACGATCGCGGTCTTGCCGACCCCGGCCTCGCCGATCAGCACGGGGTTGTTCTTGGTGCGGCGCGAGAGCACCTCGATGGTCTGCTCGATCTCGTCGTCGCGGCCGATGACCGGGTCGATCCGGCCTTCGCGGGCCCGCTCGGTCAGGTCCTCGCCGTACTGGTCGAGGGTGGGCGTGCCGGCCCGCGCGAGCCGGGTCTGCCCGTCCGCGGTGCCTTCGTGGAGGCGGTCACGGGTCGCGCCGGCCTCACGCAGCCGCCGGCCCGCTTCGGAGTCGGGGTTCGTCGCCATCGCGAACAGCAGGTGGTCCGGCCCGATGTAGGAGGAGCCGAGCCCGCGGGCCAGCTGATGAGCGTCGAGCAGGGCACGCTTGGCGCCCGGGGCCAGACCGGTCGGGGTCGTCGCGTCACCGTGGCCGCCGCAGTCGCGTTCGAGCTGCTCGGCCAGCCGCCGCGGGTCGACGCCGGCCTGCTGGAGCAGGTGCGCGGTCGCCGGGGTCTGGGCGGCGGCCCACAGCAGGTGCTCGGTGTCGACGTGCCGGTGCCCCCACTCGGCGGCGCGGTTGGCCGCCTCGGCGAACAACGCCCTGGCCTGCTCGCTCAGCAGGCGGGTGAGGTCGACGGAGTACGCCCGCCGTCCCGGCGAAGCCTGGCCGAAGAACTGGGCGAGGAACTCGTCGAGCGGGCTGTCGCCCTGGTCTCGCGGAAGGAAGCCGGTCATGCGAAGGCACCGTCCTCAGCGATCGGGTACGGGTATCGGGCTCCAGAGCGGCTACCCGGGCCGCCGGGGCACAAACGGTCGTCCGGCCGGGGTTTCCCGGTCCCGGCCGCGGGTAGCCGCCCGGCGTGACCGGAGTGCTGACCTCGTCCGCCGCGCCGCTGGACCTGCTGGCGGCGCGGGACCAGATGGCGATCTCGCTGGGCTGGCACATCATCCTCGCCTGCCTGGGCGTCGGGATGCCCGCGCTGACGCTGTTCGCGGAGTGGCGCTGGCTGCGCACCGGCGACGAGGCCTACCTGCTTTTGGCCCGGCGGTGGGCCAAGGCGATGGGCGTGCTGTTCGCCGTCGGGGCGGTGTCGGGCACGATCCTCAGCTTCGAGATGGGCATCCTGTGGCCCGGCCTGATGGGCACCTACGGCCAGGTCATCGGCCTGCCGTTCACCCTGGAGGGCATCGCGTTCTTCGTCGAAGCGATCTTCCTCGGCATCTACCTCTACGCCTGGGACCGCCTCCCGCCGCGGCGGCACCTGCTCGCCGGGGTCCCGATCGTCGTCGCCGGGGTCGCGTCGGCGTTCTTCGTGGTGAGCGCGAACGCCTGGATGAACCAGCCGCGCGGGTTCGACCTCGACTCCGGCCGGGTCACCGGCGTCGACCCGTGGGCGGCGATGTTCAACCCGGCCACCCCGCCGGAGACGATCCACATGATCCTCGCCGCGTTCATGGTCACCGGCTACCTGATCGCCGGCGTCTACGCGGTGGGCATGCTGCGCGGCCGGCGCGACCGCCACCACCGGCTCGGCCTGCTGATCCCCTTGACGTTCGCCGCCGTGCTCACGCCGCTGCAGATCGCCGCGGGCGACTACGCCGCGCGGTTCCTGGCCGGCAACCAGCCCGCCAAGCTCGCCGCGCTCGAAGGCGTCTACCGCACCGGCTCGCACGTCCCGCTCACCATCGGCGGTGTCCCGGTCGGCGACGAACTGCGCTACGGCCTGGAGATCCCGAACGGGTTGTCGCTCCTGGTCGGGGACAGCCCGGGCACGGTGATCACCGGGCTCGACCGGACGTCGGTGGCCGACCGGCCCCCGGTGGCGATCGTGCACCTGTCCTTCGACGTCATGGTCGGCATCGGGTTCGCCCTCCTCGCGCTCGGCGCCTGGCTGGCGCTCGTGTGGTGGCGCCGCCGGGACGTCCCGCGGTCGCGGTGGTTCCTGCGCGCGGTCGCGGTCAGCGGCGTCGCCGCCTGCTGCGCGCTCGAAGCCGGGTGGGTGACCACCGAGGTCGGGCGCCAGCCGTGGATCGTCTGGGGCCACCTCCGGACGGCCGACGCCGTGAACCCCGCACCGGGCCTGCTGGCCGGGCTGATCGTCGTGCTCGCGGTCTACGTCGTGCTCACGATCGGGACGGTCTACGTGCTGCGCCGCATGGCCCGCACCGACCGGCGCGCGGCACCGCAGGAGGTGGACACGCCGTCATGACACTGGCCGACTGGTCCGTCGCCGTCCTCTGGGTCGGGCTGACGCTGTACGTGCTCCTCGCCGGGGCGGACTTCGGCGCCGGGTTCTGGGACCTGTTCGCCGGCGGCGCGGAGCGGGGGAGGGACCAGCGCGAGCTGCTGGAGCACGCGATCGGCCCGGTGTGGGAAGCGAACCACGTGTGGCTGATCTTCGTGCTCGTGACGCTGTGGAGCGCGTTCCCGCCGGTGTTCGCCGCCGTGATGTCCACTTTGTACATCCCGCTGACGCTCGTGGCGCTGGGCATCATCATCCGCGGCGCGGCGTTCGCGTTCCGGAAAGCCAGTGACACGCTGGCCCAGCAACGGCTTTTCGGGGCGGCGTTCGCCGTTTCCTCCGTGCTGACCCCGTTCTTCCTCGGCACGGTGGCCGGCGGCGTCGCCTCGGGCCGCGTCCCGGTCACGATCGCCGGCGGCGACCTGCTGACCAGCTGGCTGAACCCGACGTCGGTGCTGGGCGGCGTCCTCGCGGTCGGCGCGGCCGCGTACCTCGCCGCGACCTACCTCTGCGCCGACGCCCGGCGGGCCGGAAATCCCCGTCTGGTCGAGGCGTTCCGCCGCCGGGCGCTGGCGACCGGGCTCGCGCTGGGCGTGATCGCGGCGGCCGGGATCCCGGTGCTGGCCACCGACGCCCCGCGCCTGTTCGACGGCCTCACCCACCGCGGCCTGCCGGTCGTCATCCTCTCGGCACTGTCCGGCGCGGTGTCACTGGTGTTGCTGCTGCGCCGCCGGTACCTGGCCGTGCGGATCACGGCGGCCCTCGCGGTGGGGACCCTGCTGTGGGGCTGGGCCGCCGGGCAGTACCCGTACCTGCTGGAACCGGACGTCACCATCGCCGAAGGCGCGGCCACGCCGTCGGTGCTGTCGGCGACCCTGGCCGTCTTGGGGGCCGGGGCGCTCGTGCTCGTGCCGTCCCTGTGGTGGCTGTTCAGCCTGTTCCAGCGTCCGGCCGGCACGCGGTCCCCGGCCGAGTAGCCGCTCAGGGCCGGCCACGCCGGGGTGTCAGGCCGGCGACGCCGTGGCGCAACGGGGTGGATCCCTCGGCCGCCGTCGCCTCACTGACGGGTGAGCCGTTCGCCGTGTCGGGCGTCGGCGGGGTGGCCGCGGGGTCGCCGGGCGCGGGCTCGGCGCCGTGCCGCAGCTCGTCGAGGCGGGCCTCCAGGAGCTGCAGCACCGGTACGCGTGCGGCGTGCGCCCGCTCGTGGTCGATCAGCGTGGTGAGCTGCTGCTCGTCCAGGGAGCGGATGTGGTGGCGCAGCGAGCCGAGCGGGATCTGGTCGTAGTCGGGAATGGGCAGTTCGGTCATGCGGTCCTCCGCAACGTCGGCGTCGTCCCCGCGTACCCGGGCCGCCCGGGGGTACACCCGTCTGCCGGGGCAAAACCGAAAGGAGTGTGCCGGAATGGCGACACGCACCGTGACCAGTAGCCACGCGATGGCGGCCGACGCCGACATCGTCCTCAATACCGCGTCCGACCCCACCCGCGCGAAGGCGTGGCTGCCGGGCGGCGACTCGCGCGAGTACGACATCGACCTGCGTGCGGCCGAAGGGCGGGTGGAGTGGCGCCCGGCCGGCCACGACGGTTGGCCCGGCCGCCTGCGCGTCGTCGGCAGCGGGTCCGGGGCCAGCCAGGCCGAGCTGCAGGTGGAGGTCGATGACGCGGCCGACCCCGACGAGGTGCGCGAGTCCCTCGACGGCGCACTGCGCGCACTGGCGGCCGAAGTGGACCAGAACTTCAACGTCAGCTGACCCATCCATCGAGCGGTTGGGGTTTAGCGGGATCTTCGGCGGAAATTCGCGGCCCGAGGGGGACAGCTGCGACAAGGAGGAAGCCGTGAAAGCAGTGGTGTACGAAGGGCCGCGGAAGGTCAAGGTGAAGGACGTGCCGGACGCGCGGATCGAGCGGCCGACCGACGTCCTGGTGCGGATCACGTCGGCGAACATCTGCGGTTCGGACCTGCACATGTACGAGGGCCGGACCGATTTCGAGCACGGCCGCTGGTTCGGGCACGAGAACATGGGGCAGGTGGTCGAGGTCGGCGACGGGGTCGACAAGGTCCAAGTGGGCGACTGGGTCGTCATGCCGTTCAACATCGCGTGCGGGCACTGCAAGAACTGCGAACGGCAGCTGACGAACTACTGCCTGACCGCCCAGCCCGAGCCGCAGATGGCCGGTGCCGCGTACGGCTTCGCCGACATGGGCCCGTACGCCGGGGGACAGGCCGAGCTGCTGCGCGTGCCCTGGGGTGACTTCAACTGCCTGCGCCTGGGCGAGGACGCCGAGCAGCGGCAGACCGACTACGTGATGCTCGCCGACATCTTCCCGACCGGCTACCACGCCACCGAGATGGCCGGCGTGCGGCCCGGCGACCAGACGGTCATCTACGGCGCGGGCCCGGTCGGGCTGATGGCCGCGCTCTCGGCGACCATTCGCGGGGCGAGCAAGGTGATGGTCGTCGACCGGCACGCCGACCGGCTGCGGCTGGCCGAATCGATCGGCGCGATCGCCATCGACGACTCGAAGGTCGACCCGGTGCAGGCCGTGCTGGACGAGACCATGGGGCTGGGCGCGGACAACGGCTGCGAGTGCGTCGGCTACCAGGCGCACGACCCCGACGGCCACGAGCAGGCCAACCTGACGATGAACCGGCTGGTCGCCTCGGTGCGGTTCACCGGGACGATCGGCAACGTCGGCGTCTTCGTGCCCCAGGACCCCGGCGCCGAGGACGAGCTGGCCAAGCAGGGCAAACTCGCCTTCGACTACGGCCTGTTCTGGTTCAAGGGCCAGCACGTCGGCACCGGTCAGGCGCCGGTCAAGAAGTACAACCGGCAGCTGCGCGACCTGATCGCCGCGGGCAAGGCCGAGCCGTCGTTCATCGTCAGCCACGAGCTGCCCCTCGACCAGGCGCCGGAGGCCTACGAGCACTTCGACAAGCGGGACGACGGCTGGACGAAGGTCGTCCTGCACCCGGCGATGGCGGGAGCGGGTGCCTGACATGGCCGGAGAGCTGAACGGACGCCGGGTCGCCATCCTCGCGGCCGACGGGGTGGAGCGGGTCGAGCTGGAGGAGCCGCGGAAAGCGCTGGACGACGCCGGCGCTGCCACCACCGTGGTCTCCATTTCCGACGGCGAAATCCAGGCCCGGAACAACGATCTCGAGGACGCCGGCACCTTCAAGGTGGACAAGCTGGTCGGCGACGTATCGGTCGACGACTACGAGGCGCTGCTCCTGCCGGGCGGGACGGTGAACCCGGACAAGCTGCGGATGGAACCCGCCGCGGTGCGGTTCGTCCGCGACTTCGTCCAGTCGGGCAAGCCGGTCGCCTCGATCTGCCACGGCCCGTGGAACTTCGTCGAGGCCGACGTCGCGCGGGGCCGCCGGCTGACGTCGTGGCCCAGCGTGCGCACCGACCTGCGCAACGCCGGAGCCGAGGTGGTCGACGAGCAGGTCGTCACCGACGGCAACATCACCACGAGCCGGTCGCCCGACGACCTGCCGGCCTTCTGCGAGCGCATCGTGGCGGAGTTCGCCAAAACCTCGTAGCCCGCCGGTCCGTCCGGGCTGTTCTGGTGTCAGCCGCGCCGGCTTCTCGCGGCTGCCGCCAGGACGGCCCGGGCCGCCAGCAGTCCGCCGAACCCGGGGACGAGGGCCCGGGCCCAGATCCGGCTTCGCCCGTTCGCCACGAGGACCGCGGTGACGATCGTGGCGGTGTAGGCCAGGCCGTGCACCGGGCCGACGATGCCGGAGACCGTCCGGTGGTGGACCGTGACCAGGTTGAGCAGCAGCACGGCCAGGGAACCGAGCTCGAGGGTGCCGAGCACCCGCAGCGCGCGTCGGGCGCTCACCGGCCGACCCCCGTCGTCGAGCCGGGGCGGATGATCATCAGCACGACCACCACCGCCCAGAGCAGGTTGAAGATCCCCGTGGTCATCGCCAGGCGGCGGTCCGGGCTGCCGGTGCTGAGGACCTGTCGCTGGCCCGGGAGAACCAGGCCGATCAGCAGCACGGCGGCGATCCCGGTCAGGACCATGGAGACGATCAGCCAGGTTTCGCCGAGCACGCCGAGGGCCGCTCCGGTCGCGATGCCGAACACGGGCACGAAGATCCCGATGACCGCGTACACGCGCGTGATCCGGTTCAGCACACCGGGAACCGCGTTCTTGCGCGGGTCGTCCGGCGCGAGGTGCGCCACGCGAGCCGCGGCGGGGAACATGCTCGCCGCGACGGCGACCGGCCCGATGGCGAGAATGGCGGCGAGGACGTGCACGGACAGGAGAAACGCTTTCATGCGCTGGTCTCGACTCGCGGGTGAGGCATCGGCAACCCTTTCGCGGATGATGATCAGGTGCCATGCTCCGCACCGCCGGCCCCGGCGACAACTGGCTATCCGGCCAGATTCCGCCTGAATCCCGCCGAGCTCGCCGGCCGAGTCCGCATCGCTTCGCCGATCGTGGTCAGTGTCGCGATCGGATCGTCGCCGACCGGGTAGACGCCGACCTGGTCCGCCCCGGCCTCCAAGTGAGCTCGCAGTCCGGCCACGACGGTCGCGGGCTCGCCGTACGCCACCAGTGCGTCGATGAGGCGGTCGCTGCCGGAACCGGCGAGGTCTTCGTCGGTGAAGCCCAGGCGGCGCAGTGCGGCCGCGTAGTTGGTGACCCGCAGGGCGGCACCGGGCGGCTGGGAGCGCGCGAGTGCCCGGGCCCGGGCGGCGTCGGTCTCCAGCAGCGCGAAGTGGCCGGGCAGCACCAGCTTTCCGGGGCCGAGGAGCGCCCTCGCCTGCCGGGTGTGGTCCGGGGTGACCATGCACGGGACGGTGCCGGCGGTGCGATCGCGGGCCAGGCGCAGCATCCGCGGTCCGAGCGCGGCCAGCACGATCCGCTCGGCGGGCACCCCGGCCGCGGTCAGGGCGTCCACATAGGACGTCAGCTTGGCGTGCGGTGAAGCGTATTCGGTGTGGACTTCGCGGTGCCCGATCCCCACGCCCAGCAGGAACCGGCCGGGGTGCGCCGCTTCGATCCGGTGAAAGGAAGCGGCGACGGTACCGGCTTCGGCGGTCCAGGCGTTGACGATGCTCGTGCCGACGACGAGCCGGGTGGTGGCGTCGAGCAGCTCTTCGGCCTGGGCGAGGTCGGCCGGTGGTGAGGCGTCGAGCCAGAGCGTGCCGTAGCCGGCCCGTTCGAGTTCGCGGGCCCCGTCCGGGGTCGCCTGGTGGTCGCGCAGGTGGGCGCCGAGGGTGCCGAGGTCGATGGTCATGGGACGAGCTCACCACCCGCTTCGGCCGCGAACCAGATCCGGTGCCGACGCGCAGCGATAACCTGGCGGCATCGGCGGAGGAGGATTCGGTGGAGCTACGAGCGTTGCGGTACTTCGTCACGGTCGCCGACGAGCTGCACTTCGGCCGCGCGGCGGAGCGGCTGCACATCGCCCAGCCCGCCGTCAGCCGGCAGATCGCGCAGCTGGAACGCGAGCTGGGGACGCGCCTGTTCGACCGCACCCCCCGCCGGGTCCGGCTCACCGCGGCCGGGCACCGGGTGCTCGACGCGGCGCGCGAAACGCTGGCGGCGGCCGACCGGGTCCGGGGAGCCGCCGGGGCGGCCGGGGGCACGATGCGCATCGGCATCGGCGCCGGTTTCACCACGCGCCTCGAGCGCGGCATCGACGCGTTGCGCGAGGCGTCGCCGTTCGACGTCGTCCTCGTCGACCTGCCGCTCACCGCTCGCTTGGCCGCGCTGCGGCACGGGGAAATCGACCTGGCGCTGGCCAGGGGCGTGCACGCGGCCGACGGCTTGGAGGTGCTGCCGAGCTGGACCGAGCCGCTGCTGGCCGTGCTGTCCCGGCGGCACCCCGCGGCCGGCCGGACCGCGGTCGGTGTCGACGAGCTGGCGGAGAGCACCCTGCGCCTGCCGTCCCGGGACCAGGACCCGGCGCTGCACGACGCCGTCACTTCGGCGCTCGGACCGTCCGCGCGGCTCGGCCGGCCCGCCGGGACGCCGCAGCACACGGTCGTCGAGGTGGGCTCCGACCCGGGCAGCTGGACCGTGCTGCCCGCGGACCAGGCCGCCGAAGTCCGGTCCGCGCGGGTGCGCGCCGTCCCGCTCCGGCCGCGGATGACCATCGCCGGGAGCGTCATCACCCCGCCGGACCTGCCCGGCCGGTGCGCCGCCGCACACGCGGCCGCGTTCGGGGACGGACTCACGTCAGGCTGATCGGTTCCAGTGCTCCGCGAGCAGTTCGTAGGACCGGACCCGGTCGGCGTGCCGGTGCGTGATGGTCGTGATCACGAGCTCGTCGGCGCCGGTTGCCTCTTGCAGACGGCGCAGCCCGTCGGCCACGGTCGCGGGGGAGCCGACGAACTGGGTGTCGACGCGGTCCGCGACCAGCGCGCGGTCTTCGTCCGTCCACGCGTGCTCGGCGGCTTCCTCCGGCGTGGGGAAGGGGATCGCGCCCTCGGCGCGACGGATGCCGCGGACCCACAAGCCGTAGCCGGCGGCCAGTTCGCGGGCGGTGGCGTCGTCCTCGGCGACGACGGCGTCGGCCGACACCGCGACGTAAGGCTCCGGGAGCGCGTCCGAGGGCTGGAAGGCCTTCCGGTAGGCGCCGACGGCTTCGAGCACACCGGACGGGCTGACGTGGTAGTTCGCGGCGAACCGCAGGGAATTGCGGCCGGCCACGGACGCGCTCTGGCCGCCGCTGCTGCCGAGGATCCAGACTTCCGGCCGCGCGCCTTCGCCCGGCACGGCGTGCGCGCGCAGGCCTTCCGCGGACCGGTAGGTGCCGGCCAGCAGGGCGAGGATGTCGCCGACCTGCTCGCCGTAGTCGGGGGATTCGGCGCCGGGTTGCTGGAGGAGCTGGAAGGTCAGCGCGAGCCGCGGCGAACCGGCCAGCCGGCTGAAGTCGGGTTTCGGCGGGACGAGCAGGCCGCCGGCCCGGCGCGCGGGTTCGGGCGGCCGGGCGGCCGCCGCGGAATATTCGCGGACGAGCTGCTTGCCGCTGCGGCCGAGCCCGAGGTCGAGACGTCCGGGGTGGAGTGCCTCGAGCAGGCCGAACTCCTCGACCACCGCCAGCGGCGTGCGGTGGGCGAGCTGGACGCCCGCGGACCCGAGCCGGATTCGGCTGGTGGCCCCGGCGACCAGGGCGATCAGCACCGGCGGCGAAGCTCCGGCGACGCCCGGGTTGAGGTGGTGCTCGGCGAACCAGTAGCGGTGGTAGCCGAAGCGCTCGGTCCGCTGGGCGAGGTCGACGGTGTTACGCACGGCCTCGGCGACGTCGGACCCGGAACTGACCGGGACGAGGTCGAGCACCGACAGCGGGACATCAGGCATGGCGGGTCTCCTCCTCCGGCGCGGACGCTCCACAGGTATCCCGCGTCGTGGGGTGGCCGCACGGGTGCTCAGGATGTGGACTCGCCAGCTTCGACGCCCCCGTTCCGCACCGTGGACGTGCTGGCCCGCCGTCGGCGGCCCCCCGAAGATGCCCCCATGACCGTGCCGAACGACGAGTCCGCTTACGACCGGGTGCGCTGGGCGCAGTGGCAGGCGGGACAGGCGCGCCTGCCGGGGCTGAGCCGGCGCGGCCTGCTGCGGCTGACGGCCGCCGGTGGCCTCGCGCTGACCGCGCTCGGGACGGCACCGGGCACGGCGTCGGCCGCCGGCCCGATCGTGAAACCCCTGCCGCCGGAGTGGTTCGACGTCTACGGCACCAACGCCGAGACGCGCTGGGAAGCCATGAGCGGGCAGGGCTACCTGACCCCGGTCGACCGGTTCTTCGTCCGCGATCACACCTCGACCCCGGTGCTCGACGCCGCCGGCTGGCGGTTGCGGCTGTTCGGTTCCGGCCTGCGCGGCGCGCCCACGGCGGCGAACCCGGTCGAGCTGACCTACCGGGACCTGCGCCGGCTGCCGTCCGAGACGATCACCGCGTTCATCGAGTGCGCGGGCAACGGCCGGAGCTTCTTCACCAGCCAGCAAGGGCAGGCCGTGAGCGGGACGGCGTGGAAGCTCGGCGCGGTCGGGGTCGCGCGCTGGCGCGGAGTCCGCCTCGCGACGGTGCTCGCCAGGGCGGGGCTGACCCGCGACGCCGTCGACGTGCTCCCCGAGGGACTCGACCCGGACTACGTGACGGGCGGGGTGAACCTCGGCAAGGTGCGGCGGCCGCTGCCCGTGGGCAAGGCGCTGCAGGACGTCCTGCTGGCCTACGAGATGAACGGGGAGCCGCTGCCGCCCGACCACGGCTTCCCGGTGCGGCTGGTGGTGCCGTCGTGGGTGGGGATCTCGTCGATCAAGTGGCTGGGCCGGATCGAGGTGTCGGCGACGCCGTTGGTGTCGCCGTGGAGCACCCAGTTCTACCGGCTGCTGGGCCCGGACTACCCGGCCGAGGGCACGCTCGTGACCGAGCAGGTGGTGAAGAGCGCGTTCGAGCTCCCGTGGGACGCGACCTTGGCGGCCGGGCGGCGGCACGTCCTGCGCGGCCGGTCGTGGTCGGGCCACGGCCGGATCCGGCGGGTCGAGGTGAGCACGGACGGCTCGACCTGGGAGCAGGCGAAGCCGGTCGGGTCCACCGCCGATCGCGGGTGGCTGCGGTGGGAGTTCCCGTGGCGTCCCCGCACCGCCGGGGCGTACACGGTGCGGGCGCGCGCGACCGACGTGACCGGAGCGAGCCAGCCGGACGTCGCGCCGTACAACACGCAGGGCTATCTGTTCGGCGCGGTCGTCCGGCACCCGGTCACGGTCGTCCCGACCGCGTGACGGGCTGTCCCGGCCGGGGAAGGAGCGCAGGGTGAAGCGGTGGATTCGCGCGCTCGCAAGAGCCTTGAGGGCGCCCGGATGGGTATTCGTGCCGCCGGTTCCGCCGTTCGAACCCGGCGTGGCCGTGCCCGTTCCGGACTGAAGTCCAGGATCTGGAACCAGGAACTGGTTCATTGACCCGGCTCGGTCCGGCTTCTTAAGGTCATGGGCATCAGCAGGAAAAGCGTTTCGCGCTTTTCTTTCCGTTCTTGTCGGAACAGGTACCCTCATGCCCGAATCCGTTTGGCGCGCCTTCGAAGCGCCTCCCGTCGTCGCGGGGGCGAGATGACCAGCGACCTCGGCACCCGGCCCGCGCCCGCCGCGGCCCCGGAAGAGTCGCTGAAGATCGTTCCCGCGCGGCACCCGCTGACCTGGATCGCCGCCGTCGTCGTGGCCGTTCTCGTGGCGATGGCCGGCCACGCGTTGCTGACCAACAAGGCTTTCGACTGGCCGACGTTCGCGAAGTTCGTCTTCCAGAAATCGATCTTGGAAGCCGTCGCGCTGACGCTGGAACTGACGTTGTTCGGCGTGGTCGCCGGATTCCTGCTGGGCACGGTATTGGCGTTGATGCGGATTTCCCGCAATCCGCTGTTGCGGGCGGTCAGCTGGACCTACACGTGGATCTTCCGGTCGGTGCCGCTCATTCTCCAGCTGCTTTTCTGGTACAACCTCGCGATCCTGTACAACGAGATTTCGTTCGGCGTCCCGTTCGGGCCCTCGTTCGTCTCGGTGGGGACGATGAGCCTGATCCCGCCGTTCCTCGCCGCCGGCCTGGGGCTCGCCCTGCACCAAGGCGCCTACGCCGCGGAGATCGTGCGCGCCGGGTTCCTTTCGGTCGACGCCGGGCAGCGCGAGGCCGCCGCGGCGCTGGGCATCCCGGCCGGACGGCAGTTCCGCCGGATCGTGCTGCCGCAGGCGATGCGCACGATCGTGCCGACCGCGGCCAACGAGATCGTCGGCCTGCTCAAGGCGACGTCGCAGGTCTACGTGATGGCCCTGCCGGAACTGTTCTACCAGGTCCAGGTGATCTACACGCGCAGCGGCCGGGTGATCCCGCTGCTGCTGGTGGCCACGGCCTGGTACCTCGCGCTGACCACCGTGCTGTCGGTCGGGCAGTTCTTCCTCGAGCGCCGCCTGGGGCGTGGCGCATGACCACCGAGTACATGGTGGACGTCCGGGGCGTCCACAAGAGTTTCGGCGCGCTGACCGTCCTCGACGGCGTCGACCTCCAGGTGCGTCAGGGCGAAGTGACCGTCCTGCTGGGTCCGTCCGGGTCCGGGAAGTCGACGCTGCTGCGCCTGATCAACCACCTCGAGCGCGCCGACCGGGGCTTCATCAGCGTCGGCGGCGAGCTGATGGGCTACCGCCGTTCGGGCGACCGGCTGCACGAGCTCAAGGAACGCGAAATCCTCAAGCAGCGCACCAGGATCGGCTTCGTCTTCCAGAACTTCAACCTGTTCGGGCACCTGACGGTGCTGGAGAACGTCGTCGAGGCACCGATTTCCGCGCAACGCCGTCCGCGCGCCGAAGCCGAAGCGAAAGCGCGCGAGCTGCTCACCCGGGTCGGCCTCGAGGAGAAGGCGGCCGAGTACCCGCGGCGGTTGTCCGGCGGGCAGCAGCAGCGCGTGGCGATCGCACGGGCGCTCGCCCTCGAGCCCGACGTCCTCCTGTTCGACGAGCCGACCTCGGCCCTCGACCCCGAGCTGGTGGGCGAGGTCCTGGAAGTCATCCGCGACCTGGCGAAAGCCGGGACGACCATGGTCGTCGTCACCCACGAGCTGGGCTTCGCCCGCGAGGTCGCCGACACCGTCGTGTTCCTCGACGCGGGCCGGGTGGTCGAACAAGGCCCGCCCGCCGACGTCCTCGATCGCCCCCAGCACCCCCGCACCCGTTCCTTCGTCGAGAAAGTCCTTTGAGGAGAGTCATGAGACTGAGAACGCTTCTGCTCGCTTCGGTGTTCGCGCTCGCCGCGTGCGGCAGCCCCGAAGCGGCCACCACGGCACCCGCGGACCAGCCCGGCGGGGTCAACATCACCGCGAACCAGAACCGGATCCGGGCGCAGCAGGTCGACGCGATCGCCGCGCTCGTCCCGGCCGCCATCCGCACCCGTGGCACCCTCGTCGTCGGCACCACCGGCAACGGCACCCCGCCGCTGTCCTTCCGGGCGGACGACGACAAGACGGTCATCGGCGTCGAGCCCGACCTCGCCCAGCTGGTCGCCGACGTGCTCGGGCTGAAGCTCGACCTGCAGGCCTCGTCGTGGGAAAACCTGTTCCTCTCGGTGGAGAACCGGCAGTTCGACGCCGGGTTCTCGAACATCACGGTGACCGAGGAGCGCAAGGACAAGTACGACTTCGCGACCTACCGCAAGGACACGATCGCGTTCGAGGTCAAAAACGAGAAGAACATCGCGGTGAAGGAGGCGAAGGACATCGCCGGGCTCACCGTCGGCGTCGGCGCGGGGACGAACCAGGAGCAGATCCTCCTGCGCTGGGACCAGCAGAACAAGGCGGGCGGGCTGGCCCCGGTGAAGTTCCAGTACTACCAGGCGACCTCCGAGTACTACCTCGCGCTGCAGTCCGGCCGGATCGACGTCTACGCCGGCCCGAACCCGACGTCGGCCTACCACGTCGCCGTCGACGGGAAGACGAAGATCGTGGGCACGGTGTCCGGCGGCGGCACCATCCCGGCGGACATCGCGGCGATGACCAAGAAGGACAGCGGCCTGGTGCGGGCGCTGCAGCAGGCACTGGACACCGTGATCAAGAACGGGCAGTACGCCGAGGTCCTCAAGCGCTGGAACCTCGCGTCGGAGGCGCTGCCCGCGTCGGAGGTCAACCCGCAGGGCCTGCCGCGCAAGTGAGCCGCGGGCTCAGCGGCTGATCGCCGCCGCGTAGTCGAAGAGCGTCACGCGGTCGGGGAGCTTCGTCTTCGCCATCAGGCTGGAGACGTGCTTCTCGACCGTCTTCGGCGAGATCAGCAGGCGCCGGGCGATGTCGGTGTTGCCGAGGCGGTGCGCGAGCAGGCGGAACACGTCGTACTCGCGCACCGTCACCCCCGCGTCGCGCAGCTCCCGGGGGAGCAGCTGGAGGCCGGGCCGCCGCTGGCGGACGGACTCCCCGGCCCGCCGCAGCAGCGCCCGGCACGCCCCGGCGACGGCCGGGACCGCGGCGTCGTGGAAGTACTCCTCCGCCGCGCGCAGCCAGGTGACCGGGTCGCCCCAGCCGTCGGCCAGCGCGGCTTCGGCGACGAGCCGGGCACCGAGGTGGGCGGCCATCCGGTAGGGACGCGCCGCCTCCCGCGCCTCCCGCACCGCGGCATCCGCACCGGCGACGTCACCCCGGCGGCCACGCGCCACCGCCCGCGCCAGCGCGGTGAACTGCCGGTCCCAGCGCAGCCGGCCGCCGTGCGGCGCATCCGGATCCTCCTGCCCGGCAAGGACGTCTAGCAGGATCCGGAGCCCGTGGTGCCCGGCCAGCGGCGAGTCGCCGGCGCGCTTGAGGTCGCGGCGGGCCTGTTCGCGATCTTCCTCCAGCACCGCGCAGAACGCCTGGCCCAGGCCGAGGCACAGGGCGAGGTCCGGGTGGTGGTCGCCGCCGGCGGCACGCGCGTCGGCGATCGCCTCCGTCATGCCGGCACGGTCGGCCCGGTGCGCGGCGGAGACCGCGCGGAGGGCGTGGGCGTGCCGGACGACCGCGCCGAGCCCGTGGTGTACGGCGCTCGCCGTGAGCCGCTCGAGCCGCGGTGCGGCGGCGGGGAAGTCGCCGCCGAGCACCAGCCCGTGCAGGACGAGCCCGGCTTCGGCCGCATGCGTCGCGGCCACCGCCCCGACGCGTTCCGCTTGCTGCCGAGCCAGGGCGAGCCCGCCGGTGTCGCCGTCGGCGAAGGCCGCGTGCTCGCCCATGCCGAGCAGAACGTGCGTGCGCCACAGCGGGATCCGGTGCGTGTCGGTCAGGTGCCAGGCTCGTTCGAGGTGCTCGCTCGCCGCCGCCGGGTCCCGGTCCCGGGCGAGGACGCCCAAGGCGAGGGCCGCCTGGCAGGCGGCGACCGGGTCGTCGTGCCGTCCGGCCTGCTCCAGTGCGCCGGCGGCGAGCCGGCCCGCGTCGTCTTCGCGGCCCGGGAGGCCGAGCAGCAGGAGGGCGTGTACGGCGTCGGCGGCTGTGCGCTGCCGGTCGGACCCTCGCCGGGTGCGGGCGGCGGCCACCTGGACGAGCCCCTCTTCGGTCCGGCCGGCGAGGTACGCGGCCCAAGCCACCCGCGCGTGCAGCACGGCGGCCCGCTCGAACAGGCCGAACTCGGAGAAGCGGCCCGCCAGTGCCAAGGCGCGATCGGTCTGCCCCGTTTCGCCGAGCACCTGGATCAGCGACTCGAGCACCGCACCCCGCAACGGCAGGTCGGGGCTGTCGGTCAGCAGCGCGTCCGCACGCTCCAGGAAGGTGACCGCGGAAGCGGCCTCCGCCGTCTCGAGCGCCCGGTGCCCGGCGTCGGCGAACAGCCGCCCGGCGACGGCGCGGTCGCCCGCGAGCTGCCGCAGGTGCGCGACCCGCGCGCACCAGTCACCGGGCAGGCCCGGGTGCAGCAGCTCGGCGGCGTCGGCGGCCAGCCGGGCGAGTTCCGCGTGCCGCGTCGGCCCGAGCTGGGCGAGCACGGCCTCGACCGTCAGCGGGTGCCGGAAGGCGTACCACCCGAGCGCCGCCGGATCCGGCTCGAGGAGCCGTCCCTCGACCGCCGCGTCGAGGAAGACCGCCACGGTCCGGTCGTCGGCCCCGGCCGCCCGTTGCACCACCGGCACGGCGAACCGGAGCCCGAACACCGCCGCGGCGCTCAGCAGCCCGGCCCCCTCGGGGCCGAGCCGGGCCATCCGGGCGGCGACGCTGCCGACCAGAGCGGCGGGCACCGCGCCGGCGGACGTGTCCGCCAGCTGCCACCCGCCGGCGCCCTCGGTCAGCACCCGGTCGTGGACCAGCTCGTGCAGCAGCTCCTCGACCAGGAACGGGATCCCGGCGCTCAGCTGCCACAGGTGGGTCGCGGTCGCGGTGGGCACCCGGGCCCGCTCCGTTCCCAGGCACGCCGCCACCACGTCGTGCACCTCGCCGGGGCCGAGCGGGTGCAGCGTGCGGAGGGCGCAGACCCCGCGCCGGGCCGCGGCCCGGGCGATCTCCCGGGCCGCGGACGGCTCGTCGCCGATCGTGCCGATCAGCAGCACCCGCGTCGACTCCAGGTTGCCGGCCAGGTACTCCAGGACGAACAGCGTTTCCGCGTCGGCGTCGTGCAGGTCGTCCAGGACCAGCACGCAGCCACCGGCCCGGCCGACCACGGCCAGCAGCCGCAGCACCGCCTCGGCGACGACGAGCAGCGGCGGTGCGGGATCGTCCGCCGGGGCACCGCGCCAGTCGGGCACGAGCACACCCAGCGCCGGCCGGTACGGGCCGAGTTCGCCCACGTCGACGGGTTCGGCGTCCCGCGTCAGCGAAAACAGCGCTTCGGCCAGCGGGCGGAACGGCACCGCCGGGCCGACCGAGCTGCCTTGCCCGCGCAGCACCCGGGCGCCGCGCCCGGCCGCCCGTGCCGCGGCTTCCCTGGCGAGGCGGGACTTGCCGATCCCGCTCTCCCCGGCGAGGAAGACCGCGCCGCCGCGCCCGGCCAGCGCGGCGTCGAACGCCGTGGCCAGTTCCCGCAGCTGCGCGTCCCGGCCGACCAGCTCCGGCGACCGGATCAGCATGCGCGGCGCGCGGCCGCGAAAAAGGAACAATCGTATTCACGCATCGAATTGAGCCCCCAGCTCTCCGGCCCCCCGGACAGGCTCTCCTTGGATACACGAAGGGCCGGTCCGCGCCAAGGCGGACCGAATACTGGAATGGTGGTGCCGCGATACCGGCCGGACTGGGGTGGTTTCCCCCGGTTTCCGTCGGCCGGCCCGCGGGTGCGCCGGGCCGGTCGCTAGCCCGTTCGGGGGTTTACCGGACGCGGCGAGTTTGCCTCCCGCGCTCGCGCGCCGTGACGCTTGCCGCACAAGTGGTCCGGACCTCCGGTATCTACTGGGAAGTAGTGGCCGGGCTTCGCTGGTCAAGGCAAAGGTGGGTCGGTCGGCCGGAGGGTACGGGACAAAGGTGGGGGAGTTGCCCCTCTAGCGCCGCCGGGCCGGCGATGTGCAGACTGGCGACGGCCACGGACTGGGGTGAAGTGAGCCGGGGCACGGGGGTACCACAGCGGAACACGACGCGGGATGAGCCGCGCCCGTATCCGCTCGAGCACGTTTCCCCCGATCGGCAAAGTGCCCGGAAGGGTGCGCGATCGGACATTCACATCCGGAAAAGAAACGGTCATTCACGCGAAAGAATGCGGGGAAAAAGTGGGTGCGAACGGAATCACCCGGGTCGGCGTGGTCGGCTCGGGCACGATGGGCGCGGGGATCGCCGAGCTCTGCGCGACCCGGGGGCTGGACGTCCGGCTGGCGGTGTCACGGGAGTCGTCGCTGACGACGGCGCCGCGGAAGATCTCGGCGTCCCTCGACCGCCGCGTCGGCAAGGGGAAGCTGACGCCGGCCGAGCGCGATGCCGCGCTGGCCCGGATCAGCGTCGGCACGGACCTCGCCGACCTCGGCGACCGCCAGCTCGTCATCGAGGCGATCCCCGAGGACGAGCAGCTCAAGCTCGGGCTCTTCGCCACCCTGGACAAGATCGCCGGCGACGACACCGTGCTGGCCAGCACCACCTCGGCGATCGCGATCACCCGGCTCGCCGCGGCGACCACGCGCCCGGACCGGGTGCTGGGCCTGCACTTCTTCAACCCCGTCACCGCGCTGCGGCTCGTCGAGATCGTCCCGGCACTCGCGACGGCCACCGAGGTGACCGAGCGGGTGACGGCCTTCGCGGAGCACACCCTCGACCGGCAGCCGGTCAGCGTCGCCGACCAGAGCGGCTTCGTCGTCAACGCCCTGCTGATCCCGTACCTGCTCGCGGCGATCCGCATGGTCGACACCGGCTACTGCCCG
The DNA here is from genome assembly GCF_033441515.1 of Amycolatopsis solani. NCBI lineage: Bacteria > Bacillati > Actinomycetota > Actinomycetes > Pseudonocardiales > Pseudonocardiaceae > Amycolatopsis > Amycolatopsis solani. Next base: position 2,565,429 of record NZ_JAWQJT010000002.1, read on the forward strand.
GCCGCGGACGTCGACCTCGCGATGGAGCTGGGCTGCGCCCACCCGATGGGCCCGCTCAAGCTCGCCGACCTGATCGGCCTCGACGTCGTCGCCGCCATCGCGGCCGCATTGCACGAGGAGTTCAAGCAGCCCCTCTACGCCGCCCCGCCGTCGCTTTCCCGGCTCGTCGAAGCCGGCCACCTCGGCCGCAAGACCGGCCGCGGCTTCCACACCTACTGAGCTCGAGGAGAAACTCCGTGCACTCGTTCCTGAACATCAAGAAGTCCGCCCGGATCAGCGACGACTTCTGGGACGTCACCGACAAGGCCGGCCTGTTCGACGTCGTCGTCGCCGGGCTCGGCGACGGCCGCCACCGCGCCCTCGCCGACGGCCACGAGTTCGTCAACATGTCCTCGTATTCGTACCTCGGCCTCGACACCCACCCGAAGCTGGTGCGGGCCGCGGCCGACGCCGTGCTCGCCGAAGGCGCGCTCAACACGTCGACGTCCCGGATGCGTGTCCGCTTCGGTGTCCTGAAGGACGCCGAAGCCGCCCTGTCCGAACTGTTCGACGTCGAGGCCGTGACGCTCAACTCCTGCGCCGCCGCCGCGTGGGCCGCGCTGCCGCTGGTCGCCTCCGGCATCTTCACCGAAGGCGAGCCGCCGCTGATGGTGTTCGACAAGAACGCGCACTTCTGCCTCAACGCCATGAAGCCGAGCGTCGCCGACGAAACCGAAGTCGCCGTGGTGCCGCACAACGACGTCGAGGCCCTGGAGGCGTTGTGCAAGCAGCACAAGCGGGTCGCCTACGTCGCCGACGGCGTCTACAGCACCGGCGGCCAGGCCCCGGTGAAGGAACTCCTGGCCCTGCAGGAGAAGTACGGCCTGTTCCTGGTCTTCGACGAGGCCCATGGCATCTCGACCGTCGGCCACCGCGGCCGCGGTGTCGTGCTGGAGGAACTGGGCCAGATCAACGACCGCACGATCATCATCACCTCGCTGAACAAGGGTTTCGGCGCGTCCGGCGGCGCGATCTTCCTCGGCAAGCGCGGGTCCCAGTGGCGGCTGGACACCGCGCAGCGCAACGGCGGCCCGCTGATGTGGTCGCAGCGCATCAACACCGCCGGCCTCGGCGGCCTGCTCGCGTCCGCGGAACTGCACCGCACCGACGAGCTGACCGCGCTGCAGCAGCGGCTGCAGGACAACATCGCGCTCTTCGACCGCCTGGTGGAAACCGGCGAACGCGGCGACGGCCTGCCGATCCGGTTCGTTCGTGTGGGGTCGGAGGACGCGACCGTCCGGCTCGCGCAGGACCTGTTCCGCGCCGGGTTCTACGTGTCGCCGATCTTCTTCCCGATCATCGGCCGCGGCAAGGCGGGCCTGCGGATCATGCTGCGCGCCAGCATGACCACCGCCGAGATCGAGCAGTTCGCGGGGTTGCTGACGTCCCTGGGCGCCGAGGCATGACCGCTCTGCTCTCGACCATCGACGTCGGCTCGGACACGTTCCGCCGCAACATCGAAGACTTCGAAGCCAACCGCGACGTCATCGCCGCGGCCACCGCCGCCGCGGTCGCCGGCGGCACCGGGAAAGCGCACCGCAAGCACGCGGACCGCGGCAAGCTGACCGCCCGGCAGCGGATCGCGCGGCTGCTGGACCCCGGCACCCCGCTGCTCGAAGTCGGCCGGCTCGCCGCCCACGACGTCTACGACGAGCCGGTGCCCTCGGCCGCACTCGTCGTGGGCGTCGGGATCGTCGCCGGACGGCCGTTCATGGTCTTCGCCAACGACGCCACCGTGAAGGGCGGCACCTACTTCCCGCTCGGCGTCCGCAAGCACCTGCGCGGCCAGAAGATCGCCCGGGAAAACGGTCTCGGCTGCATCTACCTCGTCGACTCCGGCGGTGTTTTCCTGCCCCTGCAGGAGGACCTGTTCCCCGACGAAGACCACCTCGGCCGGATCTTCCGGAACATCGCCGAAATGTCCGCCGAAGGGCTGCCGCAGCTGGCGGCGGTGATGGGGTCGTGCACCGCGGGCGGTGCGTACATCCCGGCGATGTGCGACGAGACGGTGATGGTCCGCGGCACCGGCACGGTGTTCCTCGGCGGCCCGCAGCTGGTGCGCGCCGCGACCGGCGAGATCGTCGACGCGGAGACGCTCGGCGGCGCGGACCTGCACACCCGCGTCACCGGCGTCGCCGACCACCTCGCCGAGACCGACGACCACGCCCTCGAGATCCTGCGCGACCTCGCCGCGCGCAGCCCGCGGCCGCTGCTGGCCGCACCGTCCCGGCCGCCGCGCCCGCCGAAGTACGACCCGGCCGAGCTGGCCGGGGTCGTCAGCGCCGGGCTGAAGGAGCACATCCCGGCGCGGGAGATCCTCGCGCGGCTGCTCGACGACAGCGAGTTCACCGAGTACCGCGCGCGGTTCGGCCCGACGATCGTCTGCGGGACCGGGCACGTCGGCGGTTACCCGGTCGGCGTGCTGATCAACGACGGCGTGCTGTTCTCCGAGAGCGCCCAGAAGGCCGCCAACTTCATCGAGGTCTGCGCGCAACGCGATATCCCACTGCTGTTCCTGCACAACATCAACGGGTTCATGGTCGGCGCCGAATACGAAGCAGGCGGCATCACCAAGCACGGCGCCAAGCTCGTCAACGCCGTTTCGTGTGCGAAGGTGCCGAAGTTCAGCCTGGTCGTAGGCGGCAGCTACGGCGCGGGCAACTTCGCCATGTGCGGGCGGTCGATGGGCTCGCAGCTGATGGCGATGTGGCCGAGCGCACGGTCCACTGTGGTCGGTGCCGAGCAGACGGCGAAGGTGATGACGCAGATCCGCGCCGACCAGCTCGCCAAGGAGGGCCGCGAGCTGACACCCGAGGAAGAGGCGGCGATCCGCGAGCCGATCCTCGCCTCCTACGAGCGGCAGGCGCAGCCGCTGTACTACGCGGCCCGGCTGTGGGTCGACGCCGTCGTGGACCCGGTCGAGACGCGGGACTGGCTGACGTTGTGCCTGGCCATGGCCGCCGACGCGCCGAAGCGGGAGACCCGCTTCGGGGTCTTCAGGATGTGAGGGGACGATGCCGAAACGTGTGCTGATCGCCAACCGCGGGGAGATCGCCCGCCGGATCGCCCGCACCTGCCGCCGGCTGGGCGTCGACCACGTGGCCGTGCATTCGGACGCCGATGCCGGAGCGGCCCACCTGGACGGCGCCGTGGAGTCCGTCCACATCGGACCCTCGGCGGCGCGGGAGAGCTACCTCGACATCGACGCCGTCGTGGAGGCCGCCCTGCGCACGGACTGCGACGCCGTGCACCCGGGGTACGGATTCCTCTCGGAGAACCCGGAATTCGCCGCGCGCGTCACCGAAGCCGGTCTGGTCTACATCGGACCGGATGCGGCGACCATCGCGGCGATGGGGGACAAGGCCCGCGCCCGGGAGCTGATGGCCGCGGCCGGCGTCCCGGTGCTGCCGGGATCCGAGCACGCGACGGAATCGGCGGACGTCCTGCTCGCCGACGCCCGCCGGATCGGTTACCCGGTGATCCTGAAGCCGGTCGCCGGGGGCGGCGGCAAGGGGATGCGCGTGGTGCACACCGAAGCGGAGCTGCCCGAGGCGGTCGAGGAGGCGGTGCGGCTGGGCCGCGCCGGGTTCGGCGACGGACGGCTGCTGGCCGAACGCTACGTCGCCGCGCCGCGGCACATCGAGGTCCAGGTCTTCGGCGACCACCACGGGAACGTCGTCCACCTCTTCGAGCGCGAATGCTCGCTGCAGCGGCGGCACCAGAAGATCGTCGAGGAGGCCCCGGCCCCGCACCTCCCGGCGACGACGCGCCACGCTCTGCTGAACGCGGCGGTCCGCGGCGCCACCGCGCTCGGCTACGTCGGGGCGGGCACGTTCGAGTTCATCCTCGACGGCGACGGCCGGTTCTTCTTCCTCGAGGTCAACACCCGGCTGCAGGTCGAGCACCCGGTCACCGAGGAGATCACCGGACTCGACCTGGTCGAATGGCAACTGCTCGCCGCCGACGGCGAGCCGCTCCCGCTGCCGCAGTGGCAAATCCGGGCCACCGGCCACGCGATCGAGTGCCGGGTCTACGCCGAAGACCCCGAGCACGGGTTCCGGCCCGCGCCGGGACACGCCGAGGTCGTCCGCTGGCCGGCGGGCGTCCGCGTCGAGGCCGCGTTCGACGAGTCCGGCGCGGTGCCGGGCTTCTACGACCCGATGGTCGCGAAGCTGGTCGCCGCCGGTCCGGACCGCGACACCGCGCTCGCTCGCCTCCGCGCGGCGATCGAGGACACCACGCTCGTCGGGCTGACCACCAACCTCGGCTTCCTCGCCGAACTGCTGGCCGAGCCGCGGGTCGCCGAAGGCCGGGTCGACACCCACCTCGTCGACGCGTTGACCGCTCGCCCGGTGCCGCACAGCCGGGACGCCCAAGCGCTCGCGTGCGCGGCGGCCATGGCCGTGCCTCTCCGGGAGACGGGTGCGTCGCCGTGGACCGGCACGCTCGGCGCGTTCGACCGCGCCGCGCTCGATCCGGAGGCGCCACTCGGCCGGATCGTGCTGCGCCACGACGGCCGCGACCGCGAAGCCCGGCTGCTGGCCCGCGACCGGGCCGGACTGCACGTCGAAACCGGCGGCCGCCGGTACGCCGTAACCGCCGAGCGCGGGCCGGACGGGCTGGTCCGCGGCCGGATCGGGACCACTCCCTGGACGGGGTTGCCCACCGCGGGCGGCTACGAGATCGTCCTCGGCGGCCACCGGGTCGCCCTGGCGCGCCGCACCTTCGACGAAGGCGGCGGCGACGCCTCCGACGGCGCGGTGCGCACGCCGATGCCGGGGGTCGTCGTCGGCGTCGCCTGCGAACCCGGGGCCCGGGTCGAACCGGGGGAGCTGCTGGTGGTCGTCGAGGCGATGAAGATGGAGAACCGCATCGTCGCGCCGTTCGCCGGGACCGTCGAGCGGCTTTCCTGCGCCCTCAACGCGAACGTCACCGCCGGACAGGTCCTGGTCACCTTGAAACCCTGAAGGAGAAACCCATGCCCGAAACCCTGCTGTTCGTCGGGGGCGCCCGGCCGCTCAGCTTCAGCCTCGACATGGCGGCCGAGGCACTGGCCCAGGCCGCGGCGCGCGGCCTGCGCGTGCACGTCACCAACACCGCCGAGGTCCTCGCCGCCACCGAAGACGTCGTCGGGAAGGCCTCGGAGACGTCCACTGTGGACATCCTGAAGCCCGGCGAGTCCGCGGCCTGGGCGAAGGCGCGGGACGAGCACTTCGACGCCGTTTACGCGCTCCAGGAGCTGGCCCAGGTCGCCGTCGCCGAGACGGCCGAAGCGGTCGGCGCCCCGGGCAACCCGCCGGAGGCCGTCCACCGCGTCCGGACCAAGGACGCCTGCCGGGAAGCGCTGGCCGCCGCCGGGTTCCCGCAGCCGGTCGTGCGGTTGTGTGCCGACGAAGCCGCGGCGGCGGCGTTCCTGCGCGAGTACGCGGGGCCGTGGATCGTCAAACCGCGGGACGCCATGGGCAGCACCGGCGTGAGCCTGGTGACCGAGCCCGCGCGGCTGGCCGCGGCGATCGCCCTGCTGCCGGACACGAAGCCGTTCCTCGTCGAGCAGTTCGTCGAGGGGCCGGAGTTCAGCGTCGAAGGCGTCTTCCTCGGGGGTGAGCCGAAGATCCTCGCCGTGACGGCCAAGGAGAAGGTGCCGCCGCCGTTCTTCGTCGAGACCGGGCACGTGCTGCCCGCGCCGCTGCCGGACGCCCGGCGCCGGGAGATCGAAGACCAGGTGTCGAGCGCGCTGAAGACGCTCGGGCTGCGCGTCGGCGGCTTCCACGTCGAGCTGTGGCTCACCGCGGACGGCGTCGTGCTCGGCGAGGTGCACGGCCGCTTCGGCGGCGACTGGATCCACCGCATGCTCGCCCACGCCATCCCCGGCCTCGAGCTGTACGGGCTGGTGTTCGACGACATGCTCGGCCGTCCGGTCACCGGCGTCCCGCTGACGCCGAGCCGCGGCGCCGCCGTCCGGTACCTGACACCGCCGCCCGGGCGGCTGGCCGCCGTCGAAGGCTGGGACGAGGTGCTCGCCCACCCCGCCGTCCTGCACGCGGAACTGGGCGTCGGACCCGGGGACGAAATCAGGCCCTTGCACCGCTCCGGCGACCGCGTCGGCCTGATCGTCGTCGGCGCCGAGACGCCCGAAGCGGCCAGCGCGCTGGCCGCCGACCTCGTGGACTCGGTGAAGTTCGTGCCCGAGTCCGAACCCGACCGCCTGCCGGGCCTGTGGGCCCTGCGCTGACCGAGGACGACATGACCGACATCGGCATTCTCAGTACCGGCTCTTATCTGCCCGACCGCGTGGTCCCCAACGCCGAGATCGCGCCGGCGGCGGGCGTCGACGCGGCGTGGATCGAACGCAAGACCGGCATCCGCGAGCGCCGGCACGCCGCACCCGGGCAAGCGACGTCCAACCTCGCGGCGATCGCGGCCGACCGGGCCCTGCTCGCGGCGGGCTTGAGCCCGGACCACGTCGACCACATCGTCGTCGCGACCTCCACCCCGGACCACCCGCAGCCGGCGACGGCCAGCCTGGTGCAGCACCTGATCGGCGCCCGCTCGGCTTCGGCGGTCGACGTCAACGCGGTGTGCAGCGGGTTCGTCTACGCGCTGGCGATGGCCCAGGGGCTGGTGCGCGACGGCGGGCACGCGCTGGTGATCGGCGCCGACATCTACTCCCGCATCCTGGACGTGCGTGACCGCAAGACCGCGATCCTGTTCGGTGACGGGGCGGGGGCGGTCGTGCTCGGCCCCGTTCCGGCGGGAGGGGGCGTCATCGGCACGCGGCTGCGCGGACACGGCGACGCCCACCGCCTGATCGGCGTGCGCGCCGGCGGCAGCCGCATCCCGGCGTCGGTGCGTTCGGTTCTGGACGGCGAGCACTTCTTCCGCATGGACGGCCGTGGCGTGCGCGAGTTCGTCACCGGGCACGTGCCCGACGCGATCGCCGGGGCGTTGCGGGAAAGCGGCCTGCCCGCCACCGCCGTCGACCACTTCGTGCCGCACCAGGCGAACGGCGTCATGCTGCGTGAACTGGGGGAGACGCTCGACCTGCCCAATGCCGCCCTGCACCTGACCGTCGACCGCTTCGCCAACACCGGCGCGGCGTCCGTGCCGATCACGCTCGACACCGCCCACCACGCCGGCGCGCTGAACGTCGGCGACGTCGTGCTGCTCGCGGGGTTCGGCGGCGGCATGAACCTCGGCGTCGGCCTGTGCCGGTGGACCGCCGCCCCGCCGCGGCCCGAAGCCGGCGTCGAGGACCGCGCCGTCACCCTGTCCCACCACTGAGGAAGGCCTGCCATGCCCGCGCTCCTGCCCCGCGGCGGACCACCCCGGCTCCTGGCCGTGGCGACCCTGGTCACGATGACCGGCTACGGCGTCTACCTGACCGCGGGTGTCCTGTACTTCACCCGCGTCGTCCAGCTGCCGGCCGGCCAGGTCGGCGCCGGGCTGACCATCGCGGGCGCGGTGTCGCTCGCAGCCGGGATCCCGTTCGGCCACCTCGCCGACCGCCACGGCGCCCGTACCGTCTACGCGCTCACGCTCGTGCTCGGCGCGATCTCCATGACGGGACTGTGCCTGGCCCAGGACTTCTGGACGTTCGTGGCCTTCGCAAGCCTCGGCGCCGCGGCCCAGACCGCGGGGCCGGCGGCTCGCAGCCCGCTCGTGCAGGAGTACGGCGGCGACCGGCCCGCCGAGTTCCGCGGCTACCTGCGCTCGGTGACCAACCTCGGCATCGCGGTGGGGGCGTTGCTGGCCGGCTGGGGCGTCGCGGCCGACACGCGCAACGCGTACCTGCTGCTGATCGGCGGCAGCGCGCTGTCTTACGCGGCGAGCACGGCGATCGTGCTGTTCCTCCCGGCGGTCCCGCCCAAACCGGCGGGTGCCGGCCCGAGGTGGGTCGCGTTGCGGGACCGGCCGTACCTGGTGCTGACGCTGCTGGACGGCGTGATGGCGATCCAGTACCGGGTGCTCACGGCGGCGGTCCCGCTGTGGCTGGTCGCCCGGACGACGGCGCCGAACTGGACGGTATCCGGCGTGCTGGTGGTCAACACCGTGATCGTGGTGTTCTTCCAGGTCCGGGCCAGCCGCCGGATCGACACGACCCGCGCGGGCGCGGTGGCGTTCCGGCGGGCCGGCTTCGCGTTCTTCGCGGCGTGCGTGGCGATCGCGGCGATGGCGGGCGCCCCGACGTGGCTGGCGCTCGTCTTCCTGCTGGCCGCGGTGGTCGTGCACACGGTCGGCGAGCTCTGGCAGGCCGCGGGCGGCTTCGAGCTGTCCTTCACCCTGGCGCCCCCGCACGCGGTCGGCCAGTACCAGGGCTTGTTCGGGATGGGCTTGGGACTCGGCGTGACGCTGGGGCCGGCGGTGCTGATCGCGTTGTGCATCACGTGGGGCACCCCGGGCTGGTTCGTGATCGGCGGCATCTTCGCCGCCACCGGGTTGGCCGTCCCCGCGGTGGTGCGCTGGGCCGAGCGCGACCGGTCGCGGCAGGTGGAGGCCGAGCCGCAGGTCGCGTGAGCCCCTTCCCGGGCGCTGCGCCCTTCTGCCGGGTCCAGGGCGGCCGGACGGCGCAGTGGCGGATCCGGCGAACCGGTGGTGTGCGGGAATGGGACGAAGATCCACGGTGTGCCGCTGGTGCGCTCCGTCGTCGCTGCGCTACTTTCCGCCAGCAACGGCGAACCGGCTCCGGAGGTGACGCGGCTTGATCGGGACCATAGGTCCGAACCATTGCCCCTCAACGTGTTCTCCCGGCGGGGGTGGGACGCCGAGGTCGTGATCCGCGTCCTGCTGATCCTGTCCTGCGCACACCGGTCCCGCCGGATCGGGCGGCTGCTCGCCGCGGAGGCCGACATCGAGGTGCGGTACCGCGGCGCCGCGAGCTGGAGCGGTGTCGTGACCGAGCTCGCGGAGTTCGCGCCGTCGGTGGTGGTGCTCGACCGGGCCGTGCTCGGCGAGGAGGGCGTCACGGCCATCGGGGACATCGTGCGCGCCGCCCGCTCGCCCGCCGTCGTGCTCGTGGCCGACACCTACCACCCGGCGGACGCGCTGCCCGCCGCGCGGGCCGGCGTGCGCGGCTACGTCGTCGACGGCGCTGGCACCGGCCCGTGGGCGGCCGTGGTCCGCGCGGTCGCGGCGGGCGAGGCCTGGCTGGCCCCGCCCGCGGCCGGCGACCTGCTCGACGAACTCCGCGCGCGGGCGCCGCTGCGGCCGCGGGAGCCGCCGCAGGTTCCGTTGACCGAACGGGAACTGAGCGTGCTCCGGCTCGTGGCGCAAGGCTGCTCGAACCTGGAGGTGGCGGCGGAGCTGGGGCTGAGCCAGTCGACGGTCAAGACCCACGTGTCCCGCATGCTGGCCCGCCTCGACCTGCGCAGCCGTACCCAGCTGGCCGCCTTCGCGCGGGACCTCGGCATCGTGTGAAATCGTCGATGTTCGTTCTTTCGACCGATGCGGGCGCCGACGCGACCGCAATACGATGTCCGTGGCCGGTGCGGTCCCGCATTCGCGGCCCCGGCTGTAATGCCCCTGCTGTGGTGCCCCCGGAGTGCGCGATGACGCCGCTTCCGGTTCGGACGAATTCGCTGAACAGTGGACGGAGGTCGGTTTTGCCCAGGGAAGAGGGCTCCGCGTCGGGAATGCCGCTCGCGCGTTACGAGCTCTTCCGTTCTCGTGACCCGAATCATGTGCGTGCCGAGGTGAGCCGGGTGTGGACGCCGCACACCCTGCGGGTGCTCGGTGGCGATTCGCGGCTGGACGCGCGAATGCACTACGCGCGATTGTGCGATCTGTCGGTGAGCGCGCTGAGTTACGGCGGAACCGTGCGTGTCGCTTCCGGACCCGCCGAATCGTTCTTCACCGTGCTGGTTCCGCTGGCCGGCGAAGCCGAGGCGTGCTGCGGGAACGACCGGGTGCGGCTGAGCACCGCGACCGCCGGGGTGCTCTCGCCGGGTGACCCGGTGGCGCTGCGCTGGCCGGGTGACTGCACGCAGCTGGTCGTGCGGCTGGAGCGGACCGGGCTGGAGGCCCGGTTGAGCGACCTGCTCGGCGCGCCGCTGCGGCGGCCGCTGCGGTTCGCCCCCGCGATGACCGTCGGCTCCGGCAACGGCAGCAGCTGGCTGCGCGGCCTGCGGATGCTGGTGGCCGAGCTCGAGCGGCCCGGGTCGCTGATCGAGCGGCGCGCGGTGGCCGAGACGTTCGAGCGCACGCTGGTCACCGCGTTGCTGATGGGGCAGCCCAGCAACTACACCCGGATGCTCGACGGCGAGGTCCCGGCCGCCCCCACCCGCGCGGTCAGCATCGCGCTGGAGTGGATCGCCAACCACCCGAAGTGGCAGCACACGACGGCGAGCCTGGCGCGGGAGGCCGACGTCACCGAGCGGTCGCTGCAGCTGGGTTTCCGCAAGCACTTCAAGATGGGCCCGATGGAGTACCTGCGCGAGACCCGCCTCCGCGGGGTGCGCGACCAGCTGCGCGCGGCCCAGTCCGACGCCGTCACGGTGACCGAGGTGGCCGCGGAATGGGGTTTCCTGCACGCCGGGCACTTCGCCGCGCGCTATCAGCAGCGATTCGGTGAACGGCCGTCGGAAACGCTCCGGCGCTGAATTCCGCGCCTTTCTTTCGTTTTTCGGATATCGGCAGGCACGTCGTCCGGTGAATCATGGATTCCAGCCGGAAAACAAAACGTGCGAAGGAGGGAAAGTGCCGCCGATGATCCGGGTGGAAAACCTGGTCAAGCGGTTCGGGCGGACCACGGCGCTCGACCGGGTCGGATTCACCGCCGCCGCGGGCACCGTGGTCGGCGTGCTCGGCCCGAACGGTGCCGGGAAGACGACCGTGGTCCGGATACTGGCCACGCTGGTGCGGCCGGACGACGGCCTGGTCCAGGTCGGCGGGCTCGACGTGACGCGCGAACCGGCGCGGGTGCGCGCGCTGCTCGGGCTCACCGGCCAGTACGCGTCGGTCGACGGGGACCTGACGGGCACGGAAAACCTGGTGCTGTTCGGCCGCCTGCTGGGGCTGTCCCGCCCGGTGGCGCGGGACCGGGCGGCGGAGCTGCTCGAGCGCTTCGAGCTCGGCACCGCCGCCACCCGGCCCGCGGCGACGTACTCCGGCGGCATGCGCCGCCGGCTCGACCTGGCCGCCAGCTTGGTCGGCCGGCCCCGGGTCCTCTGCCTCGACGAGCCGACGACCGGGCTCGACCCGCACGTCCGGCGCGAGCTGTGGCAGGTGGTGCGGGAGCTGGTGGCCGAAGGCGTCACGGTGCTGCTCACCACGCAGTACCTGGAGGAGGCGGACCGCCTCGCCGACCGCGTCACGGTGTTCGACGCGGGCCGGGTGGTCGCCGACGACAGCCCCGCCGAGCTCAAGCGCCGGATCGGCGACCGCACGGTGCAGGTCCGGCCCGCGATCGCCGAGGACCTCGACGCGACCGCCCGCGTCCTGGCCAAGCTGACCGGCGTCACGCCGACCCGCGACGCGGGCACCGGCCTGCTCACCGCCCCGGCCGCCGACCCGATGGTGCTGTCCACTTTGGTCCGTGAGCTGGACCGGGCCGGGCTTGCTGTGGCCGAACTGGCGTTGCGGCTGCCGAGCCTGGACGAGGTTTTCCTGGCGTTGACGGGAAAGCCGGCGCTCCCCACGGCCCACGAAGGAGGTGCGCGATGAGCGGCCGGGTAGCTCCCGCGGGGCGGCCCTTGACGGGAAAGTCCGCGCGGCCGGAGGCGCCCGCGGTGCGGGAAGGAGGTGCGGTGTGAGCGGCCGGGTAGCTCCCGCGGAAGCCGTGCGGCACGGACTGGCCGTGGCCGAGCTGGCGTTGCGGCTGCCGAGCTTGGACGAGGTTTTCCTGGCGTTGACCGGAAAGCCGGCGCTCCCCACGGCTCACGAAGGAGGTGCGCGATGAGCGGCCGGGTCGCTCCCGCCGAAGCCGTCCGGCACGGGCTGATCCTCGCCGGGCGGGGGGTGCGCAAGATCCGGCGCAACCCCGAGCACCTCGTCGACGTGACCGTGCAGCCGCTGCTGTTCCTCGTCATGTTCGGGTACCTGTTCGGCGGGGCCATCGCCGGCAGCACGGACGCCTACCTGCCGGACCTCGTGCCGGGGCTGATGGTGCCGAGCGTGCTGATGGCCACCCTCTCGGCCGGGGTCGGCTTGAACAGCGACTGCGGCACCGGGGTGTTCGACCGGTTCCGCAGCATGCCGATCGCCCGGTCGGCGCCGCTGACCGGGGTCGTGCTCGCCGGTGCGGTCCGGTACTTCGTCGCGGTCGCCGTCCTGCTGGCGGCGGGCACGGCCCTGGGCTACCGCGTCCGGACCGGGCCGCTCGAAGTGCTGGCCGCGACGGCGATCCTCGTCACCGCTGGGCTTTGCTTCTGCTGGGTCACCGTGTTCCTCGGCATGGTGCTGCGTGATCGGGACGCCGTGCAGGGCAGCGCCGTCGCGCTGTTCATGCCGATGGTGTTCGCCAGCAGCGTGTTCGTGCCCGCGGCGAGCATGCCCGGCTGGCTGCGCGCGTGGTCGGGCGTCAACCCGGTGAGCCTGCTCGCCGACGCCGTGCGCGGCCTGCTGAACGGCGGCCCCGTCGCGGGACCGCTCACCGGTGCGCTGGCCTGGTCGGCCGGCGTGCTGCTCGTGTTCTTCCCCTTGGCGATCCGCGCCTACCAGCGGCGCGTCGGATGACGGAGAGGTGAACCAGGCCATGGGCTCTGCCGAGCCGACCGTGAAAGTGACCCTGCACGGAGCACCCGACGGAATGCCCGCGACGGTGCTCGTCCGCCTCGCCGATTTCTCGCCGGACCGGCTGAAGATCCCGTTCCGGGCCGGGTACGAGCACTTCGTTCCCCAAGACAGTTCCCCTGGAGTACCGGAAGACGGCGCCGTCTTCGTCTGGTGCGACCGGACGAAATTCGCGGAATAGAAAGGCGCCCATGAACACCGCCATCCTCGGGACCGGCTCGTACCTGCCGGAATCCGTGCTCACCAGTGCCGAACTGGGCCGTCGGCTCGGCCTCGGCGACCAGTGGATCTTCGACAAGACCGGCATCTCCGAGCGCCGGGTCGCGGCGCCGGACGAGGCGACCTCGGACCTGGCCACCCGGGCCGCCGAGCAGGCGCTGCTGGCGGCGAACCTCTCGGCCACCGACATCGACCTGCTGATCGTCGCCACTTCGACGCCCGACCAGCCGATCCCGGCCACCGCGTGCGCGGTCCAGGCCAACCTCGGTGCGAAGCGCGCGGCGGCGTTCGACGTCGACTCCGTCTGCAGCGGCTTCGTCTACGCGCTCGTCACCGCGCACGCGCTCCTCGAAGCCGACCCGTTGCCCCGCAACGCCTTGGTCATCGGCGCGGACACGTATTCGCGCATCCTCGACTACGAGGACCGGCGCACCTGCGTGCTGTTCGGCGACGGGGCCGGGGCGGTCGTGCTCGGCAAGCGCGGCAACGGCCGCGGGCTGCTGTCGAGCGCGCTCGGTTCGGACGGGACGACGGCCGACTTCGTGACCGTGCCCGGCGGCGGCAGCCGCCGTCCGGCGAGCGCGGCCACCGTCGCCGCGGGCGAGCACTACTTCGCCATGCGCGGCAGGCAGGTCAAGGACCTCGCCTCGCGGGTGCTGCCCGACCTCGTCGTCGACGTCGCGAAGTCGGCGGAATTCGAGGTCTCGGAGATCGACCTCATCGTGCCGCACCAGGCGAACGGCCGGATGCTCGAGGACCTGGCCAAGACCCTCGACCTGCGCCCCGAGCAGATGCACCTGACCGTCGAGCGCTACGGCAACACCGGCGCGGCCTCGGTCCCGATCACCCTCGACGACGCCGTGCGCTCCGGGCGGCTGTTCGACGACGACGTCGTCCTGCTCGTGGCCTTCGGCGGCGGCATGAGCTGGGGTGGGGCGACACTGCGCTGGACGCGCCCGCGCAAGCCGCGGGAGGCCCGGTGATCCGGGTGCCGCGCTCCGGGCCGCCTCGCCACGAAGTCGAGTTCCGCGGCGACGTGCGCATCCCGTCGAGCGAGCCGGGGCTGACCCTCGGCGCCGATCTCTACCTGCCCAAGACGGCCCACCGCGTGCCGGTGCTGGTGACCCTCCACACCGGACGCAAGGACGGTCTCGGCGGCATCGCGGCGAGCCGGTACCTGCGCTACTTCGCCGAACGCGGCTACGCGGTGCTCTACGTCGACTGCTTCGGCATCGGGACGTCCGAGGGAACACCACGGCCCCTGCTGAGCCCGGGCGAGGTCGCCGACGGCGTTTCGGTGGTGCAGTGGGCCGCCGCGCAACCGTGGTGCACCGGCCGGGTCGGCATGTGGGGCCTGTCCCACGGCGGCATGACGACGCTGGCCGTCGCCGCGGAGCGACCGCCCGCGCTGAAGGCGATCTTCCCGGTGATGGGCTGGACCGACGTCGAACGCGACCTGGTGCACCCGGCCGGCCTGCGCGGCGGGATCGGGATGTTCGGGCACCTGAGCCTCTACCACATCTTCTGCGCCCTGCTGCCGCCGTTGCGGGACCACGACCGCGAGACCTACGAAAGCGTGTGGAAGGAACGGCTGGAGAAGTTCGAGCCGTGGTTCGCCGACGCCTGGGAACACCCGCCCGGGCACGAAGTCTGGGCGCAACGCCGGATCGACGCGCGCCGGATCACCGTGCCGTCGTTGTGCGTCGCGGGCTGGCGGGACCTGTTCTGCGACGGGATGATCACCGCCTACCAGCAGATCCGGGCGCCGAAACAGCTGATCGCCGGCCCGTGGCTGCACACCTTCCCGGATGTGGCGGCGGTCGAGCCGTTCCCGTCGGCGGTGCTCGCCTGCGCGTGGTGGGACCGGTGGCTGCACGGCCGGGCACCGCGGGCGGGCAATCGCGAGCGGACGGCGATCTTCTTCGTCCAGGGCGCGGGCGCCCGCTGGGTCCGCGCCGGGCAGTGGCCGCCGGAGAAGAAGGCCGACCACGTCTTCGTCGCCTCCCGCACCGGGCACCTGTACCGGTCCGCGCCGGGCGGGCGCCCGTCGGCGGCCGCCACCGTCACCGGCCGGGGTGACCCGACCGTGGGCGCGTTGAGCGGCCTGACGAAGCACCCGACCGACCGCTTCGGCTACCCGCTCGACCAGCACGACGACGACGCCCGGACGCTCGCGTTCACCAGCGCGCCGCTGCCGGAGCCGCTGCTGATCGCCGGCCGGCCGTCGGTGCGGCTGCTGCTGGGCCCCGGCACCACCGCGACCCGGTGCGTGCTCAAGGTGACCGACGTCGACGAACAGGACCGCTCGCTGCTCATCGCCGCGGGCACCGTGGATCTGGCCCGGCGCGAGGACGTCGTCCAGGTGCCGCTCGACCCGACGTGCTACCGGGTCGCCGCGGGCCACCGCGTGCGGCTGGTGCTGGCCGAAGCGGACATCCCGCGGCTGTGGCCCGCCGAGGAGCCGGGACTGCTCGGCGTCCGCGTGATCCGCGGCCCCGGCGACTACGTCGGTCTCGCCGCCGAGGAGTACGAAGGCCACCACGCCACGACGCTGAGCCTGCCCGCGGCCGATCCGGCGGCGCTCACCGACGTGGCGGTTCCGCCGCCGGACCGGCGGAGCCCGCCCGGCCCCGGGCGTGACCGCTGGGAAATCGCCCGCGACCACCTGCGCTCGTCGGTCCGGCTGACCGTGGAAAAGCGCGACCGGATCCGGGTCCCCGGCGACGACCGGGACTTCCTCGCGATGACCACGCAGGTCGACCTGGGCGTGCCGGAGCACCACCCGGCGGCGGCGCGCATGACGGCGAAGGGGGAGAAGACCGCCGAAACCCCGGACGGCGACCGGGTCGTCGTCCGGGCCGGCATCGACATGGGGGCCGCCGACGCCGCCGTCACGGCCGAAGTGCTCGTCAACGGCACGCAGTTCTTCACGCGGGAGTGGAAATGGACCTGACCGGGCTCGAACGTCCGCTGAACTACCTGGAGCTGGCCCACCTCGACCGCGTGGTGATCATGGCCGCGGAGTACGACGGCGAGCTGGACCCCGTCGTGCTCGCCCGTGCGTTCCGGCACCTGTGCGCGGTCCACCCGGTGCTGCGCGCCCGGGTCCGCGGGACCTCCCCGGAGGCCGTGCTGGCCGTCGCCCCGGACCACGAACCGGAGCTGATCGTCCTGCCGGACGGGGCGGACGCGCTGGCCCGGATCGCCGCGCTGCCGTGGGACGCCACCGCCGGGGTCGCCGACCTCGTGCTCGTCCAGGGGGACGCGCACGGGTACGTGGCCCTGCGTACCGACCATTCGATCACCGACGCGAACGCGTGGCTCGGCACCTTCCGGGAGCTGCTGCGGGTGTTCACCGCGTTCGCGTCGGGGGAGGAGCCGGTGAGCGAGCCGGGCACGGCGTTGCCGGCGCCGCCCGCCGCGCTCTTCCACGAGCGGCTCGGCCTCATCCCGTACGACCGGCGGCTGTTCCACTCCGCGACCCCGCCCGAGCCGTCGGCCGCGCCGGCGGGCCTGTTCAGCGGCTACCTCCGGCTCGGCGTCGCGGAGACGCAGTGGCTCAAGCGCGCGGCCCGCCGGTACGAGACGACGGTGCACGGCCTGGTCGCCGGCGCGATCCTGCTCGCCCAGCGCGTGCTGGCGGGCGGGCGGGAGACCGTGCCGATGTACTGCGTCTCGCCGGTGGACTTCCGCCGCCGCGTCGACCCGCCGGTGGGCGAGCTGGAGACGACCAACTTCATGATGTCGTACGTGGCCGAGACGGGCGTTTCCCCGCGGCTGAGCCCGGTCCTGGTCGGCCGCGAGGTCAAGGCCCGGATGGACGAGGTGCTGGCGGGCCCGGAAGGCGTCCGGGAAGCGGCGCCGATGGAGGACGCGCTCGGGCGCAACCTCTCCTACGCGCTGATCAGCAACCTCGGCGTGGTCGAAGAGTTCCCGGCGCCCGCCGGGCTGGAGTTCTCCGAGATCCACATCCTCGACACGGTCGGCGACACCTTCTTCCCGGGCTACTACGTCTCGACGTACCGCGACCGGCTCACCGTGCTGCACATCTTCACCGAACGGTTCTTCAGCCGCGGCGACGTCGACCGGCTGGTCCGCGAGCTCCACGAGCAGCTGCTCATCGTCGGTGCTTCGGCTTAGGGAGGAAGGGATCCGTGAAGGTTCTGCTGCTGACCCACGGCAGCCGCGGCGACGTCCAGCCGTTCGCCGCGCTCGCTGCCGCGCTGACCGGGGCCGGGCACGACGTGGTGCTGGCCGCGCCGGCGTCTTCGGCCGCGGTGGCCGAGGCCCACTGCACGCGGGTGCTCCCGCTCGACGACGGGACGAACAAGCTGGTCGACGACCGGGCGGCGTGGGAGGCCGTCGAACGCAACTTCCGCGGCCTGCGCGGGAAACGGCTCGGCGTGCGACTGGCGCGCCGCAACCGCCTCGCCATGCGGCGGGTGTTCGACGACCTCGCGGCACTGGCCCGGACGACGGCCGGCGCCGTCGACCTCGTCGTGCACCAGGTCAACGTGCCCGGCCACGCGATCGCCGAACTGCTGGGCGTCCCGGCGGTCCCGGTGTGCCTGCAGCCGTTCTGGGTGCCGACGCCGTCGTTCCCCGACCCGCTGTTCCCGTACCGGCTGCCCGCGGCGCTCAACCGGGTGTCGTACCTGTCGACCAGGACGTTCGTGCGGGCCCTGACCGGCAGTCCCGCGCGGTTCCGGCGGGACGGGCTCGGCCTGCCCCGCCGCCGGTTCGCCGCCGACCCCCTCCGACGGCCCGGCGGCGGCCCGGCGCCGGTGCTGCAGGCGTTCAGCCGGCACGTGCTGCCGCCGGGGGCGCGGTACCCGGAAAACGTGCACACGCCGGGGTTCTTCTTCCTGCCCCCGGCACCGTGGACCGCGCCGCCCGACCTGGCGGCCTTCCTCGCGGGCGGCGAGCCGCCGGTCTACGTCGGGTTCGGCAGCATGGTCGGCAGCGACCCGGCCCGCACTGGCCGCATCGTGGCGGAAGCGTTGCGCGCCACCGGAGTCCGGGCGATCGTCGCGCTCGGCCGTGGCGGAATCCGGCCGGACGGCCTGGGGGACAACGCGTTCTGCCTGACGGAGGCCCCGCACGACTGGCTGTTTCCCCGCACGGCCGCGGTCGTGCACCACGGCGGCGCGGGCACGACGGCCGCGGCGCTGGCGGCCGGGCGCCCCCAGGTGGCTTGCCCGTTCATGTTCGACCAGCCGTACTTCGGCCGCCGGCTGTTCGCGTTGGGGGTGGCCCCGCCACCGCAACCCTTGCGGGAGCTGACCGCGGACGGCTTGGCCCGCGCGATCGGCGACGCGGTCGCGGGAACCACCCCGGCCCGCGCGAAGGAGCTGGGCGAGCTGATCCGCGCGGAGGACGGCGTCGGCCACGCGGTCAAGGTGCTCGAGGAGGTCGGCGCGGGTTGAGTGGTCTGCCGCGGCTGGTCGTGAGTGTTTAGGAGGGTTCTAACCCGACTAAACACTCACGACGCGCTAGCTGAGCCGGGCTGGGCCGTGCTCGGTGATGCGGCCGTCGCGCAGGATGGCGACGCGGTGGCAGGCGAAGCGGATCACGTCGATGTCGTGGGAGATGAACACGTAGCTCAGCCCCAGCTGCTGCTGCAGGTCCAGCAGCAGGTTGAGGATCTGGGCCTGCACCGACAGGTCGAGCGCGCTGGTCGGCTCGTCGCAGACCACCAGTTCCGGCTCCAGCACCAGGGCGCGGGCGATGGCGATGCGCTGCAGCTGCCCGCCGGAGAACGAGCCGGGGTAGCGGGTCGCCGTGGTGCGGGGCAGGCCGACGCGGTCCAGTACCGCCGCGACCCGGTCCTCGGCCGCGCGGCGGGGGAGGCGGCGGACCACCCGCAGCGGCTCGGCGAGCGTACTGCCGATCGTGCGGGACGGGTTGAGTGAGCCGTGCGGGTCCTGGAACACGATCTGCAGGTGCCGGCTCAGCTCGCGCCGCCGCCGCAGGCCCGCGTGCGTGATGTCCTCGCCGCGGAACAGGATCCGGCCGCCGCACGGGTGGACCAGGCCGACGATCGCGTGCCCGATGGTCGACTTCCCCGAACCCGACTCGCCGAGCAGGCCGAGCGTCTCCCCGGCGCGGACGACGAGGTGGACGCCGGACACCACCGGGTGCCGGGGCCGGTAGCCAGCCGACAGGTCGTGGAGTTCAAGCAGAGGCACGTTCCCCTCCCGGCGACAGCTTGGCGTGGTGGAGGCACCGAGTCCGGTGCCCAGTAGCGGGTTCGAAGACCGGGACCGGCGCCGCACTGCATTCGGCCGTCGCGAGGGTGCACCGCGGGGCGAAGTGGCAGCCACGCGGCCAGTGCGCCGGGTCCGGCACCGAGCCCGGGATCGCGGGCAGCCGCGAGCCCGGCCGGGCCCGGCGCGGCAGCGCGCCGAGCAGGCCCTCGGTGTACGGGTGGCGGGGCCGGTCCAGCAGCTCGCCGACCGGGCCGGACTCCACGATGTGCCCGGCGTACATGACGTAGGCCCGGCGGCAGAACTCCGAGACCACCGACCAGTCGTGCGTGATGAGCAGGATCGCCATCCCGCGCTCGGCCTGCAGCCGCCCCAGCAGGCCGAGCACCTCCGACCGCACCGTGGCGTCGAGGGCCGTCGTCGGCTCGTCGGCGATGAGCAGGCTCGGTTCCCCGGCCAGCGCCATGGCGATCGCGACGCGCTGGGCCATCCCGCCGGACAGCTCGTGCGGGTAGCGGCGGGCGACGTCGGCGGTCAGGTTGACGTCGGCCAGCAGCGCGAGCGTGCGCTCGCGCACCGACGCCCGCGTGCCGCCGCGGCGCAGCCGGACCAGCTCGTCGAGCTGGCTCGCCACGGTGAACACCGGGTCCAGCGCCGCCACCGGGTCCTGCGAGATCAGCGCGATCCGCGAGCCGCGCAGCCGGCGCACCGCCCGCGGTCCGGCCAGCGCCAGGTCGGCGCCGTCGAACCGGAGGCTCCCGGCGGTGACCGCGCCGCCCGCCGGGAGCAGGTCGAGGACCGCGCGGCCGGTGATCGTCTTGCCGCAGCCGGATTCACCGACCAGGGCGACGCTCTCGCCGTGGCCGATGTCGAGGTCGAGGTCGGTCACCACGACCCGGTCCTCGGACAGCGTGATCTCCACGTCCCGCAGGGAAAGCAGCGCCGTGGACGGCTCGGCGTGCGGCGTCAGCTTCGGCGCGGCCGCCCGGTGCGCGCGGTGCAGGCGGTCGCGCAGCGGTTCCGCGCGGTCGGCGGTCGCGTCGCGGACGACGTCGCCGAGCAAGCCGAAGGCCAGGATCGCCAGGCCGAGCACGACCCCCGGCGGCACCAGCAGCCACGGCTGCCGGTCGATCACCGCCGCCGCCTGCGCGATCATGTCGCCCCACGTCGGATCCGGCGGCTGCGCGCCGAACCCGAGGTAGCTGAGCCCGGCGTCGATCAGCAGCGCGCCGCCGGCCAGCAGCGACACCTGGACGATGACCGGGCCGGCGATCCGCGGCAGGATGTGCGCCACCACGATCCGGCGGTGCGGCAGCCCGCACACCCGCGCCGCGGCGACGTAGAGCTCCTTGCGCACGGCCAGGGTGGCGCCGCGGACCACCCGCGCGAGCCCCGGCGAGACGAGGATGCCCAGCGCGATCATCACGACGGTCTGGTGCTCGCCGACGACGGCCAGCACGACCAGCAGCGTCATCAGGACCGGGATCGCGAGCAGCACGTCGACCACCCAGGTGAACGCCCGGTCGAACCAGCCGTCCAGGTACCCGGCCAGAACACCGCTGGTGACGCCCACCCCGACCACCGTGGCGACGACGATCGCCGCGTGCAGCAGGCTGATCTGGCCGCCGTACATCAGCCGCGTCAGCACGTCGCGGCCGAGCGCGTCGGTGCCCAGCGGGTGCGCCCGCCCCGGCCCGGCGAGCACCTGGTCCAGGTCGGTCGCACCCGGGTCGTACGGCGCGAGGACGGGCGCCAGCACCGAACCGGCCACCAGCAGCACGAGGTAGCACAAGGGAAGCAGGGCGAGCGGGCGGCGCAGCGTGGCGAGCCACCGCCGTCCGGGCCGGACGCCCCGGGCGACGAAGTCCTCGATGCCGGCGGTCACCGGACCCGCGCCTTCGGGTTCAGCCAGCCGTAGGCCAGGTCCACCACGAGGTTGACCGCGACGACGATCACCGTGAACACCACCACCACGCCCTGGATCATCCGGATGTCGTGCAGGGAGGTGGCCTGGACGGCGAGCCCGCCCAGGCCCGGCATGGCGAAGACGGACTCCACGAAGACCGTCCCGCTCAGCAGCCCGATGAACGTCAGCCCGACGAGGGTCACCACCGGGATCGCCGCGTTGCGCAGCGCGTGGCGCAGCACCACCGACCCCTCGGGGACGCCGTGGGCGCGCAACGCCGTCACGTAGTCGCGCGAGAGCGCGTCCAGCATCGCGTCCCGGGTCTGCTTGGCGAACACGGCGATCCCCGGCAGCGCCAGGGTCGCCACCGGCAGCACCAGGCTGCGCGCCCACCCGGCGGGTGAGGTGCCGAAGGAGACGTACCCGGTGGCGGGCAGCAGCTGGACGGTGACCGCGAAGAGCGTCACCATCGTGAGCGCGAACCAGAAGCTGGGCAGCGCGTACCCGATCAGCGAAAGCACGTCGACGACCCGGCCGATCCGGCCACCGTGGACGGCGCTGACGACGCCGAGGGTGACGCCGACGAACGCGGTCACCGCGGTGGCGCAGCCGATCAGCGACAGCGTGACGGGCAGCCGGCCGGCGATCTCGTCCGCCACGGAAAGCCCGCTGATCGGCGAGGTGCCGAGGTCGCCGTGCAGCGCGTCCCGCAGCCACTGCCCGTACTGGGCCAGCACGGGCTGGTCGAGGCCGAGCTGGTGGCGCAGCTGTTCGTAGGCCGGGGCGCTGAAGTTCTGGCCGAGGATGGCGCGGGCGAGGTCGCCGGGCGCGGCGGACTGCAGCAGGAACGCCGCCAGCGAAACGACGAAGACGAGCGCCACCGACACCACCAGGCGATGCGCGATCAACCGAAGCATGGCCGCAGCCCGTCCTTCCCGTCCCGCCGCTGGACGTCCAGGAACTGCCGGTACCACCGGTAGGACGCCTTGGGCGTGCGGGCGAGCGTCGTGAAGTCGACGTGCACCAGCCCGAAGCGGGGGCGGTAGCCGTGGTCCCATTCGAGGTTGTCGAGCAGCGACCAGACGTGGTAGCCGCGGATGTCCGAGCCCGCGTCGAGCGCGGCGCGGACCTGGCGCAGGCACTCCCGCAGGTAGGCGATGCGCGGCAGGTCCTCGACCGAGCCGGTGCCGTCCGGCTCGTCCAGGCCGGCGTAGCCGTTCTCGGTGATCTGGATCGGCGGCAGGTCCGGGTAGGTGCGGCGCAGCCAGGCCAGCAGCGCCCCGAACCGCTCCGGGACCACCGGCCAGCCGAGCAGGTTCGTGCTCGCGCCGGGCACCGGCACGCGGGTGTAGCCGAACACCCCGGACTCCGACGCGGCGACGTGCGCGGGGGCGTACCAGTTGACCCCGACGAAATCGAGCGGCGCGGCCATGATGGCGCGGTCGGCGTCGCCCGCTTCGAGCACCGGCTTGCCGTCGAGGTGCGGGAAGTCCCCGCGCAGCAAGGGATCCAGGAACAGCCGGTCCTCGTAGGCCTCGGCCCGCGCGGCCGCGGCGACGTCCGCCGGCCGGTCGGTGGCCGGCGTCGTGCCGGCCAGGTTGAGGCTGATCCCGATCTCCGCGCCGGTGACGTGGGCCCGCAGGCGCGGGACGGCCAGGCCGTGCCCGAGCACCAGGTGGTGAGCGACCCGCAGCCCGTGGCGCCGCACCGGCGGCCCCGGCGGGCCGGTCAGCTCGGCGTGCATGACGGAAAGCGGTTCGTTGAGCGTGATCCAGCGCCGGACGCGGTCGCCGTAGCGGACGGCGAGCCCCTCGGCGTAGTCGGCGAAGCGGCTCGCGGTGTCGCGGTCGGCCCAGCCGCCGGCGTCCTCGATCGCCTGCGGGTGGTCCCAGTGGTAGACCGTGAGCATCGGCTCGATCCGCCGGGCCAGCAGCCCGTCGACCAGGCGGTCGTAGAAGTCCAGCCCGCGCCGGTTCCACCGGCCCCGGCCGGCGGGCTGGACCCGCGGCCAGGACACGGAAAACCGGTAGCTGCCGACGCCGAGCCCGGCCATCAGGTCGAGGTCCTCGGCCAGCCGGTGGTAGTGGTCGCAGGCGACGTCGCCGGTGGCGCCGCCGGCGAGGCCGCCCGGCCGGTGCGCCCGGGTGTCC
Organism: Amycolatopsis solani; assembly: GCF_033441515.1. Classification (NCBI taxonomy): domain Bacteria; kingdom Bacillati; phylum Actinomycetota; class Actinomycetes; order Pseudonocardiales; family Pseudonocardiaceae; genus Amycolatopsis; species Amycolatopsis solani. Next base: position 2,588,675 of record NZ_JAWQJT010000002.1, read on the forward strand.
CAGTTGGACGGTCCTTTCCCGTCGGCGTCCCACGCGCCTTCGATCTGGTAGGCGGCGGTGGCGACGCCCCACCGGAAGTACGGCGGGAACACCGGGTCCGGCTCGGTCATGCCCGGTCCACCGGGTGCCAGGCGGCGACGCTGGGGAACGGCTTGCCGGGCACCGGGTCGACGCCCACGGTGTCGCGGTAGAACAGCAGCCCGGGGCTCAGGCACACCGGCAGGAACCAGCCGAGCTCGACCACGCGCCGGACGATCTGTTTGTCGAGGGCGGGCCGGGTGGCGGCGTCGGCGGCCGCGGCCTGCCGGTCGAGGCGTTCCAGCTCGGGATCGCTGCTGTGGAACGGATTCATCCCGATCGCCTCCTTCAGCCAGAGCCCGCGGCCCATGAAGTAGGCGGGCAGCACGCCCCAGCCCATGCTGGAGGCCGGGTACTGGGTCAGCGCGGTGTTGGCGGTGGCGGGCTCCTTCGCCGCGATCCGCAGCGTGACCCCGATCTGCTTCAGGTCCGACGCGATGGCCTGGGCCAGGTCGCCGGGGAACGCGGGCGTGGACGGGATCACCACCGGCAGGTCGAAGCCGCCGGCGTGCCCGGCGTCGGCCAGCAGCTGCCGGGCCCGGCCGGGATCGTGGGTGTAGAAGGGCTGTGCGCTGTAGCCGTCCTCGCCCGGCGCCGACGGCTGGTCGACGGGGATGCCGTATTCGCCGAGCAGGGCCGAGGTGATCTTGGCCCGGTCGACCGCGAAGTTGAGCGCCTGCCGGACCCGCACGTCGGCCAGCGGCGGCGACAGCGTGCCGGCCCGGTCGTTGAGCTGCAGGCCCATCACGATGGCGGGGCTGGCCGCCACCGCGAACCCGGCGGCCTTCGCGCCGTCGGCGATGGCGTAGCTGCCGGCGACGACGTCGACCTGGCCGGTCTTGAGGGCGGCGAGGGCGGTGTTCTCGTTGGGCAGCACCTTGACGGTGATCTTGTCGTAGAACCGGCCCGCCGGGTTCCAATACTTCGGGCTGGGCCCGTAGGTGTAGTGGTCGTTGGCGACGGTTTCCCCGGGCAGGAGGACGTACGGCCCGGCGCCGGAGGTCCGGGTCGCGAGGTCCGCCGGCGCGGCGGCGCCCGCCGGGCTGATCACGTCGCCGGCGAGGAAGTCCTGGGTGAACAGCGTCGGCAGGAGCGGGTGCGGCTGGTCGAGCGTCAGGCGCAGCACCAGCGGTTCCGGCGTGGTCATCGTGGCGATCGGGGCGAGGAACGCCGCGGCTTGCCCGGCGGACCGGCGGAAGTGCTCGATGCTGGTCTTCAGGCCCTCGGCGGTCAGCGGTGTGCCGTCGCTGAAGGTCACGCCGCTGCGCAGGGTGAGTTCGAAGGCGGTGTTGCCGGTGCCCAGGTAGCGCCACGCCGTCGCGAGCCGGGGCTGGTAGCTGCCGTCGGCCGCCCGGTAGATCAGCGGGTCGTAGGCGGGTTGCAGGAAGAACTGCGACTCCCCGCCCGCCTTCGCCGGGTCGAGGCTGGTCGGCGGCCAGTACTGGCCGATGCGCAGGGTGCGGTCCGCGGCGGGCGGACCGGCCGGCCCGCCGCACGCGCCGGCGGCCAGGCCGGCGGCGAGCAGCAGGCCGCCGACGGTGAAGTCGCGGCGGGAAAGGACGGCAGGGGAGGACATGGAGCACCTTTCGCTTCAGGACCGGCGGGTTCAGCCGCGCCAGTGCCGGTCGAGCAGGGAAACGCCGTCCTGGACGACCTTTCCGCGGGCGTCGAGGGTGGTCGCGGTCGCGGTGACCGAGACCTCGACGACGACGTGGGCGCCGGTCGCGGTGTCGACGGTGCCGGTGATGCGGCCGGTGACGGTCGACTCGGCGGGGTCGAGCCGGTGCGCCGTGGCGACGAGTTCCTGGTCCACGCTCAGGGTGTGCCGTCCGCCGGGCACGTCCTCGGGCCGGATCCGGTTGCCGCCCGCCAGGCGCAGGGAAACCGTTTCGCGCAGCAGGTCTTCGGTGACCTCCCAGGACGCTTCCGCTCCGGCAGGGCCGGCCGGCTGCTCTTCGAGGTCCGCGAGCGCGGGCTCGGCCGGTTCCGGCATCGGGCACGCTTTCCCGCGGGTGGCGTCCGCGAGCGGGAGCGTGAGCGTGTGGGCCTCCGGCCACCCGTCGGGCGGCTCCTGCGGCCACACGCGGGGGAAGTCGCCGGGGGCGACGACGACCCGGATCCGGTGGCCCGCCGCGACTTCGTAGGCGGTCGGGTTCAGCGGCACGGTCAGGTCGCCGTCCGCTTCGCCCGCGCAGGCGAGGCCCGCGGAGATCAGCACCGACCGCCCGGCGGGGTCGACGTCGGTCAGTTTCACCGACACCCGCGGCCACCCCCTGGTGAGCGTGACCGACGGCCGGCCGGCGATGAGCCACGGCCGGGACAGCGGCGGCGAGGTGTGGCAGAGGCTGCGGCTGTCGTCGCCGTGCTGGTCCATGGGCAGCCCGAACTGCCCGGCGGGGGTCGACCACAGCCCGGACTGCAGGCCGGTGGCCGGATCCGGCTCGGGCGGCGCGGACCGCTGCCAGCCGGCGAGGTCTTCGATCCGCACGGTGCTTTCGGGTGGCCAGGAATCGAAGCCGAGCCAGCGCGGCCGCGCGCCCTGCGCGTACACCCGGACTTCGGGGGTGTCCTCGCCCGCGCCGGCGCCGAGCAGCCAGCGGTCCCACCACGACCGGGCGATCTCGAGGAAGTCGATCGGCGTCACCGGGCACTCCTGCGGCATGACGTGCATCCACGGCCCGGCGATCAGGGCCTTGGTGCCGCGGAGCTCTTCGTACGCGCGAACCGCGCCGTCGACGAAGAGATCCCGCCAGCCGGCGACGCACAGGGCCGGGACCGCCACGGCGGCGACGTCGATCCGGCGCCGGGGCCAGACCGGCGATCCCGGGCCGTTGCGGAAGAGGTCGAGGACGTAGGGCGCGAAGGTCAGGCGGCGGTGCCAGCGCGCCTGCTCGTCCGGGTCGGCGAAGTCGTCCACCGGGGGCAGGAGCTGGTTGAACAACGTGCTCACCGACCAGGACGCCAGTGGCGAGAACGCGCCGCGCGTCCCGCCCGGGTGGACGAACTGGTGCCCGGGATCGGTCGGGCCTTCGAGCGCGATGACCGCGCGCAGGGCCGCCGGTCGCCGGGCGGCGGCGCGCAGGGTGGTGATGGCCCCGTAGGACCCGCCCCACATGCCGACCGCGCCGGTGCACCACTCCTGCGCGGCGCCCCAGCGGATGGCGTCGAGCGCGTCGTCGGCTTCGCCGGGGTCGAACGGCGGCCGCTGGACGCCGTCGGACGAGCCGGTGCCGAGCAGGTCGACGAGCAGGGACGCGTAGCCGCGCTCGGCGAACCAGCGTTCGGTGGGCGAGCCGTTGAGCGCCGCGACGTCCCGCCGGTAGGGCAGGACGGTGACCAGCAGCGGGAACGGGCCCGGGCCGTCGGGCAGGAACAGGTCGGCCGAAAGCGTGACTCCCGGCTCGGGCGTGGGAATCCGGACGTCGCGCCGGAGCACGACTTCGTGGCGCCGGTCAGTGTCCGTGCGTGCAGGCATCGCCGCCTCCGCTTTCGCCGGAAGGAGTGGGTACTAGATCGAATACTTCAGTACCCGATTTCGTACGTTAGACACAGACGACGCGACCGCGCAAGCCCTGGCGGAGGTGAGGCCGCTACTTCCCGGCCTGGTTGGTCAACGCGGCGAGCACCAGCGCCCCGAGTTCGGTGTAGGCGTCGGCCATGGACAGTCCCGACCGGTCCAGCAGCTCGCCGTGCTGGATGCCGTCGATGAGCAGGCTGACCGCGGCACCGACGAAGTCCGCGTTGACGGCGCGGAACGCGCCCGAAGCCACACCGTCCTGAATGGACTCCCGCACGCGGTGCGCGGCGGCCAGCGAATGCCGGGCGTACAGCTCGGTGGTGGCTTCGAACGTGAGCAGGTCCGCGTAGCACTCCGGCGACATCCGGCGCAGCTCGGAGCCCAGTCCGGCCAGGTACTCGGCGATGCGCTGCGGGGGATCGGTGATCGGCCCGACCTTCTCCTCGACCCGGGCGGTCGCCTCCTGGAAGAAGTGCCGGACGGCGACGACGACGAGCTGTTCCTTGCTGCCGGCCACCGCGTAGAGCGTCGACTTCGAACACTGCAGCCTGCTGGCCAGGTCGTCGACGGTCAGCCGGGCGAAGCCCTCGTCCAGGAAAAGCCGTTCCAGGCGCAGGATCAGTTCCTCGCGCTTGGTGTCGGACATGCGTCGGCTTCGCGCCGTGCGCGCTCCCGGTGGCGTCATCCAAGGTGGCTTCGCGGTCATGGTTCCGTAGCCTCGCACACGCCCGGGTTCGAGGCGGCGCGCGGTACCACCGTACCCTATTTCGTACCGTCACGGGAGAAGGCCGAAGCGGCGGGCGGTGACCACGGCCTCCATCCGGCTGCGGGCCACGAGCTTGCGCATGGTGCTGCGCAGGTAGCTCTTCACCGTTTCCCCGGTGATCCCGAGATCCTCCGCGATCTGGTGGTTGGTCCAGCCGAGGGCCACGCACGCGAGCACGTCGAGCTCCCGTGCCGACAGCGCCGGCCCGGTCGGGGTCCGCGCCGGCCGGCCGGAGACGGCCGAGAGCGTTTCGCAGACCGCGCGGACGCGGCCGCGCAGCACCGGGTCCTCGAGGCTCTGGGTGAGGAGCCGGAGTTCGGCGTAGGCCTCGCGGACGAGCTCCCAGTGCGGGCGGTGGCAGTCGGTCGCGTCGTAGCGGTCCAGCCAGGCCAGCCGCCGGGTCACCTCGTCGCGCACGGCCAGGCCCTGTTCGAGCTCGCGGGCCGACTCCACGACGGACTGCACCACGCGGTCGCCCAGCGGCACCGGGCTGCGCACCGCGCCGTAGAGCACGCCGCGGACGGTGCGCGCCACGACCACCGGCACGGCGACCATCGCGCGCAGCCCCTCGGCCACGATGATGTGGTCGTAGTGGTGGCTGATCCCGGTCGAGCGCACGTAGTCGTCGACGACGACCGGCCGCCGCTGCGCCACCGCCTTCCCGCCGAGCCCGCGCCCGTACTCGAGGCTGACCCCCCGCAGCGCCCCCGTGTTCGGGCCGGCGAGCTGGCTCAGCTTCACCTGCCGGCCCGAGCCCACTTCGCCCCCGAACGTCAGCGGCAGGCCGGTCGCGTCCCGCATCCGGGCGAGCGCGCGGTGGATCTCCGGGCGGTCGTCGGCCGTGGCGTTCGGGTTCACGCCTGCCTCCTCGGGAACGTCGCGCGCTGGTCCCGTTCCCCTCAGCCGGGGGTAGCTGGGTCTCCGCCGCGATGGGACATTTTTGCCACGGTACGGCACCGCGGCGGTACCGCGCAGGTCCCGGGAGGCCCTCATGACGAGCATCCGACGCCACGTCGAGGATCTGGTCTCGCGGTTCGACCACCCGCGGGCCCGTGCCGCCGAGCTGCTGTGCGACCGGCACCCCGCGGACGCCGTGGCGTTCACCGTCGTCGAGCCGGACCTTTCCCGGCGCGACTGGACTTTCGGCGAGCTGCGAACCCGCTCCGCGCGGCTGGCCACGGCGCTGGCCGACCTCGGCGCCGGCCCGGGCGACCGCGTCGCGACGCTGCTGGGCAAGTCGGCGGACCTCGTCGTGACGCTGCTCGCGATCTGGCGGATCGGCGCCGTGCACGTGCCGCTGTTCACCGCGCTGGCCCCGCCGGCGATCGCCACCCGGCTCGCGGGCAGCGGCGCGCGGATCGTGGTCACCGAACCCGCGCAACGGGCGAAACTCGGCCCCAGCGAAGACATCCCGGCGGCGTGGCGGCTGACCGTGATCACCGCCGGCGCCGCCGGGGACCAGCGCGGCGACCACCGTTTCGAGCGGCTGCTCCAGGCACCCGAACAGCCGGTGCCGGTGGCGATGGGCGGGGAGGCGACCCTCGTCGAGCTCTACACCTCGGGCACGACCGGGCCGGCCAAGGGCGTGCCCGTGCCGCTGTGGGCGGTGGCGTCGATGCTGGCCTACCAGGAGTTCGGGCTGGACCACCAGGAGACCGACGTCTTCTGGAACGCCGCCGACCCCGGCTGGGCCTACGGCCTCTACCACGCGATCATCGGCCCGCTCGGCCTCGGGCGGCGCTCGCTGATGCTCCACAGTGGATTCTCCGCCCGGCTCACCTGGGCGGTCCTCGGCGCCTTCCGCGTCACCAACTTCACCGCCGGGCCGACGGTCTACCGCGCGCTGCGCGCCGCGGAGGACCTGGCGCCGCCGGACCTGTTGCTGCGGCACTGTTCGTCGGCGGGGGAGCCGCTGCCTGCCGACGTGAGCGCGTGGGCGGAGCGCGCGCTCGGCGTGCCGGTCCTGGACCACTACGGCCAGACGGAACTGGGCATGGCCGTCGCCAACGCCTGGCACCCCGGCCTGCGGGCCGAGCGGCGCCCCGGGTCGATGGGCCGCGCCCTGCCCGGCTGGCGCCTCGACGTGCTGCGCCCGGAGACGGCGGAGCCCGCGGCGCCCGGGGAGCGCGGGCGGCTCGCCGTCGACCTGGCCGCCAGCCCGCTGATGTGGTTCAGCGGGTATCGGGGCGCGCCCGGGCGCACGGCCGAGCGGTTCACCGCGGACCGCCGCTGGTACCTCACCGGGGACACCGCCGCGCGGGACGACGAAGGCAACTTCCACTTCACCGCGCGCGACGACGACGTCATCCTGATGGCGGGCTACCGGATCGGACCGTCCGAAGTGGAATCGGTGCTGCTGGCCCACCCGGCCGTCACCGAAGCCGCCGTCGTCGGCGTCCCGGACGACCTGCGCGGCGAGGTCGTCGCCGCCCACGTCGTCGTGCGCCCCGGCCACGACGCCGGGCCGGCGCTGGCCGCCGAACTGCAGGCGCTGGTGAAGGCGCGCTTCGCCGCGCACGCCTACCCGCGGATCGTCCGCTTCGTCGCGGAACTGCCGAGAACGCCGAGCGGCAAGCTCCAGCGGTCCGCCCTGCGCTCGCGATAGCGGTCGCTCGTCGCCTTCCCGGGTGACCCCCGGGAAGCTTTGCCCTGCCTGCGCGCGTCTTCCGCGAGCCGGCCCGTTCCCGGCTGCTCCCGAAGCGCCGGGCTCAGTCGCCCGTGCCGGCCCACGCCCGGCGCGGGTCCGGGAGAGCGCTCTGTTCTCCTGCCCACGCCTGGTGTCCCCGGGCCGGTCGCACCGGCGCGCCCGGACACGCCCGGGGACACCAGGTTCCGCATCCCCCGCCCCTGGAGGCAACGATGCCCAGGCCCGTCGAAGACCGGCAGATCCCGTCCCGCGCGGCGGCACCCGAACGAGGGCCCGTGCCTTCGCGGGTGTCACGGCGGAAGTTCGTCCTCGGCGCGGCCGCGGGATTGTCCGCGCTCGCCCTCGCCCGGCCCGCCGCGGCCACGACGTCGCCGCGCGCGGTGGCGGACAGCGGCGCCCGGGTGCTCGCCGAGCAGCGGCTGAGCCCGACCATGCTCGACCTGACCGTCGACTCCCCGGCCCTGGCGGCCACCGCGATGGTGCGGCTGCTGCACCCGCCGGACTGGACCCCGGGTGCCACCCGCACCTGGCCCGTGCTCTACCTGCTGCACGGCGCGGGCGACGACTACACGTCGTGGACGCGCTCGACCGACATCGCCACCTTCACCCGCGGCGCCGAACTGCTGGTGGTGATGCCCTCGGGGGGCCGTGACGGGTTCTATTCGGACTGGTTCAACCGCGGCGCCGGCGGGGCGCCGCGCTGGGAGACCTTCCACCTCACCGAACTGCGGCAGATCCTCGAGCGCGGCTACGGCGCCGGCCCCGTCCGGTCGATCGCCGGTCTGTCCATGGGCGGTTTTGGCGCGCTTTCCTACGCCGGACGGCACCCGGGGATGTTCGCCGCGGCCGCGTCCTACAGCGGCGTGGTGCACACGACCTACCAAGGCGCCCGCGGGCCGAGCCTGATCCAGGGCGTCCTGGTGAAGGACGGCTACGATCCCACCGCGCTGTGGGGCGATCCGAACCTGAACTCCGACGTCTGGGCCGCGCACAACCCGTACGACCTGGCGAGGAACCTGGGGGGCATCCCGCTGTACCTGGCCTGCGGCAACGGAACCCCCGGCGTGCTCGACCCGCCGGGCACGCCGCCGGACCTGTTCATCGAGCCGCTGTGCGCGGAGATGAACACCGCGCTCGCGCGCCGGCTGCGCGACACCGGCGCGACCGTCACGACGGACTTCTACGGCCCGGGAACGCACAACTGGCCGTGGTGGCAACGTTCCCTCCACCAATCGCTGCCCCTGCTGACCCAGCCGCTGAACCTCGGGGGCTGACGGCCGGGCGATACCCCGGGTATCACCCGCGCGGGGGTCGCCGCGCCCGTGCAGGTCCAGAGAGTCGTGGGGGGTTTTTTGGGGGGGTAAACCCCAAAAAAAAAAAAACAACAGGGACCCCCCCACATCGGGGGGCCCCCCCGCGGCCCCCCGCGCCCCCGCCCCCGCCCCCCCCCCCCCCCCCCCCCCCCCCCCCCCCCCCCCCCCCCCCCCCCCCCCCGCCCCCCCGGGGGGGGGGGGCCCCCCCCCCCCCCCCCCCCCCCGGCCCCCCCCCCCCCCCCCCCCACGTCCGAGCAGGCGGACCGGCGGGCGGGGACGCGCGGCCGCGGCGCGGTATGCGGCGACGAGATCGCCGGCGACAGCACCCGGTTCCCTGCGCAGCCGGCTCGGCACCGTCTGCACGAAGGCGACACCGGCCGCGGTGTAGCGGTTGTTCCTGGCCAGGGTCGCGGTGTAGCCGGGTTGTCCGAAGTGGAACTCGCAGGAGTCGATCTCCCAGGCCAGTGCGACGTCGTCGAGCCAGGCGTCGGGGGTGGCGAGGTAGCGGCCCTGCTCGTCGTGGACCACGGGGTTCCAGATCGGCTCCGGCAGACCGGTGCGGCGCCACAGCGCCATGGCCTCCGCTTCGGCGGCCGAGCGGGCGCCGCGACTGATTTCGGCGAGCGCTTCGCGGGGCAGGGCGCTTCCCCGGTCGCTGCCGTTCTCCAGCTCGGCCGACAGCTCGGCCGGATCGACCCGCAGCTGCTGGACGGCTTCGGCAAGCAACGCCCGGATCGGCGCGAGTTCGGTCAGCCGGCGGCACGCGTCCAGCACCGCCCGGGCCACCGGAGCCATGGCGAGCCCGCCTGCCCGGACCGTCGCGGGCATTCGGGTGGTCCGCTCCATGAGGACGTAGCCGCTGCTCATGGTCTTCAGGTGGGCCGGCAGCAGAAGGTGAACCGGCTCGCCCGGCTTGGCATCGCGCTTCAGTCCCTGGCGCCGGCAGGACTCCAATCCCGTGACGACTGCCGTGTCACCGCCGTAGAGCAGCGCGCCCTCGACCAGCTGGCGGCGGGTCGGGACGCCGGTGCGAAGCAGGACCACGCCCGGCAAGAGCCGCTGCCACGGCCGGCCGGGACGGCACCTTCGGTAGCTCGTGCGGGAAGGAACGCCCAGTTCTTGCAGCCGGGCGACGGTGATCACCCCTCGCCGACTGGCGGCGTAGAGCGCCTCGGCGTCCGCGGTCCACGATCGTCTCGTCACCGTTCGATCGTCTTGAGCCGGACTGCTCCGCGCCAGGCCCCTTCCGTGATCTGTGGACTACTCGGCCGCGCGTACCCCGGGCTGTGGACAACCTCGCGGGGGCCCGGGTTCGAAGGTCGCGAATGACTCATTCGGGACGTCGGAGGTCCCCAATGAGTCATTCGCGACCTCTGGGCCGCGCGCCACCCTCGGCCCACCGGATCCCACTCGCGTCTCGTGCGCCACGACCCGCAGCCCCACCGGACCCCACCGAGGGTCGACCGGCGCCCCCACCCGGCCCCACTCGCGGCCCCACGCGCCCCCACCGGCGCCCCCACTGGGCCCCACCGGGCACCCCGAGGGTTCCTTCGCGGCCGTTATGCGGACGCATGGGGAACAGCTGAGGTTGCTCCGGACCCCGCCGAGGGGGATCTTGGCCACCGGGCCCCACATCGGCCCCCACCTGCCCCCACCCTGCTGACCTGCAAAAACGGAACACACGACGGAGTGAGCCGCCGGTTTCTCGCGTTGACTGTGGTGAAAAGTGGGGTACGGTGGTGGCCAGTGGGGCGGAAGGGAAGCCCTGGAGCCGTAGACGGTGGTTCGCCACCGGGTGCGGTAGGGAGGTGGAGGCCGTGTTCCTCGGCACCCACACCCCGAAGCTGGACGACAAGGGGCGGCTCGCGCTGCCCGCGAAGTTCCGCGACGCCTTGGCCGGCGGGCTGATGCTCACCAAGGGGCAGGACCACTGCCTCTTCGTCTTCCCCCGCGCCGAGTTCGAGCAGATGGCGCGCAAGGTCGCCGAGGCCCCGTTCACGAACGAGGCGGTTCGGGCCTACCAGCGCTACCTGTTCGCCGGGACGGACGAGCAACGGCCGGACGGCCAGGGGCGCATCACGATCGCGTCCGAGCTCCGCCGCTACGCGGGGCTCAGCAAGGAGTGCGTGGTGATCGGGGCGATCACCAGGCTGGAGATCTGGGACGCCCAAGCGTGGCAGGGCTACCTGGAAGAACACGAAGACAGCTACGCGAAGGCTCGAGAGGAAGTACTGCCGGGCGTCTTCTAGACGTGCGGTCGCGGTGCACCTTCGTCGTCGGGGGACGAAGAGGTTCGCCGCCCGTGCGACGAAGGGGAAGCCCACCCGGATGCCGTGAGGCCTCTGTCCGCTCAACAGCCCTGGTGCACCTTCCCCGGTACCAGGTCCGCAGCGGGCGGACAGGGACCTGACGGCATCCGCCATATTTCCCCCGGGCCGCCCAGGCGAGAAAGGGGGAGGGGACACCATGACGGCACCCGAGCACGTCCCGGTACTGCTGCGGCGCATCGTCGAGCTGTTCACCCCCGTGTTCGCCGACCGCGACGGCGTCCTCGTGGACGCGACGGTCGGCCTCGGCGGGCATTCCGACGCCCTCCTCGACGCCTTCCCGCGGCTCCGGCTCGTCGCGCTGGACCGCGATCCGGCCGCGCTCGAGAAGTCCGCGGAGCGCCTCGCGCGCCACGGCGACCGCGTCGACTTCGTGCACACGATCTACGACGGGCTGCCCGAGGCGCTCGCCGGGCTGAACCTCACCAAGGCCGACGGCATCCTGTTCGACCTCGGCGTCTCCTCGATGCAGCTGGACCGGGCCGAACGCGGGTTCGCCTACGCCAAGGATTCGCCGCTGGACATGCGGATGGACCCGACCACCGGGTTCACCGCCGCCGACGTGCTGAACACCTACGCGCCCGGCGAGCTGATCCGGATCCTGCGCGACTACGGCGAGGAACGCTTCGCGCAGCGGATCGTCAAAGCCGTCGTGAAGGCCCGCGAACAGGAGCCGTTCACGACCAGCGGACGCCTGGTCGAGCTGCTCTACGACGCCGTACCGGCCGCCACCCGGCGCACCGGCGGGCACCCGGCCAAGCGCACCTTCCAGGCGCTGCGGATCGAGGTCAACGGCGAGCTGGAGGTGCTCCGGCGGGCCATGCCGGCCGCACTCGGCGCGCTGAGGACGGGCGGGCGGATCGTCGTCGAGTCCTACCAGTCGCTGGAGGACCGGCTCGTCAAGCAGGCGCTGGCCGAACTCGCGAAGTCCCGCACCCCGGAAGGACTTCCGGTCGAGCTGCCGGGACACGGGCCGGAGCTGAAGCTCCTGACCCGGGGCGCCGAGAAGGCCGGCGAAGAGGAGATCGAACGGAACCCGCGCGCCGCCTCGGTGCGGCTGCGGGCCGCTGAGAGGATCGGAGAGCCGCGATGACCGCTCCCACGAAGTCCCGCCGCCGCACCGCGCCGTCGACGCGGGGACGCACCGAGGCCGCCCGCACCACCGTCGAACCGGACCCGCAGCCGACCGAGCCGGGCAAGGCGTCCCGGCGCGGGTCGCGGGGCCGCACGTCCGCGGCCGAGCGCGCCTACGCGCGCCGCGCCCAGCGGGCCGACCTGCTCAAGGAGCGCGAGCCGCGCCCGGCGCCGAAGGCCGCGCCGGGCACGCCCGCGCCGAAGCTCAAGCTGAAGCTGCGGCTGCCGAAGTCGCGGGCCTCGTTCGTGCTGATGATGATGGCGCTGCTGGCCGTCGGCGTGGCCACCACGCTGTGGCTGTCCACGCAGGCGATCGCCGACTCCTACCGGCTCGAGCAGCTGCGCACCGCCAACGCGGGGCTGGCCGAGACGAAGGAACAGCTCCAGCGCGACGTCGCCAAGGCCGAGTCGCCCGCTTCGCTGGCCCCCGCGGCCCAGCAGCAGGGCATGGTGCCCGGGGGCGACCCGGCGCGGATCGTCGTCGGCCCGGACGGCAAGACCTCGCTCGTCGGCGAGCCCAAGAAGGCCAAGGCGGACACGCCGGCGGTGCCGGTCGCGCCGCCGGCCGCGCCCGCCGCGGGCACGCAGTCGCAGCAGGGCGCCCCGATCGAAGGTGACCAGCCCGCCGTGCCCGCCGAGGAGCAGCCGCCGGCGCAGCCGGGGGCCGGTCAGTGATGGCTTCGAGCCGCGGACAGGTCCGCGCGCGCTCCGCGGGGAGCGCGCGCCGGACCTACGCCGCCGGGACGCGCAGCGCGGCCGCACGCCGGGGCAACGGCGGCAACCGCACGCGGTTCTCCGCCGTGCGGCTGCTGCTGGTCGCCGTGCTGCTGGTCGCGGGCGGGAAACTGGTGCAGGTGCAGTGGTTCGAGGCCGGGGCGCTGTCCGCCGCGGCCGAGCGGCAGCGCACCCAGACCATCGACATCCCGGCCCAGCGCGGGTCCATTGTGGACCGCAGTGGTGCCAAGCTGGCGTTCAGCGTCGAGGTGCGCACGCTTTCGGTGAACCTCAAGGCGCTGCGCAAGAGCATGACCGACTTCGCCGCGAAGAACCCCGGCACCGAGCGGACGTTCGACGCCGAGACGGCCGCCGCCGCGAAGTACATCGCCGGCAAGCTGCCTAACGTGATCGGCGAGCAGCAGCTGCTGGACCTGTTCCACAAGCAGGCGTCCTTCACCTACCTGGTGAACAACGTCGAGCCGTCGATCGCCGCCGACATCGTCAAGCACTTCGCCTGGATCGGCGTCGAGAAGCGCGCGCTGCGCGAATACCCGGGCGGCAGCCTGGCCTCGAACATCGTCGGCGCGGCGAACTGGCGCTCCGACGACCCGGACGTCTCCAAGCACAACCTGCACGGCCTGGTCGGGCTGGAGCTGCTGCGCGACAACGACCTGGCGGGCACGCCGGGCCGGATGATGGTCAACACCAAGAACGGCAGCGAAAACGTCGTCATCCCGGGCACCGAGCACGACCTGCAGGCCGCGGTCCCCGGCTCGGACCTCGAGCTGACCGTCGACTCGGACCTGCAGTACGAGGTGCAGCGGCAGCTGTCGGACTACGTCCAGCAGTCGCACGCCAAGGGCGGGCAGGCGGTCGTGCTGGACGCCAAGACCGGCGAGGTCTACGCGCTGGCCAACGACAAGACGTTCGACCCCAACGACCAGACGACCTGGACCAACGAAGACCTGGCCAACCCCGCGGTCACCACGCCGTTCGAACCGGGGTCGGTGAACAAGATCGTCACCGCCACCGGCGCGATCGACGAGGGCATCGCGACGCCGGAGTCGACGATCCCGGTGCCCGGCGCGCTGCAGGTGGCCGACAAGACGGTGCACGACGCCTGGACCCACGGCACGCAGACGTTCACCACCGCCGGCATCTTCGCCAAGTCGTCGAACATCGGCACGTTGCTGCTCGCGCAGAAGATCGGCGAGGAGCACTACTCGGAGCTGCTCAAGCGCTTCGGCCTCGGCCAGCGCACCGGCGTCGGCCTCCCCGGCGAGAGCGCCGGCGTGGTGCCCGCGCGCAGCCAGTGGTCGGCGACGACGTTCGGCAACCTGCCGATCGGGCAGGGCCTGTCGATGACGGTCCTGCAGATGGCGGGGATGTACCAGGCCATCGCGAACGACGGCCTGCGCGTCGAACCGCGGATCGTCAAGGCGAAAGTCAACCCGGACGGGACGACGGTGCCCGAGCCGGCGCCGAAGAGCGTCCAGGTGGTCAGCCCGCAGACGGCGAAGACGGTGCGCGACATGATGCGCGCGGTCGCCCAGAACGGCAAGGGCCTGCAGAAGGGCACCGCGCCGACGGCGGCGGTCGAGGGCTACCAGATCTCCGGCAAGACCGGCACCGGCCAGCAGGTCGACCCGCGGACGAAGGCCTACAGCGACCACCTGTACAACATCACCTTCGCCGGCATCCTGCCCGCCGACCACCCGCGGTTCGTGGTCGGCATCCGGCTGGACGCGCCGGACACGACGCTGCCGGTGGGGCACTCCGCGGCGCCGCTGTTCCACAGCATCGCGTCGTACCTGACGCAGCGGTACCAGATCCCGCTGTCGGACGGCCCCACGCCGGAAGTCCCGCTCATCGTCCAGTAGGCACAGTGCGTGAAGGCCCCCTCACCTGCGTGAGGGGGCTTTCGTGTGCCCAGCGTCCACTTCGGTCAGCAGCGGGGGTGAAAGCGTTGCGGCGCAATGAGGTGCGCGTCGCCGTCTAGCACATGTGCCTCAGCCGCGCGCAATCGCCGTACCGCGTGCGGGGCCCCCGGACGGCCGCCGGTAGCCTCTTGGCCGTGTCCGTGTCCTCGTCCCGTTCCCAGGTGCCGGAAAGCCCGGTGAAAGCGGTCCCCGCGCCGCCGCGCCCGGCGCGCATCGACCCGGTCCCGCTGGCGACCCTCCTCGCCAGGGCGGACGCCCGCCTGATCGCCGAGCGGCCCGACGCCGCCGACCTCACCGTCACCGGCACCACCCTGCGGGCCCAGCACGTGCTGCCCGGCGACCTCTTCGCCGCCCTCCCGGGGGCCCGCGCGCACGGCGCCGACTTCAGCGACCAGGCGGTCGCCGCCGGTGCCGTCGCGGTGCTCACCGACGCCGCGGGCGCCGAGCGGCCCGCCCTGCGCGACGCCGGCGTCCCGATCCTCGTCCACGCCGACCCGCGCGCCGCCCTCGGCGAGATCGCCGCCTGGATCTACGGCGAGCCCTCCCTGAAGCTGGCCATCCTCGGCGTCACCGGCACCTCCGGCAAGACCACGACGTCCTACCTGGTCGACGCCGGGTTGCAGGCCGCGGGCCTGACCACCGGCCTGATCGGCACGGTGGAGACCCGGATCGCCGGCGAACGCCTGGTCAGCGGCTTCACCACACCCGAGGCACCGGACCTGCAGGCGCTGCTCGCGGTGATGCTCGAGCGTGGGGTCACGCACGTGCCGATGGAGGTCTCCAGCCACGCGCTCGCGCTGGGCCGCGCCAACGGCACCCGGTTCGCGGTCGGCGCGTTCACCAACCTCTCCCAGGACCACCTGGACTTCCACAAGGACATGCAGGAGTACTTCGCCGCGAAGTCCCTGCTGTTCGACGGCCGCTCGACCACCGAGGTCGTCGTGGTCGACAGCGCGTGGGGCCAGGCCCTGCTCACGCCGCAGACGGTCACGGTGACCACGGACCCGGGCACCGACGCCCTCTGGAAGGCCACCGACCTGGAGGCCACCCCGCACGGCGAGCAGACGTTCACCCTGCACGGTCCGGACGGCGTCAGCGTGCCCGCCCGGATCCCGCTGCCCGGCGAGTTCAACGTCGCCAACGCCGTGCTCGCCGCCGCGATCCTGAGCACCGCCGGCGTGGGCCTGGAGCACATCGTCACCGGGCTCGCCCAGGTGCAGGTGCCGGGCCGGATGGAGCGGGTCTACGTCGGCCAGGAGTTCACCGCCGTCGTCGACTACGCCCACAAGCCCGCCGCGGTCGCCCAGGGCCTGGACGCGCTGCGCGCCCGCACCGAGGGCCGGATCATCACCGTGCTCGGCTGCGGCGGCGACCGGGACACCGCCAAGCGCCCGATGATGGGCGAGGCGGCGGCCCGCCGCAGCGAAGTCCTGATCGTCACCGACGACAACCCGCGTTCCGAGGACCCCGCGGCGATCCGCGCGGCGATGCTGGCCGGCGCCCGCGCGGTCGGGCCCGCCGAGGGCGGCGAAGTCGTCGAGATCGGCGACCGCCGCGAAGCCATCGCGCACGCGGTCGCGCTGGCCGGGCCGGGCGACATCGTCTTCCTCGCCGGCAAGGGGCACGAGTCCGGCCAGGAGGCCGGCGGCGTCGTGCACCCGTTCTCCGACCGCGACGAGCTGGCCGCGGCCATCAGAAACAAACTCGAGGTGAATGTGTGATCGTGCTCAGCCTGGCCGAGATCGCCGACGTCGTCGGCGGCCGGCTGCACCGCGCCGAACCGGGCGTGCGGGTCACCGGCAGCGTGGAGTTCGACACGCGGAAGCTCACCCCCGGCGGCCTGTTCGTCGCCCTGCCGGGGGAGAAGGTCGACGGCCACGACTTCGCCGCGCAGGCCGTCGAGGCCGGCGCCGTGGCCGTGCTGGCCGCCCGCGAGGTCGACGCGCCCGCGATCGTCGTGCCGCCGCTGGCCGAGGGCGAGGCCCACGAGCGCTCGGTCGCGCTGACCGGCGACAAGGACGGCTCCGGCGCCGCGGTGCTGGGCGCGCTCGCCAAGCTCGCGCGCTACGTCGTGCAGCGGCTGGCCGAGGGCACCCTGACCGTCGTCGGCGTCACCGGCTCGTCCGGCAAGACGTCGACGAAGGACGTCATCGCGCAGCTGCTCGAGCCGCTCGGCCCGACCGTCGCGCCGCCCGGGTCGTTCAACAACGAGCTGGGCCACCCCTGGACCGCCCTGCGGGCCGACGCGCAGACCCGGCACCTGGTGCTGGAGCTGTCCGCGCGCGGCCCGGGGCACATCGCCCACCTCGCCGAGATCGCCCCGCCGAAGATCGGCGTCGTGCTCAACGTCGGCACCGCGCACGTCGGCGAGTTCGGCTCGCGCGAAGGCATCGCGAAGACCAAGGGCGAGCTCGTCGAGGCCCTGCCCGCGGACGGCGTCGCGGTCCTGAACCTCGACGACCCGCTGGTCGCGGCCATGGCGAGCCGCACCAAGGCCCGCGTGGTGTACGTCGGCGAGAGTGCCTCCGCGCAGGTCCGGGCCGCGGACATCACCCTCGACGACGAAGCCCGCGCTTCCTTCCGGCTGATCACCCCGGCCGGCGAGGCCGACGTCCGGCTGCCGCTGCACGGCGAGCACCACGTCGGCAACGCCCTGTCCGCCGCGGCCGTCGCGCTGGAGCTGGGCGCGACCCCGGCGGAGATCGCCGCGCGGCTCTCCGGCCTCGAACGGCGGTCCGCGCGCCGCATGGAGGTCGTCACCCGCGAAGACGGCGTGACGATCCTCAACGACTCGTTCAACGCCAACCCCGAGTCGATGCGGGCGGGCCTGAAGGCCCTCGCGGCGATGACGCGGGAGACCGGCCGCCGGTCCTGGGCCGTGCTCGGCGTGATGGGCGAGCTCGGCGCGGACGCGATCACCGCGCACGACGAGATCGGCCGCCTGGTCGTCCGGCTCAACATCGCCAAGCTCGTCGTGATCGGCCCCGAGGCGGCGGCCATGCACCAGGGCGCGCACCAGGAGGGCTCCTGGGGCGAGGAGTCGGCACTGGTACCCGACGTCGAGGCCGCGATCGCCCTGCTGCATGATCAGCTCCGCCCCGGGGACGTGGTGCTGGTGAAGGCCTCCAAGGCCGCCGGCCTCTGGCGGGTCGCCGAAGCTCTGCTCGAACCCCGGGCAACCGACAACTCCGAGAATCGCTCGAACGGTGGTGACGCGTGATCAGCATCCTGATCGCGGCCGCGGCGGGCCTGCTGGTCTCCATCATGCTGACGCCCTACCTGATCCGGGTCTTCTCCCGGCAGGGCTTCGGCCAGGAGATCCGCGAGGAAGGCCCCCAGGGACACAAGTCCAAGCGCGGTACCCCGACCATGGGCGGTGTCGCGATCATCATCGCGATGGTCGTCGGGTACTTCGCCGCGCACCTGATCAACTGGATGTTCAACTCCCGCAGCGGCGCGCCGACGGCCTCCGGGCTGCTCGTGCTGATGCTGGCGGTCGGACTGGGGATCGTCGGCTTCCTCGACGACTTCATCAAGATCCGCAAGCAGCGCAACCTGGGGCTGAACAAGACCGCGAAGCTGGTCGGCCAGCTCGTCGTCACGGTCGCGTTCGCGGTGCTCGCGCTGAACTTCGCCGACGAGCGCGGCATCACGCCGGCGTCGCAGAGCCTCTCCTACGTCCGCGACCTCGCGCTGATCACGTTCCCCGCGGTGTTCTTCGTGATCTTCTGCTACATCGTGATCTCCGGCTGGTCGAACGCGGTGAACTTCACCGACGGCCTCGACGGCCTGGCCGGCGGCTCGGCGGCGATGGTGCTGGCGACCTACGTCGTGATCTCGTTCTGGCAGGAGCGCCTCAACTGCGCGAACGGCCCGGCGCCCGCCTGCTACGACGTCCGCGACCCGCTGGACCTGGCGGTGGTCGCCGCCGCGGCCACCGGCGCCTGCGTCGGGTTCCTCTGGTGGAACGCGGCCCCGGCCAAGATCTTCATGGGCGACACCGGGTCGCTGGCCCTCGGCGGCCTGGTCGCCGGCCTGTCCATGACCACCCGCACCGAGCTGCTCGCCATCGTCATCGGCGGCCTGTTCATGGTCGAGATGATCTCGGTGGTCGCGCAGATCGCGGTGTTCCGGACGACCCGGCGAAGGCTCTTCCGGATGGCCCCGTTCCACCACCACTTCGAGCTCGCCGGGTGGGCCGAAACCACGGTGATCATCCGGTTCTGGCTGCTCTCGGCGATCTGCTGCATGTTCGGCCTCGGCCTGTTCTACAGCGAACAGCTCGGTTTCGGCGGCTGACGTGGACATCGCCGGTCGTCACGTTCTCGTCGCCGGTGCGGGGGTCACCGGCAAGTCGATCGTGCCCGTGCTCATCGAGCTGGGCGCGCGCGTCACGGTCACCGACGGCAACGCCGAGCGCCTGGCCGAGCTGGACGGCCTGGGTGCCGAGCTGGTCCCGGGCCTGACCGAGCCGCCGGAAGACGTCGTCCTCGTCGTCACGAGCCCCGGCTGGCGGCCGGCGTCGCCGCTGCTGGTCGCCGCCGCCGAGGCGGGCGTCGAGGTGATCGGCGACGTCGAGCTGGCCTGGCGGGTCGGGCAGCTGCGCGAGCACCCGCCGTCCTGGCTCGTGGTGACCGGCACCAACGGCAAGACGACCACCGTCGGCATGCTCGAGTCGATCCTCAAGGCGGCCGGCAGCAACGCGGTGGCCTGCGGGAACATCGGTTACGCGGCCCTTGACGCGGTGCGGGCCGGGTACACGGTGCTGGCCGTGGAGCTGTCGAGCTTCCAGCTGCACTGGTCCTCGACGCTGGCCCCGGACGCGGCGGTCGTGCTGAACCTGGCCGAGGACCACATCGACTGGCACGGCTCGATGGACGAGTACGCGGCCGCGAAGGGCCGGGTGTACACCCGCGCCAAGGTCGCCGTGCACAACGCCGACGACGAGTGGTCCACGCGGATCGCCGAAGAGCACGCCAGCGCCGACGCCCGCCGGATCGGCTTCCAGCTCGACACCCCGCGGACGGGCGAGCTGGGGATCGTCGAAGACCTGCTGGTCGACCGTGCTTTCGTCGCCGACCCGGCGACCAGCGCCGAGGAGCTGGCCACCCTGGCCGACGTCCGCCCGGCCGGCCCACACAACGTCTCGAACGCCCTCGCGGCGGCCGCGCTGGCCCGCGCCCACGGCGTCTCCCCGGAGGCCGTGCTGAAGGGCCTGCGCGAGTACCAGCCCGCCCCGCACCGGGCCGTCGAGGTGGCCGAGGTCGCCGGCGTCCGGTACGTCAACGACTCGAAGGCGACCAACCCGCACGCCGCCGCCGGGTCGCTGCGGGCGCACCAGAGCATCGTCTGGATCGCCGGGGGCCAGCTCAAGGGCGCTTCGGTCGACGAACTCGTGAGCAGCATCGCCGGCCGCCTGCGCGGAGTCGTGCTACTCGGGGTCGATTCACCCGTGATCGCCGCCGCGGTCGCGCGACACGCGCCGGATGTCCCGGTGAACAGCCTCCGTCCGGGTGACCATGAACCCATGACTGCGGCGGTGAGTGCGGCCAGCGCGATGGCCCGGCCAGGTGACGTGGTGCTGCTGGCACCCGCCGCGGCGTCGTTGGACATGTTCCCGAACTACGGCGCGCGCGGCGACGCGTTCGCCGCGGCGGTGCACGTCCTCCTCGACGACGCAGCGGGGGAGCCGAGTGACGGTCACTGAGCCCAAGCCCAAGACACCGCCGAAGCGGCCGCGCCGCGAGCGCAAGGAGAGCGGCTTCGTCGCCTTCCGGTCCGCGCTGACCGCGTGGCTCTCGCGCCCGCTGGCGTCGTTCCACCTCGTGCTCGCGCTCACCGGCGTGCTCACCGTGATCGGCGCCGTCATGGTGCTGTCGGCGTCGTCGGTCGAGTCCTACAACCCGAAGACCGGCAGCGGCGTGTACTCGCTGTTCATCAAGCACCTGGTGTTCGTGGCCATCGGCTCGGTCGTGTTCTGGCTGGGCCTGCGGGTCAAGCTGGAGCGGATCCGCGCGATGTCGGCCACCGCGACGGTCGTCTGCCTCGGCCTGCTGGTGCTGGTCCTCACGCCGCTGGGGTCGACGGTGAACGGCTCGCAGGGCTGGTTCCGGCTCGGCGACTTCACCTTCCAGCCGGTCGAGGCGGCGAAGGTCGCGCTGGCCTTCTGGGGCGCGCACATCCTGGTGATCAAGTACAACGTGATCCACCAGTGGCGGCACCTGCTGGTGCCGGTCGTGCCCATCGCGCTGCTGATGTTCGCCCTGGTCATGCTGCAGCCCGACCTGGGCGGCACGGTCACCCTCGCCGTCGTCCTGCTGGCGCTGCTGTGGTTCGCCGGCGCGCCGAAACGGCTGTTCGGGGTCATCCTCGCGGGTGGCCTGGCCGGCGTGCTCGTGCTCGCCCTGATCGCGCCCTACCGGCTCGCCCGCGTCATGTCGTTCCTCTCGCCGGACGCCGACACCAGCGCCGAGGGCTTCCAGGCCAACCAGGCCAAGCTGGCGCTCGCTGACGGCGGGCTGTTCGGCAAGGGCCTCGGCCAGGGCGCGGCCAGCTGGAGCTACCTGCCGAACGTCCAGAACGACTTCATCTTCGCGCTGATCGGCGAGGAGCTCGGCTTCATCGGCTGCGCCGTGGTGCTCAGCCTGTTCGCCGGGGTCGCGATCGTGGGCCTGCGGATCGCCACCCGCAACATCGACCCGTGGATCCGGATCGTCTCCGGCACGCTGACGGTGTTCCTCGTGGCCCAGGCCGGTATCAACATCGGCTACGTCGTCGGCCTGCTGCCGGTCACCGGCGTCACGCTGCCGCTGATCTCCTACGGCGGGACGTCGCTGGTGATCACCATGCTCATCATGGGGGTGCTCGCGAACGCCGCCCGGCACGAACCGGAGGCGGTGGCCGCGCTGCGCACACAGGGGCCGGGTAAATTCGGACGCCTGCTGCGGCTGCCCGCGCCCGATCCGTACCGCCCGCCCGCCACCCGCAAGGGTGCGGCGCGCACCGGGGCGAAGGCGGCCAGGCCCGCGCCCCGTGCGGCGCGGCCCGCCCCGGCACAGGAACGACGCAGGTCGGTCCGCGAACCGGTGCGCCGCAGCGCGGCACGGACGAGCACGACCCGCACGAGCACGTCTCGCGGCGGGGCCGCGCGGACAACAGCGAGCCGTGGTACCCGGAGTACCGCGAACCGGAGAGGTCATTGGTGAGTAAGCCCGTCAAGGGAACCGAGCGAGCCGCCGCGGGCAGAGCGCCCGTGGTCGTGGTCGCCGGAGGTGGCACCGCAGGACACATCGAACCCGCCCTCGCCCTGGCCGACGCCGTCAAGCGGCTGCGCCCGGACGCGACGGTGATCGCCCTCGGGACCGAGCGCGGCCTGGAGAACAAGCTGGTCCCGGCCCGCGGCTACGACCTGGAGCTGATCCCGCCGGTGCCGCTGCCGCGCAAGCCGACGCCGGAGCTGCTGCGGCTGCCGCTGAAGGTCCGCGACTCGGTGCGCAAGACCCGCGAGGTGCTGGACCGGGTCGGCGCGGACGTCGTCGTCGGCTTCGGCGGCTACGTCGCCCTGCCGGCCTACCTGGCCGCGCGCGGGCGCGTCCCGATCGTCGTGCACGAGGCCAACAAGTCGGCCGGCCTGGCCAACAAGGTCGGCGCGCGGTTCGCGGCGCGGGTCGCCGTCGCCGTGCCGGGGACGCCGCTGCCGAAGGCCGAGGTCGTCGGGATCCCGCTGCGGCGGTCGATCACGTCGCTGGACCGGGCCGCGCTGCGCGCCGAGGCCCGCGCGCACTTCGGGCTGGACCCGGACGCGCCGACGCTGCTGGTGTTCGGCGGTTCGCAGGGCGCGCAGTCGATCAACGCCGCGGTGTCCGGCGCGGCGAAGGACCTGGCCGACGCCGGGATCGGCGTGCTGCACGCGCACGGCCCGAAGAACACGCTCGTCGTCCAGGAGTTCCCGGGCAAGCCGGCGTACGTGCCGGTGCCGTACCTGGAGCGGATGGACCTGGCCTACGCCGCCGCCGACGTCGCGATCTGCCGGTCGGGCGCGATGACCGTCGCCGAGGTGACCTCGGTCGGCCTGCCCGCGGTGTTCATCCCGCTGCCGATCGGCAACGGCGAGCAGGCGTCCAACGCGCGGCCCG
This sequence comes from Amycolatopsis solani, assembly GCF_033441515.1. Classification (NCBI taxonomy): domain Bacteria; kingdom Bacillati; phylum Actinomycetota; class Actinomycetes; order Pseudonocardiales; family Pseudonocardiaceae; genus Amycolatopsis; species Amycolatopsis solani. The sequence goes on from NZ_JAWQJT010000002.1 coordinate 2,611,249, forward strand.
CCGTCGATGCCGGGGCGGCGCTGATGGTCGACGACGCCGACCTCGGCCCGGCCAAGGTCGCCGACCTGGTCGTCCCGCTGGTCACCGACGCCGACCGCGTCGCGAAGATGAGCGCGGCCGCGGCCGGCATGGGCCACCGCGAGGCCGACGAGACCCTCGCCCGCATCGTCCTGGAGGCCGCCCGTGGTTGAGCCAGCACAGCCTGAGCTGCCCGCCGGGCTGCGCCGGGCGCACCTGATCGGGATCGGCGGCGCCGGCATGTCCGGCATCGCGCGGATCCTGCTGGCCCGCGGGGCCTTCGTGTCGGGCTCGGACGCCAAGGAGTCGCGCGCGCTGCTGTCGCTGCGGGCCCAGGGCGCGGAGCTGTTCGTCGGCCAGAACGCCTCGAACATCTCGTCGCTGCCCGAGCCGCCGTCCGCGGTGGTCGTCTCGACGGCGATCAAGGAGACCAACCCCGAGCTGGCCGCGGCCCGCGCTGCCGGCATCCCGGTGCTGCACCGCGCCGAGGCGCTGGCCGGGCTGATGGCGGGCCACCGCGTCGCCTGCATCGCGGGCACGCACGGCAAGACGTCGACGACGTCGATGCTCACGGTCGCGCTGCAGCACTGCCGGCTCGACCCGTCGTTCGCCATCGGCGGCGACCTCAACGAGTCCGGCGCCAACGCCCACCACGGCGAGGGCGGCATCTTCGTCGCCGAGGCCGACGAGAGCGACGGCTCGTTCCTGAACTACTCGCCGTCGATCGCGGTCGTCACGAACGTCGAGCCGGACCACCTCGACCACCACGGCACGGCCGAGGCCTACACGAAGGTCTTCACCGACTTCGTGAGCCGGATCGTGCCGGGCGGGCTGCTGATCGTCTGCGCCGACGACCCCGGGGCGGACGAACTCGGCCGGCAGGCCGCGGACCTCGGCGTCCGCGTGCGCCGCTACGGCCGCACGGCGACCGACGCGCGGATCCTGGACTACGTCCCGACGCCCGACGGCGGCCTGGTGCGGCTCGAGACGGACGGCTCCGAGCTGTCGGTGCGGGTCGCGGTCCCGGGTGAGCACATGGCGCTGAACGCCGTGGCCGCGCTGCTCGCCGGGATCGAGCTGGGCGCGCCCGCGGCCGAGCTGGCGGACGGGCTCGCGGCGTTCGGCGGCGTCCGGCGCCGCTTCGAGTTCAAGGGCCGGGCCGGCGACGTCCGCGTCTACGACGACTACGCCCACCACCCGACCGAGGTGTCCGCGCAGCTGCGCGCGGTGCGCACGGCGGCCGGGTCCGGCCGCGTGATCGTGGTGTTCCAGCCGCACCTGTACTCGCGGACGAAGGCGTTCTCGGCCGAGTTCGCCGAGGCGTTGTCCCTGGCCGACGAGGTCGTCGTGCTGGACGTCTACGGTGCGCGCGAGGAACCCGAGCCCGGCGTGACCGGCGCGCTGATCGCGGACGCGGTGACCAAGCCGGTGCACTACGAGCCGGCGTTCGACGTCGCCGCGCCGCTGGTGGCCGGGCTGGCGAAGCCGGGCGACCTCGTCGTCACCATGGGCGCCGGGGACGTGACGCAGCTCGGGCCGGAGATCCTCGCCGAGCTGGAAAAGCGCTGACACCATGAGTCCGACCAGGGAACGCCGCCGTCCGTCCGAAGAGGACGAGCGGGATCGCGCCGCCCTGGCGCGGGAACGGCGCGGGCGGCGCTCCGAAGAGGAGCGCCGCCGCACCCGCGCCGCGCGCGTGCCGTCGAGTCCGCGCAACCGGCCCACCCGGCAGGTCGAGATCCGCCGCCGGTGGGTCGCGCTGCTCACCGTGCTGACCGTCGTCGCGGGCGTCTACCTGCTGTTCTTCAGCTCGATGCTGGGGGTCAAGGACGTCGCGGTGTCGGGTGCGCGCACGGTGACGGCGGACCAGATCCGCGCGGTGGCGGCGGTCCCGGCCGCGAAACCGTTGCTGCGCCTGGACGCCGACGAGATCCGCGACCGGGTGGCGGGGATGCCGGGCATCGCCACCGTCGAGGTCTCGCGCTCCTGGCCGAACACGGTCGAGATCACGGTGACCGAGCGCACGGCCATCGCGTTCTTCGACAGCGGCCCCGGCGGCGACGGCGTCCACCTGGTCGACGGCGGCGGCGTGGTGTTCAAGACGGTCGCGGCCCGCCCGCCGGGCCTGCCGGAACTGAAGCTGCCCAAGGTGTCCGCGGACGACCCGGTGACCCGCGCGGTGACGGCGGTGCTCGGGGTGATCCCGGAGCAGCTCCTGAAGCAGGTCACGACGGCGACGGCCAAGACGCCGGCGAGCGTCGAGTTCACGTTGTCGAGCGGGAAGATCGTCCGCTGGGGCACGGCGGAGCAGACCGACCGCAAGGCCAAGGTCCTGGCGGCGCTGCTCACCCAGGACGGCAAGGTCTACGACGTGGCGGCGCCGGAACTGCCGACCATCACGTCCTGAAGCCCGTCCGCGGGTCGTGGCTGGGGTCGGGGTACATCGGCGGGCAGCCGTGCTCGACGGCTTCGGGGCGCAGCTCGTAGTGCCACGGCTCGTTGCGGTAGATCCGGCACAGCCCGTACCCGGCACCGTGCTCGGCCAGCCATTGCCGGGCGGCCGCGGGTCCGATGTCGACGGCGTTGCCCGAGACGTGCGCGGAGGTGTCCGGCGTGGCCACCCACCGGCGCGCTTCCCGTTCCGAGCCGTACTCCGCGACGGCCCGGCGGAGCAGCTCTTCCTGGTAGGCCGGGGCTCGCCAGCCGCCGTTGACGAGGATCTCGACGCCGTCGCGCGCGGCGTCGGCCGCGGCCCGGCGCAGGGCGGCGAGCAGGTCCGGCTCGAGGTTGACGACGGCCGGCGTCTCGTCGTCGAAGACGGACACCGGGCGGGGGACGGCACCGCGGACGACCAGTTCGCGAGAAGTCATGCGCCCAGTCAAGGAAACGCCGTGCTGCGGGCCCGTATCCGGTTTTCGATACGCCGCCGATAGGAACCGGCTCGTACGATCGGGAGCGTGCGTGTGCTGGTCGTCGAGGACGAACCCTATCTGGCCGAAGGCATCCGGGACGGCCTGCGCCTGGCGGCGATCGCGGCCGACATCGCCGGCGACGGGGACACCGCCCTGGAGCTGCTGAGCGTCAACACCTACGACATCGCCGTGCTCGACCGCGACATCCCCGGCCCGTCCGGCGACGAGGTCGCGCGGCACATCGTCGCCTCCGGCAGCGGGACCCCGATCCTCATGCTCACCGCCGCCGACCGGCTCGACGACAAGGCCACCGGGTTCGAGCTCGGCGCCGACGACTACCTCACCAAGCCGTTCGCGCTGCGGGAGCTCGTGCTGCGGCTCCGGGCGCTCGACCGCCGCCGCGCCCACAACCGGCCGCCGGTGCGGGAGATCGCCGGCCTGCGACTGGACCCGTTCCGCCGCGAGGTCTTCCGCGACGGCCGTTATGTCGCCCTGACCAGGAAGCAGTTCGCCGTGCTTGAGGTCCTCGTCGCCGCCGAAGGGGGTGTCGTCAGCGCCGAGGACCTGCTGGAACGGGCGTGGGACGAGAACGCCGACCCGTTCACCAACGCCGTGCGGATCACGGTGTCGTCGTTGCGCAAACGGCTCGGCGAACCCGGGATCATCGCCACCGTGCCCGGCGTCGGCTACCGCATCGAGGCGGACCGTGGATAGGGCGCCGGGGCTGAGCGTCCGCCTCAAGCTGACCCTCAGCTACGCCGGGTTCGTCATGCTCACGGGCATCTTGCTGCTCGCCGCGGTGGGCCTGTTCCTGCTGAACTACCAGCAGCTGGGCCGGGAGCTCATGCCGGTGGTGATGGCACCCCCCGGCCGCGTCCTCATCCGGGCCTTCGCGCCGTCCGCGGCGGCCTGCCTGCTCTTCCTGCTGGTGTTCGGCCTGGTGGGCGGGTGGTTCCTCGCCGGACGGCTGCTCGCCCCGCTGAACCGCGTCACCGACGCCACCCGCACGGCCGCGGACGGCTCGCTCTCGCACCGGATCCGGCTGCCGGGCCGCCGGGACGAGTTCCGCGAGCTCGCCGACGCGTTCGACACCATGCTCGCCCGGCTCGAAGCGCAGGTCGCCGAACAGCGGCGGTTCGCCGCCAACGCGTCCCACGAACTGCGCACCCCGCTGGCGATCACGCGGACGCTCCTGGAAGTCGCCCGCGACGACGGCGAGCGCGACGTCGACGAGCTCGTGGACCGCCTCGACGCCGTCAACACCCGGGCGATCGACCTCGCCGAGGCGCTCCTGCTGCTCAGCCGCGCCGACCAGCGGTCGTTCACCCCGGAGCCCGTCGACCTGTCCCTGGTCGCGGAGGAAGCCGCCGAGACGCTGCTCGCGTTCGCGGAGAAACGCGGCGTCACCCTCTCGGTGTCCGGCGAACCGGCCACCGCGACCGGCTCGGCCGCGCTGCTGCTGCAGCTGACGACGAACCTGGTGCACAACGCGATCGTCCACAACCGGCCCGAAGCGGGCATCGTGTGGGTCGAGACCAGCGTCCACGCCGGGAGCGTCGAGCTCACCGTGGAGAACACCGGCGAGCCGCTCCCGCCGGACCTGGTGGCCACACTCGCCGAGCCGTTCCAGCGCGGCACCGAACGCGTGCAGCGCGACGACGCGGGGGTCGGCCTCGGGCTGGCGATCGTCCGCAGCATCGCCCGCGCCCACGACGGCACCCTCACGCTGACCCCGCGCCTGGCCGGCGGCCTCCGCGTCACGGTGCGGGTGCCGGCCGCGCCGCGCTGAGCACCGGGAAGTCGAAGTACGTGTCCGGGTACGGCTCGTCGTTCAGCGTGTAGTGCCACCATTCCCGGTCGTACCGGCGGAACCCGCACGACTCCATGACGGCGCAGAGGTCCCGCCGGTTCGCCGCTTCGGCCGGCGTGATCCCGGCCGCCCCGTGGTGGGAGACGGCGTCCATCAGGTCGTGGCCGCCGCCCATCGCGGCGAGCTCGCCGGTGGCCAGGTGGTAGAGCGTCAGATCGACCGTGCTGCCCCGGCTGTGCCCGGATTTCGCGGCCACATAACCCTTTTCGACCATCTGGCCCCGGGCGATGCGCGGGTAGTGCCGCGGCTTCGTCCGCCCGTCCTCGGGTTGCCGCGACCAGCGCAGGAAGCAGTCGACGGCCCGCTGCGGGCGGTAGCCGTCCCACAGGAGCAGCCCGAACCCGAGGGTTTCGGCTCTCTCCTGGGCCCGCTCCAAAGCTGCGCACAACGCCCTGGTGCCGACGACCCGGTTGGCCAGGTAGCCGTCCACGGGTTTGCCGGTGAAGTTGTCCCAAGTGGCGTACTTGGCGTCCCAGCGGATCCCGGGCGCGAACTCGTCCACGAAGACGAAGTCGCCGTTCACCGCGATTTCCCTTTCAGTGCCAGCGAAATCAGCCGGTCGAGCACGTCCCCGAGCGACCACCCGGCCGCGGCCATCATCCGCGGGTAGCGGCTGTAGGAGGTCAGGCCCGGCAGGGTGTTGACCTCGTTGAGCACGACGGTCCCGTCGTCCTTCAGGAACATGTCCACCCGGGCCAGCCCCCGGCACCCCAGCGCGCGGTAGACGGCCTTCGCCGTCTCCAAGACGAGCGAGCGTGCCTCGGCCGGAATGTCCGCGGGCACGATGAACGCCGAGTTCTCGGAACCGCTTTCCGGGTTCTCCTCCTGGTGGATCTTGAAGAACCCGTGGGTGAGCGCGACCCGGTCCAGTTCACCCGCGATCAAGTCGGAACCGATGCCCAGCAACGAACACCCGATTTCTTCGCCGGCCACGGCTTCCTCGATCAGCACCTTCTCGTCGTACTGCCGCGCGGCTTCCACCGCTTCCGGCAGGTCTTCCGCCCGGGACACTTTGCTGACCCCGAAAGAAGATCCGGACCGCGCGGGCTTGACGAAGACGGGATACGAGAGCGTGTCGGGGATTTCGCCCGCGTCCCAGTGGTTCGGGGTGGCGATGCCCGCGCTCGCGGTGACCAGGTAGGTGAGGGACTTGTCCATGCACAGCGCGGAACCGGTGACGTCACAACCGGCGTAGGGGACGCCGGCGAGTTCGAGTAAACCCTGCACCGCACCGTCTTCCCCGAACCGGCCGTGCAGCACGGGGAGGACGACGTCCAGCCGGATCACCTCGTACTTCCCGCCGTCGAGGACGAGCAAGCCGTCCGGCGACAGCACGACCGGGTTACCGGGCTCCGCGCCGGGACCGTCGCAGAGTTCCCAGGCGCCGTCCTTGGTGATCCGGATCCAGACCGGCTCGTACTTTTCGGCGTCGAGGTGCTTGGCGACCTCGTGGGCGGACTTGACGGAGACGGGGTGCTCCTCGGACGCGCCCCCGAAGAGGATCCCGACTTTCAGCTTAGCCATGGTGGTTCCCGCTTTCGAAGCTCAGGCAGTTGACGAGACTGTTTTCGACGGTGTCGCTCAAGGCGTGGTCGGTGTAGTAGGCGGTGTGCGGGCTGAGCACGACGTTCGGCAGTTCCTGCAGCCGCACCAGCGCTTCGCTCTCGATGGGCTTTCCCCGGCAGTCGGCGTAGAAGACGCCTTCCTCGCCCTCGACGACGTCCAGCGCGGCCCCGCCCAGCCGCCCGCTTTCCAGCCCGCGCACGAGGGCGCCGGTGTCGAGGAGCGGACCGCGTCCGGTGTTGACGACGAACGCACCCCGCTTCAGCCGCGCGATCCGCCGCCGGTCGAGGAGGTGGTGCGTGTCCGCGCTCAGCGGGACGTGGAGCGTGACGATGTCGCTCACCTGGAGGAGCTCGTCGAGCGGAACGTAATCGGCGGAGTTTCGCGGCACGCTGTCGTGCGCCACGATCCGGCACCCGAACCCCCGCAACCGATCCATGACGGCGACGCCGATCCGTCCGGTGCCGACGACCCCGACGGTCAGGTCGCGCAGTTCCTTCCCGCGGACGTCGTTGAGCCGGTAGTCGTGGACGTCCGCCTTCCGGAGGACGGATTTCGCACCGCGGATCGCCATCAGCACGAGCATCAACGTGTAGTCGGCCACGCTGTCGGGCGAGTAGGCGACGTTTTCCACGGTGATGCCGACGGACTTCGCGTATTCGACGTCGATGTGGTTGTAGCCGACGCTCCGGGTGGACACGTATTCCACCCCGGCCCGGCTGAGCGCGCGCAAGGCCGGACCGGTGACTTCGCTCTTGTGCCCGATGCTGACGCACCGGTTCCCGGCGGCCAGCCCGGCCGTGCGCTCGGAGAGAGCGGCTTCGGTGATGGTGGGCGTGACACCACAGTGGACGGCCAGCTCCCGGAAGAGAGCGGCTTCATCGGGTTCGCACCCGTAGACGGTGACCCCGATCCCCACCGGCACCCGCGTACGGGCCGGTGCTCGCTGACTGTCGGTCATGCGGGCCAGTCAAGACGGGGCGGGGTTGCGAGCCCGTATCCGGTTTTCGATACGCGGGCGATATCGGTTCCGTCGAGGGCTGCTGCGGCGGGAACGCCGCAAAGCTCACGAGTCGGCCGAACCCGGGCGTTCCGGTTGCCCGTAAATACGTTCCCCGGCGGCCTTTGAGGCGACCCGGTGGTTGCGCGTGATCACCGGGACACGCCGTCGTTAGGATGAACGGGTGACCAACCCCCTCGTCGCTCAGCCCCAGGACTCCACCAAGGCCTACTCGGGCATTTCCCTGCTGGAGAGCGCCGCCGACCTGAAGTCGGCGATCGAGAGCGGGGACTGGGCGTCGGTCGCGATGGGTGCCGTGGGTACCGCGCTGGACGCCCTGTCCATGGCGATGGACCCGTTCGGCGCGGTCCTGGCGGCCGGGGTGGCGTGGCTGATGGAGCACGTCGGGCCGTTGAAGCAGGCGCTCGACGGCCTCACCGGCAACGCCGACGAGATCGCGGCGCAGTCGGAGACCTGGAAGAACGTCGCGGGCGAGCTGCAGGCCGTCGGGACCGATCTGGGCGACATGGTGAAAGCCGACCTGCAGGCCTGGACCGGCCCGGCCGCGGACGCCTACCGGCAGCGGACGCAGGACGCCGTGGACCTGCTGGGGACCGCCCAGAAGGGCTGCGAAGGCGCCTCCAGCGGTGTGAAGACCGCCGGTGAGGTCGTTGCCGCGGTGCGGGCGCTGGTGCGGGACATCATCGCGGAGCTGATCGGGCACCTGATCAGCTGGGCGCTGCAGGTGGTGTTCACCCTTGGCATCGGGTTGACGTGGGTGGTGCCGCAGGTGATCGGGGCGGTCGCGAAGACGGCGTCGAAGATCGCCGATCTGGTGAAGCGGCTGGTCACGGCGTTGAAGGCGCTGGTGCCGCTGTTGAAGCGGGCGGGGGACCTGTTCGGCGACGCGGCGAAGGCGTTGAAGAACATCAAGCCGGGCAAGGCCGGGCCGCCGCCGAAGGTCAGCCACATCGACGGCACGCCGAAGGCGCCGAAGCCCGACGGCGGCACCACGACCCCGTCCGGTGACCACTCGCCGCCGCCGAAGGGGAACGGCTCCACGACCCCCTCCGGCGACCACACCCCGCCGCCCAAGGGTGGCGATTCGACCACTCCGTCCGGTGCCCACCCGACGCCGGACACCACGCCGCCGCCGGGCCGGGGGCCGTCGGACTCCACGTCGACGTCGGGTGCGAACGACGGCGTCCGCGGCGGCAACAGCAACCCGCCGCACAACTCCACACCCACGCGGGACCTGCCCGACTGCGGTGACCCCATCGACGTCGCGAGCGGGCGGATGTTCCTGCCGCAGACCGATGTCGAGCTGCGGGCCGCGCTTCCGCTGATCGTCTCGCGCACGCACCTCTCGGACTACCGCTGCGGGCGGTCGTTCGGCGCGACCTGGGCGTCCACTTTGGACCAGCGGCTGGAGGTGGACGAAGCGGGCATCAGCTTCGCCGCCGAGGACGGCGCGCTGATGACCTACCCGCTGCCGGGCGCCACCGGGTCGGTGCTGCCGGAGTTCGGCCCCCGCTGGCCGCTGGCCCGCACCGCGGACGGCGGCTTCACCGTCACCATGCCCGAGCTGTCGCAGACGCTGCTGTTCGCCGCGACCGGCCGCGCGGAGCTGCCGGTCACCGCCATGCTGCGCGGTTCCGGTGCCCGCATCGACTTCGGTCGTGACGAAACGGGCCTCCTGACGACGATCGCGCACTCCGGCGGCTACCTGCTCGGCGTCGAGTCCAGTGGCGGCCTGGTCACCGGGCTCAGCCTGGTCGGCGGCGCCCGGCTGCCGGACGGCACCCCGGCCGACCTCCCGCTGGTCCGCTACCGCTACGACGACGCCCGGCGCCTCGTCGAGGTGGTCAACTCCTCCGGCCGCCCGCTGCGTTTCGGCTACGACGCCGAGGGGCGGATCACGAGCTGGGAGGACCGCAACGGCGTCTCCTACCGCTACCACTACGACGCCGCCGGCCGCTGCGTACGCACCGAAGGCGACGGCGGCTACCTCGACTACACCTTCGAGTACGACGCCGCCGCGCGCGTCACCCGGGCGACCAACTCGCTCGGCGCGGTCATCACCTACCACTTCACCGAGTGGGGCCAGGTCAGCCGCGAGATCGACCCGCTCGGGCACGAGGTCCGCAACGAGTGGGACCGGCACCACCGGCTGCTGGTCCGCACGGACGAACTCGGCGGCGCCACCACCTACACCTACGACGAGGCCGGCGACCTGGTCGCGATCGGCTACCCGGACGGCACCGCCGACTCGGCGCGGTACGACGAGCACCACCGGCCGGTGCTCACCGTGGACGTCGACGGCGCGCGCACGACGCGGGAGTACGGCGAACTCGGCGAGCTGGTCGCGGCCGTCGACCCGGCGGGCGCCCGCACCACCTACGGCTACGACAGCCTGGGGAACCTCGCCTCGATCGTCGACCCGACGGGCGGGCGGACGACCATCGTCTCCGACGCACGCGGCCTGGCCGAGTCGGTCACCGGGCCCACCGGCGCGGTGCGCACGTTCGAGTACGACGCCTTCGGCCGCCTGGTCGCGGAAACCGCCCCGGGCGGGGAGACCACCCGCTACGCGTGGACCGTCGAGGGCCGCCCGATGCGCGTGACCCGCCCCGGCGGCGCCACCGAGCACTGGTCCTACGACGGCGAGGGCAACCTCCGCGAGTACCGCGACGCCGCCGGCGCGCGGACGCTGCACGAGGTCGGCGGGTTCGACCTGCCGTCCGCGCGGATCGCGCCGGACGGCAGCCGGATGGAGTTCACGCACGACACGGAGCTGAGGCTCGTCTCGGTCCGCAACGAGCAGGGCCGCCGGTGGGAGTACCGCCACGACGCGGCCGGGAACCTGGTCGAGGAAACGGACTTCGACGGGCGCGTGCTGCGCTACGGCTACGACGCGGCGGGCAACCTGACCAGCCGCACGAACGGCGCGGGCGAGACGCTCGAGTTCACCCGGGACGCGCTGGGCCGCGTGGTCGAGCAGCGCGCCGGCGCGGACGTGACCCGGTGGACCTACGACGCGGCGGGCCGGCTCCTGCGCGCGGTCAACGCCGACGCCGACGTCACCTTCACCTACGACGCGCTCGGCCGGGTGCTGTCCGAGACCTGCAACGGCCGCACCGTGCGGTCGGAGTACGACGTGCTCGGCAGGCGGGTCCGGCGCGTCCTCCCGTCCGGGCTGACCGGCGAGTGGGCCTACGACGGCGCCGGCGCGCCGATCGGGCTGCGGGTGGGCGGGCACACGATGAGCCTGCGCCGTGACCTGGCGGGCCGTGAGGTCCAGCGCGAATGGGGCGTCGCGGACCTGCGCCGGCACTGGGACGCGGCGGGCCGGCTCGCCGCGCAGACCGTCGCGGGCGCCGGCGGCGCGCTGGTGCACCGGCGTGCCTACGACTACCGCGACGACGGCCTGCTGGTCGCGACGCACGATGCCGCCGGCACCCGCTCGTTCGAGCTCGACCCCCTCGGCCGGGTCAGCGCGGTCACCGGCGCCACGCACGCCGAGCGCTACAGCTACGACAGCACGGGCAACGTGACCGGCGTCCAGGCGGGTGCCGTCCCGGACGCGCTCGCCGGGCCCCGGACCTACGCCGGTGGCCGGATCACCGCCGCCGGCGCGGCCCGCTACACCCACGACCGGCAGGGCAGGCTCGTCGAACGCACCGCGCCGGGGCTCGACGGCCGGCCGCAGGTCTGGCGCTTCACCTGGAACGCCGAGGACCGCCTCACCGGCGTCACGACGCCGGACGGGCAGCAGTGGCGCTACCGCTACGACCCGCTGGGCAGGCGGGTCGCGAAGCAGCGGCTCGCGGCCGACGGCGCGGTGGCCGAGCAGATCGACTTCACCTGGGACGGCCCGGCACTGGCCGAGGAGCACCGGCTGACCGCGTCGGGCCAGCGGCGGCTGCTGAGCTGGGACGTCGAGCCCGGCAGTGAGCTCCCGCTGCTGCAGTGCGAGCGGCTGCTCGGGCCGGAAGGCTTCCAGCAGGTGCTCGACCAGCGGTTCTTCGCGATCGTGACCGACGTCGTCGGCACCCCCACCGAGCTGGTCGGGCTCGACGGCGCGGTCGCCCGCCAGCAGCCGCAGACGATCTGGGGCCGGGCGCTGGACAACGCGCCCGAGGTGACGCCGCTGCGGTTCCCCGGCCAGTACTTCGACGCCGAAACGGGCCTGCACTACAACTACCACCGCTACTACGACCCGGGCACCGCGCGCTTCCTCAGCGTCGACCCGCTGGGCCTGGCGGGCGGGGCGAACCCGCAGGCGTACGTCGCCAACCCGCTGGCGTGGATCGACCCGTCCGGCCTGACGCCGTGCTCCGACGCCGCCGCGGCGTCCGGCAGCGGGGGCAGCCGCGGTGGCGGCGGCAACCGGGGCGGCGGTGGCAACCGGGGTGGCAACGGCCGTGGCGGCAACGGGAACACGAGCGGGCCGAGCCGGCCGCCGCGCACCAACAACCGCCCGCCGCCGCCGTACTACGACAACCCGCTGCCGACGACGCCGCACGCGACGGTGCCGCACACGCCGGACAACCCGAACGGCAGCCTTTACCACTACACCAACGAAGCCGGCATGAACGGCATCATGGGCAGCGGCCACGTCCGTCCCTCGGCGTGGACCCACGGCACCCCCGACAACCCGCTGGTCGGCTCCCACGCCCGGTACGGCTCGGGCGGCTACTTCACCAACATCGCGCCGGGACAGCTGTCGCAGGAAGGGCTTTCCCAGGCCCTGGTGCTCAACCCGGGCTCCGGCGCCAGCTTCACGCACCACATCGAGGTCAGCCCGTCCGCGCTGGAGAGCCAGGGCTACACGATCTCGCAGTCCGACCACCGGCCGGACGTCTACGTGGTGCACCACAACGACCAGCCGACCAACCACCCGAACCCGAGGCCGGTCGAGATCGGCGACGCCCACGTCAGCCACGGCCCGAACCCCCAGGGCCCCCACCTGGGCAGCAGCATGGGCCAGGAAGACTGGGGCGACGCGGCCCGCCCCCGGCCCCCGCGGCAGCGCTGAACCGGAGACCCGACATGGACTACCTGCACGTGCACTGGCAGCACGACGCACCCGATGCCCCGGCGGACATCTACAGCGAACTCGACGACGACCGCTGGGAGGTCCGCAAGGTCGAGGTCTTCCCGGACGGCACGCACCACTACGCGGACGACTGGAAGTCCACCGGCAAGACCGGGCTCAGCGAGGTACCGCTCCCGCCGTTCGAGGACCTGGCCGCCCAGCGAGCGCTGACCCCGACGGAGATCGACGAGGCGGAGTTCGAGCGGCGGTGGCAGGCCGCGACGGAGGGCTGACGAGGTTTGTTGCACCGCTCCTGAGCCGCGCGACTGACCAGACATGACGAGGTGGGAGATCAAGCCAGGCCGGTGGCTCGCGTCCGGCCGCAGGATGCTGCGTGGCGGGCGGGCACCGGGGCTGAGCTGGTGGTTCGTCGTCTGCGCCGCGGCTGTGGTGGTGGTCGTGGCTTGGGTCGCCACCAGCTGGCTCCTCGGCGAGGCAGCTTCGGCGAAGGACCCCGGCGCCGCGCGGGTCGAGGCGATCAAGACCGGGCTGGGCATCGGCGCGGGCACCACGGGGGTCTTCGCGCTGCTGCTGGCGGTGCGCCGGCAATGGCACAGCGAGCACGACGCGATCGAGAAGAACCTCACGGAGCTCTACACCAAGGCCGCCGACCAGCTCGGCTCCACCGACGCTTCGGTACGTCTGGCCGGCCTCTACGCCTTGGAACGGCTCGCGCAGAACAACGGCCGCCAGCGGCAGAGCATCGTGAACGTGGTGTGCGCGCACCTGCGCATGTCGGACGAATCCCGCGACGGCGAAGTCCGGCTCGCGGCCCAGCGCATCCTCGCCGACCACCTGTCACCCGACGGCCGGGTGTTCTGGGACGACATCGACCTCGACCTCACGAACGCCCACCTGGTCGACTTCAACCTGGGCAACTGCCGGCTGCGCAATGGCCGCTTCGCCGGTGCGACGTTCACCGGCGACGCCGCGTTCGGCGGCGCCACCTTCACCGGAGACGCCCGATTCGGCGGCGCGACGTTCACCGGAAATGCCCGGTTCGGCATGACGACCTTCGTCGGCACGGCCCGGTTCGGTGCGGCGAAGTTCACGGGAGAAGCCCGGTTCGGCGCCGCGAAGTTCTCGCGCGCGACCTCATTCGCTTCGACGACCTTCGCGGCGCGCGCTCAGTTCGGTGATGCGGCTTTCGCGGACAACGCGCAGTTCGGCGGGGCCGTCTTCGGGGGCGATGCTCAGTTCAAGAACACGACGTTCGAGGGCAACGCCGGTTTCGCCGGCGTCGCTTTCACCGCGCGCGCGGGATTTCGCGCGGCCGGATTTCGTGGTGAGGCGAGGTTCCGGGACAGCACCTTCGGCGGAGCTGCCACGTTCACCGGAGCGACCTTCGCCGGCGACGCTCGCTTCAGGCACACGACGTTCGCCGACGGAGGTGCCTTCGAACACGCCAGTTTCGCGCATCGCGCCGGCTTCGGCAGTGCTGCGTTCGCCGGTGGCGCGACCTTCGAGCGCGCTGCTTTCACGGCCCACGCGGGCTTCAGCCGAGCGACGTTCGACGGCGAAGCCCGATTCGGCGACGCGGCCTTCGGCCGGAGCGCCGGTTTCAGCAGCGCGACGTTCGCCGGTGGCGCGTGCTTCGATCGGACGACCTTCACCGGCCGAGCGGAGTTCGGAAACGCGACGTTCGCGGGTGATGCGCACTTCGCCGGCACGGCCTTCGACGAGGGTGTCCTCTTCGACGGCGCCACGTTCGACGGCAGGGCTGATTTCGAGGGCGCGACGCTGACCGGCGCCTTCGCGTTCAACCCGTGGCGCGGCCGGAAGACGTCCTGAGCCAGGGGACCGGGGTCGTTGTCACCACGGCGCGTCCGGGGCAGGCGAGCGAGTCCCGTGCGATGGCTTCGGCCCCGTCGTCCTGGAGGGTCAGCGGCACGGGTTCGGGAGCCGGCCAAGCCACCAGTGTCAGGTGTCCGGCGTGGCGGGATGGTCGCGAGCGAGCTGGTCGAACGACACCGTGCGGTCCGCTGCCGGCGAGACGGGGTGGCCGCCGCCGTCTTCGTGCTGCGCCATGAGTTCGCGGGCGCCTTCGGCGAGCAGGTCGAGGTGGGCATCTGCGGTCAACCGGTCGACGGCCACCGGCCGGGCGCCCAGGCCGCGTTTCGTCGCTCTCCACCGCCGGCACGCTGCTCCACCTCCTGTGGCTGGTGCCGTTCGTCGGCGGCCCGCCGCCGCGGTGACGCGGGGTCAGCGGGTGGACACGGGCTTTCGTACACTGCTCGCGTGAGCGAGGGGCGAGTCGTGGCCAACCGGTACCGGTTGGAGGAGGAGCTCGGCCGGGGTGGGATGGGCGTCGTCTGGCGGGCGGTCGACCTCGAGCTCGGCAGGCAGGTGACGCTCAAGCGGGCGCTCGGCGAGGACGCCGGGCAGATCCGGCGTGAGGCGCGGATCGGTGCCGGGCTGCTGCACGCGAACGTCGTCACCGTGTTCGACACGGTCGTCGACGGGGACGCCCGGTGGCTGGTCACGGAGTACCTGGCCGCGCGGAGCCTCGAGGAGCTCGTCGACGACGACGGGCCGCTGCCCGAGGAGCGGGTCCGGCGGATCGGCGTGCAGCTCGCCGGGGCGCTCGCGGACATGCACGCCCGCGGCATCGTCCACCGCGACGTCAAGCCGGGCAACGTCCTGGTGACCGCGGACGACGTCGCCAAGCTCACCGACCTGGGCATCGCCCGCTGGACCGAAGTCACCCGCACCGGTGGCGCGCAGCTCACCGGCACGCTCGGGTACGTCGCGCCGGAGGTGGCCGACGGCGCCGAAGCCGGGCCCGCCTCGGACGTCTTCTCGCTGGGGGCCACTCTCTACGCCGCGATCGAGGGCCGGTCGCCGTGGGGGTCGGGCGAGGACGGCCCGTTCGCGCAGATGCGCCGCGCCGCCGCCGGACGGCCCGCACCCGCCGAGCGCGCCGGGCCGTTCGCGCCGGTGCTCGCCGCGCTGATGGCCCGGCACCCGGCCGACCGGCCCGGCGCCGCCGAAGCGGTCACGCTGCTCACGGTGGACGCGCCCGTGCCCCGGCGGCCGCGACGCCACCTGCGTCGCCGGCTGCTCGCCGGGGCCGCGGTGGCGGCGGTGGCCGCACTGGTGGCCGGGTTCGTCCTCGGCCGCCCGCTGTGGACGAACACCGGCGGCGCACCGGCCGGGACGAACGCCGGCGGCGCGCCGGCCGGGGCGAACACCCTCGGCGCCGACCCGGGCGGAACCGACCCGTGCGCGGCGATCGCGCTCAACTCGCTCACCGGGTTCGGGGAGCCGTTCGTGGACCCCGAGGTGTTGAACTTCGGCACCTGCGTGGTCACGACGACGTTGTTCAACGACGCCGGGAAGGTGCAGACCCGGCTCGACCTGACCGGCCCGCTGCGGTACCCGCCCCGGCCGCCGGTGCCCGGCAAGATGGGCGAAATCGAGTATCCCGAGCCCCGCGAGGGTGCTTGTGCGCGCGCCATTTCGCTGGCCGACGCCAACCGGATCGTCATCACTTCGCGCGCGCTGGAACGCGCGCAGGACGCGCCGGTGTGCACCTTTTCGGAGGCGGTGCTGTCCGGGGTGCTGGCCAAGCTCGCCAACGGGCCCCTGCCGCGGCGTGCCGAACTGCCGGTGGGGTCGCTGGTGCGCGTCGACGCCTGCGGCCTGCTCGACGACGCCACGACGACCGGTGTGCTGGGCCGGAGCACGCCGCCGGACCGCGGGTTCGGTGGCTGGGGTTGCACCTGGGAACACGATCCGCGCACGATCAGCGTGGAGTTCAGCCGGGAATGGCCGGTCGAAGCGGACGAGGACGTGCCGGGCGACCGGATCCAAGTGGGGAACCGCAACGCCGTCGTGGCGCCGGTCCAGGGCGGGCACCCGGAGTGCGCGGTCACGGTCGTGCACCGCCGCTACACCCCGGCGTTGCCGGTGCTGCGCGGCACTCCTCCGGATCGGGAGGAGGTCGCGGTGGTCTCGGTCGAGGACACCTCGGCGGCTACTGGGGACGCGTTGTGCGGTACGGCGCGATCGCTGGCGGAGGCCCTCGTCCGGCGGCTGCCCTGAACCGGGGACCGGTCCCCGGCCACCTCGGCTAGACAGTGAGCCGGGGCCGGAGGAGGCGGGACGAGAAGTGGCGATACGGGTGTTGGCCGGCGTGGTGCTCCTGGTGCTGGGCGTGGCCGGTCCGGCAGCCGAGGGGGCTGCCGGACCGATGGCGCGGACCCTGCGGGTGGGGCCGCACGGGCAGTACGCGGGAGTCCAGGCCGCGGCCGACGCAGCCCGTCCGGGCGACACGGTCGCGATCGAGGCCGGCGCCTACCCGGGCGGGCTGACCGTTCACCGCGACGGCGCCCCGGGCCGCCCGATCCGGTTCACCGGCGTCGGCGGTACCGCGGTGCTCACCGGCGCCGGCGGCCTGGCCGTCGGCGGACACGGCTGGCTGGAGTTCACCGACGTGAGCGTGGCCGGCTCGGCCCGCTTCGGCGTGTACGCCGAGGGCGCCCACGACCTCGTGTTCGACCGGTTCGGTGTCGACGGCTCCCGCGACGGCGGGCTCGTGCTGGTCGGCACCCGGCGGGTGCGCGTCGCGAACTGCGACATCCGCGGCACCAACGCCCGCGGCACCGCGGCCGATCACGAAGCGCTGAGCATCGCCTCGGGCTCGTCGGACGTGGAGGTGTCCGGCTGCCGCGTGCACGACAACGGCGAGGAAGGCATCGACGTCAAGTACGACGATGCCGCCCGGGTGAAGATCCACCACAACGTCGTCACCGGCAACCGCGGCCCGGACATCTACGTCGACTCCTCGTCCACTGTGGACGTCTACGCCAACGCCGTCGGCGGTACCCGCGAGGCCACCAAGGCCGGGATCGGGCTCGCCGTCGAGGACTATTCGGAAAGCCGCCTGCTGTCGGAGATCCGGGTCTTCGACAACCTTTCGACCGGCAACGCGCAGGCCGGGCTGAGCCTCTGGACCGAGTCGACCGGGACCATGCGGGACCTGACGATCGTCAACAACACCTTCGACGGCAACGCCCGCGGCTCCCTGCTGATCGACGCCGACCGGTTCACCGGAACGAACACCTTGCGGAACAACGTGTTCGGCGACGGACCGGTCGACACCGGGCCGTTCGCCGCCGACCACAACTTCGCCGGAAACCCGGGATTCGCCGATCCGGCCCACGGTGACTACCACCTCGCCGAGGGCTCGGCCGCGGTCGACGCCGGCAGCCCCCGGCGCGCGCCCGTGTTCGACCTCGACGGCGTCGCCCGGCCCGCCGGCGCGGGCTTCGACATCGGCGCCTACGAACGGAGGTGGCCGTGACCAGCGGACGGCTCGACCCGCACCACCAGCGCAGCCTGCGTCACGGCGTCGACGGCGCCGCACCGGGCACGTTGAGCGCGCTCACCGTCACCGGCGGCGTCGCGGTGCCGCCGTCACCCGGCAGCCTGGTGACCTTCGGGCGCAACCGGCTGGAGGTCGACGTCTGCGTCGGCGAGGAAGACGTGCGCATCAGCCGGGTCCACGGGCGGCTCGTGCGCGAACGGGACCGCTGGTGGCTCAGCAACACCGGCCGCTCGCCGATCCGGCTGTCCGACAGCATCCTGCTGCACCGCGACAGTGAACCGCTGCCGCTGGCCGACGGCTACACCGCGCTGTTCCTGCGCGGCACCCGCGAGCACGTCCTGGAACTGCTCGTCTCCGACGGCGACGCCCTCGTCGCCACGCGCCGCCCGACCCACCCGACAGCGCCGCCGAAACGCTGGCGGCTGTCCCCGGAGGAGCACCTCGTGCTGGCCGTTCTCGGGCAGCGTTACCTCGGCTACGACCCCCACCCGCTGCCGCTGTCCCGCCAGCAGGCGGCCGCCGAGCTCGCCGAACGACGACCGCGCGAGAACTGGACGGCCAAGCGCGTCGAGCACCTCGTTTCCCGCGTCCGGCAACGCCTTTCCGACGCCGGCGTGCACGGCCTGCGCCGCGAGGAGGTGGGGGAGCCGGTCGGGCTGACCCTGACCGTGAACCTGCTGCGCGAACTGGTGCTGTCGACGACGCTGGTGCCGATGGACCTGGAGTGGCTCGAACTCCCCGACCCGCCGCTCGCCCCCGGGTGAGGGTGGACTGGTGGAACGCGGTCCTGATGCGGCCGGCACCGGCCTGACCGATCGGCTCGGCGTGGCGGCCGGTGAACTACGGTGATGAGGGGGCCGGGATGCGAGCACACGATGACGGGCTTTTCGCGCTAACCGTTCCCCCGGGCTTGGCCGAGCAGGTAACCCGTTCCGCGGACCGTGTGGATCGCCCGTGGCTCGCCGAGTTTGCCCCGCAGCTGCGCGATCAGGACGTCCAGGACGTTGGCGGCCGGGGGAACGAGCTCGTCCCAGGCCGCGGCCATCAGCTCGGCGCGGCGGACCGGTTCGCCCGGCGTGGCGAGCAGGCGGTGCAGGACCGCGAACTCCTTGCCGGTCAGGGTGAGCAGGACGCCGCCGCGGCGGGCCTCGTGGCGGCCGGTGTCCAGCTCGAGGCCGGCGAACCGCAGGACGGGGGCCGGGCCGGTGGTGCTGCGCCGGCACAGGCTCCGCACCCTGGCCAGGAACTCGGCCATCGCGAACGGCTTGACGAGGTAGTCGTCGCCCCAGGCCAGCCCGGCGATGCGGTCGGCGACGGTGTCCCGCGCGGTGAGGAACAGGACCGGCACGTCCCAGCCGCTCCGGCGGCGGCCCGTCACGTACGCCAGCGAATCGCCCGCGGGCAGCATGCGGTCGAACACCACGCAGTCGTAGGCGTTGACGCTCACCGCTTCGTCGGCGTCCGGCAGATCGGCGACGGCGTCCACCGCGAACCCGGCACCCCGCAGGGAGGCCTCCACGGCCACCCGGAGATCCTCGTCGTCTTCGGTGACCAGCACGCGCATGGCCGAAAGCGTAGCGTGACCAGCCGCCCGCGTTCCCGCACGAGGTTCCGATGACAGCCGCGCGCGTGCTGGTGGTGGAGGACGACGAGGACCTGCGGGTGGCGGTGACCACCGAGCTGGCCGCGTCCGGGCTGAAGGTCGGTCAGGCGGCCGACCTCGCCGGCGCGCACGCCGAACTGGCGGGCGAAGACTACGACTGCGCCGTCTTCGACCGCATGCTGCCCGACGGCGACTCGATCGGCTACGTCCACCAGCGCCGCCTCGAAGGTTGTGCGGTACCCGTGCTGTTCCTCACCGCCCGCGACAGCCTCGACGACCGGGTGGCCGGTTTCGACCACGGTGGCGACGACTACCTGGTGAAACCGTTCGCCGTGGCCGAGATGACCGCACGGGTGCACGCGCTGTGCCGCCGTTCCGGCTCGGGACGGCCGTCCGTGCTGCGGCACGACGACCTGGAAGTGGACTGCGCCCGCCGTGAGGTCCGCCGGGCCGGGACGCTGCTCACCCTGAGCGGCAAGGAGTTCGCCGTCCTCGAGTTCCTGCTGGCGCGGCCCGGGCGGGCGGTCGGTCGGGACGAGCTGATCGAGCACTGCTGGGACAGCCGGACCGATCCGATGTCCAATGTGGTCGACGTCGTCGTCCGGCGGCTGCGCCTGAAGCTGGGCGAACCCGAGGTGATCCACACCGTGCGCGGGCGCGGGTACCGGCTGGCCGCCCGATGAGGCGATCGGCGGCCGACCGGCTGCGCCGCCTGCGCCGGCTGCTCACCTGGCTGTTCACCGGGCTCAACGCGGCAGGCCTCATCGTGTTCGCCTGGCTCGCGGTCCAGGCCGACGCACAGCAGCGCGAGCTGCGCCTGGACGGCCGGACCAGTCGGGTCACCGCGGCGGTCACCCGGCTGGTCAAAGAAGGCGACGGGGTCGTGACCGGGCTGGTCGGCCAGGACCCGGTGAGCACCCAGTGCCCCCAGTTCGCGGTCCTGTCCGCCGGCGCGGGCCGGTTCGCGGACTTCACCAGCACGGGGACGTGCGTCCCCGTGGACCTCGTGAAGCTGCGTGCCTGGGCCAACCAGGCGGTCCGCAGCGAAGCCGTCCTCGACGGCTACGGCAGCGGTACCGGCGGGGAGCTGGTCAGGATCGGCGCGGAACCGTTCCGCAACACCGCCGGCCAGTACGTCGGCGCGGTGGTCGTCGTCGCCGACGCCCGGGACGAGGAGGCAGGCCACGACCGGCTGGTCGTGTTCGTCGTCGGTGGTTGCGTGCTGCTCGTCGTGGTGCTGGCCGTCGCGGGGCACGTCCTGTCCGGACGGGCGATCCGCCCCGCGACGGCCGCGCTGGAACAGCAGGAGGTCCTGCTCGCGGAGACCGCGCACGACCTGCGCACGCCGGTGGCGGCGCTGCGCGCGCTGGCCGAGACGGCCTTGCGCAACCCGGCCGACCGCGCCGACCTGCTGCCGCGCACGGTCCGGCTGGCCGGCCGGATGGGCACCATCATCGACGGCCTGCTCGTGCGTGCCCGGCTCGCGGCGGGGGTCGAGTCACTGGCCATCCAGCCGGTCTGGCTCGACCAGCTGGTCACCGGCGTGGTCGACGAGACGCCGCAGGAAGACGCCCAGGTGACGGTGACGGCGGCACCGACGAAGGTGCTCGCCGACCCCGCGCTGGTCCAGCGGGCCATCGGCAATCTGCTGGACAACGCGATCCGCCACGGGCGGCGTCCCGAGTCCGAGGCGATCGTGCACATCACCGTCGCGGGCGGCCGGGTGACGGTGGCGGACCACGGTCCCGGCATCGACGCGGCGGTCGCCGAGGAGACGTTCGACCGGTTCACCAGCGGTGCCGGGTCGAGCGGGCTCGGCCTGTCCATCGTCCGATGGGTCGCCCAGGCCCACGGCGGCGTCCTGCGCGTGTACAACGCGGAAGAGGGCGGCGCGATCTTCGAACTCAGCTTCCCGGAGGCGTGAATGTCACGTTCGATGCGAACCCGAGCAGGGAACGTGTTCGCCAAGGCACGCCGCCGGTTCCCGCTGACGGCGCTCGTCAGCGTCTGCGCGGTGTTCATCGGGGTGGCCGTGTCCGGGGGTGCTTCGCCGTTGCCCGGGCTGGAGCTCGCGCAGGCCGGGCATTGGATCGCCAGCCCGGCCCTCGATCTCGTGCTGTTCGTCAACGGTTCGGCCAAGAGCGTGGACGCCCAGGTGCCCGTGGCCGGCCTCGAACCGGGCAGTCAGGTGGTGCAGGGCCCGACCAGCGGGTACGTGATCGGCAAGTCCGCGATCGTCCGGTTCGGCAAGTCCGACCTGTCGGTCGACGGCACGCTGACCCCGCCGTCGGGCGAGTGGCCGGCGCTCGTGGAGGCCTCCGGCGGTCCTTACCTGGTGTACCGGGAAGCCGGCCAGGTGGTCCGCCTCGGCAGCGGGCTCACCGCGTTGCCCGCGGGCGGTCCGGTCGGTGCTCCGGTCGCCACCCCCGACGGCACGCTCTGGCTCAACCGCCTCGATTCCGGCGCGCTGTGCCGGCTGGCGAAGGATTCCGGCACGGTGGCCTGCCGGGATGACCTCGGCGCGGGGCACACCGGCGGGCTCAGCATCGCGGGTGACCGCGCGGTGTTCGTCGACACGACGACCGACACGATCCGGCGGGTGTCCGGGGACGAGCCGGGTGAACCGGTGGCGATCGGGAAGGACCTTTCGCCCGCGGCGCAGATCGCTCCCGCCGACGCCGACGGCCGGATCGCCGTGCTGGACCGGGAAAAGCGGCAGCTGTCCCTGCTCGACGCCGGCGTGCTCGACGCCGGGCGCGCGCCGGCCCAGCCGATCGACGTCGCTCTGCCCGACGGTGTCTACTCGAACCCGACGGCGAGTGCGTCCTCGGTCGTGCTCCTCGATCTGACCCGCCACACCGTGCTCACCTACGGCGCGGACGGCACCCGGCGGCAGGCGACGGCGATCCCGCCGGAGTCGGGCACCCCGCAACTGGTGCGCGGCGACGACAAGCGTGTCTACGTCGACGGCGGGGAAGGCAAACACGTCCTGGTCGTCGACCCGGACGGCAAGGTCAGCCAGGTGCCGGTCACCGCGGAGAAGGCGCCGGTTCCGGCGACCTCGCCGCAGCCGCCTACCCAGCAACCGCCGGCGCAGCAACCGCCGGTTCAGCCCGACGTGCGGGCGGACGGCCCGAAGCAGCCTCCGCCGGTGCGCAAGACCGATCCTCCGGTGACGCAGCAGCAGAAACCCATTCCGCCGAGCCCGCCGGGCATCCCGGCCCGGCTGGTCGCGCGGTTGCAGGGCGGTGACGCGCACGTCACCTGGGGCGCGGCGGCCGACAACCGGGCCGCGGTCACGGCGTACCACGTGACGTGGCAGCCGTCGTCCGGCGCCGGAGCGGGGGCCGCCGATCTGCCGGGCACCGCACGGTCGACGGTGATCCGCGGGCTGCGCGCGGGGATCACCTACACGGTCACCGTGGTCGCGGAAAACAGTGCCGGGCGGGGGACTCCGGCGACGGCGAAGGTGACGGGCCCGGCGATCCCGAAGCCGGCGATCACCGTGACCCGGGGGAAGACGGGGACCTACGAGCCGGATCCCTCGGAGTGTTCGGCACCGGACTGCGCCAAGATGCACGTGGTGGTGAAGGGTTTCGCGCCCAACACCGAATACCACTTCACCCCGCACTGCGGATGTACCTACTCGAACGAGGGCCGTTCGTTCACCACCGACGCGAACGGCGCTGTCACCTTCGAAGCGTTCGACTTCGGCGCGGTCGGCAAGCAGGTCTGGGTCACCTCGGACAACGGCGTCTCGTCCGCGAGGTACACCTGGCCGCCGGACTGAGCCGGGCGCGCGCGGCCCGGCGCCTACTGCTTGCAGCGCGCGTCGCGGATGCCCTGCGGTCCACTTTGGACCGTTGTCGGGCCGTCGGTGCCCTGGACGACGAAGCAGTACTTCAGTGACGGCTCCACGGTCACGCGGTGACTCGTCTCGCGTCGCACGTACTCGACGTGGTTCGGCCTGCCCTCCGGGGCGACGACGACGGCGTAGTCGAGGCCGGGTGTGCTGCTGCGCCAGCTGAGGTCCACATAGGTGTCGTGGTCGGCGGGCGTCGCGAGTTCGACCTGCGCGGCCACCGGCGGCGCCTTCGCGGGCACCGGGGCCGGGGGCACGCTCAGTTCCTCGGGCCGGTTCGTCAAGGCGGCCACCGCGACGACGGCGAGCGCGGCCGCGACCGCGACGGCCGCGACGGTCAGCACGGTGCGGCGCTTCCGAGGCGCGGCGGTCGCGGGCCCGTACTCGGCCACCAGCTCGCGGGGCGGGCGTGGCGGGAACACGACTTCGCTCGGCACGGGGTCCCCGGGGCCGGTCAGCGCGCCCAACCGGGTGAGGACGAGGGCGGCGTCGATCGGCCGGGCAGCCGGATTTCCGGCGAGCAGCGAGGAAACGAGAGCAGCGAGGCCGGCGGGGAGGCCGGGCCGGTCCAGCGGGGGAACGTCGCCGCCGAGGACCCGCAGGGTCACCGCGTCCGCGGGCTCACCGGGGCGGCTCTCGTGCGGCGGCCGTCCCGACAGCGCGAGGTACAGGACCGCGCCGAGGCCGTGGAGATCGGTGCGTTCGTCGAGGGTTCCGTCGCGCACGGTTTCGGGCGCGAGGTGTTCGACGCCGCGTTCGAGGTCGCGGGGAAAGGCTTGGCGCAGGGTCAAACCGAAGTCGGCCAGCACCGGGGCGCCGGTTTGCCGGAAGAGCACGTTGCCCGGCGTGACACCGCCGTGGACGAGCCCGGCTTGGTGCGCCTCCGCGAGCGTCGAGGCGAGGGCTTCGCCGAGCGCCAGTGCGTCGGCGATCGACAGCGGCCCGAACGCGGAGACCAGTTCCGGCAACGACTGCGCACAGAGCTCCATCCGGATTCCGCACCGGCCGTCGGCGAGTTCCCGGACCTCGTCCGGCACGAGCGCGGTCCCCAGCTCGCGCAACCCGGCGAGTGCGCGCAGTTCCTCGTCGAGTTCGGCGCGGGTCCGGCGGTCCAGCTTTCCCGGGTACACCTTGAGCGCGAACGCCTCCCCGGTCGTGCCGTCCACCCCCGCCAGCACCCGCGCGACCGGGCCTTCGCCGAGCGGCACCAGTTCGCCGTGCTCCGTGTCCACCATGGTCCCATTCTAGGAACATTTTCCTCCGTAGCACGAATGTATCGCGGCTGAACTCGTGCTGGACCTCCTGCGGCCATTGTGGTTCCGGTGGCGGCGACCGGTCGCCGATGACCAGCGAGGTGAGGGAATGAAGCGGAATCTCAAGCGCGCCGCCGTTTACGGGGTGGCGGGGCTCGCCACCGCGGCGATCGGGGCATCGACGGCGAGCGCGCTCGGCGACGACGGCCGGGAAAGCCAGGACGTGAAGCCCGCTCAGGCGGCTCCGCTCCCGAAGCAAGCTGTTCCGCCCGCCGCCGCGGCCCAGCAGGGCAAGCTCGCCCAGCCGCAGCACACGGTCGACGGGCCGGCGAAGCCGCGGCCGCAGCAGCTGGTGCCGGCGGCGGCGCACCGTCCGGCGGTGGCGGCGGCCCGGCCGGTCCTGCCGAAGCAGCAGCCCGCGAAACACGCCAAGACGGCACCGCGGACCCGTTCGTCGGCGGTGCAGAAGAAGGTCGACGCGTCGACCACGCGCTACGTCGTGCGAGCCGCGGTCCAGACCGCCACGCCGGTCGTCGAGCGTCACGACGTCCGGCAGATCGACGAAGCCGTCAAGACCGTCGGCGTCGCGCACCAGGCCGTCCGGGACGCGGAGAAGAAGTTCGACGAGGCGGGCAAGGCACTGGTCAAGGCCAGGGACACGCTCGGCAAGGCCGAGACGGACCTCAAGAAACTCCGCACCGGCGCCAAGACCGGGAAGAAGCCGTGCGACGACGGGCCCGCGCGGGAGACCAAGCACGTGAAGCGGACGCACAGCAAGCACGACGGGGTGGTCACGAAGACCGCGTCCGCCTCGTCCGGCGGCGTGTCGTCGACCTCGACCGCGACGTCGACCAACGGCACCGTCTCCGCGGACGCGTGGTGAGGCCGTGACCACGGCCGACTACATCGTGATCCCGGGCCACGTGTGGTTCGGGCAGAAGGCGCCGGTTCCGGAGCGGGAGCACAGCGAGGAAGCCACCGAGACCTATTACCTGCCACCGCTCGAGCCGAGGCCACCGCTCAGCCTCGGCGCGGTGACGGGAATCGGCGGCGTGTCGGGCTCACTCGTGTTCGGCGTCGTCGCCGGCGTGCTCGCCACGTCGCCACTCGGTCTGGTCATCGGCGTCGCCGCGGGTGTTTTCGGCGGCCTGATGGGCAGCTCGCTGGCGGAGGAAATGCACGATCGTTCCACGACAGCGCGGGAATAGCAGCAGACGAGGGGAGAGGTCGTCGATGACGAGGGACAAGGCAATCAGGGGTGTGGTCGCGGCCGGCCTCGGGGTGGGGGCCGCCGCGCTGTTCGGAGTGCTGGGGGCGCAGTCGGCGGAGGCCGCACCGGCTCCGCCGCCGCCGCGTCCCAGTACGCCCGCGGAGATCGCGAAACAGGACGCCGCGGACAAGCGGACGGCCCAACGGCCGAAGGTGAACTCACCCGCGGAGAACCTGAAGCAGGACGCGGACGACAAGCGCAAGGCGGCCGACTCCCCGAGCACGCAGGAACAACGGGCCCAGGGGCGGAAGAAGGCGGAGCAGCAGGATTCCGAGTCGAGGAAGGCTGCCGAGCACAAGGAGAACTCGTCCGAGGACGATCGGAAGCAGGACGCGGACGACAAGCGCACGGCCGCTGACGCCGGGTCTCCGGAGAGGCAGCGAGAACGCGCGACGGGCAAGCATGCGGCGAAGGTCGAAGCCGATCGACGCGAACAGGACAGGAAGAACGCCGAGGCGCCCGAAGCCGACCCGATCAGGGCCTGCGGAGGCTGGCCATCGGACGTGACTCCGGGAAGTGAAACTTCGGTCCAATGTGGAGACGCTGTCGCGGAGAACCCCAAGCCCCTCAGCGACATCGCCCACGGCGCTCTCGAAGGGTGGAGTTACGCCCCAGTCGTGGGACAAGCCGCCGAGGGCGCCAACGCGGTCCTCTACGGAGTCGAAGGAAACTGGGAGGAGGCCACGGCGCACATCCCGGTCGCCGGCAAGCCGATGAGGGCCGTCCGAGCCGCCGCCGTGCCTGCGAAACCGAAACCGAAATCGAAGGCGGCGGCGGGGCGGCCGAAGGTCAATCTCAAGCGCACCGTGATCGACGGCACCGCACACCCGGAGTCCGCCCAGCACATCATCGACAACCTCAAGCCCAACGCGAAGGGAAAGTACCGGTACGACGCAACAGTGGACCGGCCGGGAGCGAAGGCCCGCCGCAAGGCGTCGCTGCGTGGTGTCCCTCGCAAGCCGCTCAAACACCGCGACGAGTGGCCTCAGGCGGTGTTCGAGGAAGGCGGCGAGGGGGCGAGCGTCCGGCACATCTCCCCCAGGGACAACCAGGGTTCGGGCGCTGCCCTGGGCAACCACCTGCGCGGCAACAAGGCGGGGGACTACCGGATCGAAGACGGCACCAGGATCCGGGTCTTCGTCAGGCCGCCCAGGCCGTAGCAGTTCATCGGCTGACGAGCCGTCGGGACCGGTCCCCGGAGGTCGCGGCTACGGTCGGCCGGATGCGACAGAGATGAGGTCGGGAACCATGGGTGAGGCGAAGGCCGGCGAGGTCTACGCACTGATCGCGCGGAACGTCCAGGGGGTGATCCGCGGCAAGCCGGAAGTGGTCCGGCTCGCCGTCGCCGCGCTGTTCGCCGAAGGGCACCTGCTGATCGAGGACGTCCCCGGCCTCGGCAAGACGACGCTCGCGCGGTGCCTGGCCCGCAGCATCGGGGGCAGCTGGAGCCGGATCCAGTTCACCCCGGACCTGCTGCCCGGCGACATCACCGGCGTGACCGTCTACCACCAGAAGGACGAGCGGTTCGCCTTCCACCCCGGTGGGGTGTTCTCGAACGTCGTCGTGGCCGACGAAATCAACCGCGGTACCCCCAAAACCCAGTCGGCGCTGCTGGAGGTGATGTCCGAGCGGCGGGTCACCGCCGACGCCGTTTCCCACGACGTCCCGCGGCCCTTCCTCGTCGTCGCCACGCAGAACCCGATCGAGATGGAGGGCACCTACCGGCTGCCCGAGGCTCAGCTCGACCGGTTCCTGATGCGCCTGTCCGTCGGTTACCCGGACGTCGACGCCGAGGTCATGGTGATCATGAGCGACTGCGCCGGCGTGTCACCCGACGACCTCCCGGCCGTGGTCGACGTCCCGACGCTGCTGGACGTCATCGCCGAGGTCCGTGCTGCACACCTCGACCGGGCGGTCGTCGAGTACGCCGCACGGCTCGCCGGCGCGACCCGCGAACACGCGGCGGTGCGGTTCGGCGTGAGCCCGCGCGGGAGCATCGCGCTGGTGCGCGCCGCCCAGGCCATGGCCGCGACCGAAGGCCGCGGGTTCGTCACGCCGGACGACCTCAAGGACGTGGCCGTGCCGGTCTTCGCGCACCGGCTGGTGCTCACCGCCGAGGCCGAGCTCGGCCGGGTCGGCGCCGCCGACGTCGTGGCCGAGGTCCTGGCCACGACGCCGGCTCCGGCGATGAACCACGCGGGCCGCTGACCCATGCGGCTGACCCCGCGCGGCGTCGCCGTCCTCGTGGTGTCCGTGGTGCTGGTCGCCGCGGCCGAGTGGGCGGGGTACCCGCTGTTGCGCGTGCTCGGCGCGATCGGCCTCGGCGCCCTGCCGGCCGCCGTCGCCGTGACCGCCCGCGCCCCGCGCGTGGCGGTGTCCCGGGTCGTCTACCCGGACCGCGTCGAGCGAGGCCGCCCGGCCCTGGCGAAGCTGCGGGTCCGCAATGTCGCCGGCCGGCCGCAGCCCGGCCTGTCCGCGTGGGACCACGCCGGCGGGAAGACCCGGACGGTCCAGGTGCGGGCACTGTCCGAGGGGGCGGAAGCGACGTACCGGTACGAGCTTCCGACCGGGACCCGCGGGCCGATGACCGTCGGGCCGCTGACGCTGCAGCGTGGCGATCCCTTCGGCCTCGCCCGCAACCGGCATCCGGCGGGCGGGACCGTCACGTTGTGGGTGCACCCGCGCACGTACCCGGCGCGCGCCCTGATCGGCGGCTTCCCCCGGCACCACCACGACGGCGCCACCACCGACGACTCGTTGCGGGGCTCGCTCGACCTGCGCGACGTCCGCGAGTACCAGCCCGGTGACGAAATCCGGCACCTGCACTGGAAAGCGACCGCCCGGACCGGCCGGCTGATGGTCCGCGACTACGCCGACCCGGAGCAGCCGCGCTTCACCCTGCTGCTCGACACCCGCGGCGACGTGCTGCCGCCGGCCGGTTTCGAGGAGGCCGTCGATCTCGCGGCCTCGCTGCTCGCCGCGTCCGCCACCGCCGGGCACCACAGCAGGTTGGTCACTTCGGGCGGCGTCGACCTCGCGACCGCCGGCGGCCCGCTCGCGGTCCGGCAGCTGCTCGACGAGCTGTGCCGGGTACGCCAGGACTCCGGTGCCGGGCAGGCGCTGGTGCCGGCGGCTTTGTCTGCCGCCGCGCACCAGGGCGGCTGCCTGACGGTCGTGACGTCGGGAGCGGGAAGTCTCGCTGGGCTGCGCGCGCGATATTCGGCTTTGTTCGTCCTGAACCTGGCTTCCGGCGGCGTCCCGCCGGTGATCCCGGGCGCACGCGTGCTCAGCGCCGACAGCGCGGCGAACGCCGTGCGCCGGTGGAACGAGGTGGTGTGATGCCCGGCCGGTCGAGCGCGTTGTGCGTGCTGCTCGCCGCCGTCGCGGGCCTGTTCTTCGCGCCGATGTTCGGGCTGACGGCGTTGCTCGCCCCGATCCTGGTCCCCGCGGTGGTGCTGGCCGGCGTCGATCGCCTGTGCGCGCGTACCGAGGTGCTCGCCGCGTGGCGCCCCCTGCTGCTCCTCGTGGCGGGACTGGCCGCCGTCGTCGAGACCGTGCTCTACCCGACGACGGCGGCCGGGCTGCCGACCGGCGAGACGTTCGCGGCGCTGGCGTCCGGGATCACCGAGTCGTGGCAGCGGACCCTGCAGTCGACCTGGCCGGCGCGGCCGTCGCCGGACCAGCTGCTGTTCGTCCCGTTGCTGACCCTGACGGCCGGGGTGCTCGGCATCGAACTGGTGCGGCGTTCCCGGAAGCCGGTGGTGGCGCTGATCCCGAGTCTCGCGGTGGTCGTCGTGAGCCAGCTCTACGGTGCGCTCGCGGGACTCGCGGCCGTGGCCGCCGGGCTGGGTTACGCGGCTGTCGCGGGTGCGTTGTTCGCCGTGAACCCTTCGGGCGGGGAAAAGGCGGCGAGCCGGGGAGTGCCGTCGTTCGCGTCGGCCGTGCCGGTGGTGCTGCTCGGTCTCGCCGCGGCGGTTGCGGCGGGATTGCTGCTCCCCGGTCCGGGCCGGGCGTATTCGCTGAAGCAGGACCAGCCGGCGCAGGTGAGCGGGCGCGTGGCCGGGCCGTTGGACGACATCGCCAACCGGCTCGAGCACCCCGGCGTTCCGATGTTTTCCGTCCGCGGCGACGCGCGTCCCGACCGGTGGCCGGTGGTCGTGCTCGACACCTTCGACGGAGTCAACTGGACGCCGGGCGGCCACTACCGGCGGCTCGGTGCGGAGTTGCCGCCGAGCGCGTCGGTGAGCGTGCCTTCGCGGCAGCGGACGGCGACGATCCGGCTCGACGGTCTCGGCGGGCCGTGGCTGCCCAGCCAGACCTGGCCCGCCGCCGTCAGCGGAGCCGACCCGCTGGTCGAGGAGTCGCAGGGCTCGCTGTGGCTGCCGCGCCCCACGGGCGAGTACCGGCTGAGCTGGTGGGAACCGCAGGTCCCGGCCGCGGACCTCGCGTCCGCCGCGATCGACCAGCGGGCGCCGGGCGGGCTCGGCGCGATCGGCGAGGTACCCGCGGACGTCGAGGCGGTGGCGCGTACCGCCGTCGGCGGCTTGAGCCCGAGCTTCCGGGCGGCGCTGGCGCTCGAGCGGTTCCTCCGCGAGGGCTACCGCACGGCCGCGGGGCCCGGCCTGCCGAGCGGCCACGCCTGGCCACAGCTGCGGAAGTTCCTGTTCGAGACCCGGCGTGGGACCAGTGAGCAGTTCGCGGCCGCGTACGTCGCGCTCGCCCGGATCGTCGGCATCCCGGCCCGCCTGGTCGTCGGCTTCCGCAGCCCGGCCACCCCGGACGCCGGCGGCGGCTACACCGTCCGCAACGGTGACGTCATGGCCTGGCCCGAGGTGGCGGTCGCCGGCGCCGGCTGGGTGCCGCTGGATCCGGCCGGGGCCACTCGGCTCGGCGGCCCGGCCGGTCTCTCCGGCGCCACCGCCCAGGCACGTGCCCAGCTGCCGCCGGCGACGCAGTTGCACGACGCACCGGTCGCGCCGGTCAAGGGCACCGGCGGCGCGGGTGCCGCGGATCGCTCGTTCCCGGTGCTCTGGCTCCTCGCCGGGCTTGCGGCGCTGGTGCCGGCCGGGCTCATGGGGGTTCCGCTGGCCAAGTTCGTCCGGTCACGGCGGCGACGGCGCCGGGCGGGTGTGGGCGCGGTGCTCGGCGCGTGGCTCGAGGTCCGAGACCACCTCCGTGACCACGGTGTCCCGTGGACGGCCGGGATGACGGCTCGCGACCTGGCCGCGGCCGCCCACGGTGTCGGTTATCCGTCCATAGCGGACGGAATACGCGCGCTGGGCGTCACCGTGGACCAAGTCCTGTGGTCGGGCGCCGCTCCCGGCCCGCAAGCGGGTCACCAGGCCTGGGCCGCGGTCGCGACGGTCCGGCGCGGCCTGGCCGGTCGCGGACTGCGCCGCCTGCGCGCGGCCCTCGACCCCCGCACGCTCCTGACCGGGGTTCAGGCCCGCTCCAGGACCATGCGGTGTGCCCCGGCGAGCTCGGCACCCGGCTCGATGCCGAGGTCACGCACGATCGCCGAGCGCGCGCGGCGGTAGGTGGCGAGCGCGGCGCCGCGTCGTCCGGTCTCGTGCAGCACCGTCACCAGCCGCGCCCAGACGTTCTCGCGCAGCGGGTCATCGCAGGTCATGGCGCTGAGCAGCCCGATGGCGTCGGCGGACCGGCCGAGCGCGCGGTAGGACTCGGCCAGCAGTTCCCGCAGCTCCCAGCGCACTTCGTCGAGCCGCGCGGTCTCCGGCGCCCGGACTTCCCCGGCCAGATCCTGGAACGGCGTGCCACGCCAGAGGGCGAGCGTCTCGGTGAGCAGCTTGACGGCGCGCCCGGGCTCGTCGTGAGCGAGGGCGATCCGCGCGTCGACGGTGCTCTCGGCGACGTGGTCGGCATCGACCTCGGCGAGGCCGGTGCGAATCCGGTACGCGCCCGCGTGGCTGTCGATGCGGGCTTCGGGCAGCGCGTGGCGCATGCCGCAGACGTAGGACTTCACATTGCCCGACGCCGACGCCGGCACGGTCCGGTCGTGCCACAGCACGTCGATCAGGCGGTCCATGCTGACCCAGGTGTTGCGGTGCAGCAGCAGCGTGGCCAGCAACTTCGTCGGCTTACCCGGCTTGATCCGGAGCAGGGCGCCGTTCGAGCGAACCTCGATCGGGCCGAGAACGTGGAAGTGCATTTGCGACACCTTCGCTCTATCCGTGGTTCTGTGCCGCTCACCTTGCCGGGTGGTACCTGAGGTTTTGATGACGATGAACCACTGCTGAACCGCCTTGCCCCAGCCTGTGCCCGGCGGCGGTTCCGCCACGGCAGAGGGGAGTCATCGATGGACGACGAGACCGGGGCACCGGTGGGGAACGCGCTCAAGTACGCGATGTCGGGCGGATTCCTGGCGGTGGCGTTCGGGATACTGGCCGCGGCGCCGGCGCAAGCGAAGCCGGTGGCCGTGGACGCCGACGGCAAGCAGGCGCCCGCCAAGCCGTCGACGAACGTGGTGGAGGCCGCGAAGGTGGTGCCCGGCGGCGGATTTCTCAAAATCGCGGATTCGGCCACCAAGTACGTGGAGTCCGCGAAGTCGAAACCGGATCACGCGGACGAAGAGAAACCGCAGCGCGACAAGGAGCGAGCTGACGAGACCGGCTCGCACGACGAGTCTCCGCGCCGGGAAGAACCTGACCGGCCGGCGAAGCCTGATGACGGCGGTGTCGGAGCCACGCTCCAGCCACTCCTGCAAGCCACCCCCGGCCCGGAGGCCGAGCAGGATCCCCTGCTGACGATGCCGCAGCCGAAGGCCGATCGGTCCGGAGCGGCGCACGACGTGGCCGCACACAACGCCGCCGCGACCAGGAGCAAGGCCTACGAGTACGCGGCGCACCGCAACGAGGGAGTCACCGGGTCGCTGACCGCGTGGGAGACCACCAGCCGGTTCGCCGACGAATACAACGCGGAAGCGACCGGGTGGGAGCGGGTTCGTGATGCCGGCGTCGAACCCTCCTCGGCGCCACCGAAGGTGAACTACACGATGCCGGTCCATTCCCAGACGCCGGTAGCGGTCTCGGTGCCTGCCACCGTCGAGGTGAGCAAGTGGGAAAACGTGCCAGGGGAACCCGGCGGCGTCCCGGTCGGTGTCGACAGCACCGGCCGGCGGGTGGCGCTGTCGAAAGAGCGGCTGTCGCCGGAGCTGCGGACTTTGCTGGAGCAGGGCGGTACCTCGACCTGGTCGCCCACCGAGGACGGGCGGATCCTCACCGTGTTCGCCCCCGAGACCCAGCTCGATCGGAACCTCCGGGACTCGAAGCACCAGTGGAGCGAAGCGGGCAGCAGCCCGCTGGACGCGGTGCAAGCGGCGGCCGGGACGGCAGCGTTGATTTCGGACGTGGCTTCTTTCGGGGCCGGCAACGCCTACGGCACGGGTAAGGACTGCCTCGGCTCGGGGGAGAACTGCGGCGAATTCGCCGCGGAGGGAGGGGCTGCCGCGCTCACCTTCGTGCCGGGTGGACGGTTGCCGGTGGCCGTGAAAGGTGTGGTGGAGGCGGCCGGCGCAGCCGCGAAGGGCGGCAGAGCGCTCGGGGAGGTCGCCGATGCCACCAACCTGATCAGCCGGGCCAACGCGGCCCGGCAAGGCGTCGCCTGGGTGGCGGAAGGCACGAGGGTGCCGGCGGCAGCAGGCGCCCGCGCGGTGCCGGGCCCGGGGATCACGTCGGCGCCGTCGGCGTTCGCGGGTGTCGAGGAAGTGACGTCGACCGCGGCGAAGGGCGTCCCCGCAGGTGGCGCCGACGTGCTGCCCCCGGCCGTAGCGGGCCGGTCTCTGCGCGGCGGGGTGACCGGGAGCAACGGCCCGGCATACGGAAAGGCGGCTCCGCTGGTGGCCGGTGTCGCCGGCACCGGCGTGATCGCCGAGGCGATGGGGGATGGCCGGGGTGACGCGGAACCGTCGCCGAAGCCCGGGGATGCGCCGCCGTCCGCGGGCACGGTTGAGCCGCGGATACCCCCGCTTCCAGACCGGTACCCCGCACCGAGCCGGCGCGAACCGATTCCGGGTGCCGGGCGCGTGCTGGATCCGCGGCTGGCACCGTGGGCCGTGCCGAGCGGGCCGAGGGGCCCGGGAGACCCGGTCCCGGACAATTGGGCTCGTGCCGACCCGCGGTTCACGCCGCTGGCCGTGCCGACCGAACCGGTCGCCCCGGGAAGCCCGGTCCCCGGCGACTGGGACCTGCCCGATCCGCGCCTCACCCCGTGGGGCGTGCCAACCGAACCGGCCTCGCCGGGCTTGCCCGCTGCGGTGGTGCCATCGGAATCGACGGACCTTGCGACCGAGGAAGCGATCACACGGCCGGCACCGATGCCATTGCCCGCTCTCCTCGGGCCTTCGATCACAGACATCCCCCGAGCCCGGTTCGCTTCACCGGTCTGGTCCGCCGGCGCTGGACTGCCCGACGTCGAGGCCTATCTCGACGAGAACCAGGCCCAGAACACCCGCAAACACCGAAACCGCGATCGGGCGGCAGAAGCGGTTCCCGTCCTTTGGCGGATCCTGCCGGAACTCCAGAAACGTGTGGACGACACGGAGGTCGAGTACGCAAACGGACCCGGCTTCACCGTGGGGCAGCTCGCGAACCAAGCCAGGATCCTGGCGGAGGCCGAAGCCTTGATCCCCCCGCGCCAAGCGGAAGCTGCCAAGGTCAAGGCCGGGACTGGCGACCCGGAAAGGCTGAAGCGGTTGCAAGAAGAGGAACATCGTCTTTACGAGAAGCTGTGGGGCATCCGCATGGCCAATGCGGGAACGCAGAAGCACGCGATCTTCGAGGAGTCGGTGATGCGGGACGCGACGGAAATCCTCGGTGAATACGCTGACGAATACCGCTTTCGCGTTGAAGTTCCCTTCACCATCAACGGCGAGGCAGTGCCCGGCGGTTCAGTGGGCCAGGAGGCCCGCAAGACCATCCCGGATCTCGTACTGGAGCGGCGCGCCCCCGACGGGACGTGGTACCGCGTCCAGGACTTCGACCTGAAGACCGGCAAGAAGGGAATCGCCCCGGGCTGGGCCTTCCGCGAGGAGCGCAACGCTCGCAGCCTGTTCAAGGTCATCACCCTCCGGCCCAGCCGGCAGCCGTAGGGCTGGCGCCAGCGTACGGAGGAAGACCGATTCGAACCCGTACGGCGCGACCTGGGCAAACGTGCCCACGGAACGGCTGTTCTGGCGGAGAAGGCCGCCTGACCTGGGAAAATCCAGTGCCCCCGGTGAGATTCGAACTCACACTGGACGGGTTTTGAATCCGTTGCCTCTGCCAGTTGGGCTACGGGGGCGCGACGCGACAACCCTACGGGATCACCGCCTTGCGGTGACCTTCGGGGGCGGGAGTGTCGCGCCCGCCACTTCGTGGTGAACGCCATCTCTGGATCTGGATCGTTCCCGGTAGGCTTCAGGTTCGCGGGAAGCCGCGAAAACCGACCGTCCCGCCGAGTCTTCAGGAGGACCCCGGTGACCGATCAGGCTACCGAGGCCAACGGTGCCGCCACCGTGCCGCAGCGACGGGTGCTCGTCGCGGAGGACGAGGCGCTCATCCGGCTGGACCTCGTCGAAATGCTGCGCGAAGAGGGCTATGAAGTCGTCGGCGAAGCCGGCGATGGGGAGCAGGCCATCGCGCTGGCCACCGACCTCAAGCCCGATCTCGTGATCCTCGACGTCAAGATGCCCAAGCTGGACGGGATCGAAGCCGCCGCGAAGATCACCGGGGATCGGATCGCGCCCGTTGTCATCCTCACCGCTTTCAGCCAGCGTGACCTCGTCGAACGCGCGAGGGACGCCGGGACCATGGCTTACCTGGTGAAGCCGTTCGCGAAGCGGGATCTGGTGCCCGCCATCGAACTCGCCGTCAGCCGGTTCTCCGAGCTGCAGGCGCTCGAGGCCGAGGTCGCCGGGCTCACCGATCGGCTCGAGACGCGCAAGGTCATCGACCGGGCGAAGGGGCTGCTCATGAGCCGGCAGGGGCTCACCGAGCCCGATGCCTTCCGGTGGATCCAGCGCACCGCCATGGACCGGCGGACCACCATGAAGGCCGTGGCCGAGGCCGTCGTGGAAAGCATCGGCAGCTGAACCAACGGCAAAAGGGTGCGTCCGGGAAACCGGGCGCACCCTTTTTCGTGACGCTCCGGGTGCCCGAAAGGGCGCTGTTGGTACCTTTGCGAACCTTCCCGGCGTGGCCGGGCGCGGTGATCGACTCGCGGCTCGTAGACTCTGCACACCTTGAACCGGGCGTCAAGGGGCACTCCGCGGGCTGTTGAGCACCGAGAGTAACCACCCGCTGGTCGGATTACGACGAGCGGGTGTAAATCATACGTTAATACTCGTGACGACCGTCACGATGTGGCTACAAGAGCTCGTGTGACTCTGTGCAACGGCTCCCGGGGCGGCTACTTTCAGCGGCCAGTCAGGTCCCACATGGGGACAGCCGTCCTACCGGGCGGTCAGGTGGCATTTGGAGGAACGAGTGCAGAAAGCACGACTTGCGCGGTTCATCGTGCTGGCCGCTGCCGGGGCCATTTCGCTCAGCGCGTGTTCGGCGCGCACCGACAGCGGTTCGGGCGACAGCAGCGCGAGCTCGCAGTCCCAGGCTGCGGCTCCGTCCGCCGCCGCCGACGCGGCCGACCCGGCCGGTGACGGCAAGGCCCAGTGTTCCCCGACCTCCATCGCGTACGCGGGCACCATCAACGGCGCCAACGCCGCGCTGGGCGTCAACATCCTGAACGGCGCGAAGCTCGCCGTCGACCAGCACAACAAGGCCAACCCGGGCTGCCAGGTCAAGCTGGAGCAGTTCGACACCGAGGGCACGCCCGACAAGGCGCCCGGCATCGTGACGCAGATCGTCAACACGCCGGCCATCATCGGCGTCGTCGGCCTGCCGTTCTCCGGCGAGTCCAAGGCCGCGGGCAACATCTTCAACGGCGCGGGCCTGGTCACGGTCACCCCGTCGGCGACGAACCCGACCCTGAGCCAGAACGGCTGGAAGACCTTCTTCCGCGGTCTGGGCAACGACAACACCCAGGGCCCGGCCGCCGCGAAGTTCATGACCGGTGAGCTCAAGGCCGCCAAGGTCTGCGTCATCAAGGACGACTCCGACTACGGCACCGGCCTGGCGGCTTCGACCATTCAGGCGCTCGGCGACAAGGGCACCTGCCAGGACAGCGTCAAGACGAAGCAGACGGACTTCTCGGCCGTGGTCAACAAGATCAAGAGCGAGAAGCCGGACGCGGTGTTCTACTCCGGGTACTACCAGGAAGCCGCGCCCTTCGCGCAGCAGCTCAACGACGCGGGCGTCGAGGCCAAGTTCGTCGGCCCGGACGGCGTGAAGGACGACGAGTTCGTCAAGGGCGCCGGCGAGGCGGCCTCGAAGGCGTACTTCACCTGCCCGTGCGTCCCGGCTGACCAGTTCACCAAGTTCACCGACGCCTACAAGGCCGCGGTCGGCAAGGACCCGGGCACCTACTCGCCCGAGGCCTACGACCTCGCGACGATCCTCCTCAAGGGCATCGACGCGGGCAAGAAGGACCGCGCCGGCCTGCTGGACTTCGTCAAGAGCTACGACGGCCAGGGCATCACGAAGCACTTCAAGTGGGACGACAAGGGCGAGCTGTCCAGCACGACCGTGTGGACCTACAAGGTCGAGGGCGGGAAGATCGTCCGCAACACCGAGATCAAGTAGCGCAACGCTTCCGTTCTGATTCCCGGGGTGCTCGCCCGGCGGCTTGATCCCGCCGGGTGGGCACCCCGGTCCCACATGGAGAACTAGTGTGTCATTGACTCATCACTTGAGCTCGGTCGTTCTGGCGCAGAGCGACAGCTGGATCACGTTCAACGTGGACGCGTTCCTCGACCAGTTCTGGAACAACACGTTCGACGGGCTCGCGTACGGCAGCATCTACGCTCTCGTGGCGCTGGGCTACACGCTCGTTTACGGCGTCCTGAAGCTCATCAACTTCGCCCACTCCGAGGTGTTCATCTACGGCGTCTACGCGACGTGGTTCACCTTCTACGGCCTCGGGTTCCGCCCCGGTAACACGCCCACGCTCACCGTGATCGAGCTGATCGGCTTCCTGCTGCTCGCGTTGCTGGCGTCGATGGCGATCTCCGGCGGCACGGCGGTGGTCCTCGAACGGGTCGCCTACCGGCCGCTGAGAAAACGCGGGGCACCGAAGCTGGTCTTCCTGATCACCGCGATCGGCGCGTCCTTCGTGCTGCAGCAGCTCATCTTCATCTGGCGCGGCGGCAACCCCGAGCTGGGCATCCGCCTCATGCGCAACCAGGAAGTCTTCACGCTCTTCGGCGGCAGCGTCACCAACGTCACGATCATCACGGTCGTCGCGTCGATCCTGCTGATGCTGGGCGCCAACTACTTCGTCAACAAGACGAAGTTCGGGCGCGGCATCCGCGCCGTGGCGCAGGACCCGGACACCGCGACGCTGATGGGCGTCAACAAGGAACGCGTCATCATGCTGACCTTCCTCATCGGCGGTCTGCTCGCCGGTGCGGCGGCGCTGTTCTACATGATGAAGATCCCGCAGGGCGCCTGGTACCAGGGCGGCTTCCTGCTCGGCATCAAGGCGTTCACCGCGGCGGTGCTCGGCGGTATCGGCAACCTGCGCGGCGCGCTGCTGGGCGGCCTGCTGCTCGGCGTCGCGGAGAACTACGGCCAGTCGCTCTTCGGCGGCGGGTGGCGCGACATCGTCGCGTTCGTCCTGCTGGTGCTGGTCCTGATGATCCGGCCCACCGGCATTCTCGGTGAGTCGCTCGGAAAGGCCCGGGTATGACGACGACCTCGACAAAGCCGGCGGTGGCGAGCGCCGGCAAGCACTCGCTGCGCGAGCGCTGGAACAACCTGAGCCGCGTCCAGCAGTGGGTCGTCCTGATCCCGCTGGTGGTGCTGATCTACTTCCTGCCGGTGCTGAACCCGCCGATCCTGACCACCCAGCCGGGGTACGACTTCCCGATCGCGATGTTCGAGGTGGCCCGCTACGCGCTGGTCGCCATCGGCCTGAACGTCGTCGTCGGGCAGGCGGGCCTGCTGGACCTCGGGTACGTCGGCTTCTTCGCCATCGGCGCGTACGTGATGGCGCTGTTCACCAGCCCCGACTCGTCGCTCTCGCACCTGCCGTTCCTCGTCGTGCTGCCGATCGCCATGGTCGTGACGATGGTGTTCGGCGTGATCCTCGGGACACCGACACTGCGATTGCGCGGGGACTACCTCGCGATCGTGACGCTCGGCTTCGGCGAGATCGTCCGCCTGCTCGCGGACAACGTCGGCCCGCTGCGCGGCAACTCCGGGTTCAAGGAGGTCGGGCACCCGCCGGGCACGAACGCCGACGGCTCGGCGCTGTTCAACAACTCGAACGGCACGCCGTGGTACTGGCTGTGCGTCACGCTGATCATCGCCGTGCTGTTCCTGGTCGGGAACCTGGAACGCAGCCGCGTCGGCCGCGCGTGGGTGGCCATCCGGGACGACGAGGACGCCGCCGAGATCATGGGCGTCCCGACGTTCAAGTTCAAGATCTGGGCGTTCATCAGCGGCGCGGCGATCGGCGGCCTCTCCGGCGCGCTCTACGCCGGCCAGCTCGGCTTCGTGAACAACCAGAAGTTCGACGTCGTCACGTCGATGCTGTTCCTGGCCGCGGTGATCCTCGGCGGGTCGGGCAACAAGGTGGGTGTCCTCCTCGGCGCCTGCGTCGTCGCCTACGTCCCGCTGCGCTTCCAGGCGATCGCCGAATACAAGTACCTGATCTTCGGTCTGGCGCTGATCATCCTCATGATCTTCCGGCCGCAGGGCCTGCTCGGCGCACGCCAGCGGCTGCTCGCCTACGGCAGGCAGGCGTACCAGCGCCTGCTCGGCCGCGGTGAGCAGATCAGCAGCGACGGCGCGCTGCAGACCGAACCGACCCCGGGGAGCAAGTCATGACCGAGCCCCAGAACGGCGGTCCCGAGGTCGCCGCCGAGGGCGGCCTCGTCGCCGAACTGCAGCACATGACCGCGGAGGAGCGCGCCGAGCACGACGCCGAAGTCGCCGAGGTCGTCGCGCCGGACCGCGACATCGAGGTCGAGGTCGGCGAAACGCTGCTCGAGGTCGACGACGTGACGATGCGCTTCGGCGGCCTCGTCGCGCTCGACCAGATCTCGTTCGGCATCCGCCGCGGCGAGATCCTCGGCCTGATCGGGCCGAACGGCGCGGGCAAGACGACGTGCTTCAACGCGATGACCGGCGTCTACCGGCCGACCTCGGGCGAGGTCCGGCTGGAGGGCAAGGCGCTGGGCAAGACGTCGCGGCACGGCATCACCCAGCTGGGCATCGCGCGGACGTTCCAGAACATCCGGCTCTTCAGCGAGATGACCGCGCTGGAGAACGTCGTCGTCGGCACCGACGCGCGGCACAAGACCAGCCTGCTCGGCGCGCTGGTCCGCTCCCCGCGGCACCACCGCGAGGAGAAGGCCGCCGTCGAGAAGGCGATGGCCCTGCTGGAGTTCGTCGGCATCGCCGACCGCGCGGCCGACCGGGCGAAGAACCTGCCCTACGGCTACCAGCGGCGCCTGGAGATCGCGCGGGCGCTGGCCACCGAGCCGAAGCTGCTCTGCCTGGACGAGCCCGCGGCGGGCTTCAACCCGGCGGAGAAGGAAGACCTGATGGGCCTGATCCGGACCATCCGCGACGACGGCTACACCGTGCTGCTCATCGAACACGACATGAAGCTCGTCATGGGCGTGACCGACCGGATCGTGGTGCTGGAGTTCGGCAAGAAGATCGCCGAAGGCCTGCCCGCCGAGATCCGCGAGAACCCCGCGGTGATCGCGGCCTACCTGGGGGTGCCTGACGATGACGTTGCTTGAGTTGTCGGACGTGTCCGTCCACTACGGACGGATCCAGGCGGTCTCCGGGCTGTCCATCTCGGTCCAGGAAGGCGAGATCGTCACGCTGATCGGGGCCAACGGCGCCGGCAAGTCGACGACGATGCGGGCCATCTCGGGCATCCGGCCGATCTCGTCGGGCAAGATCACGTTCGCCGGCGAGGACATCTCCAAGCTGCGCGGCGACCTCCGGGTGGTCCGCGGCATTTCGCAGGCGCCGGAAGGCCGCGGGATCTTCCCCGGCATGACGGTCTCGGAGAACCTCGACATGGGCGCCTACGCCCGCAAGGACCGCAAGGACCTGGCCGAGGACCTGGAACGGGTCTTCGAGCTGTTCCCGCGGCTCGCGGAGCGCAAGACGCAGATGGGCGGCACGATGTCCGGCGGCGAGCAGCAGATGCTCGCCATCGGGCGCGCGCTGATGGCGAAGCCGAAGCTGCTGCTGCTGGACGAGCCGTCGATGGGGCTCGCCCCGCAGTTCATCCAGCAGATCTTCCGGATCATCACGGAGATCAACAAGCAGGGCACCACGGTGCTGCTGGTGGAGCAGAACGCGCAGCAGGCGCTGTCCCGCGCCCACCGC
Organism: Amycolatopsis solani; assembly: GCF_033441515.1. Taxonomy (NCBI): domain Bacteria; kingdom Bacillati; phylum Actinomycetota; class Actinomycetes; order Pseudonocardiales; family Pseudonocardiaceae; genus Amycolatopsis; species Amycolatopsis solani. The sequence goes on from NZ_JAWQJT010000002.1 coordinate 2,652,491, forward strand.
GCGTACGTGCTCGAAACCGGCCGGATCACCAAGTCCGGCACGGGCAAGGAGCTCCTCGCGGACAACAGCATCAAGGAGGCCTACCTGGGCGTCGGCTGACGTCCCGGAAAGCCCGACCGGCCCCGCGCGCTTCGGCGTGCGGGGCCGGTTCGCGTTCCCGGTGACAACCACCGGTTGTCGTCGACGCCGGAAAGGCTGTTGGACCCGCCCGTCCTCCTCGCGGTTTGCTTGTGGCACAACGAAAACCGAGGAGGACGAGATGATCGAGGGAATCGCGGCCGGGGTGCCGTTCGTGGCGGTGCCGCCGTCGGCCACCGGCGAGCGGACGGCGTTGGTGGTGGGCTGGCACCTGATGGACGCGCCGGCGAGCGAGCGGGCGATGGCCGAAGCCGTCCCGATGGCCGGGCTGCCGGCGTGGCGGGTGTACCTCGGCCTGCCGCTGACCGGGGCGCGGCTGCCCGAAGGCGGCTACGACGAGGTCTTCCGGCGGGCGGGCGAGGACGCCGTGCTGAACGTGTTCGAGCCGGTGACCGAGCAGGCCGCGGGCGAGTTCCCGGCGGCGCTGGCCGAGCTGCGCGACCGGCTGCCGGGCGCGAGCGGGCCGCTCGGGGTGTTCGGCGGGTCGGCCGGGGCGCTCGTCGCGCTGGAGGTGCTGGCGCGTGGGGACGCCGAGGTCGCGGCCGCCGCGGTGGCCAGCCCGGTCGTCCAGCTCGCGCCGATGATCGCCGCCAACGAACGGCGCTTCGGGGTGACCTACTCGTGGACCGAGCGGTCCCGCGCGGTCGCGGCCCGCTACGACTACGTGAACCGGGCCGCCGAGCTGACCGCGCCGCTGCTGCTCGTCGCCGGCGCCGGCGACGACATCGCCGTCCGCGAGCCCGCCGCGGCCCTGCACGAGAAGCTGGGCGCCGACCTCGTGACGGTCGAGGGGATGGCGCACGAGTTCCCGCCGGGGACACCGGAAGCGGCCCGCGTCGACGCCGCCTTCACGGAGTGGTTCGCGCGGAAGCTGCGAGGCTGACGTCGTCGTCCGGCACCCAGGCGTGCGCCGGGTCGTAGGCGCACCAGGCCTCTTCACGGCTGGTGCGCCCGGCCGGCGCCATCAGCCGCTTCAGCGCCGGGTGCGCCTTCCCGCGCCGCCAGACCAGCGACCACGGGAACAGCGGCGACGGCTCGAACGGCAGCACCTTCAGGTTCAGGTCGGGCGCGAGCTCCATGTCCGCGCCGGCGAGCGTGACGCGCCGCTTGCCGTAGCGCGTCTGCTCGAGGGTGTGCCGCAGGTCGTAGCTGACGCCGGAGTCGTCGACCGGCACGCCGAAGCGGGTGCACAGCTCGTGCACGTAGGACAGCCATTCGGCGGGGCCGCCGTGGCCGGGCAGCCAGATGCCGTCGGCACGCAGGTCCGTCAGCGGGAGGGCGTCCTGCACGGCGAGGGGGTGCTCCGGCGCGAGCAGCGCGACCAGCGGTTCGAGCCGGACGACCCGGTGCTCCAGCTCGTCCGGCAGCGGCCGCCCGAAGCCGTTGACCCGGCCGAAGGCGGCGTCGAGCTCGCCGGACAGCAGCTTCTCGACGGCGTTGGCGAACCCGCCGCCGGCCACCTTGTCCACCTGCAGCGCCGGTTCCCGCTCGGCGAGCCGGCGCAGCAGGAACATGGGGGAGAGGCGGTAGTCGAGCAGGTCGAGGCGCAGCGGCCGGTCCTCGGCGCCCATGGCGGCCACCGCCGCGTCGGCCACCCGCACCAGCTCGCGCGCGTGCGGGAGGAACCGCTCGCCCTCGGCGGTCAGCTCGACCGACCGGTTGGTGCGGACGAACAACGGCGTCGCGAGGACGTCTTCCAGCTTGCGGATGCGCTTGGACAGCGCCTGCTGGGTGAGGAACAGCGCCTGGGCGGCCCGGCCGAAGTGGCGCTGCTCCGCCGTCACCACGAACGCCCGGACCTGGGCGACGTCGAGGTCCACGGGGGCTCAGGCGCCCGGCGGGCGGTCCCGGACGACGCAGGTGAGCCGCGCGGTGCAGGTGCGGCGGCCCTCGTCGTCGGTCAGCACGATCTCCGCGGTGATGGTGCCGCGCCCGACGTGCAGCGGGGTCGCCACGCCGGTGACCGTGCCCGCGCGGACGGCCCGGTGGTGCGTGCAGGACAGCTCGAGCCCCATCGCCGCGCGGCCCGGGCCCGCGTTCAGCGCCGCGACCGTCGAGCCCAGCGCCTCGGCGAGCACCGCGTTCGCGCCGCCGTGCAGCAGGCCGTACGGCTGGAGGTTGCCCTCGACCGGGATCGTGCCGACGACGCGTTCGGCCGTCGCTTCGAGCAGCTTCATCCCGATCTTTTCGTTCAGCTGCTGGTCCGCCGCCGCCGGGTCGATGCCCGACAGCCGCTCCACGTCGATGGGGGCGGCACTGTCCGTCACACAAAGCTCCTGTTCCTATGCGACACGTAAGAGTGTCGGACCCTCAGCCTAGACTCGGCCCCGTGAGCCCGAGTGAGAAGACGACCGTTGCCAACGCCACAGGAACGACCGGTGTCGCCGAGCGCCCGAAGCTGCTGCTGATCGACGGCCATTCGATGGCCTACCGCGCCTTCTTCGCGCTGCCCGCGGAGAACTTCAAGACCAAGACCGGCCAGGTCACGAACGCGGTCTTCGGCTTCACCTCGATGCTCATCAACCTCCTGCGCGACGAAGCGCCGACCCACCTCGCGGTGGCGTTCGACCTCTCGCGCAAGACGTTCCGCTCGGAGACGTACGCGGACTACAAGGCGAACCGCAGCGCGACGCCGGACGAGTTCCGCGGCCAGGTGGACCTGGTCAAGGAAGTCCTCGACGTGCTCGGCATCCCGTCGCTGACGAAGGAGAACTTCGAGGCCGACGACATCATCGCCACGCTCACCACGCAGGCGACGGCGGACGGCTTCGACGTCCTGATCTGCACCGGCGACCGCGACGCGCTGCAGCTGGTCACCGAGCACGTGACCGTGCTGTACCCGAAGCGCGGCGTCTCGGAGATGACCCGGTTCACGCCGGACGCCGTCGAGGAGAAGTACGGGCTCACCCCGCGGCAGTACCCCGACTTCGCGGCGCTGCGCGGCGACCCCTCGGACAACCTGCCGAACATCCCCGGCGTCGGCGAGAAGACCGCGGCCAAGTGGATCAAGCAGTTCGGCTCGCTCGACGACCTGATCGACCGCGTCGACGAGGTCAAGGGCAAGGCGGGGGAGGCGTTGCGCGCGCACCTCAGCTCCGTCCAGCTGAACCGCCAGCTCACCGAGCTGATCCGGGACGTCGAGCTGGAGATCGCCCCGGCCGGGCTGGAGCTGCGCCCGTGGGACCGCGAAGCCGTGCACGCGCTGTTCGACGAGCTGGAGTTCCGCGTGCTGCGGGACAGGTTGTTCGCGACGCTGCAGAGCGCCGAGCCGGAGGCCGAGGAGGGCTTCGAGGTCTCGGGGACCGCGCTGGCGCCCGGTGCGCTGGGCGCGTGGCTGGCCGCGCACGCGGGCGGGAGCGAGCCGGTGGCGCTCGCGTTCCGCACGACGGGCGCGTCCGTCCGCTCCGACCTGCGCGCGGTCGCTTTCGCGGCGGCGGACGGCGAAGGCGCGTACGTCGACGTCACGGCGATGGACCAGGCCGACGACACGGCGCTCGCCGCCTGGTTCGCCGACCCGAAGATCCGCAAGACCGGCCACGACCTCAAGGTTCCGCTGCACGCGATCCGCGCCCGCGGCTGGGCGCTGGCCGGGCTCGCCATGGACACCGCGCTGGCCGCGTACCTGGTGCGTCCTGGGCAGCGCACGTTCGAGCTGGACGACCTCGCGCTGCGCTACCTGCACCGCGAGCTGCGCTCGGAGACCGACGCCGGCGACGGGCAGCTGTCGCTGCTCGACGGCGGCGCGGAAGGCCTGGAGCAGAAGGAAATCCAGGAAGAGCTCGTCAAAGCCCGTGCGATCTTCGAGCTGGCCGGCGCGCTCGAGAAGGAACTGGAGCAGATCGGCGGCGCGAAGCTGCTCGCCGAACTGGAGCTGCCGCTGCTGGAGGTCATCACCGAGCTGGAGATCGCCGGCGTCGCCGTCGACCTGGAGCAGCTGACGACGCTGGAAGCGCACTACCTCTCGCGCGTCACGCAGGCGGCCGAAGAGGCGTACGCGGTGATCGGCAAGCAGATCAACCTCGGCTCGCCGAAGCAGCTGCAGGTCGTGCTGTTCGACGAGCTGGGCATGCCGAAGACCAAGCGCACCAAGACCGGCTACACGACCGACGCCGAGGCGCTGCAGGGCCTGTTCGAGAAGACCGAGCACCCGTTCCTGCAGCACATGCTGGAGCACCGGGACGCGACGAAGCTGCGCACGACGGTCGAGGGGCTGATCAAGTCCGTCGCCGACGACGGCCGCATCCACACGACGCTGCTGCAGACGATCGCGGCCACCGGGCGGCTGTCCTCGACCGAGCCGAACCTGCAGAACATCCCGGTCCGCACCGAGGAAGGCCGCCGCATCCGTGACGCCTTCGTCGTCGGCGAGGGCTACTCCGAGCTGATGACCGCGGACTACAGCCAGATCGAGATGCGGATCATGGCGCACCTGTCGAAGGACGAGGGCCTGATCGAGGCGTTCAACTCCGGCGAGGACCTGCACACGTTCGTCGCGTCGCGGGCGTTCTCGATGCCGCCGGAGGAGATCACGCCGGAGCTGCGCTACCGCGTCAAGGCGATGTCGTACGGCCTCGCGTACGGGCTGTCGGCGTACGGGCTTTCGCAGCAGCTGCGGATTTCCACCGAGGACGCCAAGTCCCAGATGGAGGCGTACTTCGACCGCTTCGGCGGCGTGCGCGACTACCTCCACTCCGTGGTCGGCGTCGCGGCGAAGAACGGCTACACCGAAACGGTCTTCGGCCGCCGCCGCTACCTGCCGGACCTCAACAGCGACAACCGCCAGCGCCGCGAGATGGCCGAGCGGATGGCGCTGAACGCCCCGATCCAGGGCAGCGCGGCGGACATCATCAAGGTCGCGATGCTCAACGTCCACCGCGAGCTCGTCAAGGCGAAGCTCAAGAGCCGGATCCTGCTCCAGGTGCACGACGAACTCGTGCTGGAGGTCGCCGAAGGGGAGCGCGAGCAGCTGGAAGCGCTGGTGCGCCAGGGCATGGGCTCGGCGTACGACCTCGCGGTGCCCCTGGAGGTCTCGGTCGGCTACGGGCGGTCCTGGAACGAAGCCGCGCACTGAGTTCACGCTGTGCCACGGCCCGGATCACCGGGTCGTGGCGCGGGTGCACTCGGGCGGACGTCGTCGGGTACCGGCCGGCGCGGCGATGCTGTCCTGCATGGCCAGTGACTTCCAGCGACGCAAGATCTCCGTCGTCTTCGGCGCCATGGACGCCGACGAAGACGGCTACCTGACCGAGTCCGACTTCCGGGCGCTCACGGCTAGATGGCTCGGCGTGCGCGGCACCGACGGCGGCAGTCCCGACGGCGACAAGCTCGCGGCGATCATGATGGGCTGGTGGGCGACCCTGCGCGACGCCTCCGACCGCGACCGCGACGGCAAGGTCTCGCTCGACGAGGTCCTCGGCGTCGTGGACGAGCTCCCGCGGATGCCCGGCGCGGTCACCGGCACGGCGTCGGCGATGTTCGAAGCGGTCGACGAAAACGGCGACGGCACGATCTCGGCGGCGGAGTACGACCGGATGATCGAGGCGTGGGGCGGCACTCCCGCCGACGACGTGTTCGCCCTCCTGGACACCGACGGCGACGGACGGCTCTCGCACGACGAGTTCACCGCCCACTGGTACGAGTTCTGGGCGGGCGACGACCCGGCCGCACCGGGCAGCTGGGTGTTCGGCCGGGTCTGACGTTTCCGGGCAGAGCCGCGTGCTCTTTCGGGCAGATCGCCCGGCGCGTTCCGGGGTGCCGTCGAACGGTCTCCGTACGCACCCGCGGACGAAAACCGTTGGCATTGCGACGAACGGTGGACTCCGTTCGGGTGAGCCATTACCGCTGGGTAGGGAGGTCGGCGCCCGCGGCGCGGCGATCACGGCGTAGGGTCCGCCGAATGGGGTTCGAGCGTGAGCGACGACGCTGGCGGGTCCGGCTGCACGACGAACTCGGCCGGGTGTGCGGGGCGGGCACGGTACTGGACGAGTACCACGTGCTGACGAGCGCGCACGTCGTCGAGACGGCCGGCGGGCCGAAGTCCGCGCTGACCGTCGACTTCGTCGGCTTGGCCGAGGCGCTGCCCGGCACCGCGACCGTCGTCGAGGGCTGCTGGGTGCCCTCCGACGGCGGCGGGCACGGCGATCTCGCCCTGCTGCGCCTCGAACGCCCCGAGTCGCGCGTGTTCCGCGCGCCGCTGCACCGCATGCCGCTCGGTGAACACCAGCTCGTGCGCGCGTTCGGGTTCCCGCCCGGCTCGGTCGGCCGGTGGACGCACGCCCGCCTCGGCGCCCCGGAACCGACCGGCGGCGAGTGGGTCCGCCTGTTCCGCACCGCCGAAGCCGAACCGCTCGGCCCCGGGTTCGGCGGCACGGCGGTGCTCGACGAAGCGACCGGCCACGTCGTCGGCGTCGTCGTCGGCAAGGACACCGGGACGTGGATGGTCCCCGTCGAGACGATGCTCGGCCACCTGCCGCAGCTGAGCATCTGGACGTCCGGCAGCCCGGCCGTCGACGCGAGCTTCTCGCGCCCGGTGGGCGAAGCCGTCGACGTCTCGTTCGTGCGGCAGGTCGCCGACTGGTTCGCGAAAGCCGAGCCCGGCACGGTCTGGGTGGTCGACACCGGCGAGGCGGGCTCACCCGTCGCGGCGGCCCTGCGGTTCGGCATCGTCCTCGCCGACCGCGAACGCTCACTCGGCGTGTCGGGCCTGCCGCCCGCGTTCGGGCCGATGCCGCCGGCGGGCAGCGTCGACCTCGCCGTCGACGCGACCGGCCGCACCGCCGACGCCGTCCGCCACCGCATCGCCGACCGCCTGACGAACGGCGTCGCCGGCCGCACCCTGGTCGTCGACGCGATCGACGACTCGGCCGAACCCGACCGCTTGGTCGGCGAGGTGCTCGCGCCCCTGGCCGGCCGCGCGGCCGAGCTGGGCCTGCGGTTGCTGCTCGGCTTCCGCGAGGAGTCGTCCCCGGGCGTGGCGGCGGTCCGCGCGGGCACGGCGGCGGCCCGCCCGGCCCCGGACGACCTCGCCGGCCGGCTCGAGGTGCTGACGCAGGCCGTCGAGGAGCTCTCGGAGATCGAGTCCTACCAGCTGCGCGTGGCGACGCGCTTCACGGGCGTGGCGATGCTCCCGGCCCGCGCCCACCGCCTCCGCGGCGCCCTCAAGCAGCTGCGTTCGGCCGAGGTCGACGGCGACGCGGAGTGGGTGGAGCGCCACATCGACAGCCACGAGCACGCGGTCGCCCCCGCAGTCGAGGACGGCCGCCGCCAGCGCGCGGTCCTCGACGCGTTGATGGCCCGCCGCGAGGAACTGCGAGCCCGCCTGGCGGCCGACAACGAGCTGGCCCGCGAACACGGCCTGGACGGCGACCCGGAACTGGACCAGGCCTACGTCCCGGCGAAGCGCCTGCTGATCGACGGCCCGTGCGAGCTGACGGCAGCGGCAACAGCGGTGGACACGTACGCGGCGGCGGTCCGGTCACGCTTGGAAGGCCGCGGCTGAGCTCCTGCCGTGAAGGACCCCTTCACGGCTTTCGGCGCGCGAAATTGTCGGTGCCTGCCGGTAGCGTGGAAAACGGGGGCGCCCCCGCGCGGCCGCCTCTCAACCCGGCTCGAGCGCCCCAATGTGGCGTTGGTTGCGTCTAGCGCACCCAATGTGGCGTTCGGTGCGTCAGACGCACCGAACGCCACATTGGGGCGCTTGTCGGCCAGCGAAACCCCGGCCAGCGAAACCCCGGCCAGCGGAGCCGCGGCCAGCGGGGCTGCGGTGAGCGAGCGACGTGGGGAGCGCCCGGGTGAGCGAGCAGCGCGGAGCCGGCGTGGCTAGCGGCGGCCCAGGCCGCGGATCAGCACCATCACCGCGTCCCGCACCTCCGCCTTCGTCCGCTGCGGCCCGAACACCTGCCAGTCCAGCGCCACCACCAGCATGGTCCCGAACAACCCGGCCGCCGCCGTCGGGATCTCCACTCCCTCCGGCAGCCGGCCCGCCTCGTCCAGCCGGGACAGCTGGTGCTTCACGATCGAGATGATCTCCTCGCGCAGCAGCGAAAGCGTCCCGTGCCACTGGCCCGGCGTCCGCCACAACTCGCTCACCAGGATCTGCGAAAACCCCGGGTACAGCGCGATGAACTCCAGCGTCGTGTCGACCTGCGCCTCGATCACGTCCAGTGGATCACCGGAAGAGACCGCCGCGCGCAGCCGGAGCGCGAGCATGTCCACCCCGTACCGCAGCAGGGCGTCGACCAGCCCGTCCTTGGACCCGAAGTTGTAGTACACCGTCCCCTTCGCGACGCCCGCCGCCGCCGCGATGTCGTCGACCGTCAGGCCGACCAGGCCGCGGCTCTTCGAGAGCTCCAGGGTGGCCTCGAAGAGCTTCTGCTTCGTCCCGCCGCTCACAGGCTCAGCTCGGGCTTGAGCGCGGACACCGTCCAAACGCGACGCTTCCGCGCGGCCAGCGTGGACACCAGGATCCCGCCCACCAGGTACGCGAGCAGCACGCCGATGTCGCCGAGCAGGTTCACCGTCGCCCCGCTGTAGAACAGGTGGCGGAAGCCGTCGATCGCGTAGCCCATCGGGAGCACCACGTGCAGCGGGTACAGCGCGTCCGGGATGGTCTGCCACGGGAACGTGCCGCCCGCGCTGACCAGCTGCAGCACCAGCAGCACCAGGCCGAGGAACTTCCCGACCGCGCCGAAGAACGCGTTCAGCGCGTGCACCACCGAAGTGAACGTCAGCGAAACGAGCACGGCGAACCCTATCGCGCCCAGCGGGTGCGCGATGTGGATGCCGACCAGCCACGTCACCGCGCCGAACAGCACGACCACCTGCGCGACGCCCAGCAGCGCCGAGGACAGCCAGCCGCCCACCGCGACGCGGAACGGGGACGCGCCCGCGGTCAGCGCGCGCGTCGACAGCGGCCGCAGGATCAGGAACAGCACGAACGCGCCGATCCAGGTGGCCAGCGAGATGAAGAACGGGGCCAGCCCCGCGCCGTACGTCCCCGCCGACGCCTCGCCGTTGGCGTTCACCGCCACCGGGTCCGCGATCGTGTTGGCCGTCGCGTTGCGGGTCGGGTCGTCCGGGTTCGGGATCTGCTGCAGGCCCGCAGCCAGCCCGTCGCGCAGCTTGACCGCGCCGTCCGCGAGCTGGTTCGTGCCGTTGACGGCGGTCTTCTCACCGTCGTTGAGCTGCGAAGCCCCGTCGCGAAGCTGGTTCGCGCCGTCGGACGCCTGCGCGATGCCGCTCGCCAGCTGCGGGGACGCGGCGGCGAGCTTGGCCGCGCCGTCGGACACCTGGCGGGCGCCGTCGGCCAGCTTCGCGAGGTCGCCGTTGGCCTGCTGGATCTTGCCGTTCGCCTGGTCGACGGGGGAGCGCAGCTGGTCGGCCTTCGCGAGGATCGCCTGCACCTGCGCTTCCGGCACGCCGGCGTCGCGCAGGTCGGTCTGGAGCTGGCTGCGGTAGGAGTCGAGCTTGCCCTGGATGTCGGACGACGCCGTCGCGGCGATCGAAGCCGCGTCGGCGACCTTCTGGTCCCCGGCGGCCACCTGCGAAGCGCCGTTGGCGAGCTGCTGCGTCTGCGAGGGCAGGGAAGCGGTGCCGCTCTTGAGCGTCCCGAGGCCGGTCGCCAGCGTCGACGAGCCGTCCGCGAGCTTGGCGGCGCCGTCGGCCAGCTGCTGCTGCCCCGACTTGAGCTGCGTCGCGCCGTCGGCGAGCTGCGCGGCGCCGTTCGACGCTTCCTGGATCTTGGCGTAGATCGTCGAGAAGCCGACGAGGAACCGGTCCGCGGCCTCGCTGCCGACCTTCTCCGCGATCGTCTTGCGCACCTGCTCCGCGACCTGCTTCGCGATCGTCCCGGACAGGTAGTTGTTGGCGTCGTTGGTGGTCAGCGTGATCGTCGCCTGCTGCGGCTGGAAGTTGCCGACCGACAGCAGCGCGGCGGAGAAGCCGCTCGGGATGCCGATCGCGAACGAGTACTTGTCGTCGCGGACGCCGTCGCGCGCTTCCTGCTCGGACACCTCGTGCCACTGGAAGGTGCCGGACTTGACCAGCTCGTCGGTCACCTCGCGGCCGACGTTGCGCTGCTGCCCGCTGGAGTCCTTCGCGCCGGTGTCGCTGGTGAAGACGGCGGCGGGCAGCTTGTCGAGGCGGCCGTAGGGGTCGTAGTTCGCGTAGAGGTAGAAGGACGCGTAGAGCAGCGGCACCAGCACGAGCGCGACCAGCGCGAGCTTCGGCATCGTGCCGGTGGACAGGCGGCGCAGTTCGTTGCGCGCGATCCGGAAGGCGTTCATGCGGGGTCTCCGTCAGTGCTCTCGGGGAGCTCTTCGGTGGGTTCGGGGGAGAAGTGCGGCGGCTCCGGCTGCTCGGCCGCGCCGAGGAGCGCGGGCGCGAAGGGCAGCGCCGACAGCGGGGTGGTCGCGGTCAGCACGACCACGGCGAGGCCGCGCCCGGCCAGCTCGCGGGCCAGCCCGGCCCAGCTTTCGACGTCGCTGGTGTGCCGGTCGGGGGTGTCGAGCACGAGCACGCGCACGCCCTTGCGCTCGGCGGCCAGCTCGGTGAGCAGCCGCGTGCGCAGGGTGGGCGCGAGGTTTTCGAACCGCGTACCGGCGAACGGCGCGGCGTCGTGCTCGCCGAGCCAGCGGGCGACGTCCTCCTTGCCCGCGGGGCGGTGCGCCAGCGCGAGCTCCTCGCCGGCGACCACGCGCAGGGGCAGGGCGTCGTCGGGCTCGCTGACGCCCGGCGCGTCGACGACCGCGACCAGTTCGGTCAGCGCCGCGTCGGCGCCCTCGGCGTGCACCGTGCCGGTGGTCGGCTTGAGCCGCCCGGCCAGCGCCAGGCCGAACGCCGTGACGCCGACCCCGGGTTCGCCGTGCACGATCGCCAGGTCGCCCTCGCCGAACGTCAGCGAGGTGGGCGGTAACAAGGTGCCGTGGTGCCCTTCGAGGGACACGCGATCGGCTCGGACCTGCACGGTTTCTCCCGCTTCGCGAACTTTTGAACTGACCGGTCAGTTCAAAAGCTAGCCCCCGTGGGAGCCCGCGGCAAGATCACCGGACGCACGTCACACGAGCGAGTGATTCACCGGAGCGCCCCCGCCGGGCGCACCTCCCAGCTCGTCCACAGTGGACGGTAGCCCTGCCGGTGCCAGAACACCGAGGACAGCGGGTTGGTCGGGTTGTAGTAGAGGTACGTGCGGGTGGCGCCGCCCCGGTGGAGCTCCCGGTGCACGTGCGCCATCAGCGCCCGGCCGAAGCCGCCGCCGCGCTCGCCCGGCGCGGTCACGACGTTGTTCACGTACCCCCAGCGGCCCGCCGGGAGCAGTTCGCCCGCCTCGCTCCCCGGTGCCGAGTCCACCCACGCGCAGTGCGCGAGCGCGCGGATCTCGCCGTCTTCTTCGGCCAGCCAGACGGCGGGTTCCGCCTCGTCGAGCGCGGCACGCAGGCCGGGTCCCAGCAGGTCCGCGGTGTTGGCCCGGCGGGGCGCGGCGACGAGGCCGGTGTAGTCGAAGGTCGCCACGGCGAGCGCGACCGCGGCGGCGTGGTCGGCGGGCCCGGCGCGGCGGACGGTGACCGCGTGGTCGGCCTCGACCGGCGGGGCGGTCCGCACGCCGACCGCCGACAGCGGGACCAGCCCGTGGTCGAGGAAGGCGCGGATCGCCTCGGCGTCCCGGCTGGGCCAGAGCACGACGCACGCCGAGTCGTCGCCGGTCTCCGCCGCGTCCAGCCGTCCTCGCAGCGCGCGCAGCAGCACGTCCACGCCCTCGGTGCCGGTGTCGCCGAAGTACGGGAAGAGCTGCCAGGTGTCGGCGGCCGACCACAGCATCGGGACGTCGCCGTCGCCGAACCGGTGCCGCTGGAGCACGCCGGTCACCTGCGTGCCGTTCGCGGTGGCCGCGTCGAGCCGCTCGCCTTCGGCGGGCGGCGCGGCGGGCGGGAGCAGCGCGTCGACCGCCGCGAACCGCGCCTGGTGGGCCGCGAGCAGCGGCCGCGCGATCTCCATGGTTCCCCCTTGTGATCAGGACCAGGCGGGGCGCCGGATCCACATGGTCCACAGTGGACGATAGCCCTGCCGGTGCCAGAACACCGGCGAAAGCGGGTTCGCCGGGTGGTAGAAGAGGAACGTCCCGAGCGAACCCGGCCGGAGCAGTTCCCGGTGCGCCACCGCCATCAGCGCCCGGCCGACGCCGCCACCGCGGGCCGCGGGCGCCACCGACAGCGTGTCGACGTACCCCCAGCGCCCCGGTCGCAGCCGCCCGTGGATGCTGTCGCCCGGCGCCGGGGCGGCCAGCGCGCACGCGGCCAGCCCGGCCGGGACGCCGTCGTCCTCCGCGAGCCAGACCAGGCCGCTGAAGCGCAGCGAACGGACGACCTCCGCGCGCAGCAGCGCCCGCGCGCCCGGCCGCGGGACCGCGGTGCCGACCAGCGACGTGTACCGCCACTCGGCCAGCCGCAGGTCCGTCAGCGCTTCGACGTCGGCGCTCCCGGCGAGCCGGACGGTCACCCGCGCCGGCCCGGGGTCCGCCGGGGGTTCCGGCGGCCGCACCGCCAGGCAGGTCGACGGCGTGAACCCGTGCGCCAGCAGGACCGCCGACGCCTCGGTGTCGCGGCTCGGCCAGGCCAGCGTGCAGCCCGAGTCCGGGTTCGGCCGGGTCCCGCGCAACCGCTCGCGCCATGCGTCCAGCAACGCGGCGAGGCCCGCCGCGCCGCTGTCGCCTGGCACCGCGGTCAGGTCCCAGACCTCCGACGGCCCCCACAGCGCGGGCCACGAGCCCGCCGCGTGCACGTGGTGCGCCAGCAGGCCGCCCGCCTTCCGGCCGCCGGTGCGCACGACGAGCGGCTCGCTGACCGCCGGCGGAGCCGCGATCGGGGGCAGCAGGGGGTCGAGCGCGGCGAACCGCGCGTTCTGCTGCTCCTCGAGGGAGCTCACGAGCGGCGCGTGCGGAAGATGGCCGTGCCGGGGAAGAGCTTGCCGCGCAGCGGGCTCCACTGGCCCCAGACCCGCGTGTGCCCGGCCGGCCACTCGGGCTCGATCAGGTCGGTCAGCGCGAACCCGGCCGCGGCCAGCGCCCGCACGTAGTCGCCGAGGGTGTGGTGGTACTCGACGTAGGTGGCGGTGCCCTCGTCGTCGACCTCGACGTACGGGGTCCGGTCGAAGTAGGGCTGGGTGACGGTGAGCCCCTGCGGGCCCGGGTCGTCGGGGAAGATCCACCGCATCGGGTGAGTCACCGAGAACACCCACGGCGCGCCCGGCCGCAGCACCCGGTGCACTTCGGCGAAGACCGCGTCGACCGAGGCGACGAACGGGATCGCGCCGAAGGCCGAGCAGGCGGCGTCGAAGCTGCCGGACGCCAGCGGCAGGTACTCGGCGTTGGCCTGCACGAGCGGCACGGCGAGGCCGGTGCGCTCGTTGCCTTCGCGGGCGTGGCGCAGCATGCCGGCGGACAGGTCGGTCGCCACGGCGCGGGCACCCTGCTCGGTGAGCCAGCGCGAGCACGCGGCCTGCCCGCAGCCGACCTCCAGCACGCGCCGGCCGCGGACGTCGCCGAGCAGCCGCGCCTCCGCCTCGCGCACGCCCTCCGGGCACCAGACGAAGTCGGCGTCGCCGAGGAAGCCGCCGTGCTCGGCCTGGTAGTCGTCGGCGTCGGCGTCCCACCACGCGAGGTTCGCCGCCGCGGCTTCCGGGCCGCCGACCTCGCGGTACGCGACCGCGGCGGTGCCCAGCCGGTGCTCGGCCGCGTCGTGGCGCCCCGGCGCGGGCGGCTCCTCCGGTGGCATGATGGTGGTCTCCGGTCCCTGGGGGTTTGCTTCCGCGAGGACCTTAGCGAGCGGCGGGGACCCTGATTGTGCCGCCCGGTGACCGCCGCGTAGGATAAGTGTTAGCGCAGTGGGTTCGCGCTGCCTTCCGCTCAGCTTCTGGTTGGGACTCGGGTCGCGCACCGTATGCGGGTCATGCCGCGGTCGTTCACTGGATGGACGTTTGCTCGCAGGGTCGTCGCATGCACCCATTCGCGCCGACAACTGCCAACCCTCGATTCCATCCACCGGAGCAACCCGCCTAATGACCACCGACACCGCCACCGCCCCGACCGCCCCCACCGGGGCCCCGCAGGTCGCCATCAACGACATCGGGTCGGAGGAAGACTTCCTCGCGGCTATCGACAAGACGATCAAGTACTTCAACGATGGCGACATCGTCGAAGGCACGATCGTCAAGGTCGACCGCGACGAGGTCCTGCTCGACATCGGCTACAAGACCGAGGGTGTCATCCCCTCGCGTGAGCTCTCCATCAAGCACGATGTCGACCCGGCTGAGGTTGTCACCGTCGGCGATGAGGTCGAAGCCCTCGTTCTCCAGAAGGAGGACAAGGAAGGCCGTCTGATCCTGTCCAAGAAGCGCGCGCAGTACGAGCGCGCCTGGGGCACGATCGAGGAGCTCAAGGAGAAGGACGAGCCCGTCAAGGGCACCGTCATCGAGGTCGTCAAGGGCGGCCTCATCCTGGACATCGGCCTGCGCGGCTTCCTCCCCGCGTCCCTGGTCGAGATGCGCCGCGTCCGCGACCTGCAGCCGTACGTCGGCCGCGAGCTCGAGGCGAAGATCATCGAGCTGGACAAGAACCGCAACAACGTGGTCCTGTCCCGCCGCGCCTACCTCGAGCAGACCCAGTCCGAGGTGCGCAGCGAGTTCCTCAACGCGCTCGCCAAGGGCCAGGTCCGCAAGGGCGTCGTGTCGTCCATCGTCAACTTCGGTGCCTTCGTGGACCTGGGTGGCGTCGACGGCCTGGTGCACGTTTCCGAGCTGTCCTGGAAGCACATCGACCACCCGTCCGAGGTCGTCGAGGTCGGCCAGGAGGTCACGGTCGAGGTTCTGGACGTCGACATGGACCGCGAGCGCGTCTCGCTGTCGCTGAAGGCGACCCAGGAAGACCCGTGGCGCCAGTTCGCCCGCACCCACGCGATCGGCCAGATCGTGCCGGGCAAGGTCACCAAGCTCGTCCCGTTCGGCGCGTTCGTGCGCGTCGAGGAGGGCATCGAGGGCCTGGTGCACATCTCGGAGCTGGCCGAGCGCCACGTCGAGATCCCGGAGCAGGTCGTCCAGGTCAACGGCGACGTCATGGTCAAGGTCATCGACATCGACCTCGAGCGCCGTCGCATCTCGCTGTCGCTGAAGCAGGCGAACGAGGGCGTCACGCCGGACACCGAGTTCGACCCGACCCAGTACGGCATGGCCGCCGAGTACGACGCCGAGGGCAACTACATCTACCCCGAAGGCTTCGACCCGGACACCCAGGAGTGGCAGGAAGGCTTCGACAAGCAGCGTGAGGAGTGGGAGCGCCAGTACGCCGAGGCGCACACTCGTTACGAAGCCCACATGAAGCAGGTCCAGAAGGCCGTCGAAGCCGACGCGGAGGCCGCGGCCGACGCGGCGACCGGCATCGAAGGCGGCGCGGAAAGCTACACCTCGGGTTCGGCCCCGGCCGACACCAAGAGCAGCGGCGGCACCCTCGCCTCCGACGAGCAGCTCGCGGCTCTCCGCGAGAAGCTCTCCGGCGGTGCGTGAGCACTAGCGCTCTGAGCTGAACCACGGAACCCCCGGTCCACTTCGGACCGGGGGTTCCGTCTTGCCTGGGGCCGACTGGCGGATCTGGGGCTGGGCGAGGAGCCGGGACCGGCGCTGGTGCGTGAGTCGGACCCGGAACCGGCCGAGAGGCCTGGGTTCGGGGCTGGGCCTGGCGCGGGCGTACCCGGAGCGAGCCTGGGGTGGGGCCCGGCGCAGGGCGGAAGTCGGAGCCGGGGCAAGAAGCCTGGAGCCGGCAGTCACCGGGTGGCGCAAGCCGCGCAGCCGGGGGTGGCGTTGCCGGCCGCCGGCTGGCGAGCGCCGCGGGTCAGCGCAGCCCGAGGCCGCGCATCATCGCGGTGACGCCCTGCCGGTACATCTCCTCGTTCGCCTCTTCGGTCGGCGGGATGAACCAGTCCACCAGCGGACTCCGTGACGCCAGCAGCAGCTGCGAACCCACCAGCCCGTGCATCGCCGTCCACAGCTGGTACGCCGCGGCCTGGGCGTTCGCGCCCGGCGGGCACACCCGCTGGACGCGCTCGACGAACATCCGGAACGTCGTCCGCAGGACGGCCGACCGCAGGGCCGGGTCCGGGTCGAAGCCGGGCACCGGGCGCTCGAACATCAGCGCGTAGCGAGCCGGGCTCTCGAGGGCGAAGCGCCGGTACTCGAGGGCCAGGTGCAGCACGTCCGCGACGCCGTCCGCGCTCGAGGGCGGCAGGGTCTCGAGCATCTCCCGCAGCGAGTCGAAAGTGCGCTCGTACAGGGCGTCGAGCAGACCCGCGCGGCCCCCGAAGCGGGCGTACACCGAGATCGTCGACGCGCCGGCCGCCTCGGCGACGCCGCGCACCGTCAGGCTCGGGACGCCCCGGTTCACCAGCACGGAAAGCGCGGCGTCGAGGAAGCGCTCGCGGCTGCCCTGGTCGGCCGGGCGCATCGGCAGGTGCCTGGTGGCCATCGGCGCACCCCCTTCACGACCGCCGGGCGCGGCCGGCGTCCGGGCGACTCACCCGCAGCAGAAGATACGATATCCCGCGCGTCTTGGGAATGCGGCGGATGTCCGGATCTGCGGTGTTCCCGTCCGTTGGACGCAGGTCCGAGCACCGCGCGGGCGGCCGGCGATCGAAGAACCACCCTGGGAGGAACTGATCCGATGGAGCGCCCCGAGCCCGGCACGGTCGTCGTCACCGCGAGCGGCGACGGCACCTACACGCAGCAGGTCACGACGGCCACCCACGCGCTGCTCGTCGACGAGCCGGTCGTGGTCGGTGGCGCGGACGCCGGCCCGAACCCGTACGAGCTGCTGCTGGCGTCGCTGGGTTCGTGCACCGCGATCACGCTGCGGATGTACGCCGACCGCAAGGGCATCCCGCTCACCCGGGCGACGGTCCGGCTGCGCCACGACCGCATCCACGCGCGCGACTGCGAGCGGTGCGAGACGGAGATCGGCCTGCTCAGCCGGATCACGCGCGAGATCGAGCTCGAAGGCGACCTCGACGACGAGCAGCGCGCCAAGCTCATGGTGATCGCGGACAAGTGCCCGGTGCACCGCACGCTGTCGTCGGAGATCGTGATCGAGACGCGCGAAACCGGCCGCTGACCGGCGGCGGTCAGGCGGCGCGGACGGTCGCGGTCGCCGCGCGCGGGACGACGGCCGGCACCCAGATGCGCTCGAGCGCGGCGGCGCGGGCTTTGCGGCGGAGGCCGGCGAAGCTGTGCTTGGCCGGGACCAGCAGGGCACTCAGCCAGGTCCGCCGGTAGTCGGTCAAGGCGTCGGCGACCGGGCGGTGGACGAGGCAGTGCACCAGCCCCGGCGTGCCGAGCCGGTGCTTCCCGACGTGCTTGCTGTCCGCCATCGTTCCTCCGCCGTGGGCGACTCTTGTCGCGCGACGGTACGCACCGGCGCAGGCGGGGGTGGGTAAGCAACACGGCGTGTCCGGATATCGGTTGAGTCACGCGTCACGATCGCGCCCGTTCGTCGGAGACGACTCCGCCGGACGGCCGGAGCGCGGTACCTGACTAGGGTGATCGGCATGTTGCGTGTGGGGTTGACGGGTGGGATCGGGGCCGGGAAGTCGACCGTGGCGAACCGGCTCGCCGAGCTCGGGGCCGTCCTCGTGGACTCGGACCGGATCGCTCGCGAGGTCGTCGAGCCCGGGACCGAGGGGCTGGCCCGGCTGGTCGAGGAGTTCGGCGACGCGATCCTCGCCGCCGACGGGTCGCTCGACCGGCCCGCGCTGGCCGCGAAGGCGTTCGCCGACGACGAGTCGCGGCGGCGGCTCAACGCGATCGTGCACCCCCTCGTCGGCGCGCGCACCGGGGAGCTGATGGCCGCCGCGCCGCCGGACGCGATCGTCGTCCACGACATCCCGCTGCTGGTCGAGAACGGTCTCGCGACGGTGTACCACCTGGTCGTCGTGGTCGACGCGCCCGTCGAGGTGCGGGTGCGCCGGCTCGTGTCGGCGCGCGGGATGGCCGAGGAGGACGCGCGGGCGCGGATCCGCGCGCAGGCGAGCACCGAGCAGCGCCGCGCCGTCGCCGACGTCTGGCTGGACAACGGCGGCGCCGAAGACGCCGTGCTCGCCGAGGTCGACGCGCTGTGGACGGACCGGCTGGTGCCGTTCGAGGCGAACGTGCGCCTGCGCCGGCCGCGGCCGCCGATGCCGCCGAAGATCGCCGAATACGACCCGACCTGGCCGGCGCAGGCCGAGCGCGTGCTCGCCCGGGTCCGCACCGCGGCGGGGGAACTCGCGCGCCGCGCCGACCACATCGGCTCGACGGCGGTCTCCGGCCTGCCCGCCAAGGACATCCTGGACCTGCAGCTGACCGTGGCCACCCTGGCCGACGCGGACACTCTGCTGGAGCTGCTCTCCGACGCGGGCTTCCCCCGGCTGGCGGGCGATTGGGGCGACGACGCCCAGGACGGCTCCGGGACCTGGCCCAAGCGCCTGCACGTCGGCGGCGACCCCCAGCGGCCGGTGAACCTGCACGTCCGGTCCACCGAGACCCCCGCGTGGCGGCTCGCGCTGCTCTTCCGCGACTTCCTGCGCGCCAACGCGGCCGAGCGCGACGACTACCGCGACGTCAAGCTGCGACTGGCCACGGCGCACGCCGCGGACCGCACGGTCGAGGCCTACGCCGACGAGAAGCAGGAGTGGGTCAACGGCGCGTTCGCCCGCGCGGAGAAGTGGGCGGCGGCCACCGGCTGGACGCCCTAAGCACGCATGTCCTTGAGCTGCGGCCAGATCTCGGCCCAGCTCGCGGTCCGGCCGGTGAGCAGCCAGACGGGCATGTGCTCGCTCGCGTTGCGCACCCCGAGGCGGTTGCCGACCTGCCCGACGATCCGCGCGTCGCCGAAGTGCTTCGCGAGCTTCGACGGGTCGTAGCCGACGTAGAGGACGTTGCCCGCGCGGTCGTCCGGACGGCCGAAGTACCAGAAGCCCCGGCTCGGGCTGTACGCCTCGGGCAGGCCCTGCTCCGGCCCGTACCGGCCGAGCGCGCCGGCCTGCCAGTAGCCGCCGGTGACGACGGCCGTGCCCGGCGGCGCGGTGCGGTGCAGCGCGGCGACGTCGTGGGCCAGGTCCGGCCAGCCGATCTCCTCGGCGGCGTACGCGGGCCGCGGCGCGCCCGGGTGGTCGACGAGCCAGTGCGCCGGCCACAGCGGCAGCGTGAAGGGCAGGCTGAACAGGGCGGACACCGCGAACACCGGCCAGGACGGCATCCACCGCCACCACCGCGACGGCGGCCGCGCTTCCAGGTGCACGGCGGCGGCCGCCCACAGCACGCCGAACGTCCCGCTCGCGTAGTAGTACCGCCCGTTCGCGACCACGAACACCGCGACGACGCCCAGCGCCGTCCAGCCGAGGAACCGGTAGGGCCGCAGTTCCCGGCTCACGAGCAGCACGGTGACGCCGTAGAGCACGCCGAGCGCGCCGATCACCCAGCCGGCACCGGCCAGGAGGTTCGGGAGGAAGGTCTCGCGGCCACCCGCCGCGTCGACCTCCGCGCCGACCGCGTCACCCATACCGAGCTGCGGCCAGCCGTTCGCGCGCTGCCACAGGAACGTGGGCACCAGCGAGACGGCGGCGATCAGCGCTCCCAGCCAGAGCTTTGGGCGGCGCAGCAGCTCACGCGGCCCGAACACGAGCACCGCCAGGCCCGCCACCAGCCAGAACGCGCCGATGAGCAGCTTGCCGTTGAGCGCCACCGCCGTCACGACGCCGAGCCAGACCAGGAGCGTGTCGTCCCGCGTGCGGACCCAGCGGACCAGCAGCCACAGCACGAGCGTCCACAGCAGCGGGTCGAGCGTCGACGTCGCGAGGTAGTGCCCGCTGCCGACGAACTGGCCGCAGATCGCGTACGCCGCCGCGGCGCGGGCCTGCGCCTTGCGCCGCCCACCGAGCTCGCGCGCGATCAGCGCGGTGACGACGACCCCGGCGGCGGTCGCCAGGATCGCCGGGAGGCGGAACACGACCAGCGAACCGGGCGCGAGCGTGTTCATGACCCAGGCGAGGGCGGGCACGAGCGGCGGCTGATCGGCGTAACCCCACGCCAGGTGCTTCGCGGCGGCGAGGAAGTACAGCTCGTCGCCGAAGTAGCCGTAGCGGCCGGCGACGAGGAGCAGAGCCGTCGCGGTGCCCGCCGCGAGCAGGAGGACCGGCCGCCGGGCGAACGGCGCGAGGTCGGCTTTCACCTGGTCAGGGGCCGTGGCAACGGCGTCCATCGTGCTCCTGCTCCTCGTCGGCGCCCGGTCTCCCGCACCCTACGTGCGCCGGGGTGGCGCCACCGCACGGGCGGCGGTGCCCGGGACGCGGCTCACAGGGCTAGGGGTGGCGCCGCCAGGTGAGCGTGATGTCCTTCGTGGACAGCCAGGCCGAGAGGTCGTAGCCGTGCGCGGCGAGCCCTTCCACCGCGGCGTAGGTCGTCTTCAGCGCGTACTCGGCGTCTTCGGTGGTGACGAGGCCGGCGGCGTGGGCTTCGAGGAGCTCATCGGAGTCGATCACCCGCAGCGACAGCTTGTCCTTGAGCACCAGGTCGACGTAGAGGTCGGTGGCGACCCAGCGCGGGCCGTCGCGGCGGACGCGGACGACGTCGAGGTAGAAGTCCTGGTCGCGCTCGTGGCCAGGGGAGAACCAGAAGTCGGTGAAGCGGAGGCCGAGCCCGGGCACCAGCCACGACTCGAGGTAGTGGAACTGCGCGCGCCCCGGCGCCGGGCGCGCGAGGTACAGGCCGAACGGCTCCTCGCGGTACTCCTCGACCTCCCGGTGGATGCCCTTCGGGTCGATGTTCACGCGCGCGGCGGGGTCGAAGACCTCCACCTTCGGGGGATGCAGTGCGGCCATGCGGTCATCCTGCCGGGCCGGTCACGAATCGCGTACTCCCGCCGGGTGCGCCACACGTTCGGGCTAAGGTGCGCCGACTGACCGGGAACCGAGGGGGAACTGGGGATGTTCGGGATCATCCGGCCGTGCCGTCACCGGCTGTCCGCCGGCCTGCACGCGGACTGGCTGGCGCACCTGTGCGGGCTCTGCCTCACGCTCCGTGACGAGCACGGCCAGTTCGCGCGGGTCGTCACCAACTACGACGGGCTGATCATCTCGGCACTGGTCGAGGCCCAGACGCCGCAGCCGGACCGCCGCCGGGAAGCGGGCCCGTGCCCCCTGCGTGGCATGCGGACGGCCTCGGTCGCCCACGGCGAAGGCGCCCAGCTCGCGGCCGCGGTGTCCCTGGTACTGGCGGCGGCGAAGGTCGGCGACCACGTCGAGGACCGCGACGGACCGTTCGGCAGGCGCCCGGTGGCGTTCGCGGCCCGCCGGGTCGCGGCCCGCTGGGCGGATCAGGGCGGCCGCACGGGCGGCCGGGTCGGCTTCGACACGGCGCTGCTGACGGCGGCGGTCGAGCGCCAGGGCGCGCTCGAGCGGTCCCTCGGCACCGGGGATTCGCCGCTCCTGGCGACCGAGCCCGCCGAGCTGGCGACGTCGGCGGCGTTCGCCAGGACGGCGGAACTGGCCGGCCGCCCGGGCAACGCGGCCCCGCTGGCGGAGGCGGGCCGCCTGTTCGGACGGGTGGCCCACCTGCTGGACGCGGTGGAGGACCACGCGACCGACGCGGCGGCGGGCGCGTGGAACCCGTTGCTGGCCACGGGTACGGGCATGGCTGAGGCCCGGCGGCTGTGCGACGACGCGGTGATCGGGGTCGAGCTGGCGCTGCGGGAGGTGGAGTTCGCCGAGGCGGGGCTGGTGCACGCGTTGCTGGTCCACGAGCTGAGGCAGGCGGTCCGCCGGGCGTTCGGCCATGGGGCGGGGCACGGTCCTGCCGTGATGCCGGACGGCGTGCTCGGTCCCGAGCCGGGGGCTGCTGAGGGGTGGCCGGTGGCCGGGGCACTGGGGTCTCCCGCTGGGTGGCCGGTCGGCGGGGCGCCGGATTCCGCCGGGCAGCAGCCGCCGCCGGGGTGGATCGGGCCGGGGCCCACGCCTCCGCAGCATCCGCACCAGCCGCCCGGGTGGATCGGGCCCGGGCCGGGTCCGCAGCACCCGCACCAGGGGCCTGGGTGGGGCGGGTCTCCGCGGCCACACGGGTTTCCCCCGCCGGGGCCGATGCCGCCGCCGGGTGCTCCCGGAGGTGGGCCGGGTGGGCCTGGTGGTCGCGGTCCGGGAGGTCCGGGCGGCCCCGGTGGTCGGGGTCCCGGAGGCCCCGGAGGCCCCGGAGGCCCGGGTGGCCCCGGAGGCCCGGGTGGCCCAGGAGGCCCAGGAGGCCCCGGTGGCCAAGGCCCGGGAGGCCCCGGTGGCCCAGGAGGGCCTGGTGGCCCAGGTGGTCCCGGAGGCCCGGACGGTCCCGGCAACCCCGAGCCCCTCAACGGCAAGGGCGGCGGTCTCTGGTACCCGAAATTCGCCGTCCCCCCGAAGAAGCGCAACTTCCTCCTCGGCTGCGCCCTGACCCCCTACATGTGCTGCACCTGCCAATTCTGCTGCCGCGATCCCTACCCTGGCCCGTGGAGCGGGAAACCGCACACGAGCGGCGGCTGCGACTGCGGTGGCTGCGACGGCTGCTGCGACTGCTGCTCCTGCTGTGACTGCGGCTGAGAGGGGAACGCGATGACCGACCCGATGGCGCAGCTCCACACCCGGGGCCGCGAGAACTTCACCGAGCTCGTCGAGGGCGGGGGAGCCCGGCTCGACGCGCTCTTCGCCACGATCCCGGCCCTCGGCGAACTGGCCGTCGGGACGGTCTACGGCCACCTCCACGACCGGCCGGCCCTCGACGCCCGGACTCGCGAAGCCGCGACGCTCGCCGCCATCGTCGCGGCCGGGATGGTGGGGCCGCCGTTGAGCGTGCACCTGCGGACCGGGCTGGCCTCGGGGCTGGCGCCGGCGGAGGTCTGCGAAGTCGTCGTCCAGACGGCCGCCTTCGCCGGGTTCCCGCGGGCCGTTTCCGCCGCCGACCAGCTGAACCGCCTCTTCGAAGGCCACGGCCTGCCGATCCCGCCGCCGCCCTCGCCTCGGGAGGTCGTGCTTGCGCACCTCGCGGCCGAGGGCGGCGTGCCCGGCGAGTTCCCGCGGGTCGAGGTGCAGGCCGTGGGTCCCGACCGCGTCCTGGTCTCCTGCTTCGGCGACGACCCCGCTCCCGGCGCGGTCCTGCACTGCACCGTGACCGACGGGAAAGTGACCTCGCTTACGGTCTACCGACCCTCCTGACCAGGGCCGACGGAAATTGTCGGTGCCGAGGCCTACTCTGGTTCCCGTGGCTTTCGCAACCGAACACCCCGTGCTCGCCCAGTCCGACTTCCGGCCCGTCTCGGAGATCCCGCGGACCGGCGGCCGGTTCGAGGTGGTCAGTGAGTACCAGCCCGCCGGTGACCAGCCGGCGGCCATCGACGAGCTCGAACGCCGGATCAACTCCGGCGAGAAGGACGTCGTGCTCCTGGGCGCCACCGGCACCGGCAAGTCGGCGACGACGGCGTGGCTGATCGAGCGTGTCCAGCGGCCGACGCTGGTCATGGCGCCGAACAAGACCCTCGCCGCGCAGCTGGCGAACGAGCTGCGCGAACTGTTCCCGCACAACGCGGTCGAATACTTCGTCAGTTACTACGACTACTACCAACCCGAGGCGTACATCGCCCAGACCGACACCTACATCGAGAAGGACTCCTCGATCAACGACGACGTCGAGCGGCTGCGGCACTCGGCGACGATGAACCTGCTGTCGCGCCGCGACGTCATCGTGGTCGCCAGTGTCTCCTGCATCTACGGCCTGGGCACGCCGCAGTCGTACCTCGACCGGTCGTCCAAGCTCGCGGTCGGCATGCAGCTCGACCGGGACGTCTTCCTCCGGGCGCTGGTCGACGTCCAGTACACGCGCAACGACATCGCGTTCGCGCGTGGCACGTTCCGCGCGCGTGGCGACACGGTCGAGATCATCCCGGCGTACGAAGAGCTGGCGATCCGGGTCGAGTTCTTCGGCGACGAGGTCGAGAAGCTCTACTACCTGCACCCGCTGACCGGGGACATCGTCAAGGAGGTCGACGAGGTCCGCATCTTCCCGGCGACGCACTACGTCGCCGGTCCGGAGCGGATGGAAAAGGCGATCCAGGGCATCGAGAAGGAGCTCGAAGAGCGGCTCGCCGACCTCGAGCGGCAGGGCAAGCTGCTGGAAGCGCAGCGGCTGCGGATGCGCACGACCTACGACATCGAGATGATGCGCCAGGTCGGCTTCTGCTCCGGCATCGAGAACTACTCGCGCCACATCGACGGCCGCGGTGCCGGGACGGCGCCGGCGACGCTGATCGACTACTTCCCGGAAGACTTCCTGCTGGTCATCGACGAGTCGCACCAGACCGTCCCGCAGATCGGCGGCATGTACGAAGGCGACATGTCCCGGAAGCGGAACCTGGTGGAGTACGGCTTCCGCCTGCCGAGCGCGGTCGACAACCGGCCGCTGACCTGGGAGGAGTTCTCCGACCGGATCGGGCAGACGGTGTACCTGTCGGCGACACCGGGGCCGTACGAGATGGGGCAGGCCGGCGGCGAGTTCGTCGAGCAGGTGATCCGGCCGACCGGCCTGGTCGACCCGAAGGTGGTCGTGAAGCCGACCGAGGGCCAGATCGACGACCTGGTGCACGAGATCCGCGAGCGGGCGGAGAAGGACGAGCGGGTCCTGGTCACCACGCTGACCAAGAAGATGTCCGAGGACCTGACCGACTACCTGCTGGAGCTGGGCATCCGGGTGCGCTACCTGCACTCGGAGGTCGATACGCTGCGCCGCGTCGAGCTGCTGCGGCAGCTGCGGGCGGGCGACTTCGACGTGCTGGTCGGCATCAACCTGCTGCGTGAGGGTCTCGACCTGCCCGAGGTGTCGCTGGTGGCGATCCTCGACGCGGACAAGGAAGGCTTCCTCCGGAGCGGGACGTCGCTGATCCAGACGATCGGGCGTGCGGCGCGAAACGTCTCGGGTGAAGTCCACATGTACGCGGACAAGATCACCGACTCGATGCGGCACGCCATCGAGGAGACGGACCGCCGCCGGGAGAAGCAGGTCGCCTACAACGAGGAGCGGGGCGTCGACCCGCAGCCGCTGCGGAAGAAGATCGCCGACATCCTCGACCGGGTGTACAGCGAGGCCGAAGACAGCGAGCAGGTCTCGGTGGGCGGCTCGGGCCGCAACTCCTCGCGCGGCAAGAAGCCGGAGCAGGGCGACCGGGTGCGCAGCTCCGGGATGCTGGTCGACAAGGACGTCTCGGCGATGCCGCGCGCCCAGCTCGCGGACCTGATCCAGCAGATGACCGACCAGATGATGCAGGCGGCCCGCGACCTCCAGTTCGAGCTGGCCGCCCGGCTGCGCGACGAGATCTCCGACCTGAAGAAGGAGCTGAGGGGCATGGACGCGGCCGGCATCAAGTAACCGCGGCCGGCGGCGAGGGGAGGCAGGGAACTCTCACACCATGGCGATGAACATCAAGGACGTGGAAACGGAGCGTCTGGCGGCGGAGGTCGCGGAGCTGACGGGGCTCCGCGGCGGTTTGCCGGATCGGCGCGCCCACGCTCGTCGAGACCACCTCGGTCCTGGTGCACAAGGAGGGGGCACGGGGGAAGGCGTTGCTGGCCGCTTACTGCAGACCGACCTCGAACTGGTGAAGCTGGAGCTGTGAACATCGACGCCGTGGTCGCGTACTGCCTCGCCAAGGCGGGCGCGGAAGAGACCTACCCCTTCGGCGACCACGTGCTCGTCGCGAAGGTCGGTGGCAAGGGCTTCGCGTTCATCGGGCAGGAAGAGCCCGGCAGCGTCGCCGTGAAGTGCGGTGCCACGAAAGAAGAAGCGGCCGAGATCCGCACGCGGCACCCGGGCGCGGTGACCGTGATGGACTACGTCGGCCGCTACGGCTGGAACCGCGTCGAACTCGGCGCCGGGGTCCCGGACGCCGAGCTCGAAGAGCTGATCGACGCCTCCTACGACTCCGTCGTCGCTCGGCTGCCGAAGGCGAAACGTCCCTAGGCGGTGGGTGCCGGGGCGTTCTCGTCCGGTTGCAGCATGCCGAAGATGTTGCCTTCGGTGTCCTTGCAGTAGGCCAGCCACCCGACCCCGGGAACCGGGTTCTTCGGCAGCGCCAGCGTCCCGCCGGCGTCGTTGACGTCGGCGAGCGACGCGTCGAGATCGGTCACGGAGATCGTGTTCACGAACCCGTGGACCGGCGCGGACGCCTCGGGCGCGGGGCCCTGACGGGGGACGAGCCCGCCGTCGATGCCGTCGCCTTCCCCGGTCGAGATCACCCAGTACGGGACCTCGCCCCAGCGTTCGAACTTCCAGCCGAACACGCTGGTGTAGAAGGCCACCGCGCGCTCGGGGTCACCCGCGTGGATCTCGAAGTGGACGGGACGACGCATGCCGCCTCCTCGGGCCGGGTTGTCAGGTGCCGTGAGGCTACGCCCGGCCCGGGCGGAAGTCACAGCGGCGGCCGCGCCGAAAGGGTGAGGTCCGTGTCGAAGTCCGGGAAGCCGGCCGGCGCGCTGCGGGCCGTCAACGCCGAGGTCGGCGGCAGGCCCGCCCAGCGGCGGACCGTCGCCGTGGCCGCCGCGGCGTCCGCCGGGGCCAGCTGGGCGATCTTCGACCCGTGGTTGCCGCCCTGGACGTAGTAGCGGTACGAGTCGCGGCTGCCGAAGCCCAGTTCGAAGGGCTCCGCGCCCCACGGGTCGTTCGAGCCGTACACGAACAGCAGCCGCGAGCCGCGGGATTTCACCCAGAAGTCGATGTCCGGCATGGCCGCGTAGTCGAAGCGGGGCAGGCGGACCGACGACGGCACGAACGTCTTCGGCTGGTCGGCGCCCGGGTAGCGGAGCAGGTCGCGGAGGTAGCCGTCGTACGCCTCGGGCGATCCCAGCTGGACCGCCGCCTGGTAGTAGTACGGGATGTAGGGCGCCAGGTCCTGGTCGGAGTAGGTGTTGAGGCTCTCCACCTTCTCGTACCAGGCGTAGACCTCCGCCGCGGGCGCGCCCGCCTTCGGGACCGTCGCGCAGTCCGCCTGCGTCTGGTACTGCCAGAACGCGAAGTACGAGTCGATCACCGAGATCTCGAGGGACTTGTCGGCCGAGCCGACGATCGAGAACGTCAGCCCGCGGGCGGCCGCGTCCGCCGCCGCGATCCGGCCCAGCTCGTCACGCCGCTTCAGCGCGTCACGCTGGATCGCCTTCAGCGCGTCGCGGCAGCCCGGGTCGTTGCCGACGCGCGAGAGGAACCGGTTGTAGACGTCGACCGGGTCGATGACGTCGTTCGGGGCGACGTACGGGATCGTCGCGTCGACGTCGTCGGGGAAGAAGCGGCGGAAGTACGTCGCCGTCATGCCGCCCTTGCTGCCGCCGGTCGCCAGCCACTTGCCCGGGTAGATCGCCTTGAACGCCTGCACCGCGCGGTGCTCGTCCGCGGCGGCCTGCCAGATCGTCAGCTGCTTCGCCCAGTTCTCCGGCTCCGGCCGCGACGGGGTGAAGTAGCGGTACTCCATCGACAGCTGGTTGCCGTTGACGATCTGGGTCGGCTCGGACCGGTTCGCGGAGCCGCTGACGTTGTAGCCGCTCGTGTAGGCGACCGTCGGGGCGGCGAAGTCGCGGTGCAGCAGGGTGAACCGCTGCTGGAACGTGCCCGCGCCGGGGTGGCGGTGGTCGGCGGGCTGGGTGTAGGTGAGCTTGAAGAACCGGAAGCCGGCCGGTGCCGGGTCCTCCGACGTGATCGTCAGGCCCGGGATCTTCTGCAGCTCGGCCTTGATGTCGGGGGCCGCCGCGGCCGCCGGGGCCAGGCCCGCCATCGCCAGCAGAACCGCGCCTGCGGTGAACAACCTGCGCATCGAGCACCTTCCCCAGCCGACCGAACCCACTGAGACAGCCGGGGCTTCACCCCGGGCCGGGGGCTCCGCCACCCGGACCCCCGCAAGACCTTCTGTGGGACCCTCACAGAACCGGCCGGGGTCGGCAATCGGCTGTCCGGGCGCAGATTCGGTCAGGACCCGACTTTCGGCGGGTACGGCCGACGCCGGGTCGGCGTCCTCCACCGTGCGGGCCGCGGGCACCGTGCGAGTTGTCCGCGTGATCGGCGCCACGTTACCGTCCGAAGCCGTAGGCACCGGCATCGAGCGAGGGGTCCGCCATGAAGGTTTCCGACTGTCCTACGACGCAGGTCGAAGTCCGCATCGACGCCGGCCCGGACGAGGTCTGGTCCTGGCTGCTCGACGTCGACCTGCCGGCCCGGTTCTCCACCGAGTTCCAGGGCGGCCGCTGGGTCGAGGGCAGCGAGCCCGGCCTCGGCGCGCGGTTCCGCGGCCGCAACTCCCACCCGGTCGCCGGGGAGTGGGAGACGGTCTCCACCATCACCGGCTACGAGCCCGGCCGGCTGTTCGCGTGGGCCGTCATGGACGTGACCAACCCTGCCGCGTCGTGGAAGTTCGAGCTCGTCCCGGACGGCGACGGCACGATCCTGCGCCAGTGGGCCCAGATCGGCCCCGGCCCGTCCAACCTGACGACCATCATCGGCTCGATGCCGGAGCACGAGGACGAAATCGTCGCGATGCGGCTCGGCGAGCTGCAGGCCAACATGCAGAAGACCGTCGAAGGCATCAAGGCCCTCGCCGAAATCGGCGTGCGCGCCTAACGCAGCACCCGGTCCACATAGGACTTGACCGCGGCCAGTGCCGCGGGTGCCTGCCACAGCCGCTCGACCTCGGGGTCGTCGGCGTGGCGGTACTCGGCGATCCGCTCGTGGAAGGGCTGCCGGATCTGGGCCTTGGTGTGCGCGAACGCCTCGGCCGGCAGCTCGCCGAGCCGGGCCGCGACGGCGAGCGCCCGCTCGAGCACCTCCTCCGGCGGAGCCAGCTCGTCGACCAGGCCGGCGGCCAGCGCGTCTTCACCGCCCCGGGTTTCGCCCGAGTAGGTGAGTGACGGCAGCGGTGCCGTGCCGTAGGCGCAGCGCAGGATTTCCAGTGCGGCCAGCGGGAACGGCACCCCGACCAGCAGTTCGGTCACGCCGATCGTGCCGCCGCCGAGCACGCGGTGGTCGCACGCGGCGGCGAGCACGGCGCCCCCGGCGATGGCGTGCCCGTTCAGCGCGGCGACCACCGGGCGCGGGCTGCCGAACACGGCCAGCAGCGCGTCCGACAGCAGCGGCAGGAACTGCGCCACGTACGAGGCACCGCCGTCGTCGATCCGCTTGAGGTCGACGCCCGCGGAGAAGACCCGCCCGGTGCCGGTGAGCACCACCGCACGGGCCTGCTCGGCCTCCTCCAGCCGCAGCACGAGCTCGCGGCACGAGTCCGTGTCGAGGGTGTTCCCGCCGCCGTGGTCGATCCGCAGCACGGCGATGTCCTGGTGGCTCTCCAGCGTGATCGGCACGGGCCCGACCGTACCGGCTTCAGCTCGTGATGTCCTTCCGCGCGAACCGCCGCCCGGCGTACAGGAAGAACACCGTCCCGTAGAGCACCGCCGACAGCAGGCCGCTCGCCAGGTTCGTCCAGTCGACGTCGGTGGAGATCAGGTCCATCCACGAGAACGCGTAGTGCGTCGGCAGGTAGTTCCGGAGCCCCTCCAGCGCGGTGATCTGGTCGAGGATCTGGGACAGGATCGCCACCAGCACCGCGCCGCCGACCGCGCCGAGCGGGGCGTCGGTCGACACGCTCAGCGCGAGCGCCAGCCCGGCCACCCAGGCCAGCTGCAGGATGATGTACACAGTGGACAGTGCGATGGCCAGCAGGCTGTCGCCGAAGGACACCGCGTCGCCGGTCGGGCTGATCGCGTCGCCCGCGCCGTACCAGAGGACGCCGACGCCGAGCGACACCAGCGGCAGCAGCACCAGCGCGAACGCCGAGAGCAGGCCGGACACGATCGCCTTCTGCCGCAGCACCCGCTGCCGCGGCACCGGCACGGCCAGCAGGTACTTCAGGCTCGACCACGACGCTTCGCTCGCGATGGTGTCGCCGAAGAACAGCGCGACGATCATCGGGAGCAGGAACGTCCCGGACACGAACAGCGCCAGCACGACGAAGTTCGGCGCGGACGCCGTGGCCAGGTCGACGAACCCGCCGCTGCGCCGGTTCGGGTTCGACTGCCCCGCCTCGAACGCGATCACCAGGATGAACGGCAGCAGGGCGACGAACCCGAGCAGGAACTGGGTGCGCCGCCGCTTGAGCTGGCGCCGCAGTTCGACGCCGAGCCGCAGCGTCCGGCGCGCCGAGTAGCCCTCGACGGCGCCGTCCGGCCCGACTCCGGCGTGCTCGGCCGACGCGACGTCGCTCAGCTCGTCGAGCGCGTGCGGATCGGTGTGGACGCCTTCACTCACGACTCTTCTCCGACCAGTTGCAGGAACGCGTCTTCCAGCCGGCGCCGGGGCCCGGCCTGCTCCACCGCGACGCCGGCGCGGACCAGCGCGGCCACGCCCTCGGCCCGCGGCAGCTCGCCGAGGTTCGCGTGCACGAGCTCGCCCTCGACGTCGACGTCGGTGACTCCGCTGAGCGCCTTGAGCGCCGCCGCGGCGGCCGCCGGGTCGTCGACGCGGAACGTCGCCTCGCCACCGGCCGCGGCCAGCTCGCCGACCTCGCCCGAGGCCACCAGCGAGCCGCGGTGCATCACCACGACGTGCGTGCAGGTCTGCTCGACCTCGGCCAGCAGGTGGCTGGAGACCACCACGGTGCGGCCGGTCGCGGCGTACCGCTTCAGCACCTCGCGCATCTGGTGGATCTGGGGCGGGTCGAGCCCGTTGGTGGGTTCGTCGAGCACCATGAGCTCCGGCAGGCCGAGCATCGCCTGCGCGATCGCCAGCCGCTGCCGCATGCCCTGGCTGTAGGTCCGCACCCGGCGTTCGACGGCCGAGCCGAGCCCGGCGATCTCCAGCGCCTCGGCGAAGTGCGCCTTGTCGGCCGGACGGCCGGTCGAGGCCCAGTACAGCTCGAGGTTCTCCCGGCCGGACAGGTGCGGCAGGAAGCCGGAGCCCTCGACGAACGAGCCGATCCGCGAGAGCACCGGCGCGCCGCCGGTGATCTTGTGCCCGAACACGCGGATGGTGCCTTCGGTCGGCGTGATCAGGCCCATCAGCATCCGCAGCGTGGTCGTCTTGCCCGCGCCGTTCGGCCCGAGCAGGCCGAGCACCTGCCCCGGCTCGACGCGGAACGAGAGGTCCTTCACCGCGACGAACCCGCCCGCGTACTGCTTGCGCAGCCCTTCGATGACCAGCGGGGTCGTGGCCAGTTCCGGGTCGATGTCGGTGGCCCGGCGGCGCCGCAGCGCCGCGAAGAGCACCACGGCCAGGCCGATCGCCAGCGTGACGCCGATGCCGACGAGCTGCCCGACCGGGGCCGGCGAACCGACCGACGTCCCGGGCACGACCGGCACGGCCAGCGCGGTCCCGCTCGCCAGCGCGATCCGGAAGACCGCGGGCGAAGCCGGGGCGGCGAACGCCTGGTCGGTGGTGCCGACGACGAGCCGCAGTGAGTGGCCGCCTTCGATCGGGCGGACGATGCCGGGCAGCGTCACGGTGACGTCGACCGGCGAGCCGTCGGCGGGCAGCCCGCTCACCCGGAACGGCGCGATCGCGTTGGCGGGCAGCACCCGCGACCCGTCCTGCCCGACGTCGTAGAGCTTCGCGAAGAGCACGGCGTCCGGCTGCGGGTGCGCCGGGTCGGCGGCGACCCGCAGCCGCACGGTCGACGACCCGCTGACGACGACCTGGCTGTCGACCGGCGCGGTCGTGAACTGCGCGGCCTGGCCCGGCGGGTCGTTGC
The DNA here is from genome assembly GCF_033441515.1 of Amycolatopsis solani. Taxonomy (NCBI): domain Bacteria; kingdom Bacillati; phylum Actinomycetota; class Actinomycetes; order Pseudonocardiales; family Pseudonocardiaceae; genus Amycolatopsis; species Amycolatopsis solani. The sequence goes on from NZ_JAWQJT010000002.1 coordinate 2,684,421, forward strand.
TGAAGAGCGCACCCAGCCGTGACGTGCTGCTCGCGATGCCGTTGAGGCCGGGGATGCCGCTCACCGCCGAGGGGTTCGCCCCGGCCGGGCGCACCACCGGTTGCGCGGGGCCGGACATCGCCAGCAGCCGCCGCTCGGTCGCGGGACCGGTCAGGCCGGGGTAGGCGTCGGCGTTGACCGTGCGGACCGACGGTGTCCCGTTGGCGCGCAACGTGCCCTGGACGTCGTAGCTGAACCCGGTGCCGGGGTCGCCGCCGTTCACCGCGGTCCACAGGAAGTCGCCGATCTTGGCGCGCAGCTGCGGGCCGGGCTTGCCGCCGTCGTGGCCGCCGGTGTACCAGATCGTCTTCACCTTGCCGCCGGCCGCGGTGATCTGCCGGGCGCTGGCGTCGGACTGGTCGAGGCCGAAGAGCGTGTCGCTCTCGCCCTGCACCAGCAGGGTCGGCACGGTGATCTTGTCCGTCACGGACGCGGGGGACACGCGGCGCAGCAGGTCGACGCTGGCCTGGCTCGCCTGCCCGGTGGTGCCGAGCTCGGTGTAGGCCCGGCAGACGGCGGCGGTGAACCGGCCGCACGGGTCGGCCGGTCCGCTCGCCCGGCCCCCGCCCGCGCCCGGGGGCACAGCGGGGACGGCGGCCGCGGCTCCGGCGGCGCCGGTGGAGCCCGTGTCCGTCTCCTGGCCCGCTTCGGGGGCTTCGGCCGACGGCGATCCGCTCGACGCGGCGCCCGAGCCCGCCGAGAAGAAGATCCCGGCCCAGCTCTTCTTGAACACGCCGTCGGTGGCGAACGCGCCGGCCGACGGGGTGCCCGGCGCTGTGAGCGCGGGCGTGGCCGCGTTCGGGACCAGGCCCTGCGCGAGGTCGTTGTAGGTGATCACCGGGGCGATCGCGTCGACGCGCTTGTCCGTGCCGGCCAGCAGCAGCGACAGCGCACCGCCGTAGGAGGCGCCGGTGACCGCGACCTTCGGGTCGCCGTTCGGATCGGTCGTCACCTGGTGCTGCGCGACCAGCCGGTCGATCAGGTGACTTGCGTCGGCGACTTCGCCGTCCGGGTCGTTGAGGCCGATCTTGCCGGTGCTCTTGCCGAACCCGCGTGCGGACCACGTCATCACGACGAAGCCCTTCCGCGCGAGCTCTCGGGCGTCGTCGGCGACGCTGTTCTTGTCCCCGCCGAAGCCGTGCGCCAGCAGCACCGCGGGTGCGGGCACGGTGGCCGGGAGGTAGGTGGTCGTGTCGATCTTGACCTGCTCCGCCGAGCCGGGGGCGGCGGGCAGGTCGATCAGCGCGTCCTGCGTGGGCACCGCCGCGGGCGCGGCGGGCCGCGTGGTCCAGAAGACCGCACCGGCGGCCAGGACCACGACGACCGCGGCGAGCGCGGTGAGGCGGGCTCCGCGAGTGCGCGGGAGCGGGAATCGGGGCACGAGGAGAACCTATTTGAGGTTTGCTGAGAGTGCTCCGCGTGGTTCACAGCGATCACACGCCAGGGACCACCTGGTGGACCGAAGTGACCGAAATTACAGGACCAACACGGTGACGTGCGGTGTTCCGGCTGGCGTTCGGGTGGGGGTAACCGGCAGACTGGAACGGCTGTGAGGGGAGTATTCCTTCGCGGCGGTGTCGTCAGCACGGTGGCCCTGCGCCCCCGGCACCGTCGGCCGGTGTTTTCACCGGCGGGAGAGACCTCCGGTTAGTTGCTCATGCGCACTATCCGGAGGTTCTGGTTCCATGACTGTCCCCCTGTGGCTGTGGATCGCCACGATCGGCGGCCTGCTCGCGCTCATCGCGCTGGACCTGGTCATCGTCGATCGCAAGCCGCACGAAGTGACCACGGGGGAAGCCGCTCGCTGGGTGATCTTCTACATCTCCTGCGCGGTGCTCTTCGGTGCGGGCGTGTGGATCTTCGCCGGGCACGACCCGGGCGTCGAGTTCTTCACCGGGTACATCACCGAGTACTCGCTGAGCGTCGACAACCTGTTCATCTTCATGATCATCATGGCGTCGTTCAAGGTGCCCGCCATCCACCAGCACCGCGTGCTGCTGGTCGGCATCCTGCTCGCGCTGGGCTTCCGCAGCGTCTTCATCGCCATCGGTGCTGCGCTCATCGAGCAGTTCGTCTGGGTCTTCTTCCTCTTCGGCGCGGTGCTCGTCTGGACCGCGGTCAGCATGCTGCGCGGCAAGGGCGAGGACGAGGAGTACCACGAGAACGCCGTCACCCGGCAGGTCCGCAAGATCGCCCCGGTCACCGACGACTACCACGGCCACCACTACACGGTGAAGATCAACGGCAAACGGATGATCACGCCGATGCTCCTGGTGATCGTGGCCATCGGCTCGGCGGACCTGCTCTTCGCGGTCGACTCGATCCCGGCCATCTTCGGCATCACGCAGGAGGCGTTCCTCGTCTTCACCGCCAACGCGTTCGCGCTCATGGGCCTGCGGCAGCTGTACTTCCTGCTCGGCGGGTTGGTGACGAAGCTGGTCTACCTGACCTACGGCCTCGCGGTGATCCTCGCCTTCATCGGCGCGAAGCTGTTCCTGCACGCGCTGCACGAGTACCACGTCGTGCCGGACTGGCTGGACATCAACAACTGGATCTCCCTCGGCGTCATCATCGTCGTGCTCACCGTGACCACGGTGGCCAGCCTGGCCAAGGCTCGGCGCGACGAGCGGAAAGAGGTCGCGGCGTAAGTCGTTCGCAGCGCTAAGGGTTTCGGGTACGGTCAGGGGCGTGCGCCCTGCCGACATCGAAGCCCTCGCCGCCCCCGGCCGTCCGGCCCTGCGCGGAAACCTGCTGCTCACCGCGCTGAGTCACCCCGATCTGAAGGCGAACGCCGCCCGCAGCGCGCTGCGGCGGGTGTCGCTCGACGGCGGCGAATCCGCGTGGACGCACGGTCCGCGCGACTCCGCCCCGTCGATTTCGCCGGACGGGCGCTGGGTGGCGTTCCTCCGCGCGGGGGAGGGCAAGGGCGCCGACGGCAGCCCGCAGCTGCACGTGATGCCCGCCGACGGCGGGGAGGCGCGGCGGCTGACTTCGCTGCACCTCGGCGCCGGCGAGCCGGTGTGGGCGCCGGACTCGCGGCGGATCGCGTTCACCGCCCGGGTGCCCGAGCCCGGCCGCTACGGGACCGAGGACGCCGACGGCGAAACCCCGGAGCCGGCCGCCGAGGCCCCGCGCCGGATCACCCGCATGGACTACCGGCTCGACGACGTCGGCTTCGTGGGCGATCGCCCGCTGCGCTTGTTCGTCGTCGACGCGGCCGAGCCCGCTGAAGACCCCGAGCCGCTGACCGGCGCCGGTTACGACGCGAGCCACCCGGCCTGGACGCCCGACGGCACGCGCGTGGTCTTCACCGCGCCGCCGGAGTGGGGTGCGGCCGAGAGCGACTTCCGCGACATCTGCGCTATTTCCGCCGAGGGCGGCGAACCCGAGGTCGTCGTGCGCGGCGACGGCTACTCCGAGCGCCCGGCGTTCGGCGCGGACGGCACGTTGTTCTACTTCGGGCAGTCCTTCGAAGAGCACCGCGAAGCCGGGATGACCGGTCTCTACGCGGCGACGCCCGAGTTCGGCGCCGGCCCGGTGAAGGCCCGCCGGCTCACCGACATCGAGACGGTCGACTGCGAATCCTCGGCGGGCGCGCCGGCCCCGCGTGGCTCCGAGGTGCTGGTGGCCGTCCGCAACCGCGGCGCGGTGGAGCTGCGCGCGGTCGCCGCCGACGCCGCGGACGCGCCGTTGGCCGACCTGCCGGTGGTCTACGCCGACCGCACGGCGCTCCGGTCCTTCACGCTCGACGGTTCGGTGCTGGCCGCGGTGATCGCGACGCCGTCGAGCGCCGGTGAGGTCGTGCTCCTCGGCGGCGGCGAGCCGCGCGTGCTGACCGACTACTCGAAGCCGTTGCGCGACAAGGGCATCCGGCCGATGATCGAGCTGGAGACGACCGCGCCGGACGGCTACCCGGTGCACGGCTGGCTGGTGCTGCCGGAGGGCGAGGGCCCGCACCCGGTGCTGCGCGTGATCCACGGCGGCCCGTTCACCCAGCAGGAGTGGGCGGTGTTCGACGAGGCCCAGGTGTACGCGGCCGCGGGCTACGCGGTGGTGGTCGGCAACCCCCGCGGCTCGGCGGGCTACGGCCAGACGCACGGCCACGCGATCACGAACGGCTTCGGCACGGTCGACGTCGACGACGTCCTGGCCCTGCTGGACAAGGCGCTCGAACGCCCGGACCTGGACGCCTCCCGCGTCGGCGTAATGGGCGGGTCGTACGGCGGTTTCATGACGAGCTGGCTCGCCGCCCACCACGGCGAGCGCTTCAAGGCGGCGTGGAGCGAGCGCGCGGTCAACGCGTGGGACTCGATGGTCGGCAGCTCGGACATCGGCTACTTCTTCGTCGACGCCTACATCGGTGCTTCACCGGAAGTCCAGCGCGACCGGTCGCCGCTCTCGTACGCCGATCGCATCGAGATCCCGTTCGCCGTGGTGCATTCGGAGCACGACTGGCGCTGCCCGCTGGAGCAGGCGGAGCGGATGTTCGTGGCGCTGCGCCGCGCGGGCGCGCCGGCGGAGATGCTGCTGTTCCCGGGCGAAGGCCACGAGCTGACCCGGTCGGGCCGTCCGCGGCACCGGGTGCAGCGCTTCGAAGCGGTGTTGGAGTGGTGGGCGCGGCACCTGTGACGCGGGGGCTCGTCTGCTTCGACGTCGACGGCACCCTCGTGCCCGGCACGAGCTCGTGCGCGTGGGTGGCCGCGGCGCTGGGGCACGAAGCCGAGCTCGTCGCGGCCGAAGCGGCGTACGGCGAGGGCCGGCTGACGAACCAGGAGGCGTCGATCATCGACGCCCGCGGCTGGGCCGGGCACACCGAAGACGAGGTGCTGGCCCGGCTGGAGACGCTGCCGCTGGTGGCGGGGATCGGCGAGACGGTGGCGTGGTGCCGCGAGCACGACCTGCGCCCGATCCTCACCACGCTCGCCTGGACGCCGGTGGGACGGCTGCTCGCCCGGCGGTTCGGGTTCGCCGCCTACTGCGGCCCGGTGCCCGAAGCCGTCGGCGGCCGCTACACCGGGGAGGTCGCCGAGCACCTGGACGAGTACGGCAAGCGCGACTTCGCGCTGGCCCAGGGCTTCGCGCCCGAGCGGTGTGCCGCTGTCGGGGACAGCCGGTCCGACCTGCCGCTGTTCGCCGCCGTCGGGATGAGCATCGGCTTCAACGCGGCGCCGGACGCGCGGGCCGTCGCGACCCACCTCGTGGACGGCGACGACCTGCGGGCAGTCCTGCCGCTGCTGGAGCGTCAGTTCAACAGCGTGTAGTTCAGCTCTTCGCAGACCCGGCCCAGCGGGACGTCCAGCCCCGGGTGGTCCAGGGGGAGCAGCACGTCCGGCGCGATCGGCAGGGCCGCGCCCGCCGGCGGGTCCCACAGGCAGATCGCCGGGTCGCCGGAGTCCATCGAGGAGCGGTACCAGAGGCCGTCGAGGTCGCTGAACGCGCCGCGGATCGCGCGGGCCCACGCCTGCGTGAGCTTCTTGGGGCCGCTCGAGATCTCCTGGGACGAGCCGACCCGCGTCGGCCAGAGGCCGGTCAGGTCGAGCAGGCGCAGCGTGCGCGTCGGGCGGACCACGACCAGGCGGGGGCCGCGCGTGCGGCGATCCACCGTCGAGCTGGTCTGGAAGACCTCGGCGATCGACGTGCGGACCGTGAGGCCGAAGTAGAGGACCCCGTTCGCGGGGTCGGTGACCGGCGCGCCGCCGCGGCCGGGTGGCTGCTGGTCGAACCGGCCGTGCGGGAGCGGGCCGGTGTAGCGGAACGAGTTCCACTGCTGGGGGTGGTTGCCGTGCGCCGTGAAGATCCGCACCAGCCTGGTCGCGGGCTGGACCGTCACCACGTCGTCGGCGCGGTTCAGCTGCCGGACCAGGACGGATCGGGCGGGCGGCAGCGGTAGCCGGGCCATGGGTCGGGGGTGGTCCGTCCTTGTCGGTGATCTTGCTCGGGGAGGTCCAGCCTAGAGCGGCGAGCCGAGCGTGGCGATGAGGCGGGCGACGTGGTCCGGGTCACCCCCGGAAAGGAGCCACTGGCGCGGGGTCGCCGCGTGGTCGTTGATCACCAGATCGGGTTGCGGTGTGCTCATGAAGGCGGCGACGACGAGCGCGGGCTGGTCCTCGGGCAGCGCCTTCAGCACGACCTCGAGGCCGGGCAGCACGCCCGAGCCGGCGAACTGCCAGGCGGGGAGCTTCCAGCCGCCGTCCTTCCAGCCGGTCAGCCTGCCTTCCTTGAGGCGGTGCCGGATCCGGCTGTCGTCGACCCCGAGGGCTTTCGCGGCTTCGTTGACGCTCAGCGCCCCTTCGGCGAGCACGGCGTGGGCGGCGACGGTGCGCGCCCGGAAGTCCGGTTCGTCCTCCCGCCGCGGCGCGAGGTCGAGGCCGACGTCGGTCAGCGCGGCGCGCTGGTCGGCCGAAAAGTAGTGCGAGGGATCCGGATTCGGTGGCGACAGTCTGCGCGCCGCGTCTTCGACGAGCGTGAGGAACTCGTGCGCGTCGACTTTGAGGCCCGCCTTGGCGAGGATGTTCTCCAGCGCTACAGACATGGGATCCAGGTTAACCCGAAACAGCGCGCGTGTGCGGGTTCGTGCGGTTTCTTGCCCTGTCTGTGGGTGAATTCACCAGAGATCGACACTTACCGCACATCACCCAACACGTTGAGTAGGCAACTTCCGGCTAGTCTGACCGCATCGGGCGAGCTTGTCCAGGCTCGAGACGTCTTGACACTCCGGACTCGCGGCCCTACGTTCCGTGTGAGTAAACGATTTCCGCTCCGTGCTCACTGGAATCCGGCGGTATCCGCGCCGGTCATGGGGGACACAGGGGGTGGGGCGTGCCTGGGGGGCCCGGCACGAGCCGGCCCCCTGGGCACGTCGCTCCGCTTTGCAACCTGCTGCGCCGGACCCCTGCCGGCTCGAGCGGCCCCGGGATGTCTTGAATGAGTCATTCAGGACCTCCGGCGACCTGAATGACTCATTCAAGACATCGGACGAGCCCGCCGGTCAGCTGTGGGAGGGCCTCGGCCGTACTCAGCGGCGGGAGCTCTTCCGCTCGATCAAGCGGGCTTCGAGCGTCGTCGTGGTCGCGTCGCGGCCGCTGTCGGCGATGCGGGCCAGCAGGAGCTGGGCGGCCACCCGGCCGACCTCGTACGCCGGCTGCGCGACCACCGTGAGCGGCGGGTCGATCAGCGTCGTCCAGGGTGCGTCGTCGAACGAAACGATGCCGACGTCGCGGCCGGGGCGCAGGCCGCGTGAGGACAGGGCTTCGAGCACGCCGATCGCCATGGTGCTGTTCGCGACCAGCAGCGCGTCCGGCGGCGAGGGCTCGTCGAGCAGCTCGAGCGCGGCCAGTCGCGCGCCCTCGGCGCGGTACTCCGCGCGCCGGGACAGGACGGCCGCTTCGCTGACGACGTCGCCGTACCCGGCGAGGCGGTCGTCGGCTGTGCGGACCCCGGCGGGGCCGGTCAGGCACCCGACGCGCCGGTAGCCGCCGGCGAGCAGGTGCCGCGTGGCCTCGGCGGCGGCGTGCCGCGTGTCGACGAGCACCTGGTCACCCGCGGCGGCCGGGAGCGGCCGGTCCACCGCCACCAGCGGGGTTCCCTGGCGTCGCAGGCCTTCGACGTTCGTCGACCGCCCGGTGGGGGACAGCACCACCCCGGCGACGCGCTCCTGCAGCGCGACCTCGATGTAGCGCCGCTCCTTGTCTTCGTTCTCGTCGGAGTTGCAGAGCACGACCGAGTAGCCGGACCGCTGCGCGAGGTCCTCGACGCCGCGCGCGATGGCGGTGAAGAAGGGGTTCTCGACGTCCGAGATGATCAGCGCGAGGACGGCTGTCTCCTGCCGCCGCAGGTTCCGCGCCAGCCCATTCGGGTGATACCCGAGCTCGGCGGCCGCTTCCTGCACCCGCGCGGCCAGCGTGGGGTCCACAGTGGACTTCCCGTTGAGCGCGCGCGACACGGTCGCCGTGGAGACGCCGGCCTTGGCCGCGACGTCGCTGATGGTGGCCACTCACCCTCCCTGATCACTCGTCGAAGGGAGGATAGCGCTCCCGGTAGTCGTTTACCGTCCGCTTACCTTGCCGGGTGAAGGTCCACTTCCGGTTGCCTGCGCGGGTTACGCCGAATGGCGCCGATCACGCAACGTCCACAGTGGAGCCCAGCCGGAAGTAGGCACGCGGGGTGAGCCCGGTGAGCGCCCGGCACTCCCGGCTGAGGTGCGCCTGGTCGGAGTACCCGGCGGCCACGGCGAGCGCGGCGAGGCTGGACGAGCGAGGGGCGAGGGCGACCGCCCGCTGGAAGCGGCTCACGCGCAGGTAGGTGGCCGGCCCGTACCCGACCGCTTGGACGAATCTTCGCCGCAGCCGCCGCTCGCCGATGGAGGAGGGTTCGAGACGTGCGGCGGCGAGCTCCGGCGGGTTCGCGGTGCGGTGCCGGGCGAGGTGGGCCGCGGCTTCCGGGCCGATTCCGCCGCGGACGGGCGCGGCACCGGCCGCCGGGCGCCCATCGGCCCGGGCGAGTGCCGCCGGAGTGCCGGCTGCCGGGCTGCCGTCGGGCCGGGCGAGTGCTGCGCCGCCGGCCGCCGGGCTTCCCTCGAGCCGGGGGAGGGTCGCGGCGCCGGCTGCCGCGCTGCCGTCGGGCCAGGCGAGTGCCGGGCCGCCGGCCGCCGGGCCGCCGTCCGGCTGGGCCAAACCTGTGCCAGGCCGCCCGAGCAACGCGACCGCCTCCGCGACCCGTGCCACGCCCGCCCCCAGCCGTGCCACCAGTTCCACCACCGCCGGGTCCGGCGCCGCCGCATCCGGCAGCCGGGACGCCACCGCCTCCGCCGGGGTCACCTCGCCGGCCAGCAGCCGCTCCGCCAGTAGCTCGCCCTCGCGGCCCCACAGCTCGCCCAGCGGGACCCGGGTGTCGCACAGCTCGTCCGCCGCCACGCCGAGCACCGCGGCCGCCCGGCCGGGCGCGAACCTGACCCCGCGGAGCTCCTCGCGAGGCCGAGTCACCGAGGACCACGCCGCCGTGTCCGGGCCCGCGATGAACGCCGCGCCGTCGCCGACGACCAGGTCCAGGCAGCCGTCCGGGACGATCCGCTTCGGGGTCGCCGAAGCCGATCGCCACACGCAGCGCGCCACGCCCGCCAGTGGCGCGGGTGGTGCCGCCTCTTCGTACACCCCCCGATCATGCACCCGGGGTCCGACAAAATCCGGGCCCCGGGCACCCGTTTGGGTGAAAGTTGGACTTCTCAGCACGGGCGGCTAACGCGGAGTTAGGTCACGGCGAGATATAGGCGACGCACTCGACGGAAGTGCGCGCGACGAGAGAAGACCTCTCCATGGGTGTTCCCACCGCGACCCGTGAGCACCGGGCCCGGACGGCCGGGAGTGTCGTCGTGGTCCTGGGCGTGCTCGCCGCGGCCTTCGCGGTGACGTCGTTCGTCGTGCCGCGGTCCGCCCGCGGTCCCGCCAAGGACGCGCCGGTGGCCGCGCCGGTCGCGCCCGCCGCCGTGCGGACCGTCCACCGGACCGTCGTCTACGAGCTGCTCGGCCCGGACGGCGCCCGCAACGTCACCTACGCCGCCGCGGGCTCGGCGCTCGCGCAGCGGGCCGAGGTGACGACGCCGTGGTCGGTGACGTTCACCCGCACCGGCCCCGCCGACCGCACCGAGTTCTACAGCATCGCCGCCCAGAACCCCGGGCCCGGCGAGCTGCGCTGCCGGATCGTCGTCGACGGCGTCGTGGTCGCCGAGAAGGCCGTGGCCGAGGCCGGACGCCTCTTCAGCTGCGCCGTCTGAGCTCAGCCGAGCGGCGTCGCCAGGTGCGCGGTGTCGTTGAAGCGCCGGATGATCCACGTGTCGCCGTGCAGCACCAGGTGCGAGATCGAGCCGTTGTCCGCGCCGAGGAACGCGAACCGCTCGACCGCGCGGGAGGCCTGCGCGAACACCTCGCCGATCACGCCGCCGTGGGTGAACACCGCGACGCGCTGGTCCGGGTGCGCGGCCGCGATCCGCGTCAGCGCGCCGCGCAGGCGGGCGCCGAAGCGCTCGTCGGACTCCGCGCCCGGGATGACGTCCCAGCGCTGCTCGTCCCACAGCCGCTCGACGATCGGGTGGCCTTCGGTGGTGTACTTCCGGAAGAGGCCGTTCTCCCAGTCGCCGAGGTGGATCTCGCGCAGGTCCGGCTCGACGACCGGGGTCAGCCCCAGCTTCTCGGCCAGCGGCGCCGCGGTCTCGGCCGTGCGGCGCAGGGTCGTCACGTAGATCGCGTCGATCCGCTCGCCGGCCAGCCGGTCGCCGACGCGCCGGGCGTGGTCGCGGCCGTCGGGCGCGAGCTCCGGGTCGGCCTGGCCGTCGACCAGCTCGAACGGGTTGTCCCCGCGAGCAGGCGCCGATTCACCGTGCCGCACCAGGAAGATCTCCGTCGAGCCCGGCGGCGGGCTGAAGCGGTGCTGGCGGTACTCGATCTCCTGCTCGGGCGTGCTCATGGCCCCGACCTTAACCGAGTTGCTTGTCCACGAAGCACCATCGCCACGTCTCGCCCGGCTCGAAGCTCCGCATGACCGGATGCCGGGATTCGTGGAAGTGCTGCGTGGCGTGGCGGCGCGGCGAAGAGTCGCAGCAGGCGACGTTGCCGCACTTGAGGCACATCCGCAGGTGCACCCAGGTCGTCCCCTCGGCCACGCAGGCGGCGCAGCTGTCGGGCGAGCTCGGGTCCTTCTCGACCCACTCGTGGGCCAGGTGCTTGCACGAACCGGCCGTCGCGGCCGGGGTGCGCAGCTCGCGGCCCTCCACGTCGGGCTCGGCCTCGTCGCGGTCCAGCATGGACTCTTCGATGTCGAGCCGTTCCAGGACCTTGCGCAGGACGTCGTCGTCGGCGCTGCCGGTGTCACGGGCCGTGAGGAACTGGCGGCGCTCGACGTCGAGCAGCTCGAGCCGCAGGCGGCGGTAGGCGTCACTCGGTGTCTCGGCCAGCGCGCTCTGCCGCCCGAGCTGTTCCCACGCCGAGTCGGCGCGGTGCTGCAGCCGGTCGCGCAGGCGCTGGATGACCTCCGGCGGGTCGTCGTCCGTGCGGATCTCTTCGAGCCTGGTCAGCGCCGCGCGGGTCATGTCGTGCAGGACGGCCGCCTCCTGCAGGGCGTCCTCCGCCGGGTCCGGGCGCGGCAGGCGCAGCTTCCGGATCAGCGGCGGCAGCGTCATGCCCTGCACGGCCAGGGTGCCGGCCACGACGACGAACGCGGCGAGCACCAGCACGGCCCGCTGCGGGGTGTCGGCGGGCAGCACGAACGCCGCGGCGAGCGTGACCACGCCGCGCATGCCCGCCCAGGCGATCACGGCCGAGTAGCGCCACGGCCAGATCTTCGCGCGCGGTTTCCCCGGCAGCAGGCGCCGCTCCAGCCGCTTCACGGTGCCGATCCCGGCCATCCACAGCACGCGGGTGAGGATGGTCGCGCCGAGCACGGCGACGCAGATCCAGGTCAGCATGGCCAGGGACAGCCCGCTCTCCCCGACCTCGGCGAGGATCCGCCGCAGCTGCAGGCCGATGAGCAGGAAGACCATGTTCTCCAGCAGGAACGCGATGGTCTGCCAGTTCAGCCGGGACGCCAGCCGGGTCGAGCCGGACAGGATCTGGGGCGCCTTGTGCCCGAGGATGAGCCCGGCGATGACGACCGCGAGCACCCCGGAGCCGTGGATCGCCTCGGCCGGGATGTAGGCGATGAAGGGGACGGCGAACGACAGCGCGGTGTCGAGCACCGGCTCGTTCAGCCGGGCGCGGATGAACGCCGTGACGAACCCGACGACCAGGCCGACCACGGCGCCGCCGATGGCCGCGCGGAAGAAGTCGGCGCCGACCTGCCACAGGCTGACCGACCCGGCCAGCGCCGCGATGGCCGTGCGGAGGGCGACCAGCGCGGCGGCGTCGTTGAACAGGCTTTCGCCTTCGAGCAGCCGGATCAGCTTGCGCGGCATGCCGACCCGGCGGGCGACCACGCTGGCGGCGACCGCGTCCGGCGGCGCCACGACGGCGCCGAGCGCGATGCCGCCGGCCAGCGGGAGCCCCGGGATCACCGCCCAGGCGACCAGGCCGACGCCGATGGCGGTGAACACGACCAGCCCGACCGACATCAGCCCGATCGCCCCGCGGTTCTTCCGGAAGTCGACCAGCGACGTCTGGATGGCCGCCGAGTACAGCAGCGGCGGCAGCAGGCCGAGCAGCACGACCTCGGGGTCGAGGTGGTACTCGGGAACGCCGGGGACGTAGGAGGCGACGACGCCGACGACGATCAGGCACAGCGGAGCGGACCAGTCCAGCCGCCGCGCGAGGGCGCTGACGACGAGGACGGTCACGACCAGCGCCACTATCTCTGCCGCGATGTGCACGGGGTAATCATCACCCCCGGGTCGCGACGGGCGTCACCGGGCCAGCCCGGTGGTCACCACGCCGGAGCGCGCTCGCGGGCGAGTTCGTAGGCTGGGCCGCGTGACGACGGTGGAGATCGCGGCCGGCGCGCTGCGCGGGACCGAACACGACGGGGTCCGGACGTTCCTCGGCGTCCCCTACGCCGAGCCGCCGGTGGGGGAGCTGCGGTTCCGCGCGCCCCGGCCGGCACGGCCCTGGTCCGGGGAGCGCGACGCGACGAAGTGGGCCGCGCGGGCGCCGCAGCCGGAGCTGACCGGACGCGGCTTCACCGGCGACGAAGACTGCCTCTACGTGAACGTCTACGCGCCCGCGGCCCCTGGCTCGTACCCGGTCCTGGTCTGGATCCACGGTGGTGGCGGCGTGATGGGCGCGCCGCACCAGTTCGACGCGTCCGCGTATGCCCGCGCCGGCGTGGTCGTCGTGACCGTCGCCTACCGGCTCGGCGTCCTCGGGATGCTGCACCTGCCCGGCGTCGCCGATTCCAACCTGTCCCTGCGCGACCAGGTCGCCGCGTTGGAATGGGTGCGAGGCGACATCGCGGCGTTCGGGGGCGACCCGGGCCGGGTGACGCTCGCCGGGCAGTCCAACGGCGGCCGCACGGTCGGGACGCTGCTCGCGGTGCCCGCCACGCGCGGGCTCGTCCACCGGGCGATCGTGCAGAGCGGCACCGGCGTCGGGTCGGTCGTGCACACCCCGGCCGAAGGCGCCGCGATCGCCTCGGCGGTGCTGGCCGAGCTCGATGCCGCCCCGGGCGACCTCGCCACCCTGCCGGTGACGCGGATTCTCGAAGCGCAGCAACGGGTTTCGGCGGTGTCCGGCACCAAGGTGACCTACCGCGTGGTCGTCGGCGACGAGCTGCTGCCCGAGCGCCCGCTGGACGCCGTCCGCGAGGTCCCGCTGCTCATCGGGACGACGGCCGACGAGGAGGACCTGTTCAGCTGGCTGCAGTCGGGCGGCGCGAAGCTGCTGGGCGTCGGCTCGACGATGCTGGACGCCCCTTCGGCGGAAAAGGCTGTCGAGGCCTACGCCGAGCTGCTGCCGGACTGGCCCGCGGAGCAGGTCCGCAACCGCGCGCTGACCGCGGGCGACTGGTGGATCCCGGCGATCCGCTTCGCCGAGAAGCAGCGGGACGCCTGGATGTACCGGCTGGACTGGCGCATCGCCCCGCGCGGCCGCGGTCTCGGCGCGCCGCACGGGCTCGACCTGCCACTGGTGTTCGACGACATCCGCAACCGCAACTGGCGGTTCCTCTTCGCCGGGCGCGCGTTCCCGGCCGAGCGGATGCAGGCGATGGCCACGGGGATGTTCACGGCCTGGGTCCGGTTCATCGCGACCGGCGACCCGGGCTGGCCGCGCTACACGCCTTCGGACCGCGTCACGCGCCTCTTCGACGACGTCTCGACGACGGTGTCCGACCCGGACCGCGCCCAGCGCCTGCTCTGGGACTGACCGAGGACGGCACTTTCCCTACGAAAGTGCCGCCCTCGGACCCGGGCGCTAGACGGTGATCTTGTCGAGGTTCGGGCCGCCGTTGGCGGTCGTCGCCGTCGCCTTGATCTTGGACGTGCCCGCGGGCAGGGTGACCGGGACCGTGACCGTCTGCCAGGTGTCCCAGGTGCCGGTGCCGCCGAAGGCCACCGCGGACGCCACCTTGGTGCCGTTGACCGAGATGTCCATCGGCCGGTTCGCCGTGGTGCCGTTGGCGAACCGCAGGACGACGTTCGCGCTGCCCGCCGCGGCCGCGTTCACCGTGAACTCCACCGCGCTGCCGGTCGCGTTGTCGTAGTTGACGAACCCGGTGCCGGTGAAGCCGGCGTGGTTCGACTCCGCGACGCCGTTCGTGATCGCCGCGTCCTCGGCCTGGTAGTCGGCCGGGGTGCCGGGGGTGACCGTGCCGTCCGCCGGGATGGTCTTCGTCCCGGTGTTCCAGCCCGCGACCCGCACGGACGGCTTGGCGCCCTTGAGGTCCGCGGTCCGGTACGTCGCCGTCAGCGTGGTCGATTCGCCCGGCCAGAGGCTGACCTGGTTGTCGGTCCACCGCACGGGCAGCACCGGCGCGCCCGCCGCGCCGACCACGTGCGCGTCGACGAAGAACGCCGGCACCTTGCCGGACGCCGGGTTCGTCAGCGTCACCTTGGTCGTCGTGGTGCCGTCGCCGTTGGTGGTCGTGGTGGCGGTCGACCCCAGCGACACCTGGGCCAGGCCGTTCAGCCCGGACAGGTCCGCGTACGACGTCGTCGGCGTGTAGTACCAGTCGCTGTTGCCCCAGTCGAGCGTGTCGGCCTTGGTGGACAGCCAGTACACGTTCCGGCTGACCTCCTTGCCCGCCGAGTCGGTGAGCACCAGCTTCGCCAGGTACGTCGTCGACAGCCCGCTCACCGAGCCGATGGTCAGCGCGGTGGTCTTCGCCCCGTCACCACCCACCGAAACGGCCTTGGACTGGCTGAACTTCTCCGTGCCGTCCAGGTTGTACAACTTCACGGACGCCGTGAGACCCGAAGCCGCGTCGTGGTTGTGGTTGACCACCACCACGGACTTGGTGTCGTACGAGTACTGGATGTGCAGCGGCTCGTTCGCCTTCTTGGCCCCGAAGTAGGAGCCGTTCTGGTCGAGGTAGGCGTCGAACAGCTGCCAGTGCAGCGACGTCCAGCCGCTGTTGAGCATCCAGTAGATGATCCCGGTGGCCGGGTTCGAGGCGTCGCTGAAGTTGCGCGAGTGCGACTCGAACTCGGCGCGGACGTTCTCGTACTGCGCCAGCTGCGCCTTCCGGACGTAGTCGTCGAGGTTCGCCGGCTTGCCGTAGCGGCCGGTCAGCGCGTCGCCGAACAGCTTGAGGTTGCCGAACGTCGAGGACGAGGACCGGTGGTACTGCGTGGCCGACGGGTTCTTCCACAGCGTGTCGAGCTCGCTCGAGGACAGCATCCGCTTGAGCGTGTCCATGGTCGGGATGTCCGGCCCGGCGCTGGTTTCGGAGTTGAAGCTCCACGCGCCGCCGAGGTCGGTGTGCGCCTTGTCGTACCAGTAGTTCGGCGGCACGTAGTCGTACGGCCCGTTCATCTTCATGCCCGACGACCCGAGCTGCGGCGACGACTTCGCCGACGCGGCCGGGACCACCGGGGTGGGCCAGTCCGCGGCGTTCAGCGCGTCGAGGTAGTTCTTCTCGATCGTCGCGTCGGGCGCGAAGTCGCTGCCGATCAGGAAGGAGATGACGCTCGGGTGGTCGCGCAGGCGCTCGGCCTCCGCGGTCATCGACGCCTTCGCGACCGGGTAGTCCGCGGCCGTCCACGGGTCACCCTTCTCGTCGCCGTTGACCTGGCCTTCCCACTTGTCGCAGCACTCCCAGCCGGGCAGCGTGAGCACGCCCATCTTGTCGGCGAGGTCGAAGAACTCGTCCGGCTCGATGTGTCCTTCCAGGCGCACGGTGTTGAGCCCGAGGTCCTTGACGTAGGCGAGCTTGTCCGCCGCGTACTGCTCGTTCCAGCGCAGGAACAGGTCCGGCGAGTAGCCGCCGCCCTTGATCAGCAGCGGGCGCCCGTTGATCGTGTACGCCCGGCCGCCGCTGGAGTTCTTGTTCGCCGTCACCGTGCGGACGCCGAAGCTGGAGTGCGAGGTGTCCGATGCCGTGCCGCCGACGTTCGC
Source organism: Amycolatopsis solani (assembly GCF_033441515.1). Classification (NCBI taxonomy): domain Bacteria; kingdom Bacillati; phylum Actinomycetota; class Actinomycetes; order Pseudonocardiales; family Pseudonocardiaceae; genus Amycolatopsis; species Amycolatopsis solani. The sequence goes on from NZ_JAWQJT010000002.1 coordinate 2,700,491, forward strand.
CGCCAGATCGAGGTCGTAGAGCGGTTGCCCTCCCATCCCGGCCGGCCACCAGACCTGCGGGTTGTCGATCCCGACCACGCCGAACGTGACGGTCTTCTTCTCCTTCGCCGCCAGGGAAACCGTCTGGCTGATGGCCTTGCCGGCGACCGTGCCGGACACCGTCGTGCTCACCGCGCTCGCCGAATCGTTGCGGACGTCGGCCTTCACCGTCAGGTCGGCGTGGCTCAGCCCGGTCAGCTTCGTGACGACGTGGCCGCCGCGCAGCGCCACCGGGCCGCTGCGCCGGACGAGGACGTCCCGCACGATGCCCATGTTCTGGTCCGGCGGGGTCTGCGCCCAGTCGATCCAGCCCATCGACAGATCCTTGTTCGGGTCGTTCGGGTAGACCTTGAACGCGATGCTGTTCGTGCCCGCCTTCACCTGCGCGGTGATGTCCAGGTCGTGCCGGGTGTAGGCGCCGTTGACCTGGGACTTGTCCGCGATCCGCGTCCCGTTGACCCAGACGTCGGCCTTGGACAGCACGCCGCTGAAGTCGAGGTAGGTGCGCTGGGTGGTGTCGGTGACCGTGAGGTCGGTGCGGTACCACCAGGGGACCTGGAAGTCCGCGGCCGGCACGTTCTTCATGTTGGTCGAATAGAACGGGTCAGCGTACTTGCCGTTGGCCAGCAGACCGGCGTAGACGGTCGCGCGCGGGCCGACCGGGTACCAGCCGCTCGTGTTGTAACCGGGTTTCGAGACCGCGGAGTCGTCGCTCACCTGCGCCGACGTCTGGATGAGGAAGCCCGGGACCGCGGTGGCCGGGGCGGCGGCGGTGACCGCCGCCCGCACCTGCTCCTGCCCGGTCGCCGCCGGGACGGTCGCCCCGCTCACCCCGACGGCCAGCGTGGCCGCCACGAGTAGGGTGCGGGTTCTTTTCTGCCGATAGCTCACTAGCGCGCCTCCTAGGCACCGCGGCGGCGAGGGACAGGTTTCGTTAGTAAAGTTCCCTAACAATTGCGGACGATCGTAGCGGGCCGATCACGCGGAGAACAGGGGCGTTTCGTCAGACCCGGGCGGCCTGCCACGCCGCGGCGGCGCGCAGGGCCAGCAGGAGCGGCAGGGAACCGTCTTCCCAGAGCCGTTGAGGAAGTGCCTCGCTGAGCGGGACACCGGCGGAGAGCGCGGCGCCGACCGCTGGGAGGTCGACGTCGAAGAGCGTCAGGCCGGCGCTGTAGAGCCGTTCGCCGCTGACCGGGCGGCGCCGGGCGACCTCCGTGCTGTCGACGGCCAGCTCGGTCAGCCCGAAGAACTCCGGCTTGGCGCCGCGCTCCATCCAGCGGGCGAACCCGACGACCTTCGTCTCGCGGACGTCCACGGGGGCGAGCCCGCTTTCCTCGCACAATTCGCGTTCCATCCCGGCGCGGACGGCGGTGTGGAGGGCGCGGCGCGCGCCACCGTCCGGCGTGCGCAGGTCCCGGGGTTCGAGCGAGCCGCTGCCCGACGGCGCGAGCAGCAGCCCGCTCACGGCGTTGAGCGCCGACTGCCGGACGGTGACGAGCTTGCCGTCGGTGGTGAAGGCGACGGTGGAGACGCCGACGTGGTCGGCCAGCGAGCTGCCGCTCAGCTCGCGCAGCGCACCGGCCGAGTCGGTGAGCTCGGCCTTGCGCAGGTCGTACTCCTCACCGGTTTCGGTGCGTGTGATGCGCAGCGTGCCGAGTTCGTTCGAGCAGACGGCGTCGAAGAACCGGGCGCGGTGCAACCGGATCGGCGCCGGCCGCGCACCGGCGGCCGGCAGCGGGTCGCCGCGCAGGCCGACGACGGGGCCGTTGAACAGGAGCCGGCCGCGGGCCCGCAGCGGGAGGACGTGCGGCGCGGTCGCCTTCAGCGACGGCGGCAGGCGGTACGGCTCTTCCGCGACCTCGATGGTGTGCCGCTCTTCCCAGAGGGCGCGGTCGATCGCGGCGCTGACCAGCGCTGTCCCGCGGGCGGGCACGGCGAGGTAGGCGGCTTCGGGGTAGGCGGGCGGCGGCGGGAGTTCGGCGGTGGGGAAGGGCGCGGCGATGGCGGTGAACTCGAACCCGGCCCACCGGCGGCGCAGCAGCCGCACGTCCCGCGTGAAGGTGGCTACGCCGAGCGCGAGCGCCACGACCGAAAGCACCACGCCGATGGCGCTCGGCAGGATGGTGACGACCCCGAGCAGCACCCCGAGCCCGGACGCGGCGAGCGGCCATTCCCGGGCGCCGAGGAAGCCGAGGTAGTCCGCCCTGGCCCGGGCGCGGCGCGTCAGTTTTCCCATCGCCGCACTGTTTAGCACGACGACGGCGGTGCGCGGGACGGGTTTCAGGCTTCGGCGTCGAGGTAGACCCAGTGGCCGTCGTCACGCCGGAAGCGGCTGTTCTCCTCCAGGAAGCCGTCCCGGCCCCGGTGGCGGTAGTGCGCCCGGAACTCGACGGTGCCTTCGGTGTGCAGCAGGCCCCCACCGGTGCGGCCGAGGATCTCGAGCCGCGTCCACTGCTGGCTTTCGTCGAGACTGAGGTGCCGGGGCCGGGTGCCGGGGTGCCAGGTCCGGAGCAGGTAGGCGGTGTCGCCGACGGCGAAGGCGCTGAACCGCGACCGCATCAGCAGTTCGGCCGTCGGCGCGGCGAGCGCGCCACCGTGGAACCGGCCGCAGCAGGCGGCGTAGGACTCGGCGAGACCACACGGGCACGGGACGGGAGGCACCGGGGAATTGTGCCACGACCGTCCACTCGGGACTAACCGGCGTTGACCGGTTTCCCGGACTCCCGCGCCTCCTGCGCCCCGCGGACCGCGAGCCGGTCGGCGCGTTCGTTCTCCGGGTGGCCCGCGTGGCCCTTCACCCACAGCCACTCGACCTGGTGCCCGCCGATCGCCGCGTCGAGGCGCTGCCACAGGTCCGCGTTCTTCACCGGCTCGCGCGCCGCCGTCTGCCAGCCGTTGTTCTTCCAGCGGGGCAGCCACTGCGTGATGCCGTTGCGCACGTACGTGCTGTCGGTGAACACGCGCACCTGCGACGGCCGCGTCAGGGTTTCCAACGCCCGGATCGGGGCGGTCAGCTCCATCCGGTTGTTCGTCGTCGGCGTGGCCTCGCCGCCGTACAGCTCGCGCTCGTGCTTGCCGTAGCGCAGCACCGCGCCCCAGCCGCCCGGTCCGGGGTTTCCGCTGCACGCGCCGTCGGTGTAGATCTCCACGTCCACGCGGCGACCCTATCGGTTGCGGTGCTCGCCGAACGCCGCCACGCCGGGTTACGGTGGGCATCCGGAGCGGAGCGGGAGTTCGGGGCGATGAACGGGCACGACGACACGGCGGATGGCGCGCTCCTGGCCTACCTCGCCGACGCCGATCGCGAGTACCTGCTCGCCCGGGGCACCCGGCGGCGGTTCCGCGCGAACGACGTCGTGCTCATGGAGGGCGACCCCTCCGATCACGTCCACGTGCTGGTTTCCGGCTGGGTGCGGGTGTCCGCGATCGTCGAGGACGGCCGCGAGGTGCTCTTCGGCCTGCGCGGCCCGGGTGAGGTGCTCGGCGACCTCGCGGCCGTGACCGGGCGCCCGCGCACGGCCTCGGTCCGCGCGATCGAACCCTGCACCGTCTTCCAGCTGACCGGGGCGCAGTTCATCGACGTCCTGCACGCCCGGCCCGAGATCGCCATCGCGACGATCAAGACCGTCGCCGCCCGGCTCCGCAACGCCGAGTCCGCCCGGGTCGACTCGGCGGCCCTCGACGTCACCCGGCGGGTCGCGGTGCACCTGCTGCGGCTGGCCGAAGAACACGGACGGTCGGTCCCCGAGGGCGTGGTCATCGAGGCCGCGTTGTCGCAGACCGACATCGCCGCGCAGGTCGGCGCCGCCCGGCGGACCGTCGCCCGGGCGCTGCGCGTGCTGCGCGAGCGGGGGATCGTCGAGACCGGCCGCCGCCGGATCCTCATCCGCAAGCTGCGCGTGCTGCAGGCCTTCGCCCGTTCTGAGCCAAACGGCACACAAGGGCAGTGACAGCGGGCATCTGACGACCGCCGCGACCCGGCGATCCTGGAACCCGGCCGGGAAAAGAATGCGATGCCACCGGCCGGATTTCATTTTCGAGCGAGGTCCGGGAGTGCTCGTCGTGAACGTCACCGCAAGTTTTCGCCCCTGGTGAAATCGGTCTCCGCCGCGTTCGTGGCCGGTGCTGTCGCGGGTTTTCCCCGCGAACGCCGGAAACGCGGGGAGCCTGCCACGACTCCGCGCCGCTCTCCACCTCGGCCTTGGTGCTGCGATGAGGAGGTGTGTGATGGAAAGCCACTCGATCTGGGCCCTGATCTTCGGGGCCGGCTGACCCACGGAGGGAACCCGGCCGGCCGGCACGCGGGGGGCCGGCCGGCCGGGCATTCCGCGAATGCGCGTGTCCGGGATTTGTCACGTCACCCCCGCCCTCGGCCGCTGGTAATGTGAACAGCTCTTTCCACCGGCGGCGCGGAAGTGAGGTGGGATGACGTCGGAGAACGCGTTCCCGTTCGTGCGCGAACTGAACGAACTGCGCCGCGGCCGCGGGCTCGACGCGGCCGACCTGCACCAGCGGATCGGCCCCTGCCTGCGAGCGGCCTGCGAGATCGCCGACGACGACCCGCCCGCCGACGCCCGGCACAAGGTCGTGCTGCGGCTGACCGAGCTGTGCGGCCGGCTGCCCGCGGACCTGCGGCTGGCCGCGCTGGCGGCGCTCGGCCTGCACGAGGAGGCGGCGGGCGAGTTCCTCGACCGGCGGATCTCGTGGCTGGCCAGCGTCCTCGACCGTGACCCGCGCACCGCGCGCCGCCGGATCGACCTCGCGTTCCGGCGGCTCGACGAGCTGCTCGGCGCGTCCCCGCGCGAGCGTGACCTGCACCCGCTGGCCGGCTGGTACGTCGAGTCGATGAAGGCGATGCTCCGGCTCGACCGCGATCCGCCGGACCTGCAGGAGGAACGCCGGATCGTTGCGGAGGTCGACGAGCTCGACGAGCTGGTGCTGTCGTTCAGCGTGCCCGCCGAGCCGGGCATCGACCCGGTGCCCGCCATCGCCGCCGACGTGCTGTTCGGCGGCGAAATCGTCGAATCGCGCCAGGTTTCGGCGAGCCACGCCCAGTTCGTCATGCGGCTGCCGAGCCCGCTGCGGCTCGGGCAGCGGCACGAATACGGCATCCGCTTCGCCCCGCAGCGCACTTCGCTGCGGCCGTACTACGTGATGACGCCGTTGCGGCGCTGCGAGAAGTTCTCGGTACGGGTGCGGTTCGACCGCGAGGTCCCGCCGTCCCGGGTGTGGCGGCTCAACGGCGTGCCCGGCCGCGTGATCGACGACGGCACCGACTCCGGCGACGCGCTGACGGTCAACAGCCTCGGCGAGGTCGGGCTCGAGTTCCACGACCTGCACCAGGGGCTGAGCTACGGACTGCAGTGGTCGGCCGATCCCGGAGGGGATTGAGCGGGCCGTGCGCACCGATCCGGTGACCGCGACCGTCGTCCGGCTCGGGATCGTCGCACCGAGCCGGGGGCGGACGGCTCGCGCGGTGCACCTCGGCGTCACCCTCGACGCGGTGCTGGACGAGGTGTTCGAAGCCGTCCCGGTGCCCTACCGCACGCCGACCTGGTTCCGCCGGGCGGAAGGCGACGCCACGACGTTGATCATCCCGCCGACGGTGCCGCACGGCTGGGTCGCGCGGGAGCTCGTGGCGCTGCTGGACGGCGCGCTGCGGCGCCGCAACCGCCACCTCAACGAGTTCGGCAGGCTCCGGCTGCGGATGGCGGCCGACCACGGCGACGTCGTGCTGCGCCCGCCCTACTTCGGCGGCGCCGCGGTGGCGCTGGCGACCTGGCTGTGCGCGGCCGAGGTGCTCAAGGCCGCGATCGCGGCGGCGCCGGAGCTGGACCTGCTGCTGATCGTCTCCGATCGCTTCCACACCGCGCTGCCCGGCGACCCGGGTTTCCGGCGGGTCGTCGTGCCGGCCGGCGGCGAGCGAGAAATCGCCTGGCTGGGCCCGGGTCCGGATACTGGGACGCGGAATACCGCGGGCGGCGGTGGGTTGGCACCGTCGTAGCCGATGGGAAGGGGCCCGCGATGAGCACGTTCACGCAGGAGTGGCAGGACTGGAAGACCCGGCGCGAGGCCGACCTGGCCGCCCCGCACGGCTGGCTGGCGCTGGTGTCGCTGGACTGGCTGACCGAGTCCCCGCGCGAGTACCCCGGCATCCCGGGCCGCTGGTGGCAGGACGCGGAAGCGGCGTACGTCGACCCGGCCGGCGCTTCGCTGACGCACGAGGGCGCGCCGATCACCGAGGTGCGGCGGTTCGAGCTGGTCAACAGCGGCGCGGGCACCCGCGTGCTGGCGGGCGACGTGGAGATCGAGGTGGCCCGCCGGTCCGGGTACCTGATCCGCGTGCACGACCCGAAGGCCGAGGTGCTGCGGGAGTTCCACGGCATCCCGGCGTACGAGCCGTCGCCGTCGTGGGTGCTGGACGGCCGGTTCGAGCCCTTCGACGAGCCGCGGCCGACGACCGTGGGCGCGGTCGTGGAAGGCCTCAGCCACGTCTACACGGCGCCGGGCGTGGTCCGGTTTTCCCGCGACGGGGAGTCGCACACGCTGACGGCGTTCAACGGCAAGGACGGCGGCCTCAGCATCCTGTTCACCGACGGCACGAGCGGCGTGACGACGTACGCGGCGAACCGCTCGCTGCCGGTCGGCGCGCCGGCAGCGGACGGTTCGGTGACGCTGGACTTCAACCGCGCGGTGAACCTCCCGTGCGCGTTCACCGACTTCGCGACCTGCCCCCTCCCGCCGGCGGGCAACAACCTGCCGTTCGCGGTCGAGGCGGGGGAGAAGATCCCGTACGAACGCGGTTAGGAGGCCACGTCGATCACGACGCGGTTGGGCGCGGTGAGCGTGAAGACGTTCACCGCGCTCCGAGCCCGCACCCCGAGCCCGACGGACAGGTGCGCCTCGAAGTCCCCGGTGACGGCGACGGCCATGACGTTGCGCAGGTTCCGCGTCCGGAACTTCTGCGGCCCGGTGTAGGTCGGGTTCCCGGCAGCGTTGTGCGCGGCGGCGGGCGTGGCGGTGACGTTGATGAAGTATTCGCCGGTGAGCCAGACGATCTCCCCGGACGGGTCGGCGGTGAGCTCGTCGACGAGCTGGTAGCTGACGGCGGGCGCGGGACCGGCACCGAGGTCGAGCACGATCCGGTCGAAACCGGTGTTCAGCCCGGTCCGGATGTTCGTCATGACCGGGATGACGGGATCAGCGGCTTGCGCCGGACTTGCGGCCGCAATGGTTCCGGCGAGAAGCAGCGTGACGGCGGCGAGCGCGCGCTGTGTGGGTCTGGACATGGTGGGCCTCCTGGCGGAGAGAACCGGGTGGAAGTCCCAGCGCTGGGTGCGAAGGGGACGTCCGGTTCGTCCGGGGAGTTGCCCGAAGTCCGGGATCGTTACCCGGTTGCTCCGAACGTGTCAGCGGCGGACCAGGGAGAAGATCGTCCCGTCGGCCGTCGCGGAGAGCACCTCGGGTGATTCGGGCACCCGACGCCGGCTTCCCGGCTCGAGCCGGTCGGCGAACGCTCGTTGCGCCGCCACCACATCGCCGGCGAGCCCGTCGCTGAGCTGGTCGTCGACCGACTCGTCGATGCCGTACCTGACGGTGAGCCGTTCGCCGCCGAAACGGAACTCGAGGCTGGTGCCGCGCGCGGTGCCGATCGGGGTCTCGAACGTCACCCGGTCTCGCGGCTGTCGTTCGATCCGGTTCCGCATCACGTCGGGGGCCCACCGCCGGATCGCGTCGACGTTGCCGCCGAAGTCGGCGAGCACGGCCCAGGAGGCTCGGACGGCGGCGTTGGCGATCTCGGCCGCCGAGACGTCCTCGCGGTCGGATTCCAAGCGGAAGCCCCGGCCGCGATCGATCGTCTCGATGTCCAAGGCGTAGGACGGTTCGTCGTCGTCGCCCGGGTCCACCGCCAGGTACGAGGTGCGGCTTTCCCCGGTGATCACGGCGGTGGCCAGACCCGGTGGCACCCGGCCGCCGACGGTGACCCCGTCGAGCTGGCCGACGGCACGAGCGAGCTGGGCCACCGCGTTGCCGGCGTTCTTCGTCCCCTTGCATTCGAGCACCCGCAGGACGTATCGGCTGCTGTCGTGCCGGTCGGCACCGATGAGGAGGTAGTCGGCGCGCCGGGTGCCGATGTGCTGGACCGCCGCGCTCGGCCCGAAGACGAAGCGGGCGTCCAAGGCCACGTCGATGTCGACCACTGAGCGCAGCGTCGCGGCGCTGGTGCCGTCGAACCAGCGCGCTGCCAAAGCGGCGCCGAAGCCGATCCCCATCTCTTCGGAGGTGACTCGCCGCTGGTTGCCGGAAATGCGGCATCCCGCCGGGCTCAGCGCGAGGTTCGGCGACCGGGAGTGGGAGTAGTCGTGGGCGAAGAAGCCCAGGTACCGCAGCAGGCCCCACCACAGGTACTGGTCGAGCACGTCGTCCTGGTACCGCGGCCGCGTCACGTAGGAGAGCCAGTGCAGGGCTTCGATCGGACGAAGGGTGATGCCGTCCGCCAGGCCGGCCGCGGGGGAGAGAGCCTTGCGAGGCGCGCTGAACTCCTTGCGCTTCCGGATCTGCCGGATCAGGGCGTCGTCGCTTTGCCCCGGCAGGTGCACCGGCGTATCGACCACGGTGAACGCGTCTTCGAGGTTCACTCCGTTCTCCCCCTTCGCCGTGCGCTACCCGGCCGCTCCGACCGGCTCCCGCGTCAGGTGCTCGAGCCGCAGCGGCCAGTCCCAGCCGAGGTGCTCGTCCAGCAGGCCCACCAGCTTCGCCCCGGCCACAAGCGTCACCCGGTCCGACTTCCCCGCCAGCTCCTCGGCCGCCCGCGTGAACGTGCTCGCCGTCACGACCACGCACTCGCCCGTCGCCGCGAGCACCGACCGCACCACGTCGACGCCGACCCGTAGGGGCCGGCACTCGACCGCCTGACCGGGGTACAACGACCCGGCCAGCCGGGACAACTCCCGCCCACCCAGCCCGCCAAGTAGTTCGCGTCGCGCCTCCACCGAACCGGGCAGGCCGATGTACCGCGCCCGGATGAGCGCCTCGGCGTCGTCGGTCGCGTGCGCCACCGCCGGCGGCATCGCTCCCGCGTGCGCCACCAGGTACGCCTCCGTCGCCTGCAACGCCGAATGCGGGTGGTCCGGCAGCAGGTCGAGCACCCACCGGATCCCGGCCCACGGCGGCTGGTCGGAACGGTTCGCGTAGAACGCCTCGATCCGCCGGAAGTGGGGATCGCCGCCCGTGGTGCCCGTGGCCCGCGCCGAGGCCAGCCGCGAGTGGTCGGCGGGCGTTGCGCAGGACGGCATCAGCAGATGCCGGAGGACCAGGTCGAACTCGGCGTCCGGGCGTTCGCCCGCGGTCGCGACGAACTCGTCCCGGGCCGCTTCGTCCGGGAAGCTCCAGACCCGCTTGAGCACCGTGCTGGCCGCGCTGTCCGCGTACGCGCGCAGCTCGGCCAGCCAGGTCTCCAGCGTGGGCGAATCATCTCTCATGGGTCACCAGCCGCGCTCGCGCCACTCCTCCAGCTTCGCCCGCTCCGCGCCCAGCGTCGAGTCGTCGCCGTGGCCCGGGTAGAACCACGTCTCGTCCGGCAGCTCGTCGAAGATCCGCGACGACACGTCGTCCAGCAGGGACGCGAAGTCCTCCGGCGACGTCGTCCGGCCCACGCCGCCCGGGAACAGCGAATCTCCCGTGAACAGGTGGGGGTGGCCGGCCGGGTCGCGGTACAGCAGGGCGATCGACCCCGGGGTGTGGCCGCGCAGGTGGATCACCGAAAGGGTGACCTGCCCCACGGACAGCGTGTCGCCGTGCTCGACGAGGAAGTCCGGCGGGACCGGCAACGGCGAAGCGTCCAGCGGGTGGGCCGCCGTGTTGGCGCCGTTCGCCCCCGCCACCGCGCCCAGTGCCTGCCAGTGGTCCTGGTGCTGGTGGGTCGTCACCACCGTCTTCAGCGCCGGGCGGTCCGGACCGTGGCCGATCAGGTCCGAGATCCGCTCCGGGTCGTTCGCCGCGTCGATGAGCAGGGCTTCGTTGTCCGCCCGGCACACCAGCAGGTACGTGTTGTTGTCCATCGGGCCGACGGACAGCTTGGTGATGGTCAGCTCGTCCAGCGTCCGCCGGGTGGCGTCGCCGCCCGGGTCGACGTGCCCGGTGTAGGTGTCCACGGTGTTCACCGTGCACACGGTAGTCGTTTCGCTCCAACCGGTTCCACCCGCACAAGCGCGCGCCCGCCACGCCACGTAGGCTCACGGCGACCCCCAGCCAGCCCGACCTCAGGACGACCGTGCCCACCTCCCCGACGCCGCGCCGGATCAGCTGGGACCTCCTCCGCGTCGTCGCCGTCCTCGCGGTGATCCTCGGGCACGTCACCCACCAGGGCGCCCTGCTCCACCCCGAGCTCACGGGGTACCCCTTCCGGGTGACAGCGCAGTTCGGTGCGGCGATCCTCCTGGTGATCTCCGCCTTCTTCGTTTGCGCGAGCCTCCGCAAGGGCAATCCGGGCCGGTGGTTGTGGAACCGCATCGCGCGCCTCGTGCCGGCCTACCTGGTCGCCGTCCTGCTGACCTACGTCGTGACGCGGTGGGCCGCCATCTCCTTCAGCGGCCTGCCCTACCCGCCCGGGGTGACCGGGTTCCTGTTCGGCGTGCCGCAGGGCCCGCCGTCGAACCCCTCGCCCTGGTACATCCCGACCGGCCTGGACCTGGTCACCAACCTCGGCATGGTGCAGGAGTGGGGCATCCGCTCGGGCGCGTTCTACTACCTCGACGGCTCCTACTGGACGCTGCCCGTCCAGCTCATGGCCTTCACCGGCGCGGCACTGCTGTGGCCGCGGTCGTGGCGCACCCACCGGCTGACCGTCGCCCTGCTCTGGGCGCTGATCCTGGTGCCGCTCGCGCTGCGCTTCCTGGTCTTCCCGCCGGGGACGGCGAGCCCGGTCGCCGAGACGTTCTTCTACGGGCTGGGCCTGCACCGGCTGCACGTCTTCGCCATCGGCGTCGCCATCTGGCTGTGGTCGCGGCGCCGGCTCCGGACGTGGCACATCGCACTCTTCTTCGCCGCCGCCGTGGCCGCGCAGGACCTGCAGGTCTTCCCGTTCCACGTCGCGCTGCCGCAGGACGCGCTGCGCTGGCCGTCCACGATCGGGTTCGCCGTGCTCCTGCTGCTGGTGTGCCTGGCCGCCCGCGGCCCGGACTGGCGGTTCCCCGGGCTGGCGCGGATCGCCCCGGCCGTCACCTGGCTCGCGGGCATCTCGTATGGTCTTTACCTGGTGCACCAGGAACTGGGCTACATCCTGGCCCGCGCCCTGCTCGACCTCGGCCTCCCCGGCTGGCTGCGGCTCCCCGTGGTCGTCGGCGCCGCCGTCCTGGCCGGCTGGGCGGTCACCGCGGGGGTCGAACGCCCGGCCCACCGGTGGCTCACCAGACGTCGAAAGCCCGAAGAACCGCAGGTCAAGGACGCGGAACCCGTTTTTGTCGGTGGTGGCTCGTAGCATGGATCGCGGCCACCCGTGCAGCCTGACACCGGGTCGGCGACCGCAGCTGAAGAAGACATTGAGAGGACCCTGGCGTGGCTGATCGCCTCGTTGTTCGCGGTGCCCGCGAGCACAACCTCCGCGGCGTGGATCTCGACCTGCCCCGCGACAGCCTGATCGTGTTCACCGGCCTGTCCGGGTCGGGGAAGTCGAGCCTCGCCTTCGACACCATCTTCGCCGAGGGGCAGCGGCGCTACGTCGAGTCGCTCTCGGCGTACGCCCGGCAGTTCCTCGGGCAGATGGACAAGCCCGACGTCGACTTCATCGAGGGCCTTTCGCCCGCGGTGTCGATCGACCAGAAGTCCACGTCGCGCAACCCGCGTTCGACCGTCGGCACGATCACCGAGGTCTACGACTACCTGCGCCTGCTCTACGCCCGCGCCGGCAAGGCGCACTGCCCCAAGTGCGGCGAGCCGATCAGCAAGCAGACCCCGCAGCAGATCGTCGACCAGGTGCTGGAGATGGACGAAGGCGTCCGCTTCCAGGTGCTCGCGCCGGTGGTGCGCGGGCGCAAGGGCGAGTACGTCGACCTGTTCGAGAACCTGCAGCAGCAGGGCTACGCGCGCGTGGTCGTGGACGGCACGGTGCACTCGCTCACCGACCCGCCGAAGCTGAAGAAGCAGGAGAAGCACCAGATCGGCGTGGTGATCGACCGGCTGAGCGTGAAGTCCAGCTCGCGCCAGCGGCTCACCGACTCGGTCGAGACGGCGCTGCGCCTGGCCGACGGGCTGATCGAGCTCGAGTTCGTCGACCTGCCGGAGAACGACCCGCACCGCATCCGCGGCTTCTCCGAGAACCTCGCCTGCCCCAACGGCCACCCGCTGGCGATCGAGGACCTCGAGCCGCGCTCGTTCTCCTTCAACTCGCCCTACGGCGCCTGCCCGGAGTGCACCGGCATCGGCATCCGCAAGGAGGTCGACCCGGAGCTCGTGGTGCCGGACGACGAGCTGTCGCTGGCCGAGGGCGCGATCGCGCCGTGGTCCGGCGGGCAGAGCGCGGACTACTTCATCCGCCTGCTCGAGTCGCTGTCGGAGACCATCGGCTTCCGGATGGACACGCCGTGGCGGCGCCTGCCCGCGCGCGCCCAGAAGGCGGTCCTGCACGGCGTCGACGAGCAGGTCCACGTCCGCTACAAGAACCGCTACGGCCGCCAGCGGTCGTACTACGCGGCCTTCGAGGGCGTCATCCCGTTCCTGGAGCGGCGCCAGGAGCAGACCGAGTCCGAGTACATGCGCGAGCGGTACGAGGGCTACATGCGCGAGGTGCCGTGCCCGGCCTGCCAGGGCACGCGGCTCAAGCCGGAGATCCTCGCCGTCACCCTGCAGCACAAGACCCGCGGCGACATGTCCATCGCCGAGGTCTGCGCGCTGTCCATCGCGGAGGCGTCGCAGTTCCTCGACGAGCTGGAGCTGGGGCAGCGCGAGTCGATGATCGCCGGCGCGGTGCTCAAGGAGATCCAGGCCCGCCTGCGCTTCCTGCTCGACGTCGGCCTGACGTACCTCTCGCTCGACCGCGCGTCGGCCACTCTTTCGGGTGGTGAAGCGCAGCGCATCCGGCTGGCCACGCAGATCGGCTCCGGTCTGGTGGGCGTGCTGTACGTGCTCGACGAGCCGTCGATCGGTCTGCACCAGCGCGACAACCACCGGCTGATCGAGACGCTGACCCGGCTGCGGAACCTGGGCAACACGCTGATCGTCGTGGAGCACGACGAAGACACGATCCGCTCGAGCGACTGGGTGGTCGACATCGGCCCGGGCGCGGGCGAGCACGGCGGCCACATCGTCCACAGTGGACCGTACAAGAAGCTGCTGAAGAGCAAGGAATCGCTGACCGGGCAGTACCTGTCCGGCCGGCGGCAGATCGAGGTGCCGGCGATCCGGCGCCCGATCGACAAGAAGCGGCAGCTGACCGTCGTGGGCGCGCGCGAGCACAACCTGCGCGGGCTCGACGTCTCGTTCCCGCTCGGCTGCCTGGTCTCGGTCACCGGCGTGTCCGGCTCGGGCAAGTCGACCCTGGTCAACGACATCCTCGCGACGGTGCTGGCCAACAAGCTCAACGGCGCCCGCCAGGTGCCGGGCCGGCACACCCGGGTCAACGGCCTCGGCAACGTCGACAAGCTGGTGCGCGTCGACCAGTCGCCGATCGGGCGGACCCCGCGGTCCAACCCGGCGACGTACACGGGCGTCTGGGACCACGTGCGCAAGCTGTTCGCCGCGACCACCGAGGCGAAGGTCCGCGGCTACCAGCAGGGCCGGTTCTCGTTCAACGTCAAGGGCGGCCGCTGCGAGGCGTGCGCCGGCGACGGCACGATCAAGATCGAGATGAACTTCCTGCCGGACGTCTACGTCCCCTGCGAGGTCTGCAAGGGCGCGCGGTACAACCGGGAAACCCTCGAGGTGCACTACAAGGGCAAGACCGTCTCGGACGTGCTCGACATGCCCATCGAGGAGGCCGCGGAGTTCTTCGAGCCGATCAAGGCCATCCACCGCCACCTGCAGACGCTGGTGGACGTCGGCCTCGGCTACGTCCGGCTCGGCCAGCCCGCGCCGACGCTGTCGGGCGGCGAGGCGCAGCGCGTCAAGCTGGCCAGCGAGCTGCAGAAGCGCTCGACCGGCAAGACGGTCTACATCCTCGACGAGCCGACCACCGGCCTGCACTTCGAGGACATCAACAAGCTGATCGGCGTGATCAACGGCTTGGTCGACAAGGGCAACTCGGTGATCGTGATCGAGCACAACCTCGACGTGATCAAGACGTCCGACTGGATCATCGACATGGGCCCCGAAGGCGGCAACGGCGGCGGCACGGTGATCGCCGAGGGCACACCGGAGCACGTGGCCGGGGTCGAAGGCAGCTACACGGGCGAGTTCCTCCGGACGGTCCTCACGCCCGAGTGACGGCTCACCGCTCCTCCCCGGTGGTCTGGTGCACCACCGGGAGGGGCGGGCCGTAGTACAGCGTCCGGAGCCGGTAGGCCGAGCCGGCCTCTCCCGGCAGCAGCGACAGCGCGCACGTCGTCACGTCCGGCTCGGTCACCTCGACCGGGTCGTAGTCCGGCGCGCCCGGCCGCCGGATCTCCAGCAGGAAGCCGGCTTCGTCGCTCGAGCGGTCGGCCCACGTGAACGTCACCGTGTCGCCCGACGCCGCCGCGTGCAGGTCCGTCGAGACCGGCCCGGTGAACGGCCGCACCCGGTAGTAGAACGGCGTCTCCGGGATGAGGTCCGGGTGGTGGTAGCTCGTCGTGTGGGCGGGGAGGAAGCGCAGCGTCGTCCACGGCCCGGCCGGGTCGTTCGCGTACTCGACGCGGTGCCCGGCGTCGTCGTCCGGCCAGCTGAGCACCACGTCGGTGGGTGACGTCAGCGAAGCCGTGAACGCGGGCGCCGCCGAGCAGCCCGCGGCCGGCAAAGCGGCCAGCAAGGCGATCAGCACGAGGGGTTTCGCGGACACGGCGGCTCCCGGGACGAGCGGGGCGGCGGTGCGAACCCGCTCAGCTTAGGAACCGCGCCCGCCCGCCGACAAGATCGTGCCGATCACCGGGACGCACCAATCCGCTCGCGCCGTGGCGCCGAAACGCGCGCGATCCCGGCTGAACCGTTCTTCGCGACCGTCCGTGTTACCCCATGTCGAGGTCCGCCGGACGGCGGTGCCGCCCTCACCGAGGAGAGAACGTCATGAACCGTACCCGGCCCGTCGTCGCCAGCGCCGTCGCGCTCGTCGCCGTCGCCACGTTGTCCGCTTGCGGCGAGATGGCCGACGGCGCCCAAGGGCCGCAGCACGGGGAGCCGGGGCACAAGATGCTCGCGGTCGCGACGGTCAACGGGGTCGGTGCCGTGGTCACCGACGCCGACGGCAAGACGCTCTACCGGTTCGACAAGGACCTCTCGCAGCCGCCGACGTCCAACTGCGACGGCGAGTGCGCGACCGCGTGGCCGCCGATGCTCGCCGGGGTGGCGACGCCGATGCTCAAGGGCATCCAGGACACCCAGGTCGGCACGACGACCCGCAAGGACGGCAGCAAGCAGATCACGCTCAACGGCTGGCCGCTCTACGAGTTCTCGGGCGACAAGGCCGCGGGCGATCTGAACGGCCAGGGGGCCAACGGCACGTGGTTCGCGGTCGCCCCGGACGGCAGCAAGATCACCGCGGGCGGCAAGGCCGGCGGATCCGGGTACTGACCACCGACGGAATTCCGGGCAGAACGAGGAAGGACGGGCAGCCGATGAACACCATGGTCGCGCTGCGCTCGGCGCACGCACCGCCGGTGGCCCTGCGGGTTGCAGTACTGTCCTCGCCGACTCAGAACACCGTCGGGAGGACGAGGGTGGCCATAGGAGGCAGGCGGCCTAAGAAGGCCAAGGGCGAGGACTTGATTCGGCAGCTGTACGCCGAACACGGGCGGAGCCTGCTGGCCTACGCGACGAGGCTGACCGGTGATCGGGCGGCGGCCGAGGACGTGGTCCAGGAGACGTTGGTCCGAGCGTGGAAACACGCGGACGACTTGCAGAACGACGGGAAGGGCTCGGTGCGCGGCTGGTTGCTGACCGTCGCGCGCAACCTGGTCACCGACCGGGCCCGCGCCCGGGCGGCGCGGCCCCAAGAGGTGGCCGAACCGGCCGAAGGCGTGCCGACACCGGCCGTCGAGCGGGATCACGCCCAGGGCGTGGTCGACTCGATGACGGTGCTCGGCGCGATGGACGGCCTATCGAACGAGCACCGAGAGGTCCTGGTGGAGATCTACTACCGGGGACGGACGGTGGCCGAAGCGGCGAGAACACTCGGCGTCGCACCGGGTACCGTGAAATCAAGGTCGTACTACGCACTGAGAGCACTGAGAGCAGCGATGATTTCGAGCGGAACGGAGGTGGCGCGATGAACTCGGTCGACGAGAGTCACACGCAGCTCGGCGCGTACGCCCTCGGCGCGCTCGATCCCGGGGAGGCGGCCGACTTCGAGCGGCGGCACCTGCAGACCTGCGCGCAGTGCCGGTTCGACCTGAACGAGCTCGTGGCGTTGCGCGAGTCGCTCGACGAGGTACCGCCCGAGGCGTTCCTCGACGGGCCGCCCGAAGGCGGGGACCTGCTGCTGCAGAAGACCCTGCGCCGGGTGCGCGACGAGGAACAGGCGGCACCGGCCACCCGTTCGACGTCGAGGCGGGGCTTGGCCCTCGTCGCGGCGGCGGTGCTGGTGGTGGCCGCGCTCGGCGGCGGGATCCTGGTCGGACGGCAGACGGCGGAGCCGCCGCCACAGGCGCTTCCCGGGCCGGAAGTGCCCGGCACGAAGACCATCGAAGCCCGGGATCCGACGACCGGGGTGCAGCTGACCGCGTCGGTGAGCCCGTTCCAGGGCTGGGTTCGGACGAACGTCAGTGTGAAGGGCGTCCGAGCCGGCGAGAAGTGCCTGCTCCAAGTGGTCACCAAGGACGGCAAGGCGGTGACCGCCGGCAGCTGGCAGGTGTCGGAGAAGTGGGAGAGCCAGGGCTTCTCGCTCGACGGGTCCGCGCTGGTCGCGCCCGACGACGTCAAGTCGGTCGACATCGTCACGGTGGACGGCCGGAAGCTGGTCTCGGCCCCGGTGTGACGGGCGCGAGCTACCGGTTCCGCAGCACGTGGCTGCTGCCGGGAACCGTGCCCGAGCGGGTGTTCGGCGTGGTCACCGACCTCGCCGGCTACCCGCGGTGGTGGTCGGACGTCCGCGCGGTGCGCCGCGTGGACGACGACACCGCCGAACTGGTCTGCCGGTCCCGGCTGCCGTTCCGGCTCGTCGTCCGGATGCACCGGGACCACCAGGACGAGCGCACGGGCCTGATGCGGGTCAGGCTCAGCGGCGACCTCGACGGGGTACTGGCCGGTGCGGTCCGCGCGGCGGGCGCGGGCACACTGCTGGAGATCACCCAGGACGTCCAGGCCCGCAAGGAGTTGCTGCGGCGCTTCGACGCGGTGGCCCGGCCGCTGTTCCGCGCGAACCACGCGCTGATGATGCGGCGGGGCCACCGCGGACTTTCCACCTACCTGGCCTAGCCGGCCACGCAGGCCTCGGTCTCGGGGACGGTGCTCTTCCGGCGGGCCAGCACCGCCGCCCCCAGCGCGACCGCGGCCAGCAGGAAGCCCGCGCTCACCCCGTACGCCAGCCGGAACCCGGCCGCCAGCGCCTCGCGGTGATCGCCGCCCAGGCTCGCCGTGCGGGACGCCGCCACCGAGGCGAGCACCGCCGTCCCGATCGCCGCCCCCACCTGCTGGGTCGTGGTGATCAGGCCCGACGCCACCCCCGCGTCCGCCGCCGGGACGTCCGCCATCGCCAGGCCCATCAGCGCCGGGATGGCCACGCCGGCGCCGAAGCCCATCACCAGCAACGGCGGCAGCACGTCGGTGAAGTAGGAGCCCGACACCCGCGTCAGCAGCACCAAGCCGACGATCACCAGCCCGAGCCCGGCCAGCAGCACCGCCCGCGGCCCGAACCGCGCGGCGAGCTTGTCCGCGACGCCGAGCGAGGCCACCGCGATCACCAGCGGCACCGGGAGGAACGCGATCCCGGTGCGCAGCGCGTCGAGTCCCAGCACCTGCTGCAGGTACAGCGCCGTGACGAACTGGAAGCCCAGCATGCCGGCGACCATCAGCACCATCACCAGGTTCGCGCCGGTCACCGCGCGGATCCGGAACAGCCGCAGCGGCAGCAGCGGCGTCCGCGCCTTCGCCTGCCGCACCACGAACGCGGCCAGCAACCCGAGCGCCGCCACCAGCGCCGGCCACACCGCGGACGAAATCGCGTACACGCCCAGCATCACGGCCCCGGTGACCAGCACCGCGCCGAGCACGTCCAGGCCGGCCCGCACCCCCGTCCCGCGGTCCGGCGAAACCACCCGGACGGCCAGCAGCAGCGCCACCATACCGATCGGCAGGTTGACGTAGAACGTCCAGTGCCAGCTCAGCGCCTGCGTCAGCGCGCCGCCCGCGATGAGCCCGATCGACGCGCCCGCGGCCTGCGTGAAGCTGTAGACGCCGATCGCGCGAGCCCGGGCCCGCGGCTCGGGGTACATCGTGACGATCATCCCGAGCACCACGGCCGACGCGAGCGCTCCGCCCACGCCCTGGGCGAACCGCGAGCCGACGAGCACGCCCGCGTCTTCCGAGAGCCCGGCGGCCAGGGACGCGACGGTGAACAGCGCCAGCCCGCCGAGGAAGACGCGGCGGCGGCCGAGCAGGTCGCCGAGCCGGCCGGAGATCAGGAGCAGGCCGCCGAACGCGACCAGGTAGGCGGTGACCACCCAGGCCAGGCCGGCGGGGGTGAACCCGAGGTCGGCCTGGATGGCGGGCAGCGCCACCGCGACGATGCTGCTGTCGAGCACGACCATCAGCGACGCGGTGCACAGCACCGCCAGCGCGAGGCCGCGGGAGCGGGTGGGGTGGTTCTCGGCCATGTGTGGCCCCTCCAGATGAGCGTTGTCCCTGGTCAGTGCCAGGGCACTTCTTGTAACAGTGCTCATCATGTGTGACCATGGGGGCGCGCGTAAGGAGGCACTTCCATGTCCCAGGGGAACATCGGTGTACCTGTCCAGGTCACGGAGATCGACCCGGAAAAACTCGATGTCTGCACGGTGCTGGAGGTCATCAACCGGATCAGCGGGAAATGGGCGATCGGCATCCTCTTGGAAGCCATTCGCGGGCCCGTGCGGTTCACCGAGCTGGAACGCGCGGTCAACGGGATCAGCCGCCGCATGCTGACGCTGACCCTGCGCAACCTCGAGCGCGACGGCCTCCTGGAGCGCACGATCTACCCGACCGTCCCGCCGCGCGTGGAGTACGAAGCCACGCCGATGGCGAAGGAGCTGTACCAGTCGCTGAGCGGCCTGCTCGGCTGGGCGGAGCGGCACCGCGAGGACATCGCCGCCGCCCGCGTCGCCTACGACGTGGCCTGAGGCCGCCCAAAGCGGCACTTTCCCTATGAAAGTTCCGCTCTTGACGTGGAACGGGCCGCGGTGCGAGGTCGGGGGGACTCGCACCGCGGCCCGCGGTGGCTCGTGCTCAGCGGGGGCATGAGCACGAACGTCGGTGGTGCTACTTCGCCGCGACTTCCGCGGGTTCCGGTTCCCGCTCTTCGTCCACCATCGTGGCTTCGTCGAAGGGTGCCTGCCCGGCGAACACGCGCTGGGCCTGTTCGCGGTCGAACTCCTTCGTCCAGTTTCCGATGAGGACGGTCGCGACGGCGTTGCCGGCGAAGTTCGTCAGCGCGCGGGCCTCCGACATGAACCGGTCGATGCCGAGGATGAAGCCGACGCCGTTGACCAGTTCCGGCCGGTGCGACTGCAGGCCGCTCGCCAGGGTCGCGATGCCGGAACCGCTGACGCCCGCGGCGCCCTTCGACGCGATGATCATGAAGACCAGCAGGCCGATCTGCGCGCCGATGGACAGCGGCTCGTCCTGCGCCGCGGCGATGAACAGCGTCGCCATGGTCAGGTAGATCGCGGTGCCGTCGAGGTTGAACGAGTAGCCGGTGGGCACGGTGATGCCGACGACGGACTTGTCGACGCCGAGGTGCTCCATCTTCGCGATCAGCCGCGGCAGCGCCGACTCCGACGACGACGTCGACAGGATCAGCAGGAACTCGCGGCCGAGGTAGCGCAGCAGCTTCAGGATGTTGACGCGGGCGCCGAACCACAGCACCAGCCCGAGAACCACGAACACGAACACCAGGCAGGTCGCGTAGAACCCGATCATGATCACGGCCAGGCTCTTCAGCGCGGCCCAGCCGGTCGCGCCGACCACTGCGGCGATGGCGCCGAACGCGCCGATCGGGGCGGCCCACATGATCATCGCCAGGATCCGGAAGACCAGCTTCTGGAGGTGCTCGACGCCACGCAGGATCGGCGCGCCCTTCGGGCCCAGCTTCTGCAGCGCGAACCCGACGAGCAGCGCGACCAGCAGCGTCTGCAGCACTTCGCCTTCGGTGAAGGCGGAGACGAGCGTCTTCGGGATGATGCCGAGCAGGAAGTCGACCGGGCCCTCGGCGCCGGTGGCGGACTTCTGGACGCTCTTCACGTCGGCCGGGTTGAGGTGCAGCCCGGTGCCCGGGTGCAGCAGGTTGCCGACGACCAGGCCGATGGCGAGCGCGAAGGTCGACATCACGATGAAGTAGACCAGTGCCATCACACCGACCTTGCCGACCTTGGCCGCCTTCGCGACCGAGCCGACGCCGATGACGATGGTGCAGAAGATGATGGGGGAGATCATCATCTTGATCAGGTTGACGAAGCCGTCGCCGAGGGGCTTGAGGCCCTTGGCGAAGCCCGGGAAGAGGAAGCCCACCAGGATCCCGAGCAGGACCGCGACGATCACGGCCAGGTACAGGTAGTGGGTCTTGTCCCGCTTGCGCGGGGTCTCCTCCGTGGTCGGTGGGGTCGGCACCGTTGCCTCCAGCTCAGGGGTGTTCCAGGTTGCGGCACACTGTAGGCGCACTTCGGTGACCCGGCTCACTTGTGTTCATTGAGTTCGCGACCGTCCCGTTCGGACACCGGGTGCGCGTGTGCTGGTATGAGGAGGTGCCCCCGACGATGCGGTCCCGCTGGAGCCTGGCCCGCCAGCTGCTCGTGCTGCAGCTGGTGGTGCTCTGCGTGCTCGCCGGCGCCGGCATCACCTTCGCCTACCTCGACGCCTCCCGCGCGGTCGACGAGAACGCGCGCGACCAGGTCCGCGCGGTCGCTTCGACGGTCGCGGACGCGCCGACCGTCGCCGGTGCGGTGGCGACCGCGGACCCGAGCGCGACGCTGCAGCCGTTCGCGGTGCGGGTGCAGGCCGACACCGGCGTCGACTTCATCACGATCATGAGCCCGGCCGGGATCCGCTACACCCACCCGAACCCGGCGCTGATCGGCCAGCACTACATCGGGACGATCGACAAGGCGCAGCGGGGCGAGGTGCTGACCGAGACCTACACCGGCTCGCTCGGCCCGTCGGTGCGCACGGTCGTGCCGGTGTTCGGCACCGGCCACCGGGTGATCGCGCTGGTCGCGGTCGGCATCACGGTCGCGGCGATCTCGGCCGAACTGCGGGAGCGGCTGTGGCCGCTGTTCGGCGTGGCGGGTGCGGTCCTGCTGGTCGGCGCGCTCGGCGGCTGGCTCATCAGCGCGCGGCTGCGGCGCCAGACCCGGGGTGTCGCGCCGGACGAGCTGAGCAACCTCTTCGAGTACCACGAAGCCGTGCTGCACTCGGTCCGCGAAGGCGTGCTGCTCGTCGGCCGCGACGGGCGGATCGGGCTCTGCAACGACGGCGCGCGCACGCTCCTCGGTCTCGACGCCGATCCCGTCGGACGCGAACTCTCCGCGCTGGGCCTGCCGGACGAACTCGCCGAGGCCTTCAGCTCTTCGGAAAACCGCGCGGAAGAACTGCACCTGACCGACGCCCGCGTCCTGCTGGTCAGCACGACCGCCGTCCGCTCGGGCGGCCGCGCGCAGGGCACCGTCGTCGTCCTGCGCGACCACACCGAACTGCAGACGCTGACCGGGGAGCTGACCACCGCGCGCGGCCTCGCGGAGGCGTTGCGGTCGCAGGCGCACGAGGCGGCGAACCGGCTGCACACGGTCGTTTCCCTGGTGGAGATCGGAAAGCCCGAGCAGGCGGTGGAGTTCGCGACGGCCGAGCTCGCGCTGGCGCAGGAGCTGACCGACCGGGTCGTCGGCGCCGTCGCCGAGCCGGTGCTCGCCGCGCTGCTGCTGGGCAAGGCGGCCGAGGCGAGCGAGCGCGGGGTCGAGCTGACCGTCACGCCGGACACCGTGATCGACGACGTCTCGCTCGGGGTCGCCGCCCGCGACCTGGTGACCATCCTCGGCAACCTGATCGACAACGGCATCGATGCGGCGGTGCGCGGCAGCGGGCACCCGAAGGTCGTCGTCACGGCCCGCTCCGAGGACGACGGCTTGCTGCTGCGCGTGGCCGACACCGGGCCCGGCGTCCCCGAAGACGCCGACGTGTTCCGCCGCGGCTGGTCGACGAAGGCGGAGGACGGCCACGGCCTCGGGCTGGCGCTGGTCGGGCAGGCGGTGCGCCGCTACGGCGGTACGGTCGACGTCGGACGGGACGGGGGCGCGGTGTTCACCGTGCGGCTGCCGCGGCAGGAGGCGGACCGGTGATCCGGGTGCTGGTGGTGGAGGACGAGCCGGTGGCGGCCGAAGCGCACCGCGTGTACGTCGAACGGCTCCCCGGCTTTTCGGTGGCCGGCGTGGTGCATTCCGGCGGCGACGCCCTCCGGTTCTGCGAACGCGAGCCGGTCGACCTGGTGCTGCTGGACTTCTACCTCCCCGACACGCACGGCCTGGCGGTCTGCCGTTCCCTGCGCGCGGCCGGCCTCCCGATCGACGTCATCGCGGTGACGTCGGCGCGGGACCTCGGACTGGTGAAGGCGGCGGTGTCGGTCGGGGTGGTGCAGTACCTGCTCAAGCCGTTCACGTTCGCGACCCTGCGCGAGAAGCTGGAGCGCTACTCGGAGTTCCGCGACGCGTCCGGCGAGGTGACCGGCCAGGCCGAGATCGACCGCGCACTGGGCGCGTTGCGCACGACCGAGCAGCCGCCGCTGCCGAAGGGGATGAGCGTCCAGACCCTCGAAGCTATCCGGGACGCGCTTTCCGGCGCAGCGGAAGGCCTCTCGGCGGGCGCGGCGGCTTCGGCGATCGGTGCTTCGCGCGTGACGGCCCGCCGGTACCTGGAGTACCTGGCGGACAACGGGATGGCCCACCGCGAGCCCCACTACGGCCAGGTCGGGCGACCGGAGGTCTGGTACCGGCTGGTTTGAGCTACAGCCGGTCGAGCAGGAGCCGGGCGAGGGTCGCGTAGACGTCGGTTCGGGTGGGGGACAGGTCCAGCTCCGCGAGCCGCGTCTGGCCGTGGCCCGGGAAGACGTTGACCACCAGTTGGTTCGCCAGGCGGGGATCGCCTTGGTTGGCGTAGTCGCAGCGGTAGGTCGTGTACCCGCCGCTCTGGTCGGGTTGCGCCTCCGCGGCGTAGAGGTAGGAAGCGTCCCCCCGTCGCGCCGCTGAGGTCGGTCACGCCCAGGAACGGGCACGCGGAGCTGACCACGCCCGGTGAGTGCGGCGGTGGCGGCTGCGGTTTGTATAACGACCTATACGGCGAGCCTCCGACTTCCGGCGGTTCCGGCGGCGCACCCCGTGCGGTACACCGGGACGATCACCGACCAGGGGAGTGCCGCCATGCGGATGTGGGCCGGATTCTTCGCCGCGCTGCTGATCGCCGCCGGAGCCGCTGCTCCGGCCCAAGCCGAAGAGCCGGCCGGTGCCGTCACCGACGTCCAGGTGACCGGGCCTGTCTCGCAGCGGTTCAACCTCGTCGTCCTCGGTGACGGGTACACCGCCGCCGAACAGCCCAAGTTCTTCGCCGACGTCCAGCGGCACGTCAGCACCCTCTGGTCGCTCGAGCCGTTCAAGTCCTACCGCAGCTACTTCAACGTCTACGCGGTGTCGATCGCGTCGCCCGAGTCCGGTGTGGACTGCGACCCCTCGCTCGACGCGCCGAAGAAGAACACCCCGCTGAACATGGGTTTCTGGGGCGGCTGCAACCCGCAGAGCGTGCAGCGCCTGCTCACCGTCGACGACGCGGCGGCGCAGCGGTACGCCGACCTCGTGCCCGGCACGTCCCCGGCGAACCGGCAGATCCTGGCGCTGGGCAACAGCAGCACCTACGGCGGCGCGGGCGGCTCGTACGCGACGGCGTCGGGCGGCAACGCGCTCTCCGCGCTCATCTCGCCGCACGAACTGGGTCACTCGCTCGGCGGTCTCGACGACGAATACGACTACTACGCGCGTGCGGTCCCCGGTGGCGCCTACGAAGGCGGCGAGCCGGACTCGATCCACCACACCTTGCTGACCGAGAAGCAGCTGCGCGACCAGCACGCGAAGTGGTGGCGCTGGCTCGGCGAGCCGAGCGAGTCCGGCGGGCCGATCGGCCGCTTCGAAGGCGGGCTGTACACGCAGACCGGCGTGTGGCGGCCGAGCAAGCACTCGATGATGAAAACCCTCGGGTACAGCTTCGACCAGGTCGGCCGCGAGCGGATGACGCAGCGGATCTCGGCGAAGGTCCCGCTCGTCAGCGGCGGCACGCCGGCCGGGACGATCGGCGCCGACCGGGTCGTGTGGCTGCGGACGATGCACCCCGTCGACCACCGCCTGGACGTCCGCTGGACCCTCGACGGAGTCACGCTGAAGGGCCGCGAAGCGGTCGACCTCCGGCAGGCGCACGTGAAGCCGGGCAAGCACACGCTGACGGCGACGGTGACCGACCCGACGCCGTTCGTCCGCGACCCGGCGGTCCGGCCGTCGGCCACGCGCACCTGGACGGTGGACACTTCCGTGGTGACGCCGCCGTCGAGCGGCCCGGCGGTGGTCGCGTCGACCCCCACCGCGCAGCCGGTCGGCGGGCACGACGTCGTCTACGTCGAGACGGGCGAGCCGACCGGGTCGGTTCCCCAGGTCCGCTGGGCGCTCGACGGCAAGCCGGTCGCGACCGGTCCCGACTACGCCCTCGCGGAAACCCGTGGCGCGCACGAGCTGACCGCGACGACCGGCGGCACGACGCTGACCTGGCCGGTGGACGCGACCGGCCCGACGACGACGGCGGAAGTGCCGGCGGGCAAGGTGGTCCACGGCTCGTTCACCATGCGGCTGACGGCGTCGGACGGCATGCCGGAGTTCCGCGTGGACGGCGACGGCTGGCACAAGTACTACGGCTGGCCGACCGACCCGAACGCGCCGTACCTGTTCACCCCGCGCGGCACGGAGATCGACGGCCTGGCCTACGGCAACCTCGGCCCGGACGGGCTCACGGTGTCCCCGTTCACCGAGCGCAAGCCGGGCTACGGCCGCCACCGCATCGAGTACCGCTCGATCGACGCGGCGGGCAACGTCGGCCCGACGAAGTCGGTGACGGTGACGCTGCTGCCGTGATCAGCGAGCCCGGCCCGGCACCCCGGGCCGGGTCTGCCACGGGTGCGGTCCGTCCAGCGGCCGGTATTCGACGCCGAGCGCGTCGAGCCGGGGGAGGTGGTGGTCACGCAACCGCGGGAGGAATTCCGCGTAGTCGCGCGCACCGGCGCTCCACGCGACCTCCGCGAACGCCGACAGCCGCGGGAACGCCATGTAGTCGACCCTCCGGACGGTGTCCAGGTGCTCGCTCCACACCTGCGCCTGCACGCCCCGCAGCCGCGGGCCGGTGAGCGCCGGCTCGTACGCGTAGACGTCCTCCAGCGTGTGCACCATGCCGACCGGGATCGGCTCGTCGGGGTGCTCGGCCTGGCGGTGGTCGAGGTAGACGTGCTGCTCCGGGCACATCACGACGTCGTGGCCGGCTTCGGCCGCCCGCAGGCCGGCGGCCTCGTGCTGCCAGGAGCCGATCACCATCGGGGGGAGGCCGCCGATGTCGAGGACCTCGTCCCAGCCCATCGGCGTCCGGCCGCGGGACACCAGGTGCTCGGCCAGCAGCCGGACGAACTCGCGGTGCTCGTCGGTCGCGCCCGGCGTCTCGTCGCCGCCGAGCGCGATCACCGGCGACGGGAAGATCTCCAGCAGGTGGTCGAACACCGTGCGGAAGAAGTCCAAAGTGGACTCGGACGGCGAAAGCAGCGAAGTGCTGATGCCCCAGGACGTCCAGATCTCGTACGACGACTCGGTGCCCAGCGCGGGGTACGCCGCCAGCGCTGCCCGCGCGTGGCCGGGGATGTCGATCTCCGGCACCACCGTGATGGCTCGCGCCGCCGCGTAGGCGACGATCTCGCGCAGGTCGTCGCCGGTGTAGAAGCCGCCGTGCGGGCGCCCGTCCTGCGCGCCTCCGCTGCCGGTCATCGACGACGGCCGCCACGCGCCCACCGACGTCAGCTTCGGGTACTCCGGCACGTCGAAGCGCCAGCCCTGGTCGTCGGTGAGGTGCAGGTTCAGCACGTTGAGCTTGTGCGCGGCCAGCAGGTCGACGAACCGGAGGACCTCGGCCTTGGTCCGGAAGTGCCGGGCGACGTCGAGCAGGCAGCCGCGCCAGCCGAACCGCGGGTGGTCTTCCACCACGCCGCACGGGAGGGTGAGCCCGGTTTCGAGCGAGGCGGCGCGGAAGGCGTCCGGGCCCGCGAGCTGGCGCAGGGTCTGGCGCCCGTAGAACTCCCCGGCCGCGTCGGCGCACGACAGCACGACGCCGGACGGCGAGATCTCCAGCCGGTAGCCCTCCGCCGGCAGGTCGGCGGCGCGAACGTCCACAGGGGACGGCCACGGGCACGAACCCTCGGTCGTGACAACCGAAACCGGCCGGGGGAGCAGGGTGTCGAAGGAAGACATGTCAGCCCTTCACGGCGCCGGCCATGCCGGACACCAGTCGTCGCTGGACGAGGACGAAGAACACGAGCACCGGGATGGTCATCAGCGTCGAGGACGCCATCACCGCACCCCAGTCGGTGTCCTCCGGCTTGAAGAACACCAGGATCGCCTGCGGCAGCGTCTGGTTCTCGGTCTTGGAGATGATGAACGTCTTGGCGAACAGGAAGTCGTTCCAGGCGTGGATGAACGCGAGCACGCTCACCGCGACCAGACCGGGCGCCACCAAGGGGAACAGGATCTGCCAGGTGAACCGCATCCGCGACGCGCCGTCGAGCTTCGCGGCCTCTTCGAGTTCGACCGGCACCGCGGCGACGAACCCGCGCAGCATCCAGATCGCGAACGGCAGGCTGAACGCCAGGTGCACCAGCACCAGCGAGCCGAGCTCGTTGAGCCCGAACGCCGGCACCGCGCCGCCGATCTGGCGCATCAGGAAGAACAGCGGGATGGTCAGCGCCTCGACCGGCACCATCTGCGCGACCAGCGTCATCACCAGCAGCACGGTCCGGCCCTTGAACGAAAACCGCGTCAGCGCGACCGCCGAAAGGAACGACAGCAGCAGCGACAGCGCCACGACGGCCAGGGCCACGAGCAGGCTGTTGAGGAAGAAGCGCCCGAAGCCGGAGACCGTGAGCACGCGCG
Organism: Amycolatopsis solani; assembly: GCF_033441515.1. Taxonomy (NCBI): domain Bacteria; kingdom Bacillati; phylum Actinomycetota; class Actinomycetes; order Pseudonocardiales; family Pseudonocardiaceae; genus Amycolatopsis; species Amycolatopsis solani. Next base: position 2,728,045 of record NZ_JAWQJT010000002.1, read on the forward strand.
AAAAGCTGTCGAACGACGGGCTGAACGTCCACGGCTTGGGGTTCGCCGACTGGATCTCACCCGGCGGCTTCACCGCCGAGAGCAGCATCCAGTACAGCGGGAACGCGATCAGCCCGGCGATGACGATCGTAACGGCCTCGGCGATCAACCGGCCGGGGCGGCGAACGGCTAGAGCCATGCCGCGCTCCGGCGCTGCGACCGGACGTACAGCCCGGTGATCGACAGCAGCAACAGCGTCATCACGACTCCGATCGCCGACCCGAGGCCGTATTCCTGCCCGGCGAAGGCCTGTTGGTAGGCGTAGACGTTGAGCACGAGGTTGCGCCCGGCCACGCCGCCGCCGTTGGTCATCACGTAGATCTGGGTGAACACCTTGAAGTCCCAGATGATCGACTGGACGGTCGCGATCATCAGCAGCGGCCGCACCATCGGCAGCACGATCGACCAGCTCGTGCGCCACACCGAGGCGCCGTCGAGCGACGCGGCCTCGAGCACCTCGTCCGGCACGCCCTTGATCCCCGCGTACATCGTGACCAGCACGAACGGGAACGAGCACCAGATGACCTCGGCGGCGACCAGGCCGAACGCGCCGAGCGTGCCGAACGTCCACGAGTGGTGCTCGAACGGCAGCCCGAGCCCGGTCAGCACCTCGTTGACCAGGCCGAAGTCGGTGTCGAAGAGGAACAGCCAGACGTAGGAGGCCGCGATCGCCGGCGTCGACCACGCGCCCAGCGCGGCCAGGAACAACAGCGTCCGGGGGAGCGAGCGCACCCGCGAAGCCAGCACGGCGAGGCCGGTGCCGACGATCAGCGAGCCGACGACGCAGGCGCCGGCGAACCCGACCGTCTTGGCGAGCACCGTCCAGAACTGCGCCTGGGACAGCAGATCGGCGTAGTTCGCGAAGCCGAGGAACACCAGCGGCGCGTTGCCCGCGGCCTGCGGCTGGCCGTAGTCGTAGAACGAGATCAGGACGAGCTGGTAGATCGGGTAGGCCAGCATCGCGGCGAGCAGGATGCCCGCCGGCGCGAGGTAGAGCGCGGCGGCCCGCCCGTCCCCCTTCCGCCGCGGCTTCCGCGCGGGAGCCGTGACGGAAGGGGCTTCCTGGACGACCACCACTAGCCGAAGGCCTTGTCCATCGCGGCCGCGGCGTCGGTGAGCGCCGCCGCCGGGTCCTTGCCGCCGGTCGCGATCTGCTGCACGGCGGTCGGCAGGACGTTCTGGCTGTCGATCTTCGACCACGCCGGGGTCGCCGGGACGAACTTGGTGCCCGACTTCAGGGTGTCGACGAACGGCTTGAGGAACGGGTCGTTCGCGGCGAGCTTCTGCTGCACGCTGCCCAGCGTCGGCAGGTTGCCCATCGCGGTGTACATCTTCTCCTGGTACTTCGCGCCGCCGAGCAGCTCGATGAACTCCAGCGCCAGGCCGCGGTGCTTGCTCGAAGTGAAGACACCCAGCAGGTTGCCGCCGGCGAACGCGGGGGCGATGCTGCCCGCGGTGGTGCCCGGCAGCGGGACGACGGCGTACTTGACCTTCGCCGCGCCCTGCTCGACGGCCTTGCGGTTGAAGTCGCCGCCGATGGTCATCCCGGCCTTGCCGCCCGCGAACGCCGTGACGCTCTGCGTGCCGGTGAGGTTCGCGCACTGCGCCGGCGGGCAGATGTCGTCCTTGAGCAGGGACGCGTACTGCGTGACGCCGGCCTTGGCCTGCTCGCCGGTCACGGCCGACTTCCACTTGCCGCCGTTGTCCTCGGCCAGCTCGCCGCCGTTGGCCCAGAGGAAGGGCAGCATCGCGTAGGTGTACTTGCCGCCGACGGAGATGCCGTAGAGGTCCGGCTTGGCGGCGCGGATCCGGCGCGCGGTGTCGGTCAGCTCGGCGAGCGTCGTGGGCGGTTTCAGGCCCAGCTCGGTGAAGACGTCGGTGCGGTAGTACAACGCGCGGATGCCGGTGTACCAGGGCAGGCCGTAGGTCTTTCCGCCGGACTTCGCGGTGTCGAGCACGGTCGGGATGAGGTCCTTGCCCTCGCTCCACGCCGAGAGGTCGCCGCTCAGGTCGGCCAGCGCGCCGGTGGCGGCGTAGCTGGAGACGTCGGTGTTGCCGAACTCGGCGACGTCCGGCGCGTTGTTCGGGTCGTTGAAGGCGCCGGAGAACTTGTCGGCGCGGCCTTCGACCGGCACCCACTGGACGTCGATCTCGACGCCTTGGTGCGCGGCCTTGAACTCGGTGATGGCCTCCTTGACCGCGGCCTCCTTCGGCGCGCGGTTGGCCTCGTCGAACAGCCAGACGCGGACGGTGCCGGTCTTGTCGTCCCCGCCGCCGGCCGCGGGCGCGGACTGGGTGGGCGCGCAGCCGGCCAGCAGGGCCACCGCGGCGAAAACGGGCAGGGTGCGGCGCAGTCTCATGGATCCTCCAGTGGGTACCCCTCGTGAGTGGTAAGTCGGGTTCTAACCCGACTTACCACTCACGAGGCTTGAGGTCAGGCGAAGTGGACGGAGTTGACGCTGCCGACGGCGAGCGAGCCGGCGACCGCGCCGGGCAGGCCGGTGGCGGGGTCGCGGGGCAGCCAGGTGACGGTGCCGGAGCGCTGGTTCGAGACGTAGAACCAGTTCTCGGCCGGGTCGAGGGCCACGTGCCGCGGCCAGTTGCCCCCGGTCGGCACGGTGGAGATCAGCTTCAGCTGGGCACCCGCGACGGAGAACGTCGCCAGGGTGTTGGGGCCGCGGACGGTGGCGTAGGCGAACTTCCCGTCCCGCGACAGGGTGATCTCGCCCGGGTACAGCTCGCCGGTGCTCCCGGCGGGCACGGCCGGGACGACGGAAAGCGCCTTCAGCGTGCCGGTGGCCGCGTCCCAGCTCGTCACCGTCACCTCCGGCCGCAGCTCCTGCAGCACGTAGGCGAACTTCCCGGTCCTGTCGAACGCGAGGTGCCTCGGCCCGGCGCCGGCGGGCAGTTTCAGTTGCTGGCGCAGGGAAAGCTTGCCGGTGGCGACGTCGAGCGAGTAGACGTACACCGAGTCGGCGCCGAGGTCGACCGACAGCACCCAGCGCCCGGTCGGGTCGTTGACGACCTGGTGCGCGTGGGCCTGCCCGGAATCGGCCTGGTGCGTCACGAGATCCGTCGCCGCGCCGAGCTTCCCGCCGGCCAGGATCGGCAGCACGACGACGCTGCCCGAGCTGTAGTTCGCGGCCAGCACGTACTTCTGGCTCGAATGCACGCTCAGGTGCGTCGGCGCGCCGCCCTTGGACGAAACCTTGTTGAGCAGCTTCGGGTTCGCGGCGTCGGCGACGTTCAGCGCCGAGACGAACCCGTTCGGATCGCCTTCGTTGGTGACGTACAGCGTCTTGCCGTCGGCGCTCCGGTCGAACCACGACGTGTCGGTGATCCCGGGGACGGTCCGGACGGGCCCGAGCGTGGCGCCCGTCCGGCTCGAGACGTCGAGGCCGTGCCCGTTCGCCCCGCTGGTGTAGCTGCCGATGTACACGGTTCCCCCGACGATGCAGCCCTTCGACGTGGTGGCCGCGGTGGCGAACTGCGCACCGAGAACGGTCGCGGCACTCGCCCCCGCGGCGGCACCGAGGAACGTACGACGGGAAAGTCCGGTCATCGTCTTTGTCTCCCAACGGTTCGGGCGGCGGCTTCCCTCCAGTATGGTCTAGACCACGGCCATGAGCAATGCCGAAGCCCCGAAACCGGAAAGGGAAAGCACGGTTTCCAGCGCCGTCCAGGACTTCAGCGTCTGCGGCACCGTCAGGTTGAAGTACCGCGAAACGATCCAGAACCCGCCGTCGTTGACGTGCGAGGCGATGATCGACCCGGCGGAGATCGCCATCACGAGCAGTGCCAGCTGGATCTGCGAATACCCGAGCTGCGCCACGGTCGGCGCGACGATCCCGCTCGTGGTCACGATGGCGACCGTCGCCGAACCCTGCGCGATCCGCATGCCGCAGCTGATGACGTACGCCGCGAGCAGCACCGGCAGGCCGGCGTCGTGCAGCGAATCGGCCACGGCCTTGCCGATCCCGGTGGCCGAGAGCACCGCGCCGAAGAACGCGCCCGCGCCGACGACCAGCAGGATCATCGCGACCGGCCGCAGCGACTTCGCGGCCAGCTCGTTGAGGTCCTTGCCGGTGAACCCGCGCCGCAGCCCGAGCAGCCAGGACGCGAGCAGCACGGCGACGGTCAGCGCGACCGCGGGTGTGCCGATGAACGCGGCGACCCCGGCGAGGGCGGAGCCCTTCGGCAGCCAGATGCTGCCGAACGTGCCGGCCAGGATCAGCACCAGCGGCACCGCGATGATCGCGGCGACCAGGCCCAGCGACGGCGGGTTCTCCTCCTTCTCGCCGTCCTCCTCGGCGAAGACCATCTCCTCGGGCACGTCGACGACGATCCGCTTGCCGATCCACGTCGAGTAGAGCACGCCGCCGATCAGGAACGCGGGGATGCCGCAGGCCAGGCCCATCAGGATGATCCAGCCGAGCTCGACGTGCAGCAGGCCGGCCGCGGCCACCGGACCGGGGTGCGGCGGCAGGAAGGCGTGCGTGATCGACAGACCGGCCAGCAGCGGCATCGCGTACAGCACCAGCGACTTGCCGCCCTGTTTCGCGGCGACGTAGACGAGCGGCGCCAGCACGAAGATGCCGATGTCGAAGAACACGGGGATGCCGAAGACGAACCCGGCGACGCCCATCGCCAGCGGCGCCCGCTTCTCGCCGAACGACCGCAGCAGCGCGCCGGTCAGCACCTTCGCGCCGCCCGAGCGTTCCAGGATCGACCCGAGGATCGTGCCGAGGCCGATGATCGCCGTGATGTGCCCGAGAATGCTGCCGAACCCCTTCTCCAGCAAGGAGTCCGACGCTTTCTGGGCCGAGCCGACGATCGTCCCGACGGGCAGGCCCGCGGCCAGCGCCGTCAGCAGGCCGACCACGATCAGCGCGATGAACGGTTCCAGCTTGAGCTTGATGATCAGCACCAGCAGGACGGCGATCGAGACGGCGGCGAGCGTCAGCAGCCCGCCCGTGGTGTGTTGCAGCCAGTGGATCATCGAGCTCTCCGGGGGTTGCGCAGGGAGTGTCCGGCGAGGGCGCCGGTGGGGGTTCCGTCGTCGACGGCCGTGACGCCGTTGACGAAAACGTGGGTGATCCCGGCGGCGGCCTGCCGGGGATCGTCGAAGGTGGCGGTGTCGGTGATGGTTTCGGGGTCGAACAGCACCAGGTCGGCGGCGTAGCCGGCGCGGACGAGCCCGCGGTCGGTGAGCCGCAGCCGCCGTGCGGCCCGCCCGGTCAGGTGGGCGACGCACTCGGCGAGGTCGAGCACGCCCAGCTCGCGGACGTACCGGGCCAGGTAGCGGGGGAACGTGCCCCACGCGCGCGGGTGCGGGCGGGCGCCGACGAGGAGCCCGTCGCTGCCGCCGGTGTGCGTGCGGTGCCGCATGATCGCCTGGACGTTCTCCTCGTGCCCGACGTGCATCAGGCACGACGTCCCGAGTTTTTCGTCCAGGAGCGTGTCGAAGTACAGCTTCGCCGGTTCGGTGCCCTGCGTGCGCGCGGACGCGGCGACACTGTGCCCGACGAGGTGGCCGTTGTGCTCGTGGCGGACGCCGTTGATTTCGATGGCGTCCCAGTCGATCGGGACACCGTGCGCACCGTCCGAACCGGACTCCTCGATCTCGGCGCGGATCCGCTCGCGTTGGGCTGCATCGGACAACCGGGCCAGGGTGGCGTCGAGCCCGCCTTCGGTGGCCCAGCTCGGCAGCAGCGCGCTCAGGTAGGTCGCGCCCGGGAGGTACGGGTAGGTGTCGAGGGAGATGTCGCAGCCGTCGTCGAGCGCGTCGTCGAGGAGCTTCAGCAGGCCGGGCGCTTTCCCTTTGTTCACCGAGAAGTTCATCGTGGCGTGCGCGAGGTGCAGCGGGCAGCCGGACTGCCTGCTGACGTCGATCATCTCGGCGAACGCCTCGAGCGCGCCCTTGCCGTAGCTGCGGTGGTGCGGGCTGTAGAACCCGCCCAGCTCGCCGACCACCCGGCACAGCTCGACCAGCTCGCTCGTCTCCGCGTACATCCCCGGCGTGTAGGTCAGGCCCGACGACATCCCCATCGCGCCCTCGGCCAGGCCGGTCGCGACGAGCTCCTTCATCCGGTCCAGTTCGGCGCCGGTGGCCGGGCGGTCGTCCCAGCCGACGGCGAGCATCCGGACCGTGCCCTGCGGCACGAGGTAGGCGGCGTTGACGGCGATGCCCCGGTCGAGCCGGTCGAGGTACTCGCCGACCGAGCGCCAGTTCCAGTCGAACCCGGCCGGGTCGTCGTTCCAGCCCGCGAGCTGCTGCCGGAGCGCTTCGAGCACGGTGTCGTCGACGGGAGCGTAGGACAGCCCGTCCTGGCCGAGGACCTCGGTCGTGACGCCCTGGGTGATCTTCGCCGGGTGCTCCGGGTTGGCCAGCAGCTGCAGGTCGGAGTGCGAGTGCATGTCGATGAACCCGGGCGCGAGCACGAGCCCGCCGGCGTCGATGGTCCGGCGTCCGGCGAGCGACCCCGCTTCGGCGACACTCGCGATCTTGCCGCCGGTGAGCCCGACGTCGTGGCGGGTGAGCGGGTCGCCGGTGCCGTCGGCGACCAGCGCGTTCTTGATGACGACGTCCATCAGAACCACGTCCGGACGAGGTCGACGACGGTTTCGCCGTCGGCCGCCGTCACCGGCAGCAGCGGCCACTTGTCGAACACCGTGCACGGGTGCGAGAGGCCGAGCCCGATCCAGTCCCCGACCTCGACCGGCGACCCCGGCGGCAGCGTCAGGAACGCGTGCTGGTCGTTCATCTTCGCCACGATGTGGCCTTCGAGCGGCTCCGCGGGCCCGTCCGGCGTGCGGCGCAGCTGCGGCTCGGGCATGCCTTCGTCGAAGGACGCGTCGCGCTTGCCGATGGTCAGCAGCGCGAGCTCGGCCGACGGCTTCGACGTCACCTGCGCCCAGGCCCGCAGTGCCGGCCGGAAGGACTCGACGCCGTCGATGCGCGGGTGGTCGCCGAGCGGGGAGATCTCGCGGTAGAAGCCGTCGTCGTGGGTGAGGTAGGCGCCACTGCGCAGCACCGGCAGCACGTCGAGGCCGTCCGGCCACGGCTTGGTCAGCTCGTTCGCCACCTGGTCGAAGTAGGCGCTGCCGCCGGCGGTGACGATGATCTGCCCGTCGAGGAGTCCCTTGTCCGCGAAGGAGATCGCGAGGTCGCGCAGGCCGTCCACATAGGAACTGATCTTGGCGAGCGCGGCTTCGTCGGTGTGGTGCGACAGGGCGCCTTCGTAGCCGCCGGTGCCGCGCAGCCGCAGCACCGGGCTGGCGTCCACCGCTTCGGCGACGGCCCAGGCGGTCTCGGTGTCGCGGACGCCCGTGCGGCCGCCGTCGGCACCGAGTTCGAGGAGGACGTCGACCGGGCGCTCGCTGCCCGCGAGTGCTTCGGTCATCAGCTCGACGCCGCGGACCGAGTCGACCCAGCAGAGGAATTCGAAGTCCGGGTCCGCCGCCAGCTCGCCGGCCAGCCAGCGCAGGCCGGCCGGGTCGAGGAGCTGGTTGGCCAGCAGGATGCGCGAGACGCCGAAGTGCCGGTAGATCCGGAGGTGACCGGCGTTCGCGCAGGTCACGCCCCACGCGCCGTGCTCGATCTGGCGCGCGAACAGCTGGGGTGCCATGGTCGTCTTGCCGTGCGGGGCGAGCACGACACCGCGGGCGGCGCACCAGGCGGCCATCGTGCGCAGGTTGTGCTCGAGAGCTTCGTCGTCGATCACGACGAAGGGCGCGAAGAACCCGTCGGTGAAGAGGTTGAGCCGGCGTTCCGCGGCGTCTTCCAGGGTGAGCCCGGTCAGCGCGGGGGCGGCGGAGCGGAAGCGCCAGTCGACGCGCTCCTGGCGGAGGGCGGCGAGCGCGGCGGTGTTCATGGTGCAGTCGTTCATCGGCGGCGACCTCTGTTGCGTATGTTGCAACGACTGTTGCGCATTTTGAGTGCCATAGGTGTAGCATCCGGGTCGCCACAGGTCAACGGGGTGAAGGGCAGGGAGACGGACAGTGACGAGCGGGCCCGAGGTGTTGTGTGTCGGCGAGTCGATGGCGATGTTCGTGCCCGCCGAGCCCGGTCCGCCGGACGAGGTGAAGCGGTGGCTGCGCACGATCGGCGGCGCCGAGTCGAACGTGGCCTGCAACCTGCCGGCGCTCGGGGTGACCAGCGGCTGGGTGAGCGCGGTCGGTGACGACCCGTTCGGCCGGGCCCTGCTGCGCGAGGTCGGATCCCACGGCGTCGACGTCAGTGCGTGCACCGTCGACCCGGCGCGCCCGACCGGGCTCTACATCAAGGAAAGCGGCGCCGGCGGGAGCCCGGTGCGCTACTACCGCTCCGGCTCGGCCGCGTCCGGGATGGGCCCGTCGCTGCTCGATCGGCTCGACCTCGGCGGCGTCCGCGTGCTCCACCTGTCCGGCATCACGCCGGCGCTGTCCGACAGCTGCCTCGCGCTGGTCCGCGCGCTCCTGGCGATGCCCCGCGGTGACCGGCTGATCTCGTTCGACGTCAACTTCCGCCCCGCGCTCTGGACCGGCCGCGACCCGGCGCTGCTCGCGGAACTGGCCGGGCAGGCCGACATCGTGCTGACCGGCGACGACGAAGCCCAGCGCGTGTGGGGGACCGGCGACCCGGCCGAACTGCGCGCTCTCCTGCCGGGTCCACGCACGCTCGTCGTCAAGCACGGCGAGCGCGGCGCGACCCTGGTGGAAGGGGAGCCGCTGTTCTCGCCGGCGCTGCGCGTCGACGTCGTCGAGCCGGTCGGCGCCGGGGACGCGTTCGCCGCCGGCTTCCTCGCCGCGACCCTGCGCGGCGCTTCCCCGCTGGAACGCCTGCGCCAGGGGCACCTGCAGGCCGCCGCGACCCTGCTCACCCACGACGACGTCGGGGTACCGCTGCCCCGCACGGTCGTGGCTACCCTGCTGCAAGCCGACCCGGACGAGTGGCGTGCCGCGCGGCTGACCGGAGAGGGTGTGGTGCTCACGTGAGTCAGAGCTTGGACCGCGCGCTGACGCTGCTGAACTCGATCGCGAAGGACGCGCGCACCCTCGACGACCTGGCCGACGAGATCGGCGTGCACAAGTCGACCGTGCTGCGGCTGCTGCGCACCCTCGAACAGCACCACTTCGTCCGGCGCGAGGGCACGCGGTACTACCGGCTCGGCAGCGCCATGTTCGACCTGGCCAACCAGGCGCTCGACTCGATCGACGTCCGGCGCAGCGCCCAGCCCGCGCTGGCCGCGCTCAACGCGCACACCGGTCACACCGTGCACCTGGCCAGCTACGACGACGGCGAAGTCGTCTACATCGACAAGTACGAAGGTCGCCACTCGGTGCGGATGTACTCGCGCGTCGGCAAGCGCGCGCCGCTGCACTGCACGGCGGTGGGGAAGGTGCTGGTCGCCGCGATGCCCGCGGCCCGCCGCGAGGAGATCGCGCGGTCCATCGAATACCCGGCGCTGACCCCGAACACGATCACGACGCCATCGGACTTCCTGGCGGAGCTCGAACGCGTGGCCGACCGCGGGTACGCCGTCGACAACGCGGAGCACGAGGACTTCATCCACTGCATCGCGGCGCCCGTCCGCGGCGCGGACGGCGAGGTGCTGGCCGCGGCGTCGATGTCGGTGCCGAAGGTGCTGCTCGACTACGAAGGCCTGCTCGCACTGGTCCCGGACCTGCGGGCGGCGACGCACGAAGCTTCCGTCCACAGTGGATGGACGGGGAACGGAAAGGGGCACTGATGAGCAAGACGGCAGTTTCCACCGAGAACGCGCCGAAGCCGCCGGCGAAGTTCTCGCAGGCCGTCCGCAAGGGGAACCTGCTGCAGGTCGCCGGCCAGGTCGCGTTCGACCCGGCCACGAACGAGATCGTCGGCGACGACGTCGTGGGCCAGACCCGGCAGACGTTCAAGAACATCGAGGCCGTGCTGGCCGAAGCGGGCTCGAGCCTGGCCGACGCGATCATGGTCCGGGTGTACCTGACCGACACGGCGCACTTCGCGCCGTTCAACGAGGTCTACAACGAACTGATCGGCGACGGCCCGCACGCCGCGCGCACGACGGTGTACGTCGGCCTCCCGGGCGAGCTGCTCGTCGAGATCGACGTGCTCTGCGTGCTGGACTGAGCCCCCGGTGGGCCGGGTTTTCGCCCGGCCCACCGGTTTTCAGCCGAGGACGCTCGTGTAGCCGTTGAGCGCGAGCTGCCCACCGAGGTGGGCGTAGAGGACGGTCGAGTCCTTCCCGATCTCGCCGCGGCCGACGAGGTCGATGAGGCCCGCCATGGACTTGCCTTCGTACACCGGGTCGGTGATCATCCCTTCCAGCCGGGCACACGTCTCGATCGCGTCCACAGTGGACTTGTCCGGGATCCCGTAGATCCCGGCGTGGTACCGGTCGTCCAGCTCGACCTCGGGGATCTCGCCGGCGCCGATCAGCTCGGCGGTGTCGCGCGCGATCCGCGTGATCTGTTCGCGAGTTTCGGCCGGCTTCGCGGAGGCGTCGATGCCGAGGACGCGCCGCTTCTTGTGCCCGGCCACCCCGGCGACCATCCCGCCCTGCGTGCTGCCGGTGACCGAGCAGACGACCACGGTGTCGAAGAAGACGCCGAGTTCTTCTTCTTGGCGTTCCAGTTCGACGATCCAGTTCGCGAAGCCCAGCCCGCCGAGCCGGTGGTCCGAGGCGCCCGCCGGGATGGCGTACGGCTTCCCGCCACCGGCCTCGATCTCGGCGACCGCGTCCTCCCAGGCCTGCTTGAACCCGATCCCGAAGCCGGCCTGCACGAGCCGGACGTCCGCGCCGAGGATCCGCGAGAGCTGGATGTTGCCGACCTTGTCGTAGAGCGGATCGTGCCAGTCGACCCAGCTTTCCTGCACGAGCACGGCCTTGAGCCCGGCCCGCGCCGCGGCGGCCGCGACCTGCCGGGTGTGGTTGGACTGGACGCCGCCGATCGAGACGAGCGTGTCGGCGCCTTCTTTCAGGGCGTCCGCGACGAGGTACTCGAGCTTGCGGGTCTTGTTGCCGCCGTAGGCGAGCCCGGAGTTGACGTCTTCGCGCTTGGCCCAGATCTCGGCCCCACCGAGGTGCGCGGTGAGCCGTTCGAGCGGGTGCACCGGCGACGGCCCGAACAGCAACGGGTAGCGCGGGAAGTCGGCGAGGGTCATCGGTCCTCCAGGAGGTCGGTCCAGATGGTGGCGATCACGGAGACGGCGGTGGCGGCGTCGTGGGCTTCGAGGGCGTCGATGAGCTTCGTGTGGCGCAGGACCGAGTTCCAGGCGAGCGCGGAGCTGAACCGCGCGTGCTCCAGCCGGCGCAGCAGGGGGGTGTAGCGGTCGAGCGTCGCGGCGACGGCGGCGTTGCCGGCCAGCCGCACGGGCACGTCGTGCAGTTCGTCATCCGCCTTGACCGCGGCTTTGACGTCCCCGGCCTCGATGGCCTTGGCGAACCGATCATTGGCGGCCCGCATGGCGGCGATGTCATGGGGGCGGCATTTCGCGGCAGCCTGCCGGACGGCGAACTCGTGCAGCACCCGGACGATCTCCCGCGCGTCGAGGACGTCGGGCGACATCACTTCGGAGACGCGGGTGTAGCTCTGGGGCTTGGAGTCGACGAGCCCTTCTTCCGCGAGCCGACGGAGGGCCTCGCGGACGGGGGCCTTGGAGAGCCCGAGCTGCTCGGCGAGGTCGCCGTCGCGGAGTGGGGCACCGGGTGGGAGGGAGCCGTCGACGATGGCCTGCCGGATGTGGTCGTACGCCTCGTCGCGGAGGAGCGGGCGGACGACCTTGGGGAGACTCACATGTAACATGTTAGATGTGAGTTGGCGGGAGAGCAAGGGTGCTGATCGGCCTTGGTGCTCTACCTATGTCTGCGCGACCTGCGCGCCCAGTGTTGCCTGCGCGGCCGGTACCGCCGACTCGCCGCCCGCACCGCCTGCGCGCCACTCGCGACGCCCCGCGACCCGCAGGCACCCCAGCCGCCCGTGCCACGGTGCGTCTCATGCACCCAAGGCGGCCTTCGGTGCGTGAGACGCACCGAAGGCCGCCTTGGGGCGCTGGGTCCGGTACCCCGCCGAAGGTCGGGGCGGAGGCTCAGTAAACCGGGCCGGTGTACTTCTCCCCAGGCCCCTGACCAGGCGGATCAGGCACGACGGACGCTTCCCGGAACGCCTTCTGGAGCGACTGCAGACCGTCCCGCAACGGGCCGGCGTGCAGGCCGAGGTACTCGGCGGAAGCCGTCACCAGGCCGGCGAGTGCGGTGATCAACCGGCGGGCCTCGTCGAGGTCGCGGTGCGGGGAGGTCTCCGGGTCTTCGTCGGCGAGGCCGAGCCGCTCGGCGCCGGCCGACAGCAGCATCACCGCCGCGCGGCTGATCACCTCCACGCTCGGGATCTCCTCGAGCTGCCGGGCGGAATAGGGGGGCTGTTCGGGGGGTTGTTCTGACACGTCTGGTACCCTTCCACGAGCGACCAGCCCCCGAGCGATCGGGGGCGGCAAGTGGAGCCCCGCTCCCACCCGCGTCACCGTACAGGTGTCCGGGTCCGGTCTCGCCCGGACGTCATGTCCAGGGTGAAGAAGTGTCCTCCGGGGCACGATCGGAAACAGAGTGGGCCCCGCGCACCGACAGGTGACGGGGCCTTCGCTATGTGGGCACCAGGTCGAACGAGAACAGGAAACATTCCTCGGACCAAGGAGGCCCCATCAGCTCCGAGACACGCATCAACGACCGAATCCGGGTGCCGGAGGTCCGACTCGTCGGGCCCGCCGGTGAACAGGTCGGCATCGTCCGGATCGAGGATGCGCTGCGCCTGGCGCAGGAGAACGATCTCGACCTCGTCGAGGTCGCGCCGCAGGCCCGCCCGCCGGTGTGCAAGCTCATGGACTTCGGCAAGTTCAAGTACGAGAGCGCGCAGAAGGCTCGCGAATCGCGGCGCAACCAGCAGCTGACCGTCATCAAGGAACAGAAGCTGCGCCCCAAGATCGACCAGCACGACTACGAGACCAAGAAGGGTCACGTGTCGCGCTTCCTGGCGGCGGGCAACAAGGTCAAGGTCACGATCATGTTCCGCGGTCGCGAGCAGTCCCGGCCGGAGCTCGGCTACCGGCTGCTGCAGAAGCTCGCCGAAGACGTCACGGAGCTCGGCTTCGTCGAGTCGTCGGCCAAGCAGGACGGTCGCAACATGATCATGGTGCTGGCCCCGCACAAGAACGTGAAGCCGAAGGCGAAGGCCGAGGCGGCCCCCGAGCCGACCCCCGACGCGTAGGCGCCGACCAGCACGAGTCAGCGGCTCACCGGAATCTCCGGTGAGCCGCCGCACGAAAGAGGACTGAAATGCCGAAGATGAAGACCCACAGCGGGACGTCCAAGCGGATCCGCGTCACGGGCACGGGCAAGCTGCGCCGCCAGAAGGCCGGCCGCCGCCACCTGATGGAGAAGAAGTCGAACCGCCTCACCCGCCGTCTCGAGGGCACCACCGAGCTGGCGAAGACCGAGGCCGGCCGCGTCAAGCGCCTGCTCGGCATCTGATCCCGCAGAACTTGCTGTAACCACCCGGGGCGTCCCCCTCGCCCCCTGAGATCGACAGGATGGACCCGTGGCACGCGTCAAGCGGGCGGTCAACGCCCAGAAGAAGCGTCGCGCAACTCTCGAACTGGCCAGCGGCTACCGCGGCCAGCGTTCGCGGCTGTACCGCAAGGCCAAGGAGCAGACGCTTCACTCGCTCAACTACGCCTACCGGGACCGTCGTGCCCGCAAGGGTGACTTCCGCCAGCTGTGGATCACCCGCATCAACGCGGCGGCCCGCGCCAACGGCGTGACCTACAACCGGTTCATCCAGGGCATCAAGGCCGCTGGTGTCGAGGTCGACCGCAAGATCCTCGCGGACCTCGCCGTCAACGACGCCGCCGCCTTCACCGCGCTGGCCGAGCTCGCCAAGGCCAACGTGAACACCGAAGCGAAGTCGGCCTGACCGGCAGCTTTCCCCGGCCCGGGGCGGATCCGTTCACCGAACGGACCCCCCGGGTCGTTGCTGCGCGCAAGTTGACGCGGCGCGCGGAGCGCGACAAGACCGGCCGCTTCCTGGCCGAAGGCGCCAACGCCGTCGAGGCCGCGCTGGCCGGCGGCACGGTGCACGAGCTGTTCGTCACCGCCCGCGCGGCGGAGCAGCACGCGGACCTGGTCGACGCGGCCCGCGAGGCCGGCGTCGCCGTCTCGCCGATCACCGACCGCGCCGCGGACGGGCTGTCGGAAACCGTGACGCCCCAGGGCATCGTGGCCGTCTGCGCGCTGCTCGACCGGCCGCTCGAAGAGGCCGTGACGCCGGGCGCCCGGCTCGTCGTGGTGCTCGTCGACGTCGCCGACCCCGGCAACGCCGGCACGGTCATCCGCGTCGCCGACGCCGCGGGCGCCGACGCGGTCGTCCTGGCCGGCGACACCGTCGACCCGCACAACGGCAAGTGCGTCCGCGCCGCCGCCGGCAGCCTCTTCCACCTGCCGATCACCCGGGTCCGGGACGTCCCCGCCGCGCTGGCCGCCTGTTCGGCCGCGGGCCTGCGGACGTTCGCCGCCCACGGCTACGCCGACGCCGAACTCGATCGGGTGGATCTCGCCGCCCCGACCGCGTGGGTCTTCGGCAACGAGGCCCACGGCCTGCCCGCCGACGTCCTCGAGCGGACGGACCTCGCGGTCCGGATTCCCCTGTACGGCAAAGCGGAGAGCCTCAACCTCGCCACCGCGGCGGCGGTCTGCGTCTACACGAGCGCGCTGGCGGCCCACCGCTAGGCTCTCCCGGACCAAGACCGTTCCGGGGGAATCCATGGGCAAGCTCGCCCGTTCGTACGCGTTGTTCACGGCTTCGTTGCGGGTGCTGCGCGCCCACAAGGGCCTGGCCTGGTTCACGGTGCTGGCCGGCCTCGCCGGGTTGTTCGTCGCCGGGGCGTTCCTGACGCCGGCGTTCTTCCTCTCCCACGTCCAGCTCACCGACGGCGGCCGCCCCACGGCCGGGTCGTGGGTGCTGCTCGCCGCCTTCTACGTCGTCTCGGCGTTCGTCGCGATCTTCTTCAACGCGGCGCTGATCTCCCAGGCCGACGTCGCGCTCCGCGGCGGCGTTCCGGCGGTCGGGGCGGGCCTGGCCGCGGCCGCGCGCCGGTGGCCGGCGCTGCTCGGCTGGGCCGCCATCTCCGCGACGGTCAGCCTGGTCCTGCGCGCGATCGAGGAGCGGCTCGGCTTCCTCGGCCAGTTCGTCGCGGGACTGATCGGCCTGGCCTGGCGGCTCACGACGTTCCTCGTGCTGCCCGTCGTCGTGCTCGAAGGTGCGGGCGTGAAGGCCGGCGTCCGGCGGTCGGTGGAGCTGTTCCGCCGGACCTGGGGAGAGAACGCCGCCGGCGGTATCGGGATCGGCCTGGTCGGCTTCATCCTCAGCCTGGCGGGCTACGCCGTGCTGGTGCTCGCCGGCTTCCTGCTCGGCGGCGGCGCGGCCACCTTGTTCGCCTGCCTCGGCCTCGCGCTCGTCTGGTCGGTGCTGGTCGCCGTCTTCACCGCGACTTTGTCCGGCATCTACCAGACCGCGCTGTACCGCTACGCCGCCGAGGGCGTGGTGGCCGGCGAGTTCGCCGAGGCCGACTTCGCCGGGGTTTTCCACGCGCGTTGAGCGCGCGTCCGCGCGGCCCCGGGCCGACCGGGGGCGCGCGGACCCGATCCCATAGACTTTTCCCGCCTCTGACCTCTCGTGCGCCGCGTGTCCGGCGGCGCCCGAACAACCAGTCCCAGCGGACGCCGAGGAGTTATGTCCGGAGCCAAGGAAAAGGAAGCCCAGGGCGCGGTATTGGCCCCCGAGACGCTGCAGGAGGCGGTCAAGGCCGCCGAAGCGGCGTTCGCCGCCGCGACCGGGCTCGAGGCGCTGGCCGAGGTCAAGCCGGCGCACCTCGGTGACCAGTCGCCGGTGGGCCTGGCCCGCCGCGCGATCGGCGCCCTGCCCAAGCAGGAGAAGGCCGAGGCGGGCAAGCGCGTCAACGAGGCCCGGCAAGCCATCCAGGCGGCCTTCGACGCCCGCCGTGCCGAGCTCCAGGTGGAGCGCGACGAGCGTGTCCTGCGTGAAGAAACCGTCGACGTCACCCTGCCGTGGGACCGTGTCCCGCGGGGTGCCCGCCACCCGATCAGCACCATCTCCGAGCGCGTCGCGGACGCGTTCGTCGCGATGGGCTACGAGGTCGCCGAGGGTCCGGAGCTCGAAGCCGAGTGGTTCAACTTCGACGCGCTGAACTTCGGCAAGGACCACCCGGCCCGCCAGCTGCAGGACACCTTCTACGTCGGTGAAGAGGACTCCGGCCTGGTGCTGCGCACGCACACCTCGCCGGTGCAGGCCCGCACGCTGCTGCACCGCGACCTGCCGGTGTACGTCGTCTGCCCGGGCCGGACGTACCGGACCGACGAGCTCGACTCGACGCACACCCCGGTGTTCACCCAGGTCGAGGGCCTCGCGGTGGACAAGGGCATCACCATGGCGCACCTCAAGGGCACCCTGGACGCCTTCGCCCGCGCGATGTTCGGCGAGAGCTCCAAGACCCGCCTGCGCCCGCACTTCTTCCCGTTCACCGAGCCGTCCGCCGAGGTCGACGTCTGGTTCGAGGAGAAGAAGGGCGGCCCCGGCTGGGTCGAGTGGGGTGGCTGCGGCATGGTCAACCCGAACGTGCTGCGCGCCTGCGGCGTCGACCCCGACGTGTACTCGGGCTTCGCCTTCGGCATGGGCATCGAGCGCACCCTGCAGTTCCGCAACGGGATCCCGGACATGCGCGACATGGTGGAAGGCGACGTCCGCTTCACCCTTCCCTTCGGAACGGAGGCGTAGTGCGAGTCCCAGTCAGCTGGCTGACCGAACACCTCGATCTCGCTGAGGAGGTCACGCCGCAGGACCTGGCCGACGCCTTCGTGCGGATCGGGGTCGAGGTCGACGACCTGAGCGAGCTCGGGCCCGTGACCGGGCCGCTGGTCGTCGGCCGGGTGGCCGAGATCGAAGAGCTCACCGAGTTCAAGAAGCCGGTCCGGTTCTGCCGCGTCGACGTCGGCGAACCCGCCGACGAAGCCGAAGAGCTGGACGACGAGGACGAAGACGAGGACGACGAAGCCGGCGAGTTCGACGAGGGTCCGCACGGCATCAAGACCCGCGGCATCATCTGCGGCGCGCGCAACTTCACCGAGGGCGACCTGGTCGTCGTCGCGCTGCCCGGCGCCGTCCTGCCCGGCGGCTTCGAAATCGCCTCCCGCAAGACCTACGGCCGCATCAGCGACGGCATGATCTGCTCGGCCCGCGAGCTCGGCCTCGGCGACGACCACACCGGCATCCTCGTGCTGCCGTCGGGCACGGCGAGCCCGGGCGACGACGCCCAGGAGCTCCTCGGCCTGAACGACACGGTCATCGAGCTGGCCCCGACCCCGGACCGCGGCTACGCGCTGTCGATCCGCGGTCTCGCGCGCGAGCTGTCGAACGCGCTGGACGTCCCGTTCGGCGACCCGGCGCTGCTGGAGGTCCCGGCGGCCGAAGGCGACGCCTGGCCGGTCCACGTCGAGGACCCGGAAGGCTGCCCGCGGTTCGTGCTGCGGCGGGTCACCGGCCTGGACGCGACCGCGCCGACCCCGTGGTGGATGCGCCGCCGGCTGATGCTGGCCGGCATCCGCTCCATCTCGCTGGCCGTCGACGTCACCAACTACGTGATGCTCGAGCTCGGGCACCCGCTGCACGCGTTCGCCACCAAGGCCATCCAGGGCGACCTGGTGGTCCGGCGCGCGAAGGCGGGCGAGAAGCTGACGACGCTGGACGACGTCGAGCGCGCGCTCGACCCGGACGACATCGTCATCGCCGACGACAGCGGCGTCATCTCGCTGGCGGGCACGATGGGTGGCGCGAGCACCGAGATCACGACGGAGAGCACCGACGTGCTGCTCGAAGCCGCGCACTGGAACCCGGCGGCGATCAGCCGCACCGCGCGCCGGCACAAGCTGTTCTCCGAGGCCGCCAAGCGCTTCGAGCGGTTCACCGACCCGCAGCTGTGCCCGGCCGCCGTCGAGCTGGCCGCCCGCCTGCTGCGGCAGTACGGCGACGCCTCGATCCGCCCCGGCCGCACCGACGAGGGCGAGGTCAAGCCGAACCCGCCGGTCGTCATGCCGATCAACCTGCCCGACAAGGTCGCGGGCGTGAACTACAAGCGCGGTGTCACGGTCCGCCGGCTCACCCAGATCGGCTGCAAGGTCTCGGTGAGCACCGGCGACGACGGCACCGGCCTGGTCACGGCGATCCCCCCGAGCTGGCGCGGCGACCTGCGCCAGCCCGCCGACCTCGTCGAAGAGGTCCTGCGGCTGGAGGGCTACGACAGCATCCCGTCGACGCTGCCCGCCGCCCCGGCCGGCCGCGGCCTGACCGACGCCCAGCGGCGGGTGCGGAGCGTTTCCCGTGCCCTCGCCGAGGCGGGGTACGTCGAGGTGCGCCCGTTCCCGTTCGTCGGCGACGCGGTGTGGGACGCCTTCGGCCTGCCGGAGGACGACGTCCGCCGCAACGCGGTCGTGGTCCGCAACCCGCTGGAGGCCGACCGCAACCGGCTGGCCACCACGCTGCTGCCGGGCCTGCTGGACACGCTGCAGCGCAACGTGTCCCGCGGGATGAAGGACGTCTCGCTGTACCAGATCGGCCAGGTCGTGCTGCCCGCGCCGAACCCGCTGAAGGTGCCGGACCTCGGCGTCGACCGGCGGCCGAGCGACGAGGAGCTGGCGCTGCTCGAGGCCGCGGTCCCGCCGCAGCCCCTGCACGTCGGGGTGGTCCTCGCCGGCAACCGCCACCGCGCGGGCTGGTGGGGCGGCGGCGAGCAGGCGAACTGGGCCGACGCGGTCCAGGCCGCCCGCACGATCGCGGAGGCCGCCGGCGTCGAGCTGACGGTCCAGGCGACCGACCTCCCGCCGTGGCACCCGGGCCGCTGCGCCCAGCTGCGGGTCGGCGACTGGCCGGTCGGCCACGCCGGCGAGCTGCACCCCAAGGTGGTCGAGGCCCTCGGCCTGCCGCCGCGGACGGTCGCGATGGAGCTGGACCTGGACGCGATCCCGCTGCCGGACTCCCGCCCCGCCCCGAGCGTGTCGGGTTATCCGCCGGTGCTGCTCGACGTCGCCCTCGTGGTGGCCGCGGAAGTGCCGTCGGCGGACCTCGCCGCGGTGCTGCGCGAGGGAGCGGGCGAGCTCCTCGAGGACATCACGCTGTTCGACGTGTACGCGGGCGAGCAGGTCGGCGAGGGCAAGCGTTCCCTGGCGTACAAGCTCCGCTTCCGGGCGGCCGACCGCACCCTGACGGTCGACGAGGCCACCAAGGCCCGCGACGCGGCCGTGGCGGCCGCGGCCGAGCGCTTCGAGGCGGCTCTGCGCGCCTGACGGAACGCACCACGCCGGACGCATCACGCTGGAGGAGAGGGGCCGGGAGACCGGCCCTTCTTCGCGTTCCGGCACGGTCGCGCCCGGACCGGCGGGCCGCTGGGGCGTCGGCCGGGAGCGTCGCGTTCCCATCCGTGGGGCGAGGGCGCGCTCGGGCTCGCCGGCTCGTGGTCCGGCGGCGCTCAGCCGATGTGCTTGAGCGCCTCCCTCCGCGACAGCCCGGACAGCCCCGGGTGGTCGTCCACGAAGGACCGCACCCAGTCCGGCGATGTCTTCGCGTACTCCCGCAACGCCCAGCCGATTCCCTTGCGCAGGAAGAACTCCGGCTCGGCGATCGCGGGTTCGATCGCGCGGGTCAGCAGGTCCGTGTCGGTGTCCTCCTTGGCGCCGACCTGGCAGATGATCGCCGTCCGGCGGCGCCACAGGTCGAGGTCGGCCGCCCAGCTCAGCATGACGGGCGTCAGCCGGGCGCGGTCGGCGCGGAGGATCGGCCCGATCCGGCGGATCGCCAGCTCGTCCACGTGGTCCCACCAGGCCCCGCTGACGATCATTTCCTCGTACATCGGCACCAGTTCCGCGTCCTGCCACGCCCGGTACGCCCGATGACCGGAAAGATCGATGGCCGCGTAGCGCTCTTCGCGGAATTCGGCGGTCCGCCACAACTCCAGGACGGTCGCTGAATATGTCACCCGATCGGGCAGTATGTGGTCGGCGAGCACCCGCTTGAGCAGCACGCTGCGCTGAGGTTTCGCCACGCCGCGGAACGGCATCGCCGACTTCATGTACGCCTGCATCGCCGGCGCTTTCCCCGGGTCGGCCAGCTCCGCCAGCCCGGTGCGGATCGCCTTGACCAGCCGATCGTCCACGTTCATCCGTCCTCCCTGCGCCTTCCGGCGACCCGGAGCGTACTTCCGGCCACCGACAGTTCCGGGGCTCGGCGGCGGGCGCAGGTCCCGACGAAAGGCGGATGGCGGAAGTCGCGCCGGTCGGCGAGATTGTCCAGGGTTGCCGGTAGTTTCGTCGAAATACGGCGAACTCTGTCGAATGCGGACGAAAAGGACGACTGTGAAAAGAATCGTTGCCGCCGTCGCCGCCGCGGGGCTCGCGGCCGGGTTGATGGCCGCCGCGCCCGCCGCCTCGGCGGATCCCGGGGTGCAGTTCACCCCGGCGCCGATCGCCTGGGGGCCCTGCGCGTCGGCGAGCCTCAAGGCCAACGGCGCCGAGTGCGGCTTCCTCGAGGTGCCGATGGACTACGCGAAGCCGGGCGGGGCGAAGGTCTCCGTCGCGGTGTCGCGGATCAAGCACAAGACCGCGCAGTCCCAGGGCATCATGCTGGTGAACCCGGGTGGCCCGGGTGGCTCCGGCCTCGGCCTCTCGGTGCTCGGCAAGTACGTGCCGAACCACGCAGGTGACAACTACGACTGGATCGGCTTCGACCCGCGGGGCGTCGGGTCCAGCAAGCCGTCGATCAGCTGCGACGGGAACTACTTCAGCTACAACCGGCCGGCGTACGTGCCGACCACGCCGCAGCTGGAGAAGACGTGGCTCGCCCGCTCGAAGGGGTACGCCGACGCGTGCCGCAAGAACGGCGAAATCCTCGACCACATCAAGACGACCGACGTCGCGCAGGACATGGACAGCCTGCGCAAGGCGCTGGGCGAGAAGCAGATCAACTACTACGGCTTCTCCTACGGCACCTACCTCGGCCAGGTGTACAGCACGCTGTACCCGAAGAACGTCCGGCGGATGGTGCTCGACGGCAACGTCGACCCGCGGAAGGTCTGGTACGAGGCCAACCTCGACCAGGACGTCGCGTTCGACAAGAACATCAAGATCTACTTCGACTGGCTGGCGTCCTACGACAACGTCTACCACCTCGGCAAGACCGGCGGCGCCGTCGAGAAGCTGTGGTACGACACGCAGCGCAAGCTCGCCAAGAACCCGGCGGGCGGGGTCATCGGCGGCGACGAGTGGACCGACGTCTTCCTGCAGGCCGGCTACTACGTCTTCGGCTGGGTCGACATGGCCAAGGCCTTCGACGGCTACGTGCACAAGGGTGACTGGCAGACGCTGAAGGCGCTCTACGACAACTCGAACCCGCCCGGCGACGACAACGGGTTCGCCGTCTACCTCGGCGTGCAGTGCACCGACGTGCAGTGGCCGACCAACTGGAACAAGTGGCGCGCCGACAACTGGATCACCTACTTCAAGGCCCCGTTCGAGACCTGGGGCAACGCCTGGTTCAACGCGCCCTGCGTGTACTGGCCGGCGAAGGCGGGCAAGCCGGTGAACATCGACGGCGGCAAGGTCGCCGGTGCGCTGCTGATCAGCGAGGAGCTCGACGCCGCCACGCCGTACGCGGGCAGCCTCGAGGTCCGCAAGCGGTTCCCGAAGTCGAGCCTGATCAGCGCGCCGGGCGGTACGACGCACGCCGGTTCGCTGTCCGGGGTGTCCTGTGTGGACGACAAGATCGCCGACTACCTGGCGACCGGCGCGCTGCCGAAGCGTCAGCCCGGCAACCACTCGGACGTCCAGTGCGACCCGGTGCCGGCGCCGGTGCCCGACGGCGCCGCGGCGCAGAAGTCGGACAGCTCCGCGAAGGCTGCCCAGGAGAAGCAGAGCACGCTGGCACAGCTGCTGCACTTCTGAGCGGAAGTTCCACCCGGTGCCCCGGTCCGGCTCGTCCGGACCGGGGCACCGTCTTGTCCGCGGGTGTCTCATCGTCGCCTCCTCGTGACGCGGTGTGGTCGAGGGGGACGTTAGGGGAGGGGTCCGACAATTTCGGAGCGAAGTCGGCCGTGAGCAGCGCGTGGCCAAAAATTGTCGGGGGTGCGCGCTAGCTTCGGGTCATGTCGATCATCGAACAGCGCCGGACCGAGTTCCGGGCAGCCGAAAACACCTACCGCCTCGTGGTCTCGACCAGGACGGACGTCGACCGCGCCGAACCGACCCCCAGGGTCATGATCACGCTGGAAGCCGGCGGCCCCGGCGGCGAACCGGTCGCCGAGGGCAGCCTCGACCTGGACGTCGCGGTCGCGGCCACGGTCGCCGACCTGGTCGCGGACGAGCTGCTCGCCGCGACCGGCACGGCCCGGCCGCCGCGGCGAAGATCCGCCGGCCGCCCCGCCCAGCAAGGGCGCCCGTGGAACGAGGAAATGGACGCGGAACTGGAGAGCCGCTGGATCGCGGGCGAGAGCGTCGCGGAGATAGCGACGGCATTCGAGCGCACCCCCGGCGGCATCCGCGCCCGCCTGCCCCGCGTCGGCTGCGACCCGGAGAACCCGGGCTGCTACCTCCCCGTCCCGCCGAGCAGGCGCACGGACCTGGACGGAGCCGAGCCGAGCTGACCACCGGTGGTGGGCCGGCCCCCGACGGACCGGCCCACCACCCCGATCCGGGGGAGGAAATCCGGTGAGTAGAACAGCGAAGAACGACCGACCCGCGCCGTCGGTCGCCTGCCGTGCTTGGTTGGCACGATCTCCGGGTCCGGGGCAGACCGGAGGACACGGCGCCCGACTGGTGGGCGGGAGGGTTCGGCCTCCGGCTCCAGAGCGCACCGGAGGCGCCTCGGCGCCAGTCGCCGACCGCGCCCAGGCGGCTGTCGCTAGCGGCGCCAGGCTGGTGGGCGGGCGGGCGTGGCCGCGGGGGCCAGAGCGCGCCGGTGGAGGCGCGGTGGTTGTCGCCTGCCGTGGTCGGTAGGTGCGGTCTCTGGCGACAGAGCGCGCTGGTGACGATTCGGCGGTTGTCGCCTGCCGTGCTTGGCGGGCCCGGCCTCCGGCTCCAGAGCGCGCCAGAGACTCCCCGGCGCCAGTCGCCGACCGCCCCCAGCCCGCTGGAGTGCGACCCCGACCCGGCGGAACGGCGTCGTCCCGCTCACTCCACCACCGGCACACCCGCCGCCGCGATGGCGCGGGCGCCCAGCACCTTCAGGTGTTCGACCAGTTCCGCCGGCTCCTCGACCGTGAACCCACACCCCAACCCCAGCAGCCGGAACGCGAGCCAGTCCAGCGTGTCCGAGTGGCTCCGCCACCGGCACCGGCCGTCGCCCAGGTCGGTCAGCTCGCCGGGCGCCACCCCGAGGCGGGGCGCGATCTGCGTCGCCGGCTCGGCCAAGACGGCCACCGCGCGGTACGTCGGCGCGAGGTCGTAGAGGCGGTCGACGACGTAGGCCGCCAGGTCCGTCGCGGGCGGGCGGCGGGGGACCACCCGGCCGCCGGTGGCCTGGGCGTCGCGGACGCGGTCGGCGCGGAAGACGCGCCAGTCCGCCCGGTCGAGGTCGTAGGCGACCAGGTACCAGCGTCGGCCCGCGGCGACCAGCCGGAGCGGCTCGGCCCGGCGCCGGGTCTCCGCCCCGTCGTTCGCCCGGTAGCGGAAGCGGACCGTCTCCTGGTTGGTGATCGCGCCGGCGAACACCGTCAGCTGCGCCGGATCGACGACGGGTCCGGTGGCCGCCACGGCGACCGTCGCCGTACCTATAGCGCCCACCCGGCGGCGCAACCGCGCGGGCAGTACCTGCTCCAGCTTGGCCAGCGCCCGCACCGACGCTTCCTCGATCCCGGAAACGGACTGTCCGGCGGCGGTCCGCAGCCCCACGGCGATCGCGACGGCTTCGTCGTCGTCGAGCACCAGCGGCGGCATCGCGGTGCCGGCGACCAGCCGATAGCCGCCCGCGACGCCGCGGCTCGCCTCGACCGGGTAGCCCAGTTCGCGCAGCCGGTCGACGTCGCGGCGGATGGTGCGCGGGCTCACCCCGAGCCGGCCGGCGAGTTCGCTGCCCGGCCATTCCCGGGGCGTCTGGAGCAGCGAGAGCAGGCCGAGCAGCCGGGCCGGGGTGTCCGTCATGCGCTCAGCATCCCAAGGTGGCGGGCGCCACTTCCCGGTAAACCTGTTTGTTTAGCCTTGCAAGGGCGTGCATAATCATGCGTATGACGGTGAACATCGCGGTGGCCGGAGCCAGCGGGTACGCGGGCGGCGAACTGCTGCGCCTGCTCCTGACCCATCCCGAGGTGGAGATCGGCGCCCTCACGGCGGCCAGCAGCGCGGGCACCAGACTCGGCGTCCACCAGCCCCACCTCGTCCCACTCGCCGACCGCGTCCTCGCCGAGACGACGCCGGAGACCCTCGCCGGCCACGACGTCGTCTTCCTGGCGCTGCCCCACGGGCACTCCGCCGAGATCGCGGCGCAGCTCGGTCCGGAGGTCCTGGTCGTCGACCTCGGCGCCGACCACCGCCTGGCCGACCCGGCCGACTGGCAGCGCTGGTACGGCGGTGAGCACGCCGGCCAGTGGCCGTACGGCCTGCCCGAACTGCCTGGCGCCCGCGAAAAGCTCGTCGGCACCAAGCGCGTCGCCGTCCCCGGCTGCTTCCCGACCGGCGGCTCGCTGGCCCTCGCGCCCGCGTTCGAAGCCGGGCTGATCGAGCCGGACGTCACGGTCGTCGCGGTCACCGGCACCTCCGGCGCGGGCAAGAGCCTCAAGCCGAACCTGCTCGGTTCCGAAGTGATGGGCTCGGCGAGCGCGTACGGCGTCGGCGGCGCCCACCGCCACACCCCGGAGTTCGCGCAGAACCTTTCGGCCGTCGCGGGCGAGAAGGTCACCGTGTCCTTCACCCCGGTCCTCGCGCCGATGCCCCGCGGCATCCTCACCACCGCGAGCGCTCCGCTGAAGGACGACGTCGACGAGGCCGCGGTCCGCGAGGCCTACGAGAAGGCCTACGACACGGAGCCGTTCGTCCAGCTGCTGCCCGCCGGCGCCTGGCCGGCGACCGCGTCGACGCTCGGATCGAACAACGTCCAGCTGCAGGTCGCGGTCGACACCGGCGCCCGGCGCCTGGTCGTCGTCGCCGCGATCGACAACCTGACCAAGGGCACCGCCGGCGGTGCCGTCCAGTCGATGAACCTGGCCCTCGGCCTCCCGGAAACCACCGGGCTTCCCACCGTAGGAGTGGCACCGTGACCGTCACCGGCCCCCAGGGCTTCCGCGCCGCCGGCGTCGCCGCCGGGATCAAGGCGTCCGGCGCGCTCGACCTCACCCTGGTCGTCAACGACGGCCCGCTGGACGTCGCGGCCGGCGTGTTCACCCGCAACGTCATCAAGGCCGCGCCGGTGCTGTGGTCGCAGGAAGTGCTCAAGCAGCAGCGGCTCAAGGCCGTCGTCCTCAACTCGGGCGGGGCCAACGCGGCCACCGGGCCGGGCGGCTTCCAGGACACCCACGCCACCGCCGAAAAGGTCGCCGAAGTCCTGCAGGCGGGTGCCATCGAGGTCGCCGTCTGCTCCACCGGCCTGATCGGCGAACGGCTGCCGATGCCCGCCGTCCTGTCCGGTGTGGACTCCGCGTTCAAGGCACTCGACGCGAGTGCCGAGGCGAGCCTGAACGCGGCCACGGGCGTGATGACCACCGACACGAAACCGAAGCAGGCCTTCGCGAAGCACGACAGCGGCTGGAGCGTCGGCGGCTTCGCCAAGGGCGCGGGCATGCTCGCGCCGAACCTCGCCACCATGCTCTCGGTCCTGACCACCGACGCCGTGGTGGACAAGGAAACCCTCGACCGCGCGCTGCGCGCGGCGACCCGCGTGACCTTCGACCGGCTCGACGTCGACGGCGGCACGTCCACCAACGACACCGTGCTGGTGCTGGCCTCCGGCGCGAGCGGGGTCGAGCCGACCGAGCTGGAGCTCACCGAGCTGCTCACGAAGGTCAGCCTCGACCTCGTGCTGCAGCTGCGCGCGGATTCCGAAGGCGCGACGAAGGACGTCAACATCACCGTCCAAGGCGCCGAATCGGAGACCGACGCGATGGCGGTCGCCCGCACGATCGCCGAGGACAACCTGGTCAAGACCGCGCTCTTCGGTTCCGACCCCAACTGGGGCCGGATCGCCATGGCGCTGGGCCGGGTCCCGGCCCGGATCGACCCGGAGACGGTGTCGATCACGATCAACGGCGTCACCCTGTTCGCCCAGGGCATGCCGGCCGCCGACCGGACCGCGGCGGATCTCACCGCGCGGGCCGTCGAAATCGTCGTCGACCTCGGGGTC
The DNA here is from genome assembly GCF_033441515.1 of Amycolatopsis solani. Taxonomy (NCBI): domain Bacteria; kingdom Bacillati; phylum Actinomycetota; class Actinomycetes; order Pseudonocardiales; family Pseudonocardiaceae; genus Amycolatopsis; species Amycolatopsis solani. The sequence goes on from NZ_JAWQJT010000002.1 coordinate 2,754,505, forward strand.
GGCACCGAAGCGGCCACCGTCTACACCACGGATCTTTCGCACGGCTACGTCGAAGAGAACAGCGCGTACTCCTCATGAACCAGGAGGCTCTGATTTCCGCGGACGAAAGACTCGCGACGGCGGCCGAGAAGGCCGGAGTCCTGATCGAGGCACTGCCCTGGCTGCAGCGCTTCCACGGGGCCACCGTGGTGGTGAAGTACGGCGGCAACGCCATGATCGACGACCAGCTGAAGGCGGCCTTCGCCGAGGACATGGTGTTCCTGCGGCTGGCCGGCCTGCGCCCGGTCGTCGTTCACGGCGGCGGGCCGCAGATCACCGCGATGCTCAAGCGCCTCGGCGTCGAAGGCGAGTTCAAGGGCGGCCTGCGCGTCACCACGCCGGAAACGATGGACATCGTCCGGATGGTGCTCACCGGCCAGGTCAGCCGCGAGCTCGTCGGGCTGATGAACGCGCACGGGCCGTACGCGGTCGGCATCTCCGGCGAGGACGCCCGGCTGTTCACCGCCGAGCGCAAACAGGCCACTGTGGACGGTGAGCAGGTCGACATCGGGCTCGTCGGCGAGGTCGCCGAGGTCAACCCGGACGCGGTGCTCGACATCGTCAACGCCGGGCGCATCCCGGTCGTCTCCACCGTCGCCCCGGACGTCGAGGGCGTCGTGCACAACGTCAACGCCGACACGGCGGCGGGCGCGCTCGCGGCGGCGCTGGGCGCCGAAAAGCTCGTCGTGCTCACCGACGTCGAAGGCCTGTACGCGAACTGGCCCGACCGGTCCTCGCTGATCGACCGCATCCGCGTCGATCGCCTCGAGACCATGCTGCCCGGCCTGGCCAGCGGCATGATCCCGAAGATGGAGGCGTGCGTGCGCGCCATCCGCGGCGGCGTGCGCCGGGCGCACGTGATCGACGGCCGCCTCGCCCACTCGGTGCTGCTCGAAGTCTTCACCTCGCGCGGTATCGGCACCATGGTCTTCCCCGAAACGGAGCTCCCGTGACCGACCTGAAGTCCAACGTGGATGGTCAGCAGCACTGGCAGTCCGCCCTGATGGACAACTACGGCACCCCGGCGCTGACGCTCGTCCGCGGCGAAGGCGCGAAGGTGTGGGACGCCGACGGCAAGGAGTACGTCGACCTGCTCGGCGGCATCGCCGTGAACGCGCTGGGGCACGCCCACCCGGCGATCGTCGAAGCCGTCACGAACCAGATCAAGCAGCTCGGCCACACCTCGAACCTGTACGTCAACCCGGTCACCGTCGAACTCGCCGAGGCGTTGCTCGACGTCGCCGGCCTCGCCGGCAACGGCCGGGTGCTGTTCGTCAACTCCGGCGCCGAGGCCAACGAAGCCGCGCTGAAGATCAGCCGGCTGACCGGGCGCACCAAGGTGATCGCCGCCGAGGGCGCGTTCCACGGCCGGACCATGGGCGCGCTGACGCTCACCGGCCAGCCCGGCAAGCGCGACCCGTTCAAGCCGCTCGTACCCGGCGTGGAGCACGTCCCGTACGGGGACGTCGCGGCGCTCAAGGCGGCGGTGGACACCGACACCGCGGCCGTCTTCCTCGAACCCGTGCTGGGTGAGGCCGGGGTGTTCCCGGCACCGGACGGCTACCTGCAGGCCGCCCGTGAGATCACCAAGGCCACCGGCACGCTGCTGGTGCTCGACGAGGTGCAGACCGGCATCGGCCGGCTCGGCACCTGGTTCGGCTACCAGCAGGCGGGCATCGTCCCGGACGTGATCACCTTGGCCAAGGGCCTCGGCGGCGGGCTGCCGCTGGGCGCGGTCATCGGTGTCGGCGCGGCGGGCGACCTGCTCAAGCCGGGCCACCACGGCACGACGTTCGGCGGCAACCCGGTGTGCTGCGCGGCCGGCCTGGCCGTGCTGAAGACCATCGCCACGGACGGTCTCCTCGACCACGTCTCCGCGCTGGGCAAGGACATCGCGGCGGGCGTCGAGGCGCTGGGCCACCCGCTGGTCGCCGGGGTGCGCGGGGCCGGCCTGCTGCTCGGCATCGCGCTGAAGCAGCCCGTTTCGGCGGCGGTCGCGAAGGCCGTCCAGGACGCCGGCTTCCTCGTCAACCCGATCGCCCCGGAGACCGTCCGGCTCGCGCCGCCGCTCGTGCTCGACGGCGAGCAGGTCGAAGGCTTCCTCTCCGCACTCCCGAACGCGCTCGACTCCACCACGAAGGACTCCGACTGATGCTCCGCCACTTCCTCCGCGACGACGACGTCAGTCCGGCCGAACAGCAGGCCATCCTGGACATCGCCGACGCGCTGAAGGCCGACCCGCTGGGGAACAAGACCCTGGCCGGCAAGTCCATCACGGCGATCTTCGAGAAGAACTCGACGCGCACCCGGTTCTCGTTCGAGGTCGGCATCAGCCAGCTCGGCGGGCACCCGGTGATCGTCGACGGCCGCTCGATGCAGCTCGGCCGCGAGGAAACCATCGAAGACACTTCGCGGGTGCTGTCCCGGTACGTCGACGGGATCGTCTGGCGGACCTTCGCCCAGAAGCGGATCGAGGCGATGGCGTCGGCGGCGTCGATCCCGGTGGTCAACGCGCTGACCGACGAGTTCCACCCGTGCCAGGCGCTCACCGACCTGATGACCATCCGCGAGCGGAAGGGGAAGCTCGCCGGGCTGACCCTCGTCTACCTCGGCGACGGCGCCAACAACATGGCGCATTCGCTACTGCTCGCCGGGGTCACCGCCGGGATGCACGTCCGGGTGGTCTCGCCGCTCGGCTTCCAGCCCGACCAGCAGGTCATGCTCGACGCCAAGAAGCGCGGCGAGGAGACCGGCGGCACGGCCACCGTCTTCACCGACCCGTACGAGGCGGTCGCCGGCGCGGACGTGCTCGTCACCGACACGTGGACGTCGATGGGGCAGGAGAACGACGGCCTCGACCGGGTGGGCCCGTTCCGCGCCCTGCAGGTCAACGCCGAGCTGCTGAAGAAGGCCGCGGACGACGCGATCGTGCTGCACTGCCTGCCCGCGCACCGCGGCTGGGAGATCACCGACGAGGTGATCGACGGCCCGGCCAGCGCGGTGTGGGACGAAGCGGAGAACCGCCTGCACGCCCAGAAGGCCCTGCTGGTCTGGCTCTTCGAAGAGAGCCGGCGATGACCAGCAGCCGGGTGGGGCGGCAGGCGCGGATCACCGAGCTCGTGTCGACCATGACCATCCGCAGCCAGACCGAGCTGGCCAAGCTGCTGGCCGCCGAAGGCATCGAGGTCACGCAGGCGACGCTGTCGCGCGATCTCGACGAGCTCGGCGCGGTCAAGCTGCGCGGTCCGGACTCGGGGGCGCCGGTCTACGTGATCCCCGAAGACGGCAGCCCCGTCCGCGGGGTGCAGGGCGGCACCTCACGGCTCTCCCGGCTGCTGGCCGAACTGATGGTCTCGGCGGATTCGTCCGGAAACCTGATGGTGCTGCGGACCCCGCCGGGCGCGGCGCAGTTCCTCGCCAGCGCCATCGACCGCGCGGCGCTCGAAGAGGTCGTCGGCTCGATCGCGGGGGACGACACCGTCGCCGTGATCGCGCGGGAGCCCCTGAACGGCAAGGAACTGGCCGCGCGCTTCGCCACGCTCGCTCAACGATCGGCAGACGAAGGATCACCATGATCGGCGACATCTTCCCGGCCGAGGGCGAGTTCCTCGCGCCGGACGAGGTCGTCGTCACCTTCGACCGCGGGGTCCCGGTGGCGATCGACGGCGAGACCGTCTCCGTCGCCGAAGCGCACCGGATGCTGTGCGCACGGGGTGAGGCGCAGCGGATCGGGCGCGGCGAAGCGTGCGCCGCACTCGAACGGCGGGCCGGCCGCGGATGTGCCAATGTCCGCCTGGTCCTGTACGACGGCCGCATCACGGTCGCCTGAACACACGAACACCGAGGAGAAGCGAGAAAAGTGAGCGGGAACGAGCAGCCGGTCCAGTTGTGGGGCGGCCGGTTCGCCAGCGGTCCGGCGGAGGCGATGGCCGCGCTGAGCGCGTCGACGCACTTCGACTGGCGCCTGGCGCCCTACGACATCGCCGGCTCCCGCGCGCACGCCCGCGTGCTGCGCAAGGCGGGCCTGCTCACCGACGACGAGCTCACGGGCATGCTGACCGCACTCGACGCGCTCGCCCAGGACGTCGCGTCGGGGGAGTTCACCCCGACGATCGCCGACGAGGACGTGCACACGGCCCTCGAACGCGGCCTGCTCGAGCGGGCGGGCACCGAGCTCGGCGGCAAGCTGCGCGCCGGCCGGTCGCGCAACGACCAGGTGGCCACGCTGTTCCGGATGTGGCTGCGCGACGCCGCCCGCCGGGTCGTCGCCGGCACCCTGGAAGTCATCGACGCGCTGGTCTCGCAGGCGAAGCGCCACCCGGACGCGATCCTGCCCGGCCGCACGCACCTGCAGCACGCCCAGCCGGTGCTGCTCGCGCACCACCTGCTGGCCCACGGCCAGGCCCTGCTGCGCGACGTCTCGCGGCTGCAGGACTGGGACGCCCGCACGGCCGAGTCGCCGTACGGCTCGGGGGCCCTCGCCGGCTCGTCGCTGGGGCTCGACCCGGAGGCCGTCGCCGAGGAGCTGGGCTTCGCGACCAGCGTCGAGAACTCGATCGACGGCACCGCTTCGCGCGACTTCGTCGCCGAATTCGCTTTCGCCGTCGCCATGCTCTCGGTGAACCTGTCCCGGATCGCCGAAGAGGTGATCATCTGGAACACCGCCGAGTTCGGCTACGTGACGCTGGACGACGCGTGGGCGACCGGCAGTTCGATCATGCCGCAGAAGAAGAACCCCGACGTCGCGGAGCTGACCCGCGGCAAGGCGGGCCGGCTGATCGGCAACCTCACCGGGCTGCTGGCCACGTTGAAGGCGCAGCCGCTGGCCTACAACCGCGACCTCCAGGAGGACAAGGAGCCGGTGTTCGACTCGGTCGAGCAGCTCGAGCTCCTGTTCCCGGCGATCGCCGGCATGCTCGCCACGCTGACCTTCCACACCGACCGGCTCGCCGAGCTCGCACCGGCCGGGTTCACGCTGGCCACCGACATCGCGGAATGGCTGGTGCGCCAGGGCGTGCCGTTCCGCGTCGCGCACGAAGCGGCAGGCGAGAGCGTTCGCGTCGCCGAGACCCGCGGCGTCGGCTTGGACGAGCTGACCGATGAGGAGTTCGAGAAGATCAATCCGGCGCTGACCCCCGAGGTGCGCGCGGTCCTCACCGTCGAAGGCTCCGTGAAGTCCCGCAACGCGCGGGGCGGGACGGCGCCGGAACGCGTGGCCGAGCAGCGCGCCCGGCTGGAAGAGCGCGTCACCGCGGCCCGCCAGTGGCTCAACTGACCCCCTGGCTAGGCTCGGCCGGGTCAGCGGGACGAGGGGAGTGGTGGTGAGCGACCGGCTGTTCACGCGCGAGGAGCTGGCACTCGACCCCGTCGACCTGGCCCGGCTGCTGCTCGGCTCGGTCCTGGAAGCCGACGGTCCCGACGGCACCGTCGGCGTCCGGCTGGTCGAGGTCGAGGCCTACCGCGGCGAGGACGACCCGGCGTCGCACTGCTACCGCGGTCAGACCCCGCGCAACGCCGTGATGTGGGGGCCCGCGGGTCACCTGTACGTGTACTTCGTCTACGGGATGCACTTCTGCGCGAACATCGTCGGCTCCCACGACGGCGTGGCGGGCGCGGTGCTGCTGCGGGCGGGCGAGGTCGTCACCGGCCTCGACGTCGTCCGCCGGCGCCGCCCGAACGCGCGGGGGACCGGCGAGCTGGCCAAGGGCCCGGCGATCCTCACGTCGGTGCTGCGCATCGACCGCGAGCAGAACGGTGTCGACCTGACCGACCCGGCGTCGCCGGTCCGCCTCTACGCGGGTGAGCGGGTACCGGACGAGCTGATCCGCACCGGGCCCCGGGTCGGCGTGGCGATGGCGATGGACACGCCGTGGCGGTTCTGGGTCGACGGCTCGCCGGCCGTGTCGACCTACCGCCGCGGCGGGAAGCGCCGGGTCCGACCCGCCGTTTAGTCGGTTGACCAGGTACGGGAGGATCTACAGGCGTGAGCGAACACATCCTCGACGAGCTGTCCTGGCGCGGCCTGATCGCGCAGTCCACCGACATCGACGCCCTCCGGCGCGAGCTCGACCAGGGTCCCGTCACGCTCTATTGCGGGTTCGACCCGACCGCGCCCAGCCTGCACGCCGGCAACCTGGTCCCGCTGCTCATGCTCAAGCGCTTCCAGCGCGCGGGGCACCGGCCCATCGTGCTGGCCGGCGGCGCGACGGGGATGATCGGCGACCCGCGCGACACCGGTGAACGCACGTTGAACACCCTCGACGTCGTCGCCGAGTGGGCCGGGCGCATCCGCGGCCAGCTGGAGCGGTTCGTCGACTTCGACGACTCGCCGACCGGCGCGATCGTCGAAAACAACCTGAACTGGACCGGGCAGCAGAGCGCCCTGGAGTTCCTGCGCGACGTCGGGAAGCACTTCTCGATCAACGTCATGCTCAACCGGGAGACGGTGAAGCGCCGCCTCGAGGGCGACGGCATGTCGTACACCGAGTTCAGCTACCTGCTCCTGCAATCGCAGGACTACCTGCAGCTGTACCGCCAGTACGGCTGCAAGCTGCAGGTCGGCGGGTCCGACCAGTGGGGCAACCTCGTCGGCGGGGTCGATCTGATCCGCCGGACCGAGGGAGCGGGCGCGCACGCGCTGACCGCGCCGCTGGTCACCGACGCCGAGGGCCGCAAGTTCGGCAAGTCCACCGGCGGCGGGAACCTCTGGCTCGACCCGGAGATGACCTCGCCGTACGCCTGGTACCAGTACTTCGTCAATGTGGGTGACGCCGACGTGATCCGCTACCTGCGGATGTTCACTTTCCTGGACCAGGAGGAGATCGCCGCCCTCGCGGAGGACACCGCGGAGCGTCCTCACCTGCGTGCCGCGCAGAAGCGGCTGGCGGAGGAGTTCACCGTCCTCGTGCACGGCGAGGAGCAGACCCGGCAGGTCATCAACGCCAGCCAGGCTCTGTTCGGCCGCGGCGAGCTCGGCGACCTGGACGAACGCACCCTCGACGCCGCGATGGCCGAGGTGCCGAACGGCAAGGTCGACCCGTCGGGCGAACCGACGATCGTCGACCTGCTGCTCGCCGGCGGCCTGGTCGACAGCAAGGGCGCCGCGCGCCGCACGGTCAAGGAGGGCGGCGCGTACGTCAACAACCAGAAGATCGCGGACGAGGAGTGGAAGCCTGCGCCGGGCGACGCCCTGCACGGCAAGTGGCTCGTGATCCGCAAGGGCCGGCGCACCGTCGCCGGCGTCGCCCTCGGCGGCTGATCGTCTCCGTAGGCCCGGAACAGGGCCTTGACCTGCGGTAACGCGGTTAAGGTACCCCCCTGTTTCGGGCCCCTGGAGGGGGTGTAAAGTTCTCCAAGTCGCCAGGGAAACCGGGTGGCCGCCGGGACACGAACCAAGCTCTCGCTCGAAGCGATTGAGTGGGTGTCCCACCAAAAAATGCTAGAAATAACTCGCTTCGAGTAAGGCCGCTCAACGGCGGTGCGACTCGGGGTGTGTTGCTTGAGAACTCAACAGTGTGCTAGTGAACTAAGCCAGTAGAGCTTATATATGAAACCTCGTATGAGGTTCCTTTGAGAGCAAGAACATTGCCTCGATTAAACTATTCATTGTTGGAGAGTTTGATCCTGGCTCAGGACGAACGCTGGCGGCGTGCTTAACACATGCAAGTCGAACGCTGAACCACTTTCGGGTGGGGATGAGTGGCGAACGGGTGAGTAACACGTGGGTAATCTGCCCTGCACTCTGGGATAAGCCTTGGAAACGAGGTCTAATACCGGATATCACCACCTACCGCATGGTGGGTGGTTGAAA